>JAZDDZ010000029.1:0-28349 GCA_043809245.1 Candidatus Iainarchaeum sp.
AACCTTCTCAATAACCTCAAAACCCTCCATGCGCAGAGAAATTGTCTTTTTCATAGTAGCTACTTTGTAGCTACAATATGCGTTTAAACATATCTATCAGCCAAAACAACACAAAAACACTCAAAAACCGTTAGCAGTTACAGCATTAAATGAATTAGTTAAAAAAAACACCCGAATATTAACAGATTGTAATCTCGTAAATTACTCTCAAAAAACATATTTTGATCCTGGTTTAATTCACGCACTTTCACAAAATGGTCTTACTCTTCTTGACGTGACGTATTCTTGTGGTATTCTTGATTTTAAAACAGATATTTATCATAAGAATGGGGCGTTTTATTCTTTTTCTTCTGGCTGGGTTCCCTGCGGAGTTGAAGCCGTCCGTTTTGACGAGAATATATTCTCCCCGTTTAATAGGCGCGAGTTTCCTCATGATTTTGAAGGTAAAATCATACTTGAAAATATTTACAATAACCATCTTTTTTGTACAACTGTTATGGAAAGAATATATGAATCACATGAACTCAAAGAAAAAATGCGTTACTGGTTATATCCCGGCGACATGAATCAAAGCATCGAGGATAATTGTAATTATGTGAGTGCAATTGGCACAAAATTAAATAATATCGACGAAGCTACGGGTTTTTGTGAAAAGATTAATGTGATGGAAACGAAATTTTTATGCTATCTTAATGTCGTTGATACTGCAAAAGACAGCTACAATATAAAAAAAGCCACGGAGGCTTGTGAACTGTTTTATTCCGGGTTAACAAATGATCAAAAGAAAAAATATAGAATAGCTGGATGCAATAATCTTGTATCGTGAGGGTGTCTTTAAGAGAATTTCATCCGCCTTTTGCCGCCGCGCCGTTCCTCTGCATCGCATTGATTCCAGTCCTGCTTATCTCTTTTACGCCGAATTTCTGGCAACATTTTCAGGCTTTAAAGCAGCCCTATCGTGAATAGGGGTATTTTGTTTTCGCTTGTGTCAAGAGTGTCTGTTACTATTATATCCGCGCCTTGCTTTTTGCCCTTGCCTTTTCCGCCTATTTCGAAAGTCATTCCCCCGAATTTGAAGTCTGGCGTGGGCTTGCCGCTTGTCCTGAAATAACAGCAGTCCAAATGGTTTACAAAGAATTCTTCCCTTACTGCGCCGGTATCCGGTTGCATTCCAAGAGAAGTGCATAATGCGTGCCTGTAAGGCATTGGCAGATAATATTTCGCTTCTTTTCTTTGGCTTTTGGCTGCAGAGCCGCATGAATAAACTTTTCTGATTGCCTCGGTTTTTTCAACGTTGTACAAGAACCTCATCACCCAAACCTTGTTTTTTCCCATGGTTTCGCCTATTTTTGAATAGCTTAGCTCCAAGGGCTTTGAAGAGGCAATTATCTGCAGCAATTTGAAAAAATTTTCCTCAGTATCCTTGTCAATTCCTTTGGCCGATGGAAGGTCTTTTGCCGCAATTGTTTCAATGGTTGAAATTATTGTTTTGTAAAAATAAGTTTTTGCGTCATAGAGCACCCCCCCGTTCGTATAATATTCCTGCAAAAGCCTGTTTGCATGGCCGTACTTCCTCGCGATTTCCGCCTTATTTTTCAACAATTGCTTTAGCGAAAGCTTTGGCAGCCGCATCCCTTTTTTGATTTCAAGCCATTCCCGAAAACCAGCGGGCCTCAAATGTTCAAGCACCACTCTCCTTGACAGGTCCGCTTTAAGCGTTTTAAGCTGTATTGCCGAAGAACCCGTGAAAGTAACGCTCACCAGCCTTTCGTCAAAAATTGTTTTCAAATCCACGTCCCACTTGGCTTTTGCATGGATTTCGTCAACAAACAGTTTTTTGTGGCCTGCCTCTGAAAGCGCTTTAATTACGTCGTAAAGGTCAACGCCCCTTAGCTCCCTGTCATCAGCGGAAAAATAAACGCCATTGGCAGCCTTTGAAAGCTGCAATAAAAGCACTGTTTTGCCTATTCCCCGCAAGCCGGTTATGCCTAGAAAATATTCCCTTTCTTTCACCACTTTAAGCAGTTCATTGAAGGCAAACCTCTTCCTTTCAATCCCTTCAAGCCTTTTAGCAGCCTCTGAATTCGCTTCCAGCACCCTTGAAACAATGCGCTCCCGCTCCATGCAATAAAACGTGCAGCGAAGAATTTAAAAACGTTACATTTTTGTAACAAAAACAGCTATTTTCGTTACAGTGGTGTAACACGGAAAAAACAGGCATCACCAATAGATTATTTCTCCCCGTTCCTCTGCATTGCGTTGATTCCCGTGCGACTGACCTCTTTTACGCCGAATTTCTGCATTAATTCCAGGAAACTGTCAATTTTTTGGGGGCTGCCCACGATTTCAATGATAACGGAATCATCGTCCACATTCAGGGCATTTGCCTTGTGGAGCGCGCAGTAATTCACTATGTCCTGTCTTTTCTCCGCGTCAACAGCCGAAACCTTCAAAAGGCAGTGCTCCCTGACAACGGAATGCTTTTCATTCAAATCAATAACCTTAATCACGTTGATTAATTTGTTTGCCTGCTTTTCCACCTGCTCCAAAGTCCTGTCATCCCCAAAAAGGCTTATTACAATATGCGAAACCCCCGCGCGGTTCGTTTTTCCGACAACAATTGTGTCAATGTTAAAGCCCCGCCTCGCAAACAAGCCTGCGACCTTTGTGAGAACCCCTGCCCTGTCTTCAACCAGAAGGCCCACAATGTGCTTGTGCAGCGAAACCGCGCCGTCCTTTCGTTCCTCAATCATTTTTGCTCCACCCCCGCCGATAGCTGATAAGCCTTATGAATTCATCAACACCCTCAACGGGGTGTTTTCTCAGAAGCTTTCTCAAATGCAGCGGGCTGCTTGTCTCAGTCAAAAAATTAATTAAAAAATTGTTATTCCTCCCGCCATTCAGTTCAGGGTCAGCCATTATTTTTTTGAAAATGCCCGGGGCTTCTTTTGAAATTATTTCAGTAATTAATGTTATTTTTGAGCCAACACTCCTTCGCGCGTCTTCAACAATTTTTGCTTTCGGAATTTTTAACACCCTTTTAACATATGTCGCATATGTTGGAACGCAGTCTCCTTTATGGTGGCCAAAGGATACAATTTGTGACACCTTGGAAACAGAAATATTTCTTTTCCTGACAATGCCTGCTAGTTTTTTTGACAATCCTTTGGAAGGATGCCAAGGGTCATATACATCTTCTTGCTTGACAATCACACCCCTTCTGCCTAATTTTTTTATCGCAGAATAGAGTTCATACATATATGGCGCGTGCTTTTTATAGGATTCAACGTTTGGCGCCCCATCAAAGATTCCTACAACCATTGTGCGCGGGTCACCTTTGGCTTCCATTACTGCCTTAACAAAACCCCGCTTTTGTCTTGGGGATGCGATTCGCGAATACCCCTGCCTTATGGCCTCAATGCCCAATATGCCAGGAGACCAATCAGGAAGAACAACCGTTACAATCTTATTAACTGATTGTTTCGGAACTTTTCTTGGCGGCATTTTTTTCTCACTTCACTTCCTGAAATAGTCCTTTGGCACGCATTCCCCGAACATTTCCGAAACGCTTGCCCCTGCAGCAAACATCGGCAGAATATTGGATTCCTCTTTTACGTGAACGTCAATTACAACTGTTTCATCGCTTTTCCTTGCGCGCAAAAAAGCCCCGCTTAGCTCCGAAGGCTTTGTAACTGTTATTCCCGTGAGCCCGTATGCTTCCGCTAGCTTTGCAAAATCCGGAACGCGCTTCAAGTGCACAGCAGAATACCTTTTCCCGTGGAACAATTCAAGCCACTGGCGCACCATTCCAAGGTATGCGTTATTCATTATCACTGCATTAACCTTGATGTTTTCTTGGCTGCATGTTGCAAGCTCCTGCATTGTCATCTGAAACGAGCCGTCCCCGTCAAAATCAAACACCTCTACCTCTGGCTTTGCGACTTTCGCGCCAATCGCTGAAGGAAGCCCAAAACCCATTGTTCCCAAGCCACCACTTGAAATGAAAGTGCCGGGCCTTTCCCTTCGCAGGTAATGCGCTGCAAACATCTGCTGCTGCCCCACGCCAGTGGTAACAATGTCATCTGCCTTCAAAACCTTTTGCAGTTCAAGCAAAACCTTGCGCGGCTCAATTGGATTGCCCGGCAAATCCATTGCACAATCGCATTCCCTGCGCAGCTGTTTCATTTTCTCAGCCCAAGGGCGGCTCTTAACTGCCTTTGCCTTTACAACCACTGCCAGTTGCCCAAGCACATCTTTTGCGTCCCCCTGAATAGGCAAATCACAGTGCACGTTTTTCCCAATTTCAGCTGAGTCAATGTCAATGTGAATCACTTTCACGCCCTTTGCATAGCTTGCAGTGCTTCCAGTTATCCTGTCCGAAAACCTGCATCCAATTGCAACCAATAAATCCGCATTTACCACTGCATAATTTGCTGCCTTCAAGCCGTGCATTCCACAGACACCCATTGAAAGGGGATGCGTTTCAGGAAAACATCCTTTGCCCATGAAAGTAGTGGCAACAGGCGCGAGAATCGCTTCCGCCACATCCATCAGTTCACGCGAAGCGTTTGAAGCCAGAACTCCGCCGCCTGCAAGAATAACAGGGTTTTGCGCCTTCAAAATCATTTCCGCTGCACGCTTTACCTGCACTGGATGCCCCTCTGTTTTTGGCTTGTATCCCTGCATCTCACTGTTTTTTTCCTCTGCGGTAACCCCTCCAACCTGAACGTCTTTTGGCAAATCAATGTAAACAGGCCCTTTTCTTCCGCTTGAGGCAATGAAGAAAGCCTTTTTTATTGTTGAGGAGATTGCATTCGGGTTCCGCAGCTGGAAATTATGCTTTGTAATCGGAATCGTTAGCCCCATCATGTCGGCTTCCTGGAAGGCGTCATTTCCAATGAGGTTTGTGGGCACCTGCCCTGCGAAAGCAACTATCGGCACTGAATCCGAAAAAGCATCAGCAATTCCCGTGATAAGGTTTGTCGCCCCTGGTCCAGAGGTTGCAACGCAAACCCCTACTTTGCCTGAAGCCCTTGCATATCCTTCGGCTGCATGCGCAGCGCACTGCTCGTGCCTAACCAGAACATGCCTTAACTGCTTGGAGTAATTCAGGAATTCATCGTAAAGCGGAATAACCGCCCCTCCGGGAAAGCCAAACACGTGCTCAACTTTCTCCGCAACCAATGCCTTTACGATTGCCTCTGCGCCCTTCATTTTTTCCCTCGCTTTATCTTCTCCTATGCTTTCTTATTGGCTTTTTTTTTAGGAGCCCCCTTGCTTGAACCAGTTGAATCTTGCGGTTATACCTATGCACAGTAGTAACTAGCCTGCCTGCCTGCTGCAGGATATGATTTTGGCCTTTAATGTTCCTGAGTGCAGTTAAACGCGCGTCATTCGGGTTAATGAACTTGCCCTGTTGTATACATTCATTTACATACTTTGTTGCAGCAGCAAGAGCTTTCTCCGCAGCGGCTTCTGCCCCTTGGGGGTCTTTTTTTTTCCTGCTTCCCTTTTTCGCCATTTTTTTCACTTCGCGTTTTTCCTGTAATTCAGCACCTTGTTCGCGCCCTTAAGCAGCGCCTCAACCGAAGCCATTATCACGTCCTCGTTCACGGATTCAGCGCTGAAGATTTTTCCGCTTTTGTCCTCAAGCTTTATCATCACATCCGCCAAAGCGTCTGTTCCCCCTGTAATCGCCTTGATGTTGTATTCCTTTAACTTAATTTCATTGCCCACAACGCTTTTAATCGCTTGGCTTGCAGCGTCAACCGGCCCCACGCCCTTGCCAAAGCCAGCGACATCCTTTCCGTCAACCAATAGCTTGACTGTCGCTGTCGGCTTTATTTTGTTTCCAGTCAAGACAACAAGCTCATCAAGCTTTATTATCTGCTCTTCCTCGCCTAGCCTTCGCGAAACATTGAACGCAATTGCCTCAATGTCTTCCGGCAAAACTTTTTTCTGCTTGTCCGCAAGCGCCTTGATTCTGCCGATGACTTCGCTGACTTCCGCTTCAGTTAAAGCAAAGCCAAGCTCCTTTAACGCTTTTTCCGTTGCATGCTTTCCGGAATGCTTTCCAATCACAAGCCTTGTTTCCGCTCCGACTGTTTTAGGGTTGATTATTTCATAAGTGCTGCTGCTTGCAATTATTCCCTGCTGGTGAATTCCTGCCTCGTGCGCAAAGGCGTTCTTTCCAACAATCGCCTTGTTCGGCTGAACCATTATGCCTGTGAAATCCGAAACCATTTTGCTTGAACGAAAAATTTCATCAAGCTTTATACCTGTTTTCGCTTCAAAAAAATCACGCCTTGTATGCAGCGCCATGGCGATTTCCTCAAGCGAAGCATTTCCTGCCCTTTCCCCCAATCCATTGACTGTGCATTCAACCTGTCCCGCGCCGTTTCTCACAGCCTCAAGGGAATTCGCAACCGCCAAACCCAAATCGTTATGGCAGTGCACGCTAATAACCGCTTCCCTGATGTTCGGCACGTTTTCCCTTATCCCAGCAATCAGTTTGCCGAATTCTGCGGGCTGGGTATAGCCAACAGTGTCAGGCACGTTAATTGTTTTTGCACCAGCATCAATTACCGCTTCAAAAATTTCAAACAAAAATTTTGAATTTGTCCTGGTCGCATCCATTGCACTGAACTCCACGTCTTCACATAGTTTTCGCGCATGCTTTACTGTGCCAACCGACATCTTCAATGCCTCTTTTTCGGTTTTTTTGAACTGGTGCTTTAAATGAATTGAAGAGGTTGACATGAAAGTGTGAATGCGTGGCTTTGCAGCGCCTTTGACCGCATTCCACGCAGCGTCAATGTCTTTCGGCAAAGCCCTTGCAAGCGCCGCTACCCTTGTGCCTTTCACTGTTTCGCTTATCTCTTTAACTGCACGGAAATCATCCTCCGACGCAATTGGAAAACCTGCTTCGATGACATCTACCTTTAATTTCTCCAGCTGCGCCGCGATTTTGAGCTTTTCTTCGTGCGTTAGCGTTGCTCCCGGGCTCTGTTCTCCGTCCCTCAGCGTAGTGTCAAAAACCATTATTTTCCTGAATTTTCCCGCTTTTTTCGCCAATTTTTCACCTTTCTCTTCTTCACGTTTTTTCTCTTTTTTTTGCTTTAACGACTTCTGGTTTTTTTGTTTTCGCCGCCCCAGAAGCCGAAATTTTTTTGGGTGCGGCTATCGAAGCAGTACAACCAAAAGCAATGCAACGCTTAGGGCCTCTACGCTGAACAGCATTGAGAGAATTCCCCTTTTCTTCGCCTTCGGTTTCTGCATAAAAACTACTATCAATTATTGCCCTCAAGAGTTTAAATAGTTTTCCATCAATGTTTTTGTTAGTGGATTAAATGCCGCAAATACACGAAAGCCAGCTTTTAAGTGGGAACAACCCCAAAACTACAAGGCGCAAGTTTGTTAAGTGGACTGTTGGAACACTAGCAGGGGGCTTGACTGCTTTGGGACTTGGGCGCATGTATAAGGCAAAAATAGAAGTGAGAAATGCGCATTCTGCAAAAATCTCCAAAGAATTGGCTTCTTTGGGTTTCAACAAGGATTACGACATTATATGCAATAGTTACAAGTGGGAGCCGTCTGACCCAAAACACATGCAGTTTATGGAACTGGTAAGGTCACTCAGTGCCAAGTATAAAATTGGTCCCTTCAGGGTGCTTGATACGATTCAAGCCAACCCTATTTCCGCAGAGCAACTCTCGGCAATTAACCAAACCCGCGACTTTTGGGAGAGGGAAATGAAAAAATTGTCCGCAAAAAAGGACCCCGAATCAATTGAGAAATATAAAAAGGCAACTTCCAAATACAATCACTGGACACTTATAAATGAGATAATCAGCGATGTGATGGGCTCTAATACTGGAAGGGAAATGGAAAGCGAAATAAGCAAAGCAGGGGGTGGAAGAGACGCAATTCATGAACAAGCCGAAATGGAAAGGCGGCGCCAGTCCTCAAAAACTTCGGCAGCAGTTAAAAGATTCCTTGCGGCAAGAGCCGCAGGCAAAGCAAAAAAAGCATAACCCATTTCTTTGTTTCAGAACTAACGGCGCATTCCCTTTAATTTAACCCTTCCCTCATGAATGGCTTCCTCTTCAAACCAGTCAAGGGCCCTCTGCAATCGCGTTTCCTGTTTTTTTGAAAGTTTTGGCGATTTTCTTGCAATGTTCGCAAGGGCGTTCAGAAAATTAATTTTTTGCTTTTCTGTCAGCGCAGGGCTTGAGATTATGCTTCTTGCGGAAAGCTTCATCTCCCTGTGCGCTTTTCCTAAACCCCAAATTTTTTCCGCAGCCAATTCAAGTTTTGAAGGGGCTGGTGCAAAATATTCTTTGCTTTCAATGGTTCGTCCGCCAAAAGGCCAAGCACTGCTAACTTTTTTCTTTGGAGGACCAGCCATTTCAACACCTAAACAAAATCCAGCCATTCTTTGTATTTTTCTTCTTTTCCGTGAATGATTGAGTAAAACTTTTGCTGCAGTTTTTTTGTAATCTCCCCCGGCTTGCCTTTGCCGATTGTTTTTCCATCCACCTCGCGGATTGGCGTGACTTCCGCGGCTGTTCCAGTCATGAATGCCTCATCCGCTGAATACAATTCTTCTTTGCCGAAAAATTCTTCTTTCACTTCAATTCCAGAATCCCCTGCAACTTTCATCACTGAATCCCTTGTGATTCCAACCAATGCGAATTTTGTCGGCGGAGTCAAAAGCATTCCATCCTTCACAATGAACAAATTCTCGCCAGTGCACTCGCAAACCTTTTCCTCCAAATCAAGCATTATCGCTTCCTCGTAACCGGAATTCAGCGCCTCCATTTTTGCAAGAGTGGAAATAGTGTAATGCCCTGTTGTCTTTGAGTGCGCTAACTCCTGTTTCACATAATGGCGGCGGTAAGAGGAAATTCTTGCCTTGATTCCGTTCTTTATTCCTTCCTCGCCGAGGTATGCTCCCCAAGGCCAGGCAGCAACCCCTGCCTCCACTGGCGCGCCTTTTGTGTCCAAGCCCATTTTTCCGTAACCGTAAAAAATCAGCGGGCGGATATAGCATTCGCGCAATTTGTTTGCTTTCACGACTTCCTTGCAGGCGCCTTCCAGTTGGCTTTGTGTAAAACCGTGCTTCATCTGCATTATTTTCGCTGAATTCATGAGGCGTTCAATGTGGTTTTTCAATCGGAAGATTGCAGGGCCTTTAGGCGTGTCATAGCAGCGAATGCCTTCAAACACTGCAGTGCCGTAATGCAATGAATGTGTGAGGAAATGCGTTTGCGCTTCCCTCCACTTCACCATTTTCCCGTTCAGCCAGATGAATTCGGTTTCGTTCAAAAAAACACCTATTAAAGGTTGGGGGAAAAAATTTAATAAAGTGTTCTGGCTTGTTTTATCTGTTTGCTATGATTGGGAGAAAGGCCAAAGTTCCTGTAAAGAAAAGCCAGGGCGGTTCTCCGCCAATAGAGTTAAGGCAAATGGGCAGCATTATTCTTGCAATGGGCAAGCTAAATATGAAACCCAGAATTAATTTTTCTGACGCTGAGATTGCAAAAATTGCTTCAAGAACAAAGCTTGCTCCAAAGAGAGTCAAATACTTATTGGAAGAATTGCAAAAACAAAAAAATCAGAACCTATAGGCCTTTTCGGCAAAATTTTCAATTTTTCCCTTTGAAATGCCCAAACCCTCTTTTTCCAACAATTCAATTTTTTTCTTTTTTCCTTGCACGTATCCTCCAACGGTTCCGTCGCTTTTCACCACTCTATGGCAGGGCACTTTCGGCGCAAAGGGGTTTTTATTGCAGGCGTTTCCCACTGCGCGCGCCGCCTTCGGCTTTCCAAGCCCTTTAGCTATCTCTTTGTATGTTGTCACCTTTCCAGGGGGAATTTTTTTCAGTTGCGCCCAGACTTTTTCGTTAAAGTTTTGCGCCATAAATTAATTAATTGAATGGCTATTATTTTAAGTTATGCCGCCGAATCTGCCAAAGCATGAGTTTGTTAGATTGCAAGGCAAAAAAATTATAGTAACGTCTCCAACGCCTCATGGCACGCCTTCAACTGCCTGGGCAGAATACGCTGGCAAGGAAGGCATAAGGATTGGCAGGACAGTTTATGGTGGCAAGGGAGGCATAATACGCGTGTGTGACGGAACCCCTACGGGACAAGTTAATGCAATGCATAGAGGAGCAGACCTTAAAGCAGCGGGTGTGACAGCATTCTATTCCTTCAGGAAAGACCTTTTCATGGCAATGCATTCATGGAATGAGATGAGCATAAATAAAAGAGCCGAAGCACTTGCGGCACTTCAAAAAAAACTCTTGGAAATAAGAGAAAACTATCCCCTGTTCAGCCGCGCATTGGAACGCTCTAACATAAGCTTAAGCGGCAACGCAAAACTTTCTGATTTAAAAAAGCTTCGTGGAGCGCTTCAAAAAATTGTTAAAGAGGAATAACGCTTGCTGAAAAAGACAGTGCGTGAAATCCTTTCAATGAAGGGAAAGGAAAAAATCTGCATGCTGACAGCCTACGATGCGCCGACAGCCAAATTGCTTTCCGATGCGGGAATTGAAATAATTCTTGTCGGCGATTCCGTTGCAAACACATTGCTTGGATATGAAAGCACAAAGGAAATTTCAATGAATGAAATGCTTCACCACACAGCAGCGGTTGCAAGGGCAAAGCCTGAAGCGCTGATTGTTGCCGATATGCCAATCAATTCCTATGAAAACAAAAAAATTGCTTTAAGGAATGCACAAAGATTCCTAAGTGCAGGCGCGGACGCGGTGAAAATAGAGGGCGCAAAAATTGAAGTGGTGAAAGCCTTGCGCCTGAAAAGAATTCAGGTGATGGGGCACTTAGGCCTTTTGCCGCAGAGCGCAAAAAAATTCTCAGTTAAGGGAAAAAATTTTGAGGAAGCGAAAAGGATTCTCGATGACGCAATTCTGCTTGAGCGCGCCGGCTGTTTTTCAATTGTATTGGAATGCATTCCCGCGGCGCTTGCCTCAAAAATAACTAAAAGCGTTTCCATTCCAACAATCGGCATCGGAGCAGGCCCGCTCTGCGACGGGCAGGTGTTGGTAATCAATGATTTGCTTGGATTCAACGCGGATGAAAATTTCAAGCCAAAATTCGTGAAACGCTACGCAAACCTTAACCAGGAGATTCTGCGAGCGGTAAAGGAATTCAGGAGAGAAGTGAAGGAGCGAAAATTTCCTTCGAAGGAATTATGTTATCCTTAAGCAACCCATTTTTCCAACGCGGCTTCCAGTTCTTTATGCGTTTTCGCGTACTGCTTTAATTCAATGCCCTGAACTGCTGCTTCAAGCGCCTGCCTTGCGGCTTTGGCGCCGGCAATTGTGCCCTGCGGGTGGCCGTGCACGCCGCCACCCATTTGAATGACAATGTCTTTTCCTAGCGCTTTAACAAGCGAGGGAACATGCCCTGGGTGCAGTCCACCAGAACAAACTGAAAGAGTTTTCTTCAAGCCAAACCAATCCTGTTTCAATGCATTGTCTATTTCCTGAACCTCTTCTTTTCCGCCCTCCATTTTTCCGAAAATCGCGCCAATGTGCAGTTGGTCCATTCCAATCATTCTGCAAAGCCTTGCAATGACAAGCATTGAAATTCCGTGCTTTGGGTTTCGCGTGAAGGCAGCGTGCCCAGCGCGGTGCGCGTGAAAAACAAGCTTTAAGTTTTCGTTGCGCAGTTCCTGCAAGGCGCCCCATCCAACCGTTAAAACGTCAACCATTGCATACTCTCCGCCTTTTTCCTTAACCAATTGCGCGCGTTTCACCATTTCCTTAAATGGAGAGGAAACATTCGGCATGTAAATTTTTTTCTCCCCGGTTTCCCCCTCACACTTGTCGCGCAGGCGAAAGGTTTCATTCATTCGCTCCCTGAAATTATTGAATGCCATGGAAGAAAGGTTTTCATCATCTTTCACAATGTCCAATCCGCCTAACCAGGCATTGTATGCGACTTTTGCATGCTCTTTTGCATTCAAACCCAGCTTTGGCTTTATGATTGTTCCAACCAATGGCCTGCCTTTCACGCCAACAATTTTTCTGATGCCTTCAATTCCGAATTCAGGGCCTTTGTATTCTTTCACAATTTTTTCAGGAAAAATCAAATCATTCAGGCGAAGGCTGTCAACTTCCTTCATTCCGAAAACGTTTCCTGCAACAGAGCTCATTATCTGTGAAATGTTTCCGGCTTCAAACAAGTCAATTGGATAGGCAATCTTCGCAGTGCCTTTTTTTTCATCCAGTTCAAAAATTTTCGGGCGCAGCCTTTTCAAAATGTCCTGCGTTAAAGTGCTTAGCTCTGTCCATGTGCCGATGCTGCTTTCCGCTGCAACTGCCTGAGCCGCCTCTTCAAATGGAACTTTTGCGTTTGGTTCAAGAAAGAAATCCGCAACCAAATCCCCTTTTCCCGGCTTGTAGGAAAGGTCAACGTATCCTTTATAGCTTGTTGTCATTTGACCACGCGTTAAATCCCTTCGCCGAATTCATCCTGCACAAAGAAATTGTTGCATAAGTCCACCAGCTGGCCTGCCTTTTGGCAAAGCGCCTGGTTTCCGTGAACTGTTGCCACGCCATAATAGCAGTCGTCTTTCTGGTAGCCCGCAAGGTCACAATAGGAGGGGGAATTGTTTGAAATCGCGACTTCGCCAATGCACATTTCCTTCATGCAGCCGATTTCACAGAAAAGCGCGTCAAGCCCATTGCATAAGGATGCATCGTTTTTTTTCACTCCAAGCTGCATAAGGCAGTCGTCCCTTGCCTCACCCGCATTTTCACACAATGAAGCATCGCCGTTATACAATGCAAGCGCGTAAAGGCAGTTCTGCTGCTTGAATTCATTTTCCGCATTAGCGCAGCTTTCAATTGTTTCCTTTGAGCCGTCAAATTCAGGCTTGTACAATTCGCTTGGGTCAGAAATATACTCGGATGGGTCAAAATTTTCGTCCCCGGGATTGATGTCAGTGAAGTCACTTAAGTCCTGAATGTCTTTCTGCGTTTGCTCCGGCAGCTGGCTTTCAGGCGAAGGCTTTGGCGCCAAAACAAAAACGTAAAGCAATGCAAACACCACTATCGCGATTACCGCGCCTAAAACAAATTTGCTGTTCATTTAAACCGCGCAACACTTTTTCTATAAATAAAGGGCTTAACTTGTTTTTAAGCGTATCGGAAAGCTAAGCCAGCGCAGATTCCTTTATTAATTTTTTACCCCTTTTTTTTGGCATGAAGAAAATGGTTTTGCTTATCGCGGGCCTGAGCGGCACGGGAAAAAGCAACCTCTGTGAAAGGCTGGCGGAAAAGTTCCGCCTGCATTACTATCCCACTTCCTCGCTTTTAAAGCAGTTAAGGGAAAAGGAGTTCAAAAAAATACGGAGAAAAGAGCTTGGAAAAAACCTTGGCTGGTTTGAAAGCACTGAGGGAAAAAAGTTTTTGGATGAAAGGCTCAGGGACTCAAAGACAGACGAACTGCTTGACAGGGAGCTGTTGAAACTCATTGGAAAAGGCAACGTTGTTTTGGACAGCTGGACCATGCCCTGGCTCAGCAAAACAGGATTCAAGGCATGGCTAACCGCTTCGGATAATGTTAGGTTTAAGCGCCTGGCTGGAAGGGATAAAATTGCAGTCAAAAAAATTGAGTCAATTGTAAGGGAAAAGGAGAAAAAAACCGCTGCGCTTTTCCGCCGCATTTACGGCTTTGAATTCGGAAAAGACCTGGAGCCATTCAACCTTCTAGTGAACACTGATAATTTAAGCGAAAAAGAGGTCTTTGGCATTGTTTCAGGGGAAGTGAAAAGGTTTTATGGCTTACGCTGACTCATTTAATCGTCTATCAAACGGTTTTGGGGGTGTTTTTTTTGGACAGGGTTCAAACAGGAATAAAGGGCTTTGATGAATTGGTTCAGGGCGGAATCCCAAGGGGAAGCACGGTTCTCCTTGGAGGAGGCGCCGGAACCTGTAAAACGATTTTCGGAATTCACTTCATTTACCAGGGCGCGGTTAAGTTTAATGAACCCGGCTTGTATGTAACGCTTGAAAGCAATGTGAAAAACATCACGTGGAATTTGGAGAATTTCGGCTGGGATGTGAAAAAACTGCAGGACAAGAACATGGTTCGCGTTTACAAGCTGAACTTGAATGCAAAGGAAAACGTGGAAATGCAGATTGACGCGGAACTTGACGCGATAGCGCAGATAGTAAAGGAAATGGGGGCAAAAAGAATTGTTGTTGATTCAACAACTGCTTTCGCTGTTTGGATAAAGGAACCCGGCGCAATCCGCTCACTGCTTTACAGGTTCACAGAAGGCTTAAAGGAATTGGGCTGCACTTCGCTTTTGATTTCAGAGACCAAGGGAATGAGGAATGACTTCAGCGCTTTCGGCGTGGAGGAATTTGTCGCGGACGCAGTGATTGCATTGTACTTCACTCCGCCCCACCGCTCTATTTTCGTGAGAAAAATGAGGGGAACAAACCATTCAAAAGGTGTTCACCCGTTTGAAATAACGAACACTGGCCTGGATGTCAAGCCAAAGGATGAAATTCTTTGGGATGCAATCAAATAATTTAATTGAAGCGTGAATGAAATGCAGACCGAACCGTCCCTTGACGTAATTGACATCCATTACGGCGTAAAGCAGGTTGTAAGGGATGAGCTTGAAGCCTTGCCCGAAGAATACACTTTGTTAGTGGTTGTGACGCCGAAAAGCTATGAGGTAACAATTTCGTCTTTCATGGATTATTTTTTGAACGGCAAAAAGCTTTTCGGCACATACATCACAACCAACAAGCCTTTCCGCAAAATAATGGAGAAGTTTTTGCGCGAAGGCATCAAGGCGGAGAACCTTTTCTTCATTGACTGCGTCACAAGGGAGGCAACCGACAACAGCAGGGCTTCAGGTGTAAAGGTCTTCAGTTCGCAGAACGTAACGGAAATGACAGTTGTGCTTGACAAAGTCGTGAAATCAAAGAAAATCGGCGGAGAATTCATTTTTTTGGACAGCGTTTCAACGCTGTTGGTTTACAATGACGAGAAGACAGTTGAAAAATTCGTCCACGCAATGCTTGAACGCATTTACTTTTGGCGCACAAAAGGCGTTTTCATCACGGTTGAAACAAGCTCCAACAAGCAGACAATCGAAAACCTATCTCTTTTCTTCGACAAAACGATTAGGATTGAGTGACTGCGCGGGGGTTTAAGCTTGAAGCGAAAAAAAGGCCCAAAGTCTTTTGGTTTGCCCAGCGGGAATAACCCTTAAGACGTTGTATTCGCGCACCTGCAGTTGGCAAAACCGCATGGAATAAAATTTTCAAGAAGCGGGGCTTCTAAGTTCTTAAATCAATTCTATGCAAGAAAAAAGCAATGGGTCGGCGGCAAAAGCGAACTTGATAGGCTTAAAGGCGAATTGAAACTTAACCAGTGGTTCATTGAACAAACCGAGGTAAGCCTTCTTGCTCCGCAAACCCTGGCTGAAATGCAAAAAAGGATAGCAGAACTTGAAACTGAAGCGCAAAAGAAACGAAAATAAGCAGGCGGTTTTACTGCCCGCCTTTCACTGCAAGCTTGATGTCTTCCGCTGTAACGGTTTTTCTTTTAGCGTGTTTGGATAATTCGTCTGCTTTTTTTGCGACTTCAATTCCCCTTTCCTCTAAAACAATGCACAGCTCTGCTGCTGCGTCCTCGCTTACCCTTCCCGCTCCTGACTTTCTAATTAAGCGGTCAACAGCAGCCAAAGGCAAAATCCTGTCCCCCATAAAACGAATACACCTCAGAAATCCTTTAAATGGCAAAAATTAAAAAGCCATGGCTTTTTAGAGGCGGAAAAGGGTTTAAAACCGGTTTTTAAAGCTAAAATCTTATTTAATGGGGATTCCTGTTTCAAGGGCGTCTCTAACCAAGCCTAATTCGTTTTTTCTTTTTTGAATGTCATTTTCCGTATAGCAAAATACTTCTACATCCTGCCCTACGGGTTTTTCAATTAAAGAAAGCACTTTATCCATTCTTTCACGAAAGGAAAGCCCTTCAAACCTGTTTGAAATTACAAGCAAATCCCAGTCACTGGAATTAAATGCGTCGCCTTTTGCCCTTGAACCGAATAGAATGACTTCAACTGGCGCCAATTTTTCTCCAATGCGCTTAACAAGCAAGCGGATCGGGGGGCTTATTTCAACTGTTTTTCCAGCCATTCAACCAACTCCTTGGCGTCTCCCAATGTTTCTTCAGCAATAGCCTTGTCATAGCCTTTTGCAGGCACATCGCCCGCAGCATCGGGGTAACGGCTGATAACAAAATCGCGGGACAGCTTTCTTGCCTTAGTCAATAACTCTTTAGGCAGGCCGATAAGTTCGCCTAATTCACGCAGGTTATGAATGTTAGGGGGCAAATTTTTGGTTTTTGCCATATAAACCGCTTTCATCATTTTTTCAACCGCCTGCTGGCACAAAAAAGCGCAAACATAGTAAATATCCAGCTTAAAAATTTTTTGAGCCGACTCCAAGTCAATTTCAGCCTGCTGGACCCAAACATCAATTTCACGCCTCATACAAAAAAAAGAAGCCGAAAAAGAGTTAAAAAGAGGTTCTTTGCTTAATCAATTAATATGGAAAAAAAATTTATCTCACACCCTCTGCTGAAGGAAGATGTGGTCGAAAGCCGCCTCTTCCAGGAGGTTTTGGCTGCACGCGTGCTCGATAAAGGCAATTCTCTTGTAGTTGCCCCAACGGCTTTGGGCAAAACAGTTGTTGCAGCGCTTGTCTCCGCGGACTTATTGCACAAATTCCCGGAAAAAAAAGTGTTGTTCCTTGCGCCCACAAAGCCTTTGGCAGTGCAGCACCAGAAATCATTCAGGAAATTCCTCAAAATAGAGCCTGAAAGGATTTCCCTCCTAACCGGAACTGTTCCGCAAAAGCAAAGGGAAGCTGTATGGCGGGAAAGCGCAGTCATTTGCGCAACACCGCAAACCATTGAAAACGACCTAGTGAGCGGGAGGATTCAGCTGAAAGACGTTTCCTTAACGATTTTTGACGAAGCCCATCGAGCAGTCGGCGATTACAGTTATGTTTTCATTGCGAAAATGCTCGCAAAGCAAAACCCCGAGCACCTGATACTTGCGCTCACCGCTTCCCCTGGAAGCGAAGAGGAAGGAATTCAGGACGTGTGCAAAAACCTGTTCATCAAAAACATCGAGGTCAAAACACCCAAAGACGAGGACGTAGAGCCTTACACTCATGAAATTGAATTGCGATGGCAGATGCTGGACCTTCCACCTGAATTCCTTGAAATCAAAAAGCACTTTGAACGCTACATGAAGGAACAGCTTGAGGCACTGAAAAAAATGGGCTGCGCGAAAACCTCTAACGTGAGGTATTACTCGCAGCGAAGGCTATTAGAGCTGCAGTCAGACATCAGGCGAAGGATTATCTCGCATGGAAAAACCCAGCCCTCGCTTTTCGCTGCATCCTCGCGCGCAGCAGCGCTGATGAAAATAGCTCACGCGCACTTATTGCTTGAAACGCAGGGAACAGCAGCGGTAAAGGATTACTTTGACAAGATGAAAGTCAAGGCAACGCATTCAGGTGCCTCAAAGGCATTGAAGTCATTGCTCAAGGATGAAAGCATAATGAAAGCGTTCACTGCAAACGAAAGATTGTTCAACGAAGGCTTGATGCACCCAAAGTTGGCGAAACTTTCACAGATTTTGAAATCGCAGTTCAAGGAGCACCCTGAATCGCGTGTGCTTGTCTTCAACCACTACCGCGACTCCATTAACTCTCTTGAAAGGTATTTGAAACAATTTCCAGAGTTGAAGGTGAAAAGGTTTGTCGGGCAGGCAACAAAGGAAAAGGACAAGGGAATGAGCCAGAAAGAACAGATTTCCGTAATACGCGATTTTGAAGCAGGCGAATATAACACGCTTCTATGCTCTTCGGTTGCAGAGGAAGGCCTTGACATTCCTGCAGTTGACTTGGTGGTTTTCTTTGAGCCGGTTCCGTCTGAGATTCGTTCAATTCAGCGCAGGGGCAGGACTGGAAGGTTTGGAAAAGGAAAGGTAATTGTTTTGATGGCAAAGAACACAAGGGATGAGGCTTTTTATTGGAGCAGCATTGCGAAAGAAAAAAGAATGCATGAAACCCTGAAAACGCTTCGCAAAGAGGTTACGCCAGTGCTCCAGCAGCAGGCAACGCTTTCCGAATTCGTTGAGGCAAAGGACTCAGTGCTGATTTATGCTGATTCAAGGGAACAGGCTTCTCCTGTCACAAGGCTTTTGCAGGAAAAGGACGCGCTTGTGAAGGTTAGGCAGTTGGAAGTCGGGGACTTTGTTTTAAGCGACGACATTGTTGTTGAAAGGAAAACAATTGACGACTTCCTTTCCTCACTGCTTGACGGCCGCCTGTTCCAGCAATTGGTGAAAATGGCTGAAAACTATTCCGCGCCCCTTGTCTTGGTTGAGGGAAAGCGCGAGGAAATGTTTTCTTTGCGTAACGTGCATCGCAACGCAATCATCGGCGCCCTGACATCCATTGCATGCAATTACCGCATTCCAGTGCTTTTCACTGACAACGCAGAGGAAACAGCTGAATACCTTTTCTTAACAGCGAAACGCGAGCAGTTAGGCAAGGGAAAGGGCATTCGCCTGCGCTTGGGCAGAAAGGGCTTGACGCTTGCAGAGCAACAGCAGTTTTTAATTGAAGGCCTCCCATCCGTTGGCCCCACGCTTGCAAAAAATTTATTGAAACAATTCGGCAGCGTAAAAAAACTATTCAACGCCTCAGAAGAACGATTGCAGAAAGCCGAAGGCATCGGCGAAAAAAAAGCAAAAGAAATCAGGAAACTGCTGGAAAGCGAGTTTAAAGATGAATAATTGTTCAATAATGCCTTGAAAGCCACACTACTGCTTTAAATGCAGGGCTCCCTGGCTTTAGCCTCTGTCCTTTGCTATTATATGCCGCCAAAACACATCCCTCAGTATTCCTTAGAATATATGGCTTTCCAGGAGGGCGGGGATTTCCTTGCATAACTTCCAGCACAGGCCTTTCAGTTCCGGCATTTCTCTTTAATCGTTCAATAAATATAAGTTCCGCCTTTATAGTTGGCTCACCAACAGGAAAAATGTATTTGCTTCTAGAAGCGATTGCTTTAGGCATGCTATTCACTTGTCTTAAAATATATCTCCTAACGGCATATTTAAAGGTTCTTGGCGTGAGCTTTGCTCTTAAATTGCGGTTTGCTCTTAAATTCAAACCATTGAACCTAAATTTAATCCTTTTTGAGTTAAAAATAAAATTCCATCCCACTTAAAGTTTGGAAGGAAAAAAATTAATTTACGAAATGTTTGGATTGGTAATAGAAGCGAAGTTTTAATCTTAGTTCTTAGCCCCCTAGCCAAAATTCGTTACGAACTTGTTTATTCCGTTCCATATACCTGTTTATGGTTACATACTTTGTGTAAAATAATACTTGACTCAACATTACCCCTTGTAATGCTAAAAAGTATTCTATTTGCACAATGCCTTAGTTCATATGCTCTAAACCCTTTAAGAGGCCCCCCTTTTTTAGAGCCTAATTTTTCTGGTTGTTCTGCATTTCTAAGTGTTAATAGTGCTTCATTTACCTCTTTAATTATATATTTGGGCTGCTTTTTCTTTTTCTTATATAATTTATCAAATGTGTGTGTTCGTATTATAGTATTGGTTATCTGCTCACCCAATTACAATTCGTTTAATTGACGTAAAAATCCTTCATCGCTTTCACTTGAAGATACCACAATATATCTGCCATTTTCCAAATCTTCTATGCTATCCTGCAAATATAAAATTTCATCTTTTGTGAGTGACGGGGTATCTTTATTTTGCAATATGGGGCTAATATAGAAAATTTTAGAGCTTGGCATTAGATAAATTCTAGTTAAAGGTATTTCTTCAATATCATTAATTTCTAAGATATTAGGTTTATCGCAACTTGCAAGTGACGCTCTGTTATTTACGGGCAGACAACTGCTTGGGGGTTCATAAATTGATGGCATCATATTATCATTCAATTTCTTTAAGTTTTATTTCTCCATTATCTGCAATTTCAAGTCTCCATTTTGAACCAACTTTGTAAGGTGCCACTTTGCCGAAGTTAAAATAAAGAATCATGATATTCTCAAATACTTTTTTAGGCGGCATTGTATTGGGTGGAGTTGGAATAGATTTTCTTATTTCTGGAGTTGCATCCTTCAATTCGCCAAATTGAACCAGATATATATTTTCTCCGGTTGTTGCTTCTGTTGCACGTGATACGTTCATCACTTCAACAGTTTTAGTTTGTGGCATATTACAAAAATATTAGTTAGATAGTATTTTAAAAACTGCCTTTAAATTGCCTGATTTGTTGTTTTATCGGCTATTTTGGAGCTATTTAAGAGCAAAATCATAGGCGTGAAAAAAAGAAAAAGAAAGGGGAATCAGCCGTAAAGGCTTGTGATTCCCGCGATGTCGCCTGAGTTTAAGGCCCTTTTGTTTGTTTCGCCGTAGTCAGCGTATCCGTACATTGTTTCGTCAATGCAGGAAGTGTCATATAAATCGTTCATTCCCGCTGCGTGGCCTAACTCGTGTGTGGCAATGTTCTGCAAATCCATTACTGAAGCGCCGTTAACTGTTGAATCGCCCCAGTTGAATGAATCATTGAACAGCATGTCCCATTCCACTATTTCCCTTGTCCTGGTTTTGCCTGAAAAATAACCCCAGACAGTGGTTATGGCTATGACGCCGTTATTAGGGTAGTAGCCAAAGCTCGCTGTGTTCAGGCCGTCCGCATAGTTTGGGAGGTACGCAATTCCGTAATCCAATGAGCCTGCGCCGAAAATGTTTCCCCCATAGGCCTCCCATTCATTTATCCCTGAATTGACAGCGGAAAAAACAAATGAGTCTGAAAGGTTTTCATCGTTTATTGGGTTCACGAGGAAAGGCTCGTTTACCTTCCATTTAGCGCCGCTTGCAAGGAAAGCATAACAGGTTGTTCCCTTAGGCGGCTTTCCAACTCCAACGGGTTTTGCGTTTTTCTTGTAGTGAATGAAAGTAACCTTTTCAAGAACCTTGTCGTCTTTTTTTTCCGCAGAAGAAAAAGCGGAAACTGCAAAAAGCAGCAAGGCTGTTGCAACTAATACGAAAATGATTTTTCTATCCAAAAAACAGCTCACCTCTTATACATTAATCGGAATAAGTGAATTTAAAGCTTTTGCTTCGCTTTTTAGCGTATTTCCAGCGCGAAGATTTTCGCGCCGTATCCCTCGTAGACCGCGCCAATTTGAGTGCAGTTTTTTGCCTCCAAAATGCCGTATTTGAGGGAATCGCTTTGCATGAATTTTTCAGGGGCATAAAAGAAGGAAGCGCCCCATTTTTGCGCCTCTCCTATAATTGTGTTGCAGTCGGATGACTGCATCATCGTGAAAACAGATTTGTTCCTTTCCTCTAAACCCGGCGCGAATTCAAAGTAGCCGTCAACAACAACCTTTCTTTGTGCAAAATAAGTCAAAGGATGCCCCTGGTCCCAAACCAAGGCAATTGACGCATCCGCAGGAGTGTTTTCATTCAGCCATAAAAGCGAGGATTTTTGCGCAGTGCTGACGAAATTGCCCGGGGAATAAATCGCGGGAAAAAGAGCAGCAACTGAAAGCAAAAGCAGCAAGGCAACCAAAAACTTTTCCCTGCCTTTCACTTTCTCTGCAACAAAATCAAGCCCGAAGCCGGCGAAAATTGCCGCGGGAAGAGCGAAAAAAAGCGCCAAACGCGTTCCAACCAAGCCGAATGCAAGTGAAAAAACAAGCCATGTTTTAAGGAAAAGGTTTTCCTTCAATTTGAATAAAGCAATGATAATGAAAGGCCATGCAATCGTGAAAAAGTAAAGGATTCCAAGCAAAGAAAACGCGCTCATTTCGCTTGACTGGAAAGAAGTCGTGGAAAGGTAATCGGTTAAGGGATAGTGCTGTGATAAAAGCCACAAGCCGACAATGATTGCAATAACTGCTGCGAGTGCAACAAAGTTTTTTTCCTTAACATTCAGCCGCCTTATTTTGAAAAACAAAAACCACGCAATGATGAAAGAGAAGAGATAGAAAGAAGAGGGAACGTGAAGCACTGCCTGTGCCATTGCAAGCAAAAGCGCGGGAAAAAGCTTTTCAGTGTAAAGCAGGTAAATTACCACAGGCAGCACAAGGAGCGCAAGGCCGTCCGGCCTTGCATTGCCGGCTGTACGCAGCACAGCGAAAGACATTGTCGCAATAAAGAAAGCGGAAAACAACGCGATTTTGTCGCCGAAAAATTTTCTCGCAATGATGAAAATCGCAAGCGCAGTTATCGCGCCGTAAAATGCGGGGAAAAGCTGCACTAGCAGGATTATTGGAAGGCCTGAGAAAAGGTTCAGGAAAGCGAAGATTACGTGGAAGAGCGGCGCGTAACTGTAATAGCGGCCCTGCATTGAAAGTTTGTCATAGATGGGAACGCTTTGGCTGTTTACAATTGTTTCACTCTGCCTTGCGTGGAAAAAGTTATCAGGGTCGGGAAAAGAGTTGGTTAAAAGGGGATTTACGCGCAAAAGGAATGCAAGCAAAACAATGAAAAGCAAAGACAATGCGATTTTTTTGTTCATTGAAATCACCCCTGCATCCCAAGCAGCGCAATCCTTTCAATGACTGCTTCGCTTAACGGATTAGCGCAGTCGTTTAGCGCGATTAATTCTTTTTCTCCGACAGAGTAAATCTTTTTCAGCGCGGCAAAGTTTTTTTCCGCGTTTTCCGCAAGCAGGCCTTTTTTTTCCGTGAAGGAAAATTCCTTTTCAAACCACGCGAGTGCTTTCTTTGAATCGCTTACAACCGCAACTTTGTTCTCCCCCTCTTTCAGAGCGAACAATTCCAGCGCTGCACTTATCTGTTTTTGAGCTGAGAGGCGTAAGAGGAATTCTAGAGGAAGGCTTTTGGAGAACGTTTCTTTTTTTTCTTGTGCTTGAAGCGCCTGCGTGAAAGCGAAGAGAAGCTGCTCTCTTGAAACAACTGGTTTCAGTGAGACGAGCTGGATGAACGCTTTTTTTTCAGGGCAGAGCATTAGCCTTTTAATTGTTGCGCCGGCATTAGATATATCTGCGATTCCCTCTTTAATGAAGATTTTTTTTGCTTTAGGGGTGCTTTTTCGCGGCATTTATTAGAGTGAATGCAGAACGTTTAAAAAATTGTTTTAATCGGTGAAAGAATGGTTCAGTATCATTTGAAGGGCAAAAGCAAGCCCTCAGGCGGCATCAGGAGAACGCTTAGAAGGAGTGACAAGAAGCTTGCTTGGAAGGGAGGCGAAATCGCTTCAACAAGCATTGCCCCCGAAGATGATATAAAAATAGTGAAGGTAAGGGGCAATGGAACAAAAACAAAGCTCTTAAAGGCAAAATACGCCAATGTATCAGTCGGAAAAAACAAGACTGTTAGGGCGGAGATTTTAACTGTTGCATCAAACGCAGCAAACAGGCAGTTTGCAAGAAACAATATAATAACAAAAGGCGCATTCTTAAGGATTCTTTTGGATGGAGAGAAAAGGCTTGCAAAGGCAACTTCAAGGCCAGGGCAAAGCGGAAGCATTGAAGCGGTTCTCGCAGAAGAAACCGTAATAGAAGAGAAAAAGAAGCCTAAAAGGGCTGGAAAAGCAATTAAAGTGGATAAAAAGCCAAAAGAAGCGCGAAAAGAAGCTGAAAAAGAATAAATTCCTATTTTTTCGTTGATAGACGGAAACATTTTTGCGAAAGGCTTAAATATAACTTCCGCTGCAAAGTACTATATAGCTTGATTCTAACTTTTAACAGCCCCCAGTCGTATTGTTTGAGGTTAGAGCTTAGCGTCGTTTTATGTATACTATACAAACACATATCTTGAGGAAATTTGAAGGTGATTAATGATGTCTGAAGCGAAATGCCCTGAGTGCGGTAGCACTAAAATTCACAAGGATAATGAAAGGGGAGAGATTTCCTGCCAGCAGTGCGGTTTAATCCTCTCTGATGACATGGTTGATTTCGGCAAGGAGTGGAGGAGCTTTGACTCCGACCAGATGGAGGAAAGGTCAAGGACTGGTTCTCCAATGAAATATGTTAAATTAAACAAAGGGCTTGTCACAATGATTGACAGGCGCGGAACAGACTTGAGGGGAAACAAGCTTTCAAGCAAGAGCCGCGCGCAAATGTACCGCTTAATCAAATGGCATAAAAGGGCTTCAATCAGCTCTTCAATGCAGAGAAACCTTTCAATTGCCTTAACCGAGTTAAGAAGGGTTGCCTCTTACCTGAACATTCCCGAACAGCTCATTGAGGCAGCGGCTTTGCTTTACAGGAAAACCGTTAAAAAAGGCTTAATCAGGGGAAGGTTAATTGAAGCTGTTGTTGCAGCAGTGCTTTACACTGTGTGCAGAACCTACAGTGTTCCAAGGACCTTGAATGAAATGGCTGAAGCAAGCGGCTTAACCAAAAAAGAGATTGGGAGGACGTACAGGTTCCTTGTAAGGGAACTCAAGCTTGACGTGCCTTTGACAAACCCCATTCACTACATTCCGAGGTTTGCAAGCGAATTAAACCTTAGCGGAGAAGTCCAGGAAAAGGGACGCGAGATCCTTGAAGAGGCAATCGAAAAAGGCCTTATCTCCGGAAGGGGCCCGACAGGAGTTGCAGCCGCAGCAGTGTACATCGCCGGCTTGATTAAAGGCGAGCGCAGGACACAGAAAGAGGTTGCAAACGTTGCGGGCGTAACCGAGGTCACAATAAGGAACCGCTACAGGGAACTCAAAAAAAGATTAAACATTCCGGTTGTGGCGTAAAAGCCGCAACTGTTTTTTTCCTTTTTTCTTTTCTCTTTTTTCTTCTTTTTCTGTTTTTTTACTGCCTAGCGAATGTTTTTTATTCAGTTGAGTGCTTATAACAGTGGTGAAAATGCATAGAAAGAAGGTTTAAGATTGCAATTGAGAAAGGGCTTGACGGCTATTTTGTCGGCGAAGTTTTGGGTTTGCCCGGCTGCTATTCTCAAGGAAAAACTGTGAAGGAATTGCTGGCTAACATGAAGGAAGCAATTGAGGTTTACTATGAATCTTTTCGCTTTTTAAATTCTTATCCTTCTAAAATTCCATTATTTAAACCTTTTGCAGTTATATAATCTATTTAGTGTTGTTTGATGGATAAAACTGTTCTAATCAATAACGCAAAAAAAAACTGCCTGATGTGCAACGGCAGGCGCTTTCTACGCGATGTCTCCAAGGAAAAAAACATTGTGCTTGACTCAATCAACGAATTATACAAAGCGTTCAGCTATGACTTTGATTCGTTAAGGCACGAGGACGCGGATGTTTCGCTGATAAGCAAAGCGAAAGCAAACAAAACATTCTGCCTGGATTTAATGGGCACGTGCAAGGCATGCGACAAGGAAATAGACAAGGTCAACAGGGAAATAAAGGGAATCAGGCTGTAAGGGTTTCGCTATTTTCTAGTGATTTCGCTATTTCACTATGCCCCAGTTAACAAGATTTTGCAATGCAATTTCAACTAGAGAATTGGGGATTTTATTTTCATTGATAGCTCTACTGGCTCTATCCCTATAGGGATTTTCCTTTAACGCTGATGCTGGCATTTCACCTAAAGAAAGCAGCCTTCCAATTTCTGCATTAACTGCCTGTTTAGGAGTCAAGCCTGCCAAAGAATAAAATTCTGCAGGGGAAAACTCATTAAGGGGAAATTTTTCAGGTGGGGACTTTTTAGGCTTGTTTTCATTTTTTAACGGGGCTTTGCCAAATTCTTCTAATTTTTTAATTACTGTATTAATCACACCCCTATATGCATTTTTAGCTGTTGAAACGCTTGGAGCAGTAAATCTGAATGAATTGCCGAGAGAACTTTTTGCAGTGATTCCTCTTTTTTCTTTGAAAGTTTTCACAGTTAACCTTTCCTTGGACGCGGTTCTTATATTATAGACTCCTCTTTCAGGCGTCTTGTTTGTTCTTTCAGACGCTTTGTTTGCACCTTTTTTCTTGATAACAAGCGCCTTAATTCCTTGCCCAAAGATGCCTGAAGTTATTATTCTCCTAGAGTGTCTTGTGCCGCGCGACCAAGCCGCCCCAGAAGCACCTGCATTCCTAAGGTAATACCTGTGCCTTTTGCCGGTTTTAGGGTCACGCATTGTTTTGGCTATCTTAATTTCAGGAATTTTTTTCATCGGCATGATATCATTAGCCTTTTCAGGTATTTAATTATTTGTGCTGAAAGAAAGCGTTCAGCCGGCAATGCTTACAACAGAACCCAGCGCCATTCCAGGCAGTGCCTTGACAAATCTCGCTTTCACCGCGCCTTTTGCGCCGTGCGCTGAGGTTATTTTCCCGGAAAGCTTTTTGTCCGCCGGGCTTTTCCATTCAACTTTTTTTCCGACAAGCGTTGAGGCCTTTGCCTTTGAGTCAACGCCGTCAATTTCAATTACCACGTGGTTTACATCGCGATTTCTCCTGCTTCCGGTATAGTTCTTTATTCTTCCCCGCATATCCTTTCCTCCCGAGTGCATTAACACTTTCCCTATCGATTGATTTATTAAATTATTTTTTCTAATCTAATAGATTGGAATGCTGATTGCAGGGGTTGATGAGGCTGGCAGGGGGCCTTGCTTGGGGCCAATGGTGCTTGCAGTTGCATCCATAGAGAAAAAAGAAGAGGACTCGCTGCTTGAAATAGGGGTAAAGGACAGCAAATTGCTTTCTGCAAAGCAAAGGGAAGAGCAGTTCGGCAAAATCACGAAAGCGGTAAAGGAATTTTCTTTCACTGCAATAAGCGCGGAAGAAATTGACTCTTTAAGGGACAGGAAGTCATTGAATGAAATAGAGGCAATGCGCATCGGTGCCCTGCTGAACGGCTTGAAGCGCAAGCCCGAGATTGTTTTCATTGACTCGCCTGACTGCATCAGCGGCAACTTCGCGAAAAGGATTAAAAAATTCATTTCATTCGAGACAATGCTTGTGGCGGAACACAAGGCTGATGTGAATTATCCGATTGTGAGTGCTGCCTCAATCATTGCAAAGGTGCACAGGGACGATGAAATAAAGAAACTGGAGCGCGAGTTCGGGAGAATCGGTTCAGGCTACCCCCATGACGAGGACACGATTGCATTCCTGAAAGGCTTTCTGAAAAAAAACAAGTCGCTTCCTTCGTTTGCTAGGAAAAGCTGGATTACCAGCCAGAACATGCTTGAAGAGCAGTTTCAGAAAAAATTGTTTTAGTGAGAAAAAATGGATTGGGCGGAAGAAATGCGGAAGGGCCTGAGGAAAAAGCCGAAAGAGTTTGACAGGACATTTGAGGAAATAGAGCAATTAGAGGAATTAATGGACAAAATCATGGGCGACATTTCAGGGGAGCAGGATTCAGCGGAAAAAACCGCGCCGAGTTTTTTGGGTGTTTCAATCAGGATTGACGCTGACGGAAGGCAGCACATAAATGAAGTAAATGGCAGGCGGCAGCTTTTAAGGGAAAGGGAAAAAGAGCATCCCTTAAAGCAGAAAGAGATTCTTGCAGAGGAAACTGTCCTCGGAGGAAACGTTGTTCTCACTGCGGAGCTTGCAGGGGTAACTGAAAGGCAGATAAGGATTAACGCTGCGGAAGAAACAGTAATTATTTCCACGCGTTCAATTCCACGCCATTACAAGGAAGTAAGGCTTGAAAACAAAATCCAGCCGAAAAGCGTGAAAACCTCTTTCAAGAACGGAATTTTAGAGCTTGTTTTCGCTAAGGCAAAAAACTAGTAACCAAATTACTTTGAATAACAAATATGAAAACAAGCAATAATAGAACTGGCGTGAGCCAGGAATAAAAAGCATAAAGCGTGGAATAGCGGTGGCTTTCTTTCAGGGCGGAATTCAAAAGGTAAAGGGAATATAGTGAAAATAATGCTGCCAATATTAAGCCGGCAAATGGATTAATCTGAAAAAAAATCAAAATTGGCATAGCTACTATGGACATTGGCACAGTGTAAAGCGAGACCAGGTAATATTGGCTCTTGAAACTGCCATTTCCTTTGTAAATTTTTGAGAAAACAAAAAATACAAAATTTGAGACAAAAGAAAAAATTATGGTAGCGGCTATTCCAAGAATTATTAAACCCAGCGAAGATACTGCGGCATTAGTAAATCCGCCAATTCCCCTTCCAATAGCTAATGTGAGCGTTAGATTTAATCCCTCTTCTGCTGATTTAGGATAAAAATTGGTTGCCCAGTTATCGTTTTGGAGGCGATAAACATGGGCTACCGTAATTTATTGCCACTTAAAAGTTTATATGAGTTTCGTGGTTTTAAACCTAACTTTTCAGTTCTATC
>JAZDDZ010000030.1:0-2376 GCA_043809245.1 Candidatus Iainarchaeum sp.
GGAACCAGGCTGGCACACACTCAAAAGAACCACCGCCAACACCTACTACTCCACACTCACCGACTACAAAAAAGCAACCACAAAACAAGCTCACAAAAAAAGACTCACCAAAATGTTCAAATACATAAGTCATTGACTATAAGTGGTTATTAATTCTTTCCGCGAAAGCCTTTACCTCAGAGTGCAGGGGCATGTTCTCCAGTTTCAGGCGCTGCCTGCTTTAACCGAGAAACATAGATTAATTTTTATAACTTTTGGCTGTAGTTATATTAATGGTGCTTGAAAATATTAGTGTTGAATTACAAAAAAACAAAAAGGACCCCGCACTATATCTGCCTATAATAAACTTACTTCTAGAAGAAAAGAAACCATCAAGCATTAAAAATGTGTCAGACAAACTTGGCTTGAGTTATAATACCGCCAAGCAACGTTTGAGAAAAATAGAGCGCATTGGTTTTTTAAAACGGGGCAGAAGAGGCATATACGGTCTTGCAAAACATTTTGAAAAATTTGAGGTTGTGAGTAAACCGGTTGGAAAGCCGCTTACCGTGAATGGAGGGCTAAGAAAAATAAATACGACTACCTGGCTTCAGGCATATTGCAGCGCTTTGACAAAAGTTTGTAAAGGAATGTTTTGTTCTATAAACCAGACAGATGAACAAACTTTTCTTCTTAGGAAAAGTAATCCATTTTTGGGCAGAAGGATGTATCCAGAAAAAGCTATGGCTATGTCAGTAATCTTGTCTTCCCCTGTTTTTTTGAATAACACCCCGCCCCAGTTAGATAATACAAATAGACGAATCCAAGTTAAATTTTATCCAAAAGAATGGGGCATCCCATTGCAAGACGCTTTGGGCACTGAAAATATCAAAGAGGGCGAATTAGGAAAAGCGCTATCAAAATACGGCGTAGTTAGAAAAGGGTCTCGCGGGGATTCAATAAAACTAGATTTGATCTTTGAACATGGCAGTAAGAAAGCATATATTGAATTGACGCAAACAAAAAAAGTTAAGAAAAATAGCAGAAGCGACATAAAGGCAATGCAGCTTCTGGCTAGATTTTACTACGGCATAAAATCATTCCAAAAATACGGGGTGCCCATGTTCATCGTGTTGGATGACTCGTGGACTGGCACAAACTGGCTAGCAAAAGAGGGTAATTTCCTAAGAGAGAACAATGTTGAAATAATATTCACTGATTTTAAAAACAAGTGGGCTAAAAACATTAGCGAACAGATTATGGATAAAATCAACAAAAAGTAATTTTAGTGGACACATCTTTTAAGTCATCCCTTACCAGCAGAACTACTCTGCTTTCCTTAGAATAATCTTTAACAATATAGCCACAATGTTCTGAAATATTTTCTGAAAATTTAAGAACTTCTTCAAAAGTAGGCATATTCTCCTGTTTTAGCCTTTCCCTTGAAGAGCCCAGAAACATGTAACTTTTTATTTCCAAATAGTGTGGCGATGCTTTTTCCAGCAGCGCCGCGAATTCCTTTTCCTTTTCCATATTCAGGCCCTTAATTGCAGTTATGCGGACAACTGTACGCGTTTTAAGCGAAGAAAGAAGCTCAAGGGATTCGTTGATTTTTTTCCAGGAGTTTTTTATAAGCGGAACATCGATTTTTTTGTGCATCTGCTCGTTTGCGCCTTCAAGTGAAACATACAGCTGAGTGGGAAGCGTGATTTCCTCCAAGACTTCGGGGTGAAGGCCGTTGGAGACAAGGAAAGTTGTCATTTTTCTTTTACGGAATTCCTTAATCAATTCGCCGAGTTTAGGGTAAAGCGTTGGCTCGCCTGCCAAAGAAATGGCAACTTGCTTCGGGTCAAATGCTTCGCTTAATTTTTTTTCGCCAATCTGTTCGCGTAAAGCGCCGTAGCCTGAAAGGAGAATGCGCTGGTTTGCAATGGAATGCTCCACTATTTCTTTGGGGTCATCGCATTCTTTCGCAAAATGGTTGAATTCAGTGAGCGGCCTCCAGCAGTAAACGCATTTTTGCTCGCAAAAGGAAACACATGGAGTCATCTGCATGCAGCGGTGGCTTTGAATGCCGTAAAACTTCTGCTTATAACAAAAACGGTTCTTGTACAGTGATTGCTTGGTCCAAAGGCAGAGCTTTACCGCAGAATGGCCGAATAAGGCGTAATGCTGGTGCTTAAGCGTTGCAATGAGGTCTTGGGGAAGGTAATGTTCAGGGGGGTTCATAAAAGAAGAGCGGGCGAAAAGGAATTAAAGTAAGTGCTAACCGCTTATGGCTTTTTTGAGGGTTGGGTAGAGGGGTTTGCCTTGTTGTTTCCATGTGGCGAACATGGAAGTGATTGTTTCCATTGTTCGTGCGCCGGTTTCGCGGCGTAGTCCGCCAATGATTTTTCT
>JAZDDZ010000031.1:0-5994 GCA_043809245.1 Candidatus Iainarchaeum sp.
GACAACTGTTACGGTTACATGCGACAGAATGTATGGAAAGGGCCTGCTTGAAAGGAAAGTGGAGAGGGGCAAGGGCGGATTGAAGTACATTTACTCCCCGAAAATTTCAAAGGACCAGATGGCCTCAAAGATTTCAAAAAAGTTTGTTGATTATTTGCGCAAGTCTTTCGGGGAATCATCCATCGCTTACCTTAAGAAGAATATCTGACTCTTCCGCAAAATTTTTCGCTTATGGTTTCAGAAATTGAGTGCGCTGCCCAGTGCATTGCAAGCCAGAATCCCGTTATCGGGTTCATTAATTACCTTCTTATAGCAATAATCGCAATAAGCGCGCTTCTCCTGATTTTTTTCGGCAAAAGGCTTTCGCTGAAAAAAACCCTGCTGATGAAATCGGTTTTCATCACGGCAGTGTTTCTTTTCTTGATTACGCTTTTTATCGGAGGCGCGCCTAACCTGACTTTTTTTTCAATCGCGCACACCTTCGCGCTTTTCGCGGCAATAATTTTTTTTGCCGCCTCTTTTCTTTTCGCCCATTTAATTGTGAAAATGGGGCTTAAGAGAGCGGAAACGCCAGAAGAATTGGAGAGAATGCTTGCGGAGGAGGCTGAAAAAAACGCCGTGAAAAAACCCGTGCTTTTTGTTTTCAGGGACGCGAACCCCAACGCGTTTACTGTCTCAGGCATGAGAAACGCAATATTCCTTTCCACAGGAATAATTGAAATGCTTGACGAAAAAGAATTGCGGCTTGTCATTGTCCACGAATTAATGCACCTTAAAACCAATTTTTTCACGATAAAGCGGTTCTTTCATTCAGTGAAAGCCGGCTTCTTCGGCCTGCTTCCGTTGAACTTTGAGGAATTTGAAATCCTTGAAGAGCACGCGCTTGACAGGAAAATGAGGAAGAACGGGATGAGCATCTCCACAGTAAGGGAAAAAATCAGGTAAGCCCGCAATAGCGCACGCCGCCACAAAGGTTTAATAACTAAATGCTTTACTAATTTTGTAAAGCATTTGGATTGATGTAAATGAAATGGCTTTTCCTTGCGCTGCTGCTGATTCTTCTCTTGCAAAACGTTTCCGCTGCCGGCACAGCAACGATTTTCAAGAACGAGTCATGCGGGCACTGTGAAATGTACCTGAACGAACTGAAAACTTTTCTTTCAGAAAAAGGCTTTTCCATTGAGGAAAAAAACTTCATAAATGATTTGGATGCAAGGGCAGAATGGGTCAAGCTGAACAGGGAGAACAATATTCCCATTGAGCTTCAGGGGCATCTTTTGACAGTGGTTAACGGCCGCCTTTTCCTTGAAGGCCATGTGCCCTTAAGCCTTGTGCAGCAGGCATTTGAAAAATATCCCTCTGGCAGTTTTCCGGAAATGGTTATCTACCAGGATGAAATGCTTGATGAAAGCGACGTTACTTCCTACAAGATGCTGTTCAACGGAAGCGTTTCAGATTGCGTAATAGAAAAAACAGTTTCAGAGTGCGCTTCCCTTCCGTCCAATCCCGTTGAATCCTCGCTTCCATTGCTTGTGCTTTTTTCCGGGCTTCTTGCCGGCATCCACCCCTGCACTATTGGAGTGCTTTTGTTTTTCATCGCATTCCTTTTCACAATAAGGAGGAACAGGATTGAAACAATCAAGATTGGTGGCTCATACATCATCGGGGTTTTCCTCGCATATTTCCTCATCGGCCTGGGCCTGCTTACCGCGATAACTTTTCCTGAACCGCATTTCGCTGCAAAAATCGCCTCGCTGCTTATAATTGCGCTTGGATTGTTCAACATTGCGCGGTTTTTCTTCCCGCAGATAAAAGGAATTGGGATGCCCTCGCAAAGCAAGAAAAAAATCATAGGCCTTGTGGAAAGAGCCTCTGTGCCTGCGGCTCTTTTGCTTGGAATTTTTGTCGGCATCTGCTCTTTCGGCTGCACTGCAGGCATTTACTTCTCGGTTGTCGGCTTCCTGCTGACTGCGCCTGCACAGGGCATTGCCTATCTTTTCTTGTACAATTTAATGTTTGTGCTGCCGCTGATAGCAATTCTTATTTTTGCCTCAAACCAGGCGGTTATTGAAAAAATCGGCTTGATTGAAAGGAAGGAGTCAAAGAACCTGACGCTTGCTGCAGGAATCGTGATGGTTGCATTCGGCGTGTTTTTATGGCTGCTTACAGCGGGGCATTATTTGTAGGTGAAAAGATGGCTGAAAAAAAATTTGATTTGGCAAAAGAGCATGAACTTGCGCTTGCGGTAATGAACTTAGCGGCAGCCGAAGAACACCTTGCATTCACTGCGGGAAAAACAGGAAAGCCGGAACTTGTTGACTTCTACAATGAAATCCGCGCGCTGCGCTCAAAGTACATGGATAAGATTGTGAAAAACAAGGATGGCGAGAACTGGTGCGTTTCAAAGCACTTGCTTGTAAGCGCAATGCATTTGATTGAGACCGCGGTAAAGCACGGCGCTGCGGGGGAAAAAAAGCAGGCAACTGAAATGTTTGCTGATGCTGTTGATGTTTTCCGCTCTTTCTGGCTGTTGCAGGAATTCGGTGAAAAAAATGAGCATAATGGAAAACCTCGGCGAAAAATACCCTGAAGCAAAGGGCCTGATTAAAAAATTCCTTGAAGACCCTTGCTGCGACGAGGACAGGGAATCTGGAAAACAGAAAAAGTGAATTTTCATGGGAAAAAACAAAATAAAATATTGGGCGATTGGCGCAATTGCCTCTTTAGGGCTTTTTGCCTTTTACTTTGCCCTGCTTTCCCTGGCTAACTCATTCCAGCACGCATTGGACCAGTTTGCACTTGACTGGCCCTGGATTGTTCTGCTTGCAATTGGCTTCGGGCTGCAGATTGGGCTTTACTTTTTTGCCAGGGATGCATTCAAGGCAAGCAATGCAGCGACTGCGGAAGTGGCGGCTTCGGGAACTGTTTCAGGCGCCTCAATGGTTGCGTGCTGCGCGCACCACTTGACTGACGTGCTGCCATTAATCGGCATTTCCGCGCTTGCATCCGTGCTGGACTCCTATAAAATGGTTTTCATCCTCACGGGAATTTTCTCCAGCCTCGCGGGGGCATTGATGATGCTTGGGATGCTTAAGAAAAACAGCGCGCTTTTCCCTGAAAATTCTTTCGTGCAAAAGCTTTCGCCTTTCAATTTTGATTTTCTTTTCCGCTCAACAGTTGCCTCGGCGATTGTAGCGATTTCCTTCCTGGTTGCATTGAATTTAAGGGGTTTTTAGGAGGTGAAATGAATGGATTCAAATACAGCGAATTTGGCTTTCGGCGCGCTGATTGTTGTCGGCGTGCTTGCGGTTGCATTGTTTGCTTCGGGCGCATTCAATGGAAACAGCAAAGTGCAGTATTCCGCCGCAAACTACCAGCAGGCAGTCGCAGTGCAGAACCCGAATGACGTCTGCGCTACGCCCGCGGGCTACACCGACGAGCAGTGGAGCACGCACATGAGCCACCATCCGGACCAGTACGCGCAATGCTTTAATTAGGTGAAAACGCTTAGCCGCTTTTCCCTGCGGGGAAGCCTTTTAATTCCTTTTCCAAGCAGAATTCTTTCAGGCGCAGTTAACTGCAGGGATGGCAGAGCGGCTAAATGCACCCGGCTTGAGACCGGGAGCCCGAAAGGGCACGGGAGTTCAAATCTCCCTCCCTGCGAACCTTTTTCAAAAAACCTTGCAAAGAGAACCTTTGCGAGGCTTCGTGAAGCTTTTGCTTCACAAAGAGGTTCATCAAAAACGGGAATTTTGCTGGCGCAAAATTCAAATAGATTTTGGTCAAGCTTTTCTTTAGAAAAGGTTGCGGGGGGTTCAAATCTCCCTCCCTGCGAAACGTTCACTTTGAAATAAGGAAAAAAAATAATTCATGTATGCGACTTAATTTTTTCATCTATAATCTTGGCAACCGCAACGGTTTTACCTAGACGACCTATGTCTTGTTTTTGCGCCACAATGGTTATAATGAAATCGCCTCTTGCAAAAATTATGGAAGTGTTATTTGCACCCTCAGAATCATTGTAAACCCCTAACTCCCCCAAATCAATGTTTTGGTATGCGATGCCGTCTGAATTAGAAAATAATTTTTCAATTTCGGCCTTATTAAACCCAGGAGATATGCGAGAGGTTATATCAAGATAATCACCCTGGATGTTATTTTCGGCGTTTTTAAATAGCTGTGTCACCCCTGAAGTTATATTTTCATTTTCGGGCCCGTTTGAAAAATTGAATCCCGCAGTATTTACTTCATCCTTGGAAAGCAGAATCCAAGAATAATTCTCAAGATTACTAGACCATATACACCCGAGCAAAAGAAAAAAAGCAACTGAAACCAGCAAGACAAAAAATAATTTTTCCAATTTCATAGCGTAATATTATATAAACCTTATTTAAACCTTTTCATAATCGTAAAAAAAATCATTTTTTAATGATTGCCCAGAACAAATTATTTGGAAAAAAGAAAGGGGGTATTTTTTTATGGCTTCTGAATGTGTTTTCTGCAAAATTGTTTCAGGGGAAATTCCTTCAACAAAGGTTTTCGAGGATGAACGGGTTCTGGCTTTCCTTGACGTGAAGCCAGCGGCAAAAGGCCATGCATTGATTATCCCGAAAAAGCATTATGCCACGCTTTTGGATGTTCCGCACGAGGAATTGAAGGACGTAACTTTTGCAGTGCAAAAAGTCGGCGCAGCGGTAATGAAGGCATTGAACGCAGAGGGATTCAACGTAATCCAGTCAAACAAGGAGGCAGCAGGGCAGGTTATCCCGCACGTGCACTTTCACGTGATTCCACGCAAAAAAGGCGACGGCCTTAACTTCGGCTGGAAGGAAGCACAGCACGAAAAAGAGGAAATGCAGGAGTACGCTAAAAGCATCAAAAATCATCTTTAAATTTCTTCCCGTGCATAAAATTCATTTCCAGCGGGGGTCGGATAGCGGTCAATTCCACCAGCTTGAGGAAGCTCCTATTTGAATTTGAGATTCAAGGGAATTGCAGTTGGCTGGCGCCTTAGTGGCTTTCGAGAGTTCGAATCTCTCCCCCCGCATTTATTAATTTTTTTAAAACAAAACCAAGGAGGCGGTAATATGGATAATATTTGCCAGAGCTGTGGAATGCCATTGCAGAAAGAAGAAGATTTTGGGTCAAACAAAGGCGAAAGCAAAAACGAAGAATACTGCCAGTTCTGCTATAAAAACGGGAAGTTCACTGATGAAGGTATTTCAATGGAAGGCAAGATTAGAAAAAACATTGAAATGGCAAAAAAAATGGGCATGCCGGAAGAAAAGGCAAGGGAAACAGCAAACAGGGTTATTCCTTCCTTAAAGAGATGGAAGAAAAACGAATAAAAGCAAAAGTTCAGCGCGGAAAACAGTTTTACATTAGGCTCTGCAATAAGCCGCAATTTAAATCTTTTTTGGTCTTTTTTTAAGGAAAGATGCCGACAGAGAAAACGCATATTGCGGCCGCTTTTTCAGTGATTATTGTTTCATTGATTGTGGGCACTGTCGCATACCATTACATTGAGGGCTGGGATTTTATCCAATCGTTTTATTTCAGTGTCACAACACTAACGACCGTTGGATACGGCGACGTGCATCCCACAACTGATTTTTCAAGGCTATTCACTTCTTTTTACATTTTGTTCAATGTTGCCTTGGTTTTGGCTTCGCTTGGAATAATCGGGCGCTATTACCTTGAAAGAAGCGAGAAAAGAATAATTGAGACAAGCAGCAACCTTCTCAGGCACGGAAAGCATCCCACTAACTCCGCTGGCGAAAACAAAGAGCCAAGCCAGCCGATAAAACAATAAAGCCTTTTCCGCCCCTTTTTTCCCTGAAATAACTGTTTTTCTGGCATAAATTTAAATATAAGGTAGGATTATAGATTTACGGGGAAAACCGATGTGCTTTAACTCCCAATACGAAGAGATATATCCAAAATCTACTCGTAAGACAGTTTAAGCGCACCCTTGTAAGGAATTCAAAGTTTGGA
>JAZDDZ010000032.1:0-3199 GCA_043809245.1 Candidatus Iainarchaeum sp.
GACAACTGTTACGGTTACATGCGACAGAATGTATGGAAAGGGCCTGCTTGAAAGGAAAGTGGAGAGGGGCAAGGGCGGATTGAAGTACATTTACTCCCCGAAAATTTCAAAGGACCAGATGGCCTCAAAGATTTCAAAAAAATTTGTTGATTATTTGCGCAAGTCTTTTGGCGAATCATCCATTGCTTACCTTAAGAGGAATATCTGACTCTTCCGCAAAATTTTTCGCTTATGGTTTCGGAAATTGAGTGCGTCGAGCAGTGCATTGCAAGCCAAAGCCCGGTTATCGGGTACATTAATTATGCACTCATCGCAATAATAGCAATCAGCGCTCTTCTGCTGATTTTTTTCGGGAAAAGGCTTTCGCTGAGGAAAACGCTTGTTTCCAAATCTGTTTTCATTACCGCGGTTTTCCTTTTGCTCATAACTCTTTTTGTCGGCGGCGTGCAGCATTTGACGATTTTTTCCATTGCACACACGCTGGCGCTTTTCGGCGCAATAATTTTTTTCGCAGCATCTTTTCTTTTCGCCAATTTGATTGTCAAAATGGGGCTTGAGAAAGCGGAAACCCCTGAAGCGCTTGAGAAAATGCTTGCAGAGGAAGCCGATAAAAACGCGGTGAAAAAACCGCAATTGTTCGTTTTCCGCGACGCCAACCCGAACGCGTTCACTGTCTCAGGGTTAAGGAAAGTGGTTTTCCTTTCCACTGGAATAATTGAAAGGCTTGACGAAAAAGAATTAAGGCTAGTCATTGTCCACGAATTAATGCACCTGAAAAGCGGCTTCTTCACGATAAAACGCTTCTTTCATTCCGTGAAAGCCGGCTTCTTCGGCTTGCTTCCGCTTAACTTCGAGGAATTTGAAATCCTTGAAGAGCACGCGCTTGACAGGAAAATGCTGAAGAGCGGGCTGAACCTTTCCCCTGTGCGAAAAAAGCTGGATTAGCGTTTCTCGCAGGGAAGCCTTTTAATTCCTTTTCCAAGCAGAATTCTTTCAGGCGCAGGCAACTGCAGGGATGGCAGAGCGGCTAAATGCACCCGGCTTGAGACCGGGAGCCCGAAAGGGCACGGGAGTTCAAATCTCCCTCCCTGCGAACAAACCTTTTGGGAAAAGATACTTAACTTTAAATAGCATGGCAGACCTTATTTTTCCCAAGGTTTTGGATATCTCATTTTTCCTACATCGCCAATCCACGACTTAATTTTTTCCAGTTTTCCCTGTGCTTCAAATAAAGCATGCCCCCTTATCTCAATAAAATTTGGGGATTCGCCCCAAATTGGGACAATACTGAATCCTTTGTAAATTTTGTGCCCCCTCATTTCGAGATTGGATAAAGTCTCTTCAAAACTTTTTAATTTCCGTTTGATTGCATTAAAATCCTCACTTGATTTAATATTTCGATAAGATTCGTAGAACGAATCAACATTATTCCGAAAAGAATCCGCGTCTTTAAGAAATGCGTTGACCACTGCGCCTCTCCCTTTTTGATTTGTTAACCTAAAATTTTCAAGCAGTCTTTTTCTTGCTTCCGCCTTTCTTTCATGCGGTAGTAGGGGTTGTTTCCTGATGAATATCACCAAAAAATCATTAAGCGCACCTTATCTGCGGGGGATAGCTTTCCGCGACAATGCAGCCGCTTCCTGTTGGGCATTTGAGGATGCTGCAGGGGTCTTTTCCGAACGCATAGCATGCGAGTTTTCCGTTAAAGCTGGCGCATTCGTAATTGGTTGGGCAGGGTTTCGTTGCATCGCATGAAACGCCTTCAAGCAATTGCGTTTCGTCAAGCGTTGGCTCTTCGCTTCCCGTGTCCCTGCTTGCAATCAGGCAGCCGCTGAACAAAAGCACCGGCAGAAAAGCCAGAACAACAAAATTTAATTTTTCCATAGCAAGAATAAGGAAAAAATCATTTTTTAATGATTGCCTCAAAGAATTTATTTAGGGCAGGAAAAGGAGGTGTTTTTCATGGCTTCTAACTGCATTTTCTGCAAAATTGTTTCAGGGGAAATTCCTTCAACAAAGGTTTTCGAGGATGAAAAGGTTTTGGCTTTCCTTGACGTAAAGCCAGCGGCAAAAGGCCACGCGCTCATAATTCCAAAAAAGCATTATGCAACACTCTTGGACATTCCGCATGAGGAATTAAAGGACGTCACATTTGCAGTGCAAAAAGTCGGTGCAGCGGTAATGAAGGCATTGAATGCCGAGGGATTCAACGTGATCCAGTCAAACAAGGAGGCAGCAGGGCAGGTTATTCCGCACGTGCACTTTCACGTGATTCCGCGCAAAAAAGACGACGGCCTTAATTTCGGCTGGAAGGAAGCACAGCATGAAAAAGAGGAAATGCAGGAGTACGCTAAAAGCATCAAAAATCATCTTTAACCGCAAAATGCCTGCAAAATCATCGGTTTAAATTATTTGCTGTGCACAAAATTTATTTCTCGCGGGGGTCGGATAGCGGTCAATTCCACCAGCTTGAGGAAGCTCCTATTTGAATTTGAGATTCAAGGGAATTGCAGTTGGCTGGCGCCTTAGTGGCTTTCGAGAGTTCGAATCTCTCCCCCCGCAAACCTTTTTGCTTGGACTCGGCACTATTAGCCGCAGTTTAAATCTTTTTTGGTCTTTTTTTAAGGAAAGATGCCGACAGAGAAAACGCATATTGCAGCGGCTTTTTCAGTGATTATTGTTTCATTGATTGTGGGCACCATCGCTTACCATTACATTGAGGGATGGGATTTCATTCAGTCGTTTTATTTCAGCGTCACAACCCTAACGACCGTTGGCTATGGAGACGTGCATCCCACAACGGATTTTTCAAGGCTTTTCACTTCTTTCTACATTTTATTCAATGTCGCCTTGGTTTTGGCTTCGCTTGGAATAATCGGGCGCTATTACCTTGAAAGAAGCGAGAAAAGGATAATTGAGACAAGTAGCAATCTTCTCAGGCATGGAAAGCATCCGGAGAATCACGCGGGCAATTCTTCCGGTGAAAACAAAGAGCCAAGCCAGCCGATAAAACAATAAAGCCTTTTCCGCCCCTTTTTTCCCTGAAACAACTGTTTTTTGGCATAAATTTAAATATAAGGTAGGATTATAGATTTACGGGGAAAACCGATGTGCTTTAACTCCCAATACGAAGAGATATATCCAAAATCTACTCGTAAGACAGTTTAAGCGCACCCTTGTAAGGAATTCAAAGTTTGGA
>JAZDDZ010000033.1:0-13325 GCA_043809245.1 Candidatus Iainarchaeum sp.
CAGCATTGCACAGCTCGCGCAGAGATTCAAAGGCGCGAGTTCAAGGCACATCCGCCAAAAATATCCCGTAAGACTCGCAGTGCACGATTTGTATGGCGACCAGTTATGGAGCGACGGATACTTTCACAGAACAGTCGGAGCCGTGACAACAGAAGCAATGCGCAAATACGTTACAGAAAGCCAACAAAAACACTGGACAGCACAAAAACCAAAACCCGCGCAAACCACGCTACTGCAGTTCAATTAAAGAAATTCCCCAAACGCTTCGCTCCGAGCCACAAAAGGCTCGGAGTTGACCGCCCAAGCGGTCAACCCTTCAGGGCGAAGTAGTTTACAAATGCTTTTTCCGGAAGATTTTCATAAACAAAAAGAACTTGCAGAAAGGTTATGCTGGTCGTTTATAAAAAAAAGATTTGGATTCATTGAGTTTATCAATGACGCAAAGCAAGACACATACGCTAAAAGAATTCAGAACATTGAAACAAGGTTAGTTAATACAAGTAAAGGAAACACCCCTGCAGAAAAAAAGAAAGCCGCTGCAGGAAAAATAAAGAAACTTGAACGCTTTTCTTCAGAGCTTAATTCAATCGCAAATATTTACAAAAAAAAGCAACGGATAAAATTTTACAGAAGAATTAGAAAAGAAAAAAATGCGCCTGATTCAATGGCGTCTGACCCTTTAACGCATGCCATAGGCGAGACGCTTACCACACTCTCTATATTCTGGCCTTTAGAAAAAAAACTAAGTGCGGAAAAGTAAGCAATTTTTTTAGTTAGGGGCGTTGGAGAGAATTGGGCTTTCGGATTATTTTATATAATTAGATTCCCCCAAGTAGAATATGAAACTAGGCAAAACGCTTTACTTAACGGACAGAAAAAAGTGGCGCGCTTGGCTTGAAAAAAACCGCAAAAAGAAGAAAGAGATTTGGCTAATCTACTACAAAAAATCATCTGGAAAGCCGCGGATTCCATACAATGATGCCGTGGAGGAAGCGCTTTGCTTTGGCTGGATTGACAGCACAGCAAAAAAGATTGACGAGGAAAGCTTCGCGCAAAGGTTTACGCCCAGAAACCCGAAAAGCCTGTTATCGGAAATGAACAGGGAACGCATAAGGCGCCTGATTAAGCGGAAAAAAATGACGCAAGCAGGGCTTGAGGCAGTAAAGCATGCATTTGATGGAAACACCAAGCGGGAAAAAATAGTTATCGCGCCAGACATCCTTAATGCGCTTAAAAAAGACAGGAAAACTTGGAAAAATTTCCGCAACTTTTCGGAATCCTACAGGCGAATAAGGATAGGCTGGATTGAGGGCGCAAGGGAAAGGCCAGAAATGTTCAAAACACGGCTGAATTACTTTGTGAAAAAGACTGCAAAAAACAAAAAATTCGGGATGGTGCAGTGAAATTCAATCGCTGCTGCCGATTCTCTGCACCCTCAGCTTTTCCACAGCAATTTCAGGCGTTAGGACAACTGCTTCCTGGCCCCAGGAAAGCGCAGAGGACTGCTTTTTGCTTAAGCCGATTGCGCTGGAGAAAACGCGGTCAAGGTTGTCGTTCAGGCGCAAAGTGTTTGGAACAAGCGCTGAAACAATTTCGCCGTTTTTCACTATATAGCTGTCGCCGCGCATTGTTCCAGTGAAGTCAGCTGAAGCATAGCCGTTGACTGGATAAACATACCAAATACGCCCAATGTACAGGCCGTCCTTGATTTCCTTGATTAGCTCTTCATCTTCCTTGAATTCGCCTTTCCCGACCACGACATTTGTCGCGTTTATTCCAGGAGAAATTTCGTGGTGCCTTCCAGGGCCAAAGCGAAAGCCGTTCTGCGCGTTAAACCTTTTGTCTTCGGGGAATTTTTTCGCGTAATAATCGTTGGAGAGATAGTTTGAGAGAACGCCTTTTTCCACCAAGCGCGTTTTGCCTGTGGGAATGCCTTCATCTGTTACTGCTTTTGTGCCAATCATTCCCTCAAGCAATGCGTCATCTGAAACACTTAATTTTTCGCTCCAGATTTTTTCACCCAGTTTTCCAACGTAAGGCGAGGCGTTAACGTCAACCTCGTTCAAGCCAACGGAAAAACGGCTGTAAAAAAGCTCCGCAACAGCCAAGCGGCCGAAAACAACTTTGTATTCCCCTGATTCAACTGTTTTCGCATTCATTGAGGAATAGGTTTTTTCAGCAGCGATTTTTCCAGCGCTGAATGCGTCAAGGTTTTTCAAATGCGTTGAGGAATCAAACCACATTCCGGCGACATCCCTTTCAAGCTCAAAAATTGATGTGATTGAAGCAAAGGCAGCGGTTGATTCATCGGTTTCATTGACTCCGTTTGAATTTGCAACCGCAATCCTCTCCGCGAGAAAATCCGCTTCTCCTGTAATGTTGAAGTTTTCGCTGAATTTTTTTCCGGAAAGGAAGGAAAATGCGCCGTCAAGGCAAGCGTAGGCGGATGCAATAGCTTTCTCTTCGTCCAGTTCCATTATTTTTTTGTCATGGTAGTTTTTAATCTTCTTTTTTCCGCGTGGAGAGGGAAGCGAGTGAAAGTCAGTGTCCTGAACCCTGTCCTTTTCCGCTTTCGCGAAAGCGCTTAACAACGCGTTCCTGCTTAAATCATTGTCTTCTTTTCCGAAACCGTTTTTTCCGTCCTTGAATAAAACTCTGACGCTCAAGCCAAAGCCATTGTCTGACTTGGGTTCCTCCAATGCGTTTGAGGGAAGGTTTGAAGCGTAATTTAGGCGCATTACAGTAAGGCAGTTGGCTGAAGCGAATACCTCTGCTTCCTTTACGTTCGGCTTTTTTTCAATCAAGCGCAAGGAGTCTTCAACCGCTGCTTTCAGTTCTTTAACTGAAATCATTGCATTGCCCCCGAAACAATCGCTTTTCCGCGCAAGTGCGGGCCGCCGTTGCCAACGCGCATTGTCTGCATTGGCGTTCCCTTTCCGCAGTTAGGCACATTAAACAAATGGAAGTCATCAGCTACAGCGTCAATTGAAAGGAAAAACTTGTGGGAATCACTGCTTATTCCCCCCGAGCGGTACAACTGCGTTGGCTCTCCATTCTCTATTTTGTAAAGCTTCCAGCAAGTGATTGTAAAATTCTGCCTTGTTTCGCCGATGCTCGGCGTCTTTTGCCCGACAGCATACCATCCTTCCTTTGTGTCCGCAAACAATTCGTCTTTCTTCCATTCTCCAGGGGCAATGCAGGTGTTGTTCATGCGGATGATTGGCATCATTTCAGCGCTTGAAGCGCGCATTCCGCCGTTTGGCTCCTTGCCTAAAATCAAAGCGGTTTCACGGCTGTTCAAAAACTCGTTTAGGACGCCGTTTTTGATGTTGAATATTTTTTTCGCCTTAACCCCTTCATCATCGTACTTGTATCCCCCAAAGCCTTTCAGCGACGGGTCAGAGAAAACAGTTAACTGGTCTGAACCAACTTTTTTGCCGAACCAGTTTTTTTCAAGGCTCGTAAACCACCAGGCCCTTCCAGCCCATGCAGCCTCTTTTTTAAGCGCCCTGTCGGCTTCGCTTGGATGCCCTGTGACTTCATGGCTTAAAAGCGTGTTAAACCAGGGGTCTGTGATAACGGTCTCCTCTTTTGCTGTCCGCTTCATTGCCGGCGCGTTTGAAACCTCAACCGTTCCATCCGCAAGAAACTGCGAGAAGTCCTCCAGGTTTTTTCCAAAGGGATTAACGCCGTCCAGGACCTCCAAGCCGGAGTAATCACCCAAAATTTCGTTGTATGTTTCCATTGCCTTTCCTTTAGCCGCAAGGAAAATGAATGCCTCGGTTAAAGCAAAAGTCTGGTCAATCAAAGCCCCCTCAGTGCTTCCAAAAATTTTTCGGTTTAAGCCGGAAAGCACGCCAATGGAATTCGTTGCAATGCCGTTCATCTGCTGCAATTGCTTTGAAACCTTTTCAACGCGTTCAATCAATTCCTCCAGTGAAGCGTCACGCGGGTTTTTTTTGAATTCCGCTTTCACTGTTTCAACGCAAACCTCAACTGGGGCAAGCTCTGTTGAATGGATTCCTCTCGCGTAAGCGGGAAATTTTTTTGCAAGCCTTTGCTTTTCAGTGGAATTAAGCAAGGCGCGCTTAAGCGACAAGCCAAGCAATTCGTTCAGGTTTTTTCCCAGTTTTTTTCTCAAATCTTCAAGGCCCAAAGTTTTTCCCGCAAAGCCCCCTGCAACCGCGTTTTTTTCTCCGGCGAAAACCCTTACACCCAAGCCGACTGAGTAGTCCTCTGATGCGCCTTTCACGTTTCCCTGCAGTGCCGAAGCGCCCTTTCCCTCGCCTAATTCGAGGCGGACATCAGCGTAGCGCAGCTTTTTGTTTTTTTCCGCAAAAGAGGAAAGCGCTTTTGAAAGCGCGTCCTTTGCCGAATCAAGTTCTTCGATTGATGCTTTCAATTTCTCACCGGATTACTTATTTTTTCTTCACCATTGGCAGGCCTGTTTTCTTGTTTTCAATGACCTTGTAGCCTTCAGGAAGCTCGGCGCCGTTGTCGCTTGAGCCTGAGAAAAAGTAAAGCGTGCTTCCCCCTCTTCCTTCGCCTGCGTGCAGGAAATAGGTTTTTCCCCTGGAGTTTTTATGCGAGTAAGCCATATCAAGCCCCCTTTTGCCTTTTTTTAGGCAACAATTATATATGGGAATGAAACTTTATATAATAAACTATTCGCTTTTTTAGCTTTTTGCGGGTGAGCTTTGCGTGTTTTCAAAGAACAGGAAACTCATTGAAAGGTTTTGGCAGTACGTTCTCTCAATTTCTTCAGAGGATAGAATAGCAATCATTTACCATTCCGATGCGGACGGCCTGGGAAGCGCCTGCGTTGCAATGCGCGGAATGCTTCTTTCAAGCGGTAACCGCGCGAGAAATTTTTTTCCATACAATTACTCTGAAAACAATCTGAAAAAAATACTGAAAAGGCTGAAAAAACTGAGGCCTTCGCGTGTTGTAATTGTTGACATAGGGATTGACCAGAACCCCGGCTTCATAAAAGAACTTGAAGGCTTCGCGAAAGTGCTTATAGTTGACCACCACAAGATTTACAAGAACCTTTCCTCAAAAAAAAACTGTTTTCCTGAAACCACAGCTTGTTTCCCAAATTGAGCCAAGCAAGTACCCTTGCTCTAAATTTGTTTTTGATTTGTTCACTGAAAATGACAGCAAAAGCTTTCCCTGCTGGGTTGTGGCTGTGGGAATTCTTGGCGACAGTGGACTGACGCAGTGGAGGCAATTTGTCTTGCGGGCATGCAAGAGGGCGGGCCTTAGCCTAAAGCAAATGGATTCCCTGAAGGAAATGGTGTGCGCGGTTGAGGCGTTTGCCCCGGAAAAATTCAATGCATTGCTTAAGGAATTCTTTAAATTTTATGATGTGCCAAAAAAACTGTTCAAGTCGCCCTTGTTCAAATACAAGAAACTGCTTGACAGGGAAATGAAAAAACTGCTAAAAAAAGCAGGAAGGGAAACAAAAAAATTCCCGGAAATTGAATTAATGGTTTTCTCATTCAAGTCAAGCCATGATTTGAAAAGTGCTCTCATAAACAGGCTAAGCGCAAAAAACCCGCATAAAACCGTGCTTGTGCTGAAGGACATTGGAAAAGGCAAGATAAGGTTCAGCGCGCGAAGGCAGGACTTCAAAGTCAAAATGAATGATTTGCTTGAAAAAGCAATGAAAGGATTGAATGGCACCGCAGGCGGCCACACCCCCGCGGCAGCGGGAAGGGTTGGCAGGAAACAAGTGGAAAAATTCAAGGAAAACGTGCGGAAGGAACTGCAGAAGATTTACAAGTGAAACTCAGTTTCTGACAACGCCTGTTTCTTTCGCTGCCTTTGCAACGGCTTCCGCTATTTTTTTCGCGACATCTTTTTCAAGCGCATAGGGGAGAATCCTGTCCTTTGAAGGCTTCGGAACACATTCAGCCAAAGCGTTTGAAGCCGCAATCTTCATTTCGTTGTTTATCTTTGTGGCCTTTGAGTCAAGTGCCCCGCGGAAAACCCCCGGAAAAGCCAGAACATTGTTTATCTGATTGGGAAAATCGCTTCTCCCGGTGCCTACAACCGCCGCGCCAGCGTCAATTGCGTCCTGCGGCATTATTTCTGGAACAGGATTTGCCATTGCAAGGACTATTGCGCCCTCGTTCATTGATTTAACCATTTCCTTTGAAACAACGTTTGCAACCGAAACACCGATGAATGCGTCTGCGCCCTTTAACGCATCTGCAAGGCTTCCGCTTAGTTTTTCGCTGTTAGTTATTTTCGCGAGTTCCTGTTTTGCGGGGTTAAGGCCTTCCCTTCCCTCAAAAATCGCGCCCTTTGAATCGCATACAATTACTTCTTTTGCTGAAAAGCAAATGCTGCTGTCAACCTCAAAGCATTTCAATAGCCTTGCGACAGCTGTTCCCGCTGCACCCGCTCCGTTGACGACTATTTTTATGCCCTCAATTTTTTTCCCCACAACCTTAAGCGCGTTGATGAGCGCTGCCCTCACGACAATTGCTGTGCCGTGCTGGTCGTCGTGAAAAACAGGAATCCCCAAATCCTGGAGCGCGGCCTCTATTTCAAAGCAGCGCGGCGCGGAAATGTCCTCCAAGTTTATGCCGCCAAAAACAGGGGCAATCCTTTTAACTGTTTCAATTATTTCCGCGCTATCCTGTGTTTTAAGGCAAATTGGAAAAGCATCAACGCCAGCGAACTCCTTGAACAAAACCGATTTTCCCTCCATTACCGGAATGGCTGCCTCCGCTCCAATGTTGCCTAAGCCGAGGACAGCGGAACCGTCGCTTACAACTGCAACTGAATTTGATTTCAAAGTCAAATCGAATACGCGTGAAGGGTTTGCCGCAATCTCCTTGCAGGCCTGTGCAACGCCGGGAGTGTAGGCAATGCTTAATGCTTCACGTGAATCAACAGGTATTTTTGAGTGCAACTCTATTTTTCCCTTCAGTTTTTCATGCATTTTCAGGGATTCTGAAAAAAAATCCATTTTTTGCTCACCTTTTTGTTTTTTTTGCCAGCAGAAAAAGTTTTATAAGCGGGCATTTTATAAAAGCTTCTTTGCCTGCTTGAAGGCGTTTTCAAAAATTGCCATGCCTTCGCCTTTTTCAGGCAAATCCATTCTAAGGGAAAGCGAATCATTCCAGCCCGTGAAGTTTTTTTCAGGGTGCGGCATCAGGCCGAAAACCCTTCCACTTTCATCACATATTCCTGCAATTGAATCCGTTGAACCGTTTGGGTTCTCCAAGTATTTGAATACAACCTGGTTGTTTTTGTAAAGCATTTTCAATGCCTCTTTTGGGCCGGAAACAAATTTTCCCTCGCCGTGATTGATTGGGCATCGAAGCCTTTTAATTCCCTTGGTGAAAACGCACGCGTTTTTCTTCTGCGATTCAAGTTCAACCCACTGGTCCTGAAAGTGCCCGGAATCATTCAAGGAAAGCGTGCACAATTGCTCGGAGTAATTTCCGTTGAAACCCGGGAGGATTCCCGCTTTCACAATTGCCTGGAATCCATTGCAAATGCCTAACACAAGTTTTTCTTCGGAAATGAACCGCCTTATCTCAGAACCCAGCCTGAAGCGCAGCTTGTTCGCCAAAACCTTTGCGCTTCCAAGATAGTCGCCGTCAGCGAAACCCCCCGGCACGACAAGCAAATGGAATTCTTCAAGCTCCCTTGTGCCGCGCGTGAACTCGTTGATGTGCAGAACATCAACAGAAAAACCCGCCAACTTTAACGCGTGCGCTGTCTCCACCTGGCAATTGGTGCCAGCGGTGCGCAAAACAACTGCTTTTGGTTCGGATTTCATTTTTTGGCCCTCCTTTTTGCGGATTCAAGCAATAAGGGCGAATACTTTTTCTTTGTTGCATCAGAGAAGTCCCCGCGCGCCTTTAGTTCCTTGCCTAAACGGATATAACAAACTTCAGCAATTTGATTAAGAATTTCGCTTGGCCACATCCTGCGAGAGTCCAATGAAAAGCTCCCGGTAGTTTCGAATTCTTTCAAAATGCCACGCATCTTTTTTGCATCACTAACTTTTGAAATCTGCCTGGCACGATTGGGCAGAACCTTTGCCAAAACAGACTTTGGATTTTTTCTTGCCTCCAAGGCAACGAAATCAAACGATTCATTGCCCCTTCTTTTCATGTATTCGCCTATTGGTGTTTTTTTCGGCATTTTCACCACCCAAGTGTCCTCTTCCATGCTTTTTTCAGCGCGGAAAGCCTTTCGTTCAAAACTTTTTTTCCATTCAAGCCGGTAACTGTCAATTCTTTTGAGGCAGCGGTTCTGCCTATTAATGCAAACGCGCTACCTTTCATTATTTTTTCAAACGCCGCGGCTTTTTTCCTGTTCACTTCAACAATGAAGCGGGAATTGCTTTCCGAGAACAAAATGAAGTCGTTTCGGGAGATTTTTTCGCCCAAAGGGATTTTGCGCAAATCTATCTCGATGCCTATTCCGCCTGCGAAAGCCATTTCCGCTGCCGCAACGCCAATGCCGCCTTCACTGCAGTCATGGCAGGCGCAAACAATTCTTTCGGAAAATTTCACGCCGACGAAAATTGCCTTGGATAATTTTTCAAATGATTTTTTTGCCTTCTCAAACCTCACCTTTGGAACAAAGCCCCCTGTGGCACCGGAGATTTTCGCGTAATGGCTTGCGCCAAGCTCCTTGAATGTTTCCCCGACAATGTAAACAGGGTTGCCTTTTTCCTTCAAGTCCATTGAAACTCTTTTGCGGAAATCAGGCATTGCACTGAAAGCGGAAATAAGGAGTGTCGGGGGAATTGAGATTGTTTCCCCGCGAATTGAGAACTCGTTGTAAAAGGAATCCTTTCCGGAAATGAAGGGAACATTGAAAGCCGTTGCAGCGTCAAAGCAGCCTTTAGCAGCCCTTACAAGCTCTCCGAGCTTTTCCTCTTTTTCTGGGTTGCCCCAGCAGAAATTGTCAAGCAAGGCAGCGGAGTCAAGCGAGCCGCCAACCGCGATTAAGTTTCTCAGCGCTTCATCTATTGCGGAGCAGGCCATCAAATAGGCATCGGTTTCACCATAAAAGGGGTTCAAGCCGTTTGAAATTGCAACCGCTTCATTTCCGCCAAGCAATGGCCTGACAATTGCAGCATCGCTCGGGCCGTCATTCTCAACTCCGACAAATGGCTTTAGGATTGCGCCTCCCTGCACTTCGTGGTCGTATTGCCTGACAGTTGATTCCTTTGAGGCAATGTTCGGATGGGCGAGCAAGGAAAGCAGTGCTGCGCCTAAATTTTTCGGCTCGCGCAATTCAATGGGTTTTTCCTCAACTGCAGTCCACTTTGCATTCATTTTTTTTCTCGGAACGCCTTTGTGTAAAAAATTTGACTCAAGCTCTCCCACAAGCTCTTTTTCAAAGAAAAGCCTGAATTTTTTGTTTCCAGTGAACCTTCCAATTACCGTGGCTTCAACGTCTTCAGCTGCAAACAAGTCAATCAACGCCCTTTCGTTTTTTGGGGGCACAGCCAAAACCATTCTTTCCTGTGACTCGGAAAGCCAGATTTCCCAGGGCAAAAGCCCCTTGTATTTTAACGGCGCCTTTTCAAGCCAGACCTCTGCTCCGAGGTCTTTTCCCATTTCCCCGACAGCTGAACTGAAGCCCCCCGCGCCGCAGTCAGTTATTGCACTGTAAAGCTTTTTGTCCCTTGCATCCAAAAGCACATCCATTACCTTTCTTTCCTCTATCGCGTTGCCTATCTGCACAGCGCTGCTTGAAGTGCTTTCATCCAGTTCAATTGAGGAAAAGGTTGCACCGTGAATTCCGTCTCTTCCAGTCCTTCCCCCAACAACAATTATTAGGTCGCCTTCTTTTGCCTCTTTTTTTTCAAATCCCCTTGGAATCAGGCCAATTGTTCCACAGTAAACCAGGGGATTGCCTAAATATTTTTCGTCAAAGAAAATCGCGCCGTTAACAGTTGGAATGCCCATTCTGTTGCCGTAATCGCGCACCCCGGAGCGAACGCCCTTGAATATTCTTTTCGGGTGCAGAATTCCCTTGGGAACTTTTTCCGCTGGAAAATCATGCGGTGCAAAGCAAAAAACATCAGTGTTCGCAATCGGTTTTGCCCCAAGCCCAACGCCTAAAACGTCTCGGATGACGCCCCCAACGCCGGTGTTTGCGCCGCCGTAAGGGTCCAAAGCACTGGGGTGGTTATGGGTTTCAACCTTGAATGCAATGTTATGCGTTTCATTGAAGCGGATTATTCCCGCGTTGTCGTGGAAAACCGAAACCAGAAAACCTTTTTTCTTTTTAGCGGCTTTTTCCGTGGCTTTTCGAATGTAAGTGTTGAAAAGCGAAACAATCCTCTTCTTCTTCCCGTTTTCGTTGAAAGAAATTTCCGCGTTAAATGTTTTGTGCTTGCAGTGCTCGCTCCAAGTTTGGGCAATGGTTTCAAGCTCTAATTGCGAGGGCTCGCGTTTCTTTTTTTTGAAGTGCGCTTGCACGGTTTTCATTTCCTCTGCGTTAAGCGAGAGCAGCATTTTTCTGCTCAAGTCAAGCAACTGCCTTTCCTTCAGGCCCGAGAGTTTTATTTCATTCATGTTTTTTCAATTCCTTAAAAATTCTTCGGATAAGACGGTTTCTTCTCGCAAAAAAAATTTCACCCCTAACTTTCCCTAACACAGAGATAACCTCTTCCTGAGCGGTTACCTGCGCATTAATAAAAAGGAGGTCTTCTTCACTTATGTTTTCAATCTCTTTTCCAATTTCGTTCTTAATTATCCTTTCACATTGTTCTAACACCAAATTCCTGAGGCGCATGCCTTCCTGGCTAGACTTGTCAATGCCCACTGACCGAACAGCACAATCCACTGCATACTTATGAAGCTCTCCAATGACATATTGAATTCTTTCTTTTTCCCCTTTAAAATTCATTATTGAAGTAGTAATGGCATTCACCACAATTTTTTCAAGTTCTTTTTTTTTCGGCTCCCTAAAACCCTTCCACACAAGCCCTGCTGTTCTGGCGCCTTTCCTCATTTGCACTGCAGTGGTTCTCGCGCCTTGTTTCATGCGCTGAAAAGCATTTTTTCCTGAAAATTTAGCCAAAACTTCACCCACCCAATTTTTTCACATTGTAGCTTTCAATGACTTCGTTTGCAAGCAAATCCGTGCAGATGCTTCGCGTTTCTTTTTCGGAGATTCTTGCCTTTAAGAGGAATTTTCTTGCGGTGCGAATTTCCCCCTCAAGTTTTCGCGCTAATAGCTCTTCGGTTGCCTGTTTTGCGACAATTCCAAGGTTATCGGTGACGTTTGCATGCAACTGGACCTCTATTGCCCAGTCAAAGCCATCCGCGCTTTCATTGTTCAAGGAATAAGAATTAATTATGGGGTCTATCAGCACATTTTCCGCCACTTCCCTTGCCTCTGATTCAGTCAAGCGCATATGAATATAGTATACGTCAAAGAAAGCCATTGATTCAATGCCTTTGATGCCTAAATCCTCTTCAATTGAGGATTTAACGCTTTCCGCAACCGTGTCTTTGAAGCCTTCTTTCACCCCAACCTCTATGCGGTGAACCCACTCCCGCTCCATATACAAAAGAAGAGAACAGCAAAAGATTTAAATTAAAGAGACCATTACTTGTATTAGGTGCCCCCAATTGGATAATGTTGGCCATTTTTGCGGAGTAGCAGCGGTTTATCTGCCCAAGCCATTAAGCCACTATCCAAAAGGAAGCGCTGCCTACTATTTGTATAACATGCTTTTGCAGGTCCAGAACCGCGGCCAGTTAAGCGCCGGAATAACGACTTACAACAAGGAAAGGCTGCAGATGATTGACACCTACAAAAAACTTGGAACAGTCAACGAGGCATTCAGGGTAAGCAACAAGGAAAAATTCGAACGCATAATGAAGCGTTATTCCGGGGACAGGGGAATCGGGCACACGCGTTACGCTACAAGCGGATTGAATGACGAGGGAAGCGCACAGCCATTTGAAAGGCACCATGGGAGAACTTGGAAGTGGTTCAGTTTTGGCTTCAACGGAAACATTGCGAACTTTCCTGAACTGAAAAAAAAGCTTGAGAAAGGAAAATACCATTTGGTTAGAAACAATGACACTGAAATAATCCTTTACTTTCTCGCAAAGCAAACGCTCGGGGAAAGAAGAGGCAATTTAAGGACAATTTTTGGAAACCTTTCCACGCAGTTTGACGGGGCATACAACCTTGTTTACGTTAACGCTGATGGAGATTTGGCTGCAATTCGCGATCCACTTGGCTTCAGGCCCTTGAGTTACGCGAAAACAGACGACTTTGTCGGAGCCGCATCCGAAAGCTGTGCGTTAACGCGTTTCTCTGAAAACAATGTTAAAACAATCAACCCAGGAGAAATGCTTTTGGTCAACGATGGCAGTGTTGAGGTGAAAAGGTTTGCAAAATGCAGGAAAAAGGCTTTCTGCATGTTTGAATGGGTTTACTTTGCAAACGCAGCCTCAATCCTTGAGGGGAAAAGCGTTTACGACGTTAGATGGCGCTTGGGGCAGGAGTTGGCGAAAATTGAAACAGAGTCAGTTGACATGGACACAATTGTCGTCGCTGTCCCAGACACTGCAAGGCCTGCAGCGGAATCGCTTTCACACGAATTCGGGGTTCCAGCAATGGAGGGGCTTTTAAGAAACAGGTACGTTGGAAGGACTTTCATTGAAGGCGCGAAAAGGGATGAAAGGGTTAAGGAAAAATTCAACATAAATAAAACGGTTTTAAAGGGAAAGAAAGTAATTTTAGTTGAGGATTCAATTGTCCGCGGAACAACAGGAAAATCGCTTATTGATTACATCAAGCGCGAGGGAAAAGCCAAAGAGGTTCACATGCGTGTTTCCTGCCCGCCAATCCGCGCGCCTTGCTTTTACGGAATTGACATGAGCACAATGGATGAACTGATTGCGACAAAGCACATGCAGAAAAAAGAAGCCAAAGACTACGGCTACCATGATGTCAGCGAAAAAACCGTGAAGGGAATTGAAAAAGAATTAGGCGTTGACTCGCTCATATACCAAAAGATTGACGGTTTAGTCAAAGCCATTGGCTTGGAGAACGGCAAAAGGGATTTATGCATGGCTTGTTTAACCGGAATCTATCCCACGCCCTGGGGTGAAAAACTCCGCGATAAAGCCAACAGGCAAATCGGCAACTGCTCTGGCGAAAAAAGGACATACGAATAGAAATGGCTCTTCTGCATATTTAGGACCTCCAGCATGAGTTTATGATTTTGAGTTTGAAGTATTCCAAGTCCTTGTAACCGTATGCTCGTCTTTTCAGTAGACCGATTTTGTTGTTGAATGCTTCGCTTGCTGCGTTGGTGA
>JAZDDZ010000034.1:0-40345 GCA_043809245.1 Candidatus Iainarchaeum sp.
CACTACAGAAGCAATGCGCAAATACGTTACAGAAAGCCAACAAAAACACTGGACAGCAGAAAAACCCAAACCCGCGCAAACCACGCTACTACAATTCAATTAAACCAGTGACGCCTGCCGCTTCAGCGGCAGGTAGTTCACAAATTGCATTGCTAGTTTTTGACACTATTCTGTTTTTTTTGCTAGCCTATACCAGTTTGGTGTTAGCAGGTTTTTTTACAGAAAGTGCCTCCACAAGTTTGCAGTTGCCAGAAGCCGATAGCTTTATTGTTGGAACTTGGATACTTGAAGAAGAAGGAAATGTTATCGAGATGACTTTTTCTGAGCCGGGAAAAGGAACCGGGATTGCGATTGTAAAAAATTTCAATATTCACGATCCTACGGGTTATGTCGATTATTCAATATTAACGCCTAAGATAATGGCATTTCAATGGGCAATCTACAATTCTGAATATCCTAAAGAAACTTTAGGAAGTGCAAGAGAAACTTACGAATATGAATTCAAAGGAAATACGCTTATTTTGACTTCTACAACAAGCGATAAAGTTATTACATTAACAAGAAAATAGCATGCTGTTGATTAAACTGTTCAGAAGAATTGGCTGTACCATTTTTTGTATTCCTTGTGGTTTCCGGCAAAGTAGAACCTTATTTCTTGTTTTTCTTCGAAAACCATGTACAAAATCCTGTTCTGACCCACATTGTCAACAAAAAATTTTGCGCCGCCTCCAAGGTGCCTTTTCTGGGGGTGTTCAAGAATTTTTTGTATTTTCTTTGTAACGCGTTCCTGTATCTTGTGCTCCAATTTGTCAAAATATTCAGGCCAGTCTTTGTGAAAAGTTGCTTTGTGCATATTTTTTCTACTTCAATAATTTTGCATACTTTCCTAATGCTTCCTCAGGAGTCAAAAGCCTGCTTTTTCCTTCATCTATCTCCTTATTCAGCCTGTCAAGCTTTCTGTTAACCAATTCCACTTCCCCTAAATGATGCTCCCCAAAATCAACAATTGCAAGCCTGACCGCTTCTGACTGGGAATTGGCATAACCTTGTTTAACAAGTGTCTCCACTATTTCCTTAGTTCTGCCCTTTAAAATCACATTCATAAAAAAACCACCTATAACTATATTTCCCATTTAACTGATTTAAATATGTATCGTTAATGCTTCAAAGCGGATTATTCAAACCTTCTCATCAGCAGCCCGCTCAGGATTTTCGGCTGGAAGCACGTTGTCTTTGGGGGCATTTTTTCTCGGCTTAAGGAAATTTTTTTCACTTGTTTTACGCTCACAGGGTTTAAGATGAAAGCCATTTCCCCTTTGCCTTGGTTCACGGCTTCAATTGCCTCGTTTTCATCGGTTGGATAATTCGTGTAAGTTTTGTGGTCCGCTCCCTCAGGGGGGTTAAGCAATGGCTTCACTACAAGCTCTAAAAGAATCGCAGTGTCAATTTCCCCCAATTCCTTTGAATAGCCCAGTTTAGCCAATGCGTTTTTTTCCTTTAACGACAAAAGATACAGCTTTTCTTTCGGCAGCGCAAGGCAAAACGAATGCTTTTTTTCAAGCTTTGCAAGCTGCTTAATGCAATCCTTTGCAGTGGTTTCCGAAACAATGAAATCCTTTTTCAGCCCATGCAAAAAGTTTTTCTCATTTGCCTTCAAGCCAAAAATAACTCGGTGGAATGGCTTTACATGCAGGCCCCTGTTTTTTTCCCCGGTGAGAAAAGCGCTGATGTAAGCTGAATCGCTGGAGGGGAATTGTTGGTAGAATTCCCAAGCGGTTATGTAGCGGTGGTGGCCGTCTGCAATGAAAACCCTTTTGCGTTTCAGGAACTTTTGAATTTTCCCAAGGTCCTTGGCTTTTTTGATGCGCCACACGCGGTGCTGCATTTTGTTCTCATCCATCAAAGCAATGAACGGCTTTTCTTTTTTCATTATCCTCTTTGAAACCCTTTCAACCGCATCGCTTCCTTTTCCCTGCTCGTAAAAGCACAAAATCTGCTCTAAGTTTGCGTTTGTTGTCTTCATCAATTCAAACCTGTCCTTTTTTGGTTCGGAGTGCGTTAACTCGTGGCCGAAAACCTTTCCCTTGTCAAGTTCCTCTAACTTCAAAAGGCAGACAATTCCCGTCCTTTCGAATTTTTTCCCATCCATTTGGAAATTCTGCGTGTAAACGTAAATGCCTGGAGCTGAATCCTTTGCAAGGACTCCGCCTGCAAGCCATTCATTCATTTGCTTTGCGGGCTTTGTGTAATCCGCAGAGCCGTTTCCCGCGCCAACCTCGCCTGCAAGAATTAGCCTCGCGGCATTGAATTCGCTTTTCTCAAGCAGTTGCTTTTGCTGTTCCGCGGAAATCATGTCATATGGCGGCGCTAAAACCTTTGCCAAAGGCCCTGTTTTGCTTTCATCGAAATAAATTGCCTTGAAAGGTTTCACTTCAGCCAAAAAAACTCACCATCAAGAGAAAGGAGAAAAAGGAATTTAAACTGTTATTGCTTTGAACCGATTGAAATGAAGAATTCCATGAAATCCTTTCCCTCAATCACCCCAATTCCTTTCGCTGCAACTGTTTTCTCGTCAAAGCATTCAACGCTTTTCTCCGGCGACCATTCGCTGGAGTAAACAAGGAAAGGCACTTTTCCGAGCACATGGGTTTTCGCCTTGATTGGCGTCAAATGGTCAGCCATTACCGCGATGCAGAACGGAATTTTTTGCGCGTTCAGCTTTTCCACAATTCTCCCTATGGCCTTTTCATCAATGTCTTCAATAGCCTTTTTCTTTAAGTCAATTCTGCCTGCGTGCCCTGCCTCATCCGGTGCCTCAATGTGAACCAAAACAAAATCCTTTTCCTTTAGCGCTTCAACCGCTGCATCGGCTTTCCCTTCGTAGTTCGTGTCCCACAGGCCAGTAGCGCCTTTCACTTTAACCGGCTCAAGTCCAGCGCTTATTCCTATGCCGAAAATCAGGTCAACTGCGGAAATCACCGCCCCACTCAAGCCAAATTTTTCTTTGAATGAAGGAATGGCTAATTTTTTTCCGCCGCTCCAAGGCCAGATTAAATTAGCTGGGTTCTTTCCCTCTTTTTTTCTTTTCTCGTTCACAGGATGGTTTTCCAGAACGCCTTTTGATGCCTTAATCAATTCCAAAAGTTTTTTCTGCGTTGCAGCTGATGCTCCGTTGCCGTTGGCTTTCGGAAGAATTTTTTCAATCTCCGTGCCGCACCAGTCATGCGGCTGCTCGCACTGGACTTTTCCGCAGAAATTTTTTCCACTAAGTATGAGAATCTGCCTGTAGCTCACTCCCGGAAAGAATTCAACGCCATTCCCTCCGAGCTTTTCATTCAGCGCTGCCACAAGCTCTTTTCCTTCCTCGCTTGAAAGGTGCCCCGCAGAGTAATCCTCCAGCACTCCGTTTTTTTCAGTAACCAAATTGCACCTGAAAACAGTGTCATCAGCGCTGAACTCAACTCCCGCTGCAACTGCTTCAATCGGCCCTCTTCCGGAAAAATATTTTTTTGGGTCATAACCCAAAAGCGAGAGGTTTGCCACGGAACTGCAGAAAGGCAGCCCTTCAAAAAGGTTGTTCATTTCCCCGCAGACTCCGTGTTGCGCTAAAAAATCCATGTTCTTTTTCTTTGCCGCCTCTAAAACGGTTTTGCCGTTTAATTGCTCCAATGGCCAGTCGCACATTCCGTCGGATACAACCAAAATGAATTTCATTTTGCATACGCCTTCAGTGATTTTTCAACAGCATTTATGTCTGCGGGAATTTTTTCAGGCCTGTTTGCCTTTCCAGAAAGCCTTTCCGCGCCCTTAACGCCTTTTCCCGCGTGAAAATCCACCAATATGCCAGGGTCCTTCAAAAGGTTTCCTGTCAGAATGCAGGCGACTTTTTCTTTCCTGTCAATTGTTCCCGCTTCAACAAGCTTTTTCATGCCTGCAATGCTTGCGCATGAGGCTGGCTCAGCGCCTATTCCCGCTGCGTCCACTTCCAATTTTGCAGCCATTATCTCTTCATCGCTTGCCTCTTCAACTGTTCCACCGCTCCATTTCACTGCCTTGAATGCCTTTTTCCATGAAACTGGATTCCCGATTTTTATCGCGGATGCAATCGTGTCAGGCGTAATAGGCTTTAATTCTTCCCTTCCGCTTTTCCACAGTGAGTAAAAAGGATTGGCTCCCGAAGCCTGAATTACCGCGAGGCGCGGTATTTTTTCAATCAGGCCGAGGGCTTTCAATTCCATCAGCGCTTTTCCGAATGCAGACGTGTTCCCCAGATTTCCTCCCGGCAATACAATCCAGTCAGGCGAATTCCACTGCATTTGCTGCAGCAATTCAAATACAATTGCTTTCTGGCCTTCAATGCGGAAAGGGTTGATTGAGTTCAGCAAATAAATCCTCAGCTTTGCGCAGACTTCCTGCACTAATTTCATCGCATCATCAAAATTTCCGTCAACCTCAAATGTCTTTGAACCGTATGCAAGCGCCTGCGCAAGCTTTCCGAATGAAATATTTCCAGAGGGCACGAACACCATTGACTGCATTCCCGCGAACGCCGCGTATGAAGCCATTGAAGCGGAAGTGTTTCCAGTTGAAGCGCATGCAACTGTTCTTGTGCCCAAAGCGTTTGCGGCTGTTATGCCTGTTGTCATTCCCCTGTCCTTGAACGAGCCAGTGGGATTTTCCCCTTCGTGCTTTAAAAAAAATTCTTTCAATCCAACAAATTCCGCGAGTTTTCTTCCCGAAGGATAAAGCCTTGTGTTTCCCTCTAACCTTGAAACAATTGTCTTATCGCTTACTTCCGGAAGAATCAGTTCCTTGTAGCGCCAGACGCCGCTGTTCACTGGAAAAGAGCATTCATTCAGCCTTTTGTCAAAAAGCCGCAGTGAAACAGTTTCCTTTAACGCTTCAAGGTCGTGGTGCACTTCCAGCAGGCCGCTGCAATCGCAGCGGTACAATGGCTTTTCAAACAGGGGATACTCTTTTCCGCATTCAATGCATTTAAGCGCTCCCGCTGTGCTTTCGCTGATTTGTCCCACCCAAAGCATTTTTCTTGCAGAAACCTTTTTAAACTCTGTCCAGCATTACTTCATTTTTAGGATGAAGCTTTTTAAAAAAATTTTTCGCCTTTTTTTCCGCAAACCCTTATTTTTCAGCGTTCTTTTTTTGGGGGCAACTGAATGAAGGCAGTTAAAGGCGTTTTGTCCCTTGAAGACGGCTCAAAGTGGAGCGGCATTTCATTCGGCGCAAACAAGGCAATGGCTGGGGAAGTTGTCTTTAACACTGGAATGGTTGGCTATCCAGAAAGCCTGACTGACCCAAGCTATAAGGGCCAGATTTTATGCCTGACTTATCCCCTTATAGGCAATTATGGTGTTCCCCCTAGGAAAAAAAACCGCTTTGGCCTGCATGAATTCTTTGAATCATGCAAGATTCAGGCCTCAGGGCTTGTCGTTGCCGATTATTCAATGGATTACTCCCATTGGAATGCAGAAAAATCATTGGGGGCGTGGCTTAAAAGCGAAGGCATTCCCGCTGTAACGGGAATTGATACCCGCGCATTAACAAAAAAGCTAAGGGAAAAGGGCACAATGCTGGGCAAATTAGAGTTTGGAGCGCAAAAAACAGGTTTTTTTGACCCAAACAAGGAAAACATAGTGAAAGAGGTCAGCCCGAAAAAGTTACAGGTTTACGGCAAAAGAGGCAAGAAAATCCTGTTGCTTGACTGCGGCGCAAAAAACAATATTTTGAACAATTTTCTCAACCGCGGCTTAAGGGTCATTCGCGCGCCATGGAATTTCAATCCATTCAAGAAAAAAATTGACTTTGACGCTTTATTCATCTCAAATGGGCCAGGGGACCCAAAACAATGCATTCAAACAATTGAAACAGTCCGCGAAGCATTAAAGCGTGAAATTCCAACTCTTGGAATCTGCCTGGGCAACCAGATTCTTGCACTTGCGGCAGGCGCAGACACTTACAAATTAAAGTACGGCCACCGCTCGCAAAACCAGCCCGCTTTACTGGTTGGCTCGCAGCGCTGTTTAATCACCTCGCAAAACCACGGCTTTGCAGTCAACGAAAAAACTCTGCCGAATGGCTGGCTGCCATGGTTCAGGAACTTAAACGACGGAAGCAACGAAGGCATCAGGCACAAATCACTTCCATTCCGCTCAGTGCAATTCCACCCCGAATCCACGCCGGGACCGAATGACGCGAATTATTTGTTCGAGGAATTCTTGGGGGAAATGAAATGAAAAAGCTTGAGGCGCGCGGACTTGTTGAACGCATTGGCAGAATCGCGCCAAATAGGTCGCTTATTTGGAAACTCAAAGTGGAGGTGGCAGCATAGAAAAAAAAGTAAAGAAAGTTTTGTTGTTGGGCTCTGGTGCCCTGCAAATCGGGCAGGCAGGCGAAAGTTTATTATGATTCGATTCATTTAAACCGTCTATTCGACTACTCCGGTTCGCAGGCAATCAAGGCGCTCAAGGAAGAGGGCATTGAGGTTGTCGTTGTAAACCCAAACATTGCAACAGTTCAAACGTCGGAGAATTTTGCTGACAAGGTTTACTTCATTCCCGTGACCCCTTTCTTTGTTGAAAAAATTATCGCAAAAGAAAAGCCGCAGGGAATTTTGCTTGGCTTTGGCGGCCAGACTGGATTGAATTGCGGCTTGGAGCTTTCAAAAAAAGGCGTTTTTAAAAAATTTGGCGTGAAGGTTTTGGGAACGCAGGTTAATGCGATTGAAAAAACAGAGGACAGGGAATTATTCAACAGGGAATTGAACAAGATTGGCGTCAAGGTGCCGAAAAGCATTTCCGTGACAAAACAGAAAGCAGCGCTTAATGCCGCGAAAAAAATCCGCTATCCGGTAATTGTACGCGCCGCGTTCGCTTTGGGTGGAAGGGGCAGCGGAGTCGCGGAAAACGAAAAACAATTAAAGGAACTGACTGAAAAGGTTTTCACGCACAGCCCGCAAATCCTTGTAGAAGAATATCTTGCGGGCTGGAAAGAGGTTGAATACGAAGTGGTTAGGGACGCGTTTGACAACTGCATTACAGTCTGCAACATGGAGAACTTTGACCCTTTAGGCATTCACACCGGGGAAAGCATTGTTGTCGCGCCATCGCAAACTTTGACCAACTCCGAGTACCACAAGCTGCGCGACCTCTCAATCAAAGTAATAAGGCATTTCAAAATCGTTGGAGAATGCAACATCCAGTTTGCCTTGGACCCAAAAAGCGAGGATTACCGCGTAATTGAAGTCAACGCGCGCTTAAGCAGAAGCTCTGCACTTGCTTCAAAGGCAACAGGCTATCCGCTTGCATTCATTGCAGCAAAGCTAGCGTTAGGGCATTCATTAACGGAACTGCAGAACGCCATCACAAAGAAAACAATGGCTTGCTTTGAGCCAGCGCTTGACTATATTGTTGTGAAAATTCCAAGGTGGGATCTGCAGAAATTCAGGCTTGTTTCAGACAAGATTGGCTCGGAAATGAAAAGCGTCGGCGAAGTCATGGCTATAGGCAGGACTTTTGAGGAGGCAATGCAGAAAGCAATCAGGATGCTGCAGATTGGAATGTACGGCCTTGTCGGGAACAGGATTTTCTTCAAGGAACTTGTGCACGCGTTGAAAAATCCGACTGACAAAAGGGTTTTCGCTGTAATGAATTCCCTGATTCAGGGAAAAAGCGTTGAAGAAATTCATTCGCTTACAAAAATAGACAAATGGTTTTTGTTCAAGCTTAAAGGAGTTGTTGACACTAAAAAAAAGCTGAAAAGGCACTCGCTTGCCTCCTTGCCGAAAGCGCTTTTGCTTGAAGCCAAACAGAAAGGGTTTTCCGACAAGCAGATTGGAATGCTTTTGGGTGAAAAAGACGAATTGAAAGTGAGGGCATTGCGAAAAAAATTTGGGTTAAGGCCTTTCGTGAAGCAGATTGACACTCTTGCGGCAGAGTGGCCTGCGCAAACCAATTACCTTTACCTAACCTACAATGGGCAGGAAGATGATGTTTCCTTTGGGCAAAAAAAGCAGGCAATGGTTTTGGGCTCTGGCGCCTACTGCATTGGCTCAAGCGTTGAATTTGACTGGTGCAGCGTGAAAACAGTTCAGGAGCTGAAAAAACTGGGTTACGGCACGATTATGGTCAATTATAACCCTGAAACAGTTTCAACTGATTACGATGAATGCGATAGGCTTTACTTTGACGAATTAAGCTTTGAAACAGTGCTTGACATTTACGAAAAAGAAAAGCCTTTGGGCATAATTGTTTCAGTTGGCGGGCAGATTCCAAACAACCTTGCATTGAAATGCCTTGAAGCGGGATTGAATGTTTTGGGAACCAACCCGAAAAACATCGATAAAGCAGAGGACAGGCATAAATTCAGCAAATTATGCGATTCCCTTGGAATAGACCAGCCTGAATGGAAAGAATTGAGCACAGAGTCAGAGGCATTGAAATTTGCGGAAAAAACCGGCTACCCTGTGCTTGTAAGGCCAAGCTATGTTTTAAGCGGTTCCGCAATGCGCGTTGCATTTTCTCCGCATTCGCTGAAAGAATATCTTGAAAAGGCAACTTCTCTTTCCGCAGAATACCCTGTTGTCATGAGCAAATTCATCCTTGATGCAAGGGAAATAGAGATTGACGCTGTTGCAGGAAAAGGCGAATTGCTTGCCTACGCCATAACCGAGCACGTTGAAAACGCAGGCGTTCACTCAGGCGATGCGACAATGGTTTTGCCTCCGCAGCGCACTTACCTGGAAACAATGAGGCGCATCAAGGAAATAGCTGAACAGCTTGCAAGGGTTTTGGAAATCACAGGCCCTTTCAACATACAGTTCATTGCAAAAGACAATGAAGTCAAAGTGATTGAATGCAATCTGCGTGCCTCCCGCTCTTTCCCATTTGTTTCAAAGGTCTGCGGGAAAAATTTCATTTCAATCGCGGCAAAAGCAATCGTTGGAGAGGAAATTAAGCCAATCGGCAACCCCACAATTGATTTGCCTCATGTGGGGGTAAAGGCGCCGATGTTTTCCTTTTCACGCCTGCGCGGTGCAGACCCAATTCTTGGCGTTGAAATGGCTTCAACAGGGGAGGTTGGATGCATTGGAAAGGACCTAGACGACGCCTATCTCAAGGCAGTAATCTCAACTGGCTTAAGCATTCCGGAAAAAAACATTTTGCTCACAATCAGCGGTGACGAGAACCGCTTCAAGCTATTGAACAAGGTAAAGCAGCTCAAGGAAGCGGGCTACCATCTTTTTGCAACAGAGCATACTGCCGCATTCTATAAGCAGAACGGAATTGATTGCACATTGCTTCACAAGATTCAGGAGCAGGGGAAAAAGCCGAATGTTTCCGATTTCATGCGCCAGAAAAAGATTGACTTTGTAATCACTATTCCCGATGCAAAGAAGCAGATTGATTTGGACCGCAATTATCTGCTGCGCCGCGCAGCTGTTGACCACTCAATTCCGCTTATCACGAACCTTCAGGCTGCAAAGCTTTTCATTGCCGCGATTCTGAAGAAAAAGGAATCGGATTTGGAAGTCAAGGCCTGGCAGGAATATTTTTAGCCTGCGCCGCCTCCGCCGCCACCGCCTCCTCCCCCTCCGCCGCCGCCAAAGCCGCCTCCGCCCGAGGTTCCTGAAGCGGATGCGAATGAAGAGGAGAAAGATGAAACAGCCGCGCCGAAGCCGGATGAGCTGAAATTGCTGTAGCTTGCCACGCCCACGAAAATCGAGGAATTATATGTTCCCCTGTAATCCCTGAAAACGTCGTCCATTGCCTTCTGCACTTTTTTTGCAACGCCCAATGGAATGGAGTAAACCAAATATTTTTCCCACAAGGGAAGCATGTCAGGCGGTATCTCTTTAAGGTTGCTGTATTCGTCCAAAAACTTTTTCAGCTTCATCCAGCGCGAGTAATGAAGCGCGCCAACTGGCGTCCTGTTGGGAAGGGAGTCGGGGAAAAGCAAAGGGAGGGAAAATGCTTCGATTAAAGCAAGGAAAAAACCGGCTGTGGAAAGAGTTAAAGAAAACAATAAGATAATGCCACTCCCAAAAAGATATAACAAAATTCCGTCTTTTTTGGAGAAAAAATCGAGTTTTTCAGCATCTTTTTTGACCGATTTTTGCCAGTCATCCAGGAATATTCGGCTTTCTCTCGGCTTTGCAAGGAGATGTGCCTTAAGTTCTGAAAGCAACAATTCGTTGGGCGAGTCATCGGGAACGAATTTTTTGAAAATAAAACCCTTATAGTCACCCTTTGCCGCTTTCACTATGAGTCCAAGCAGCAATGCCTCGCTATCTGGCAAACCCTCTTGGGAAGCATTTTTAATGTGTATCTTGAATTCTCCTCTTTCGAACAATTCTGCTTTTTTTATTTCCTCAAGCTTTAATTTTCCCTTAAGGCACAGGTCAAGAAGCTCTCCGGACATTTGTTCGGCAGCTGGTTTTTTTGACCAAAGATGCATTAATGCGTTAACTACTGCAGGGCTATAATCGTAAGGCACTTCCCTTTCATATATTGACTTGTCTGTGACTTCTGGTTCCCTGCCGAAATAATTCCAAATCAAAGCGAAAAATGCAAGCTGCAACAAAATTGGAGAAATTATCTCTAAATTTTTTTGAAAGAGATATAAGCCGACCGTGATAGATAGGATAATTAAAAAGGCAATAATCTTCAAAGCCAGCTTCCTTTCCAAGCCCCACCCAGTTAAATAAACTGGAAATCTAATCGCAAGCGCAACAAATGCGAGAAAGATTAAATAAAAATGCCAGTTCTCCGCCTCAAGTTTGCGCTTGTTTTCTGCCGCATACCTATTTTCCTCTTCAATTATTTTCTCCAGCCCTGCGCCGCTTTTCACAAAAGCATTGCCGGTTGATGAAAGCAGTTGCACTGGAAATGCTGCCCTTATTTCCACAAACTGGTTTGCCCTTATCCCAAATGCCTGGAAAAGAATTTTTTTGTTTTCAATTAATCCAATTTTTCCGTTTATTTCAGGGTGCCCCCATGTGTAAACCTCGTTCGCGTCGTTGACCTCTGAGGGCAGTTCAATCCAGCCGTAAAGTTCATCCAGCCTTACGCCCCAGCTGTCACCCCAAACCTTCCAGTTTAATTCCGCAACGTCGCTGTATGCGGTTATTGCCCTGCTTAAATTGTATTTCAATGTGAAAGTCCTTTTTTCGTTTGACGCGGAATAATGCCATTTGACCCTTTTTCCGCTGCCAGCTTCCAGCAACTCGAATCTCACAGGCATTGTGCCTTCAAGCACCTGCACATCGCTTACCTTCCACGCGCCGTAAGGGATGTCCCTGTAAGCGAAAGTAAAATCCCCTGAAAAATCAAAAGTGATGTTTTCTTCCGCCTGAACCAGCCCGTCGGGCTGAATTTTAAGGTAAACCTCTGCCTTTGGAATGTAATAGGATTTTGCGGATGCAAACGCGAAAAGCAGCAGAAAGAATGCCGCACACAATAACCTTTTGCCCATAACCTGAATTGAGGGGAAAGATTTTTTAATAAAACGCGGGTACTTTCTCTTATGCCTTTGTCTTCCAAAGAGAAAAAAATCCTTAAATCAATTGTAGTGGCTTCCGAAAACGATCCGCAAAAGCCAGAGTTTCCACCTGAATCGCCAAAATTTCCCGCAACGCCCACTTTTCAAATTGAAGTGCCCGGCTTCTCAAATGTCTGGCTTAAGGACGAAAGCATTAACCCGACTGGAACGCACAAGGACAGGATGGCCTGGGAGATTGTGGTTACTTACCGCGATTTTTTGCTTGCGAAAAAAAGAGGTTTGGTGAAGGAATTGCCGCACATGTCGCTGATTTCCTCTGGCTCAGCTGCCATTGCAATTCAGTCAATGCTCAGAAAATACGGGCTGCCTCGCCTGAAGGTTCTTGCTGGCAACAGCCTTTCAAAAAACACAGTTAATGCAATGCGGCGCATTGGCTGCAGGATTTACTTGACTGACCTTGGCAAAAAGCCCCTTGCAGGAAATGAAATTCTCTTGCTCACACAAAATAAAGGCGGGCTTGACATTACCTCCAGTGAATCCCTTGGCCCTACAACAAGGTTCTATGACTGGATGAGTTATGAAATAATCAACAGTTCCCTTGATTACTGCTTCATTCCATTTGGAACAGGCAATTTGTATGAAAATATCCTGAACATAAATAAGAAAGAGGTTACAGGAAAAGAGCATGATCCGAGGTTCAGCGGCAAAACCGATATTTTGAGGAACTGCAATTTCATCGGCGCGACAACAAACAATTCCAAAAGCAAGGCTGAGAAGCTTTTTTCTCCTCACTTGCCCTTCAAGCATTTCAACGAGCAATGGATCAGGTTTTACAGGGATTCGGGTTTTTGCGGAAAGGAATCCTCAGTGCATATCCTCAATGAAAAATTCTTGAACGAAGCAATTGGATTGGCCGAAACTCAGGGAATCAACTGCGAGCCCTCAGGAATAGCGGGCCTTGCAATGCTGCTGCAGATGAAAAACAAGCTGCCTAAAAACAGGAAAATGCTTGTTGTGAACACGGGGAAAACAAAATACCCCTAAATTTTACCTTAACTCGCCTAATTTTTCCAGCAATCTGTCGCTGTGCTTCTGTGCCTTGTTCCTGTATGCGCCGAAATAGTTTGCAGATTCCTTAAAGAATTTAATGAATGCCTTCCTGTCCTTCCGGGAAATGATTCTCTCAAGTTCCTGCGCGGAGCGCATGAACTGCCTTATCGCCTTCAATGCCTTTTTGTTCTGCAGAAGAATGTCCGCGTATAGCTCTGGGTCCTGTGCCATTATTCTCCCCAAAAGAATCATCCTGGACTTGTAGATAGGCGAGCTGAATTCAAGGCTTTCGTTCAATCCGACCTTAAGCTTTTTCAATGCGTTTCCAGTTGGAATAGTGCTGAAGTGCGTCACTCCCTGCACAACAGCCATCATTTCGTCGTGCTTTTTCGCGCTGCAAACTTTCACGCGCGCGCCTTTCCTGCGCAGTAACTTTTTCATCCAGTTAAGCCATTTTTTTCCGCGCGCAGGGCAAAGCACTACAACCTCGCCTTTAATTCCTGCAGCGCTTGGCCCGAAAACAGGGTGCATTCCAAAAACTTCTACGCCTTTTTTCGCGCCAGAAAGCATGGCCTTTAAGGGCTCTTCCTTAATTGACGTGAAATCAGCCAGCGCCTTTCCCTTTGAAGCAAACCTCGCGTATTTTTTGATTGTTTTAACCGTCACGCCGATCGGCACAGAAAAAATCACCAAATCGCTTTTTCCAATCAACTCTTTGGGCTGCAACTTTGTGTGCCGCCCACTCACAAGAACCTTGCAACCATTTGCCTCAAAAAAGCGCCTGAACCATTTTCCCATTTTCCCGGTTCCGCCGATGATTCCTATAATGGTTTTTTCAGCCAATCCATTCACTTCCTTTTCCTCGCCTGCTGCTTTTCAAGCGCGTCAATCAAAACCAATGCCATCATCGCTTCCGCAACCGGAACGACTCTAGGCACGATGCAGGGGTCGTGCCTTCCATGAACGGAAATCTTTTTGTTCCTTCCCTTTTCGTCAACGGTCCGCTGCTCCAAGGCAATGGAAGCAGTCGGCTTAACCGCAATCCTTGCAACTATGTCCTGCCCAGTGCTTATCCCGCCAAGGATGCCGCCTGCGTTATTTGAAAGGAACTTAATTTTTCCCCCAACATTTTTTATCTGGTCGTTGTTCTGCGCACCGGTCAATCTCGCAGCGCCAAAGCCCGCGCCGATTTCCACGCCTTTCACTGCGGGAATGCTCATCAGTGCTTTAGCTATTTGTGCATCAAGCTTGTCAAAGACAGGCTCACCCAAGCCTGCTGGAGCGCCTTTTGCAAAAACCTCAACAATTCCCCCAACAGAGTTGCCTTTTTTCTGCGCTGCAAGTATTTTTTGCTCCATTTTTTTCGCTGCGCTTTTGTCCGCGCACCTGACCGAATTCCTTTCAATTTCTTTTTCGCTGAATTTTTTCGCCTTCACTCCAGAGATTTCCGTGGCATGCGCGATTATGCGAATGCCTTTTTCCGCAAGCATTTTTTTCCCGATTGCCCCCGCGGCAACCCTTCCAATTGTTTCCCTTCCAGAAGAACGCCCGCCGCCCCTGTGGTCGCGTATGGCAAACTTTTTGAGGTAAGTGAAATCAGCGTGCCCAGGCCTAAACAAATTTTTTATAGCCTCGTAATCGCCTGAGCGTGCCTCTTTGTTGAATACAACCAATGCGATTGGCGTGCCAAGCGTTTTTCCATTGAATACGCCTGAAAGTACCTGTACTTTATCCTCTTCTTTTCTCTGCGTGGAGATTTTGCTTTGCCCCGGCTTCCTCCTGTCAAGTTCACGCTGAATGTCCTTTTCGGAAATTTTAACGCCGGCCTTCACTCCGTCAATAACAACCCCAACCGCTTTTCCGTGGCTCTCCCCGAAAGTCATTATCCGAAAAAATTTCCCGAATGTGTTGCCGCTCATTTTTTTCCCTTCTTTAATTCCATTAAAACAACCCTTTCCATCAATTTCTTTGGGGCATTTTTTCCCGTGAACAATTCAAACTGCTTTTCCCCTTGCTCAACGAACATTTTCACTCCGTTGACTGTTTTGCATCCCTTTCTCCTTGCTTCCCGTAATAATTTTGTTTCAAGGGGATTATAAATTATATCGAATACCAGCAGCTTTTTGTGGAGAAGCGATGCGTTCAATGGCATTGTGCTTGTTTTTGGATGCATTCCGATTGAAGTTGCGTTAACCAGAACATCAAAGCCTTCAAGCGATTTCATGCTTTTCAGGGCAACCGCTTTCCCGCCAATTTTTTTTGCCAGGCTTTTTGCCCTTGAAAAAGTCCTGTTCGCAATCGCCACCTTTGCTTTTTTCTGCTTTAATCCGAATGCGATTGCCTTTGCAGCTCCGCCCGCTCCGAGAACAAGAGCATTTTTTCCTTTGAGTGAAATTTTTTCCTCAAGCGCGGAAATTGCGCCAAAGCAATCCGTGTTGTATCCGTAAAGCCTTCCATTGCGGTTCACAACCGTGTTGATTGCGCCGATTCTTTTCGCGAGCGGTTCAACTGAATCCATTAAATGAAGCGCGGTTTCCTTTAGCGGAATCGTGACACTGTAACCCTTTATGCCTAGGGCTTTCATTAGCCCTATTGCATCTTTTGCTTTATCTGTTTCAAGCGCAAAGTAAACCGCGTTTATTTTCTTAGCTTTGAACGCAGCGTTGTGCATTTTGGGGCTAAGCGAGTGCCCCAAAGGCTTCCCTATTACTGCAAAAAGAAGAGGCTCTTTTTTCATTTTAATCACAGTTTTTTCAGCATCAATGAAAGCTTTTTTGCATCAAGCTGCCCCTGCGCGGATGCCTTGTCTTTTGAAAGCGAAGCAAAACCAAGGAAAGCGCCTTCAAGCATTGAAAGCATTCTTGTGTGCCTGCCCTTTTCACCCATCGCAAAAATAATCGAGGGCTTTTTAGCTTTTTTCGCAAGCCTTAGCAGCCCTAGTATTGCAAGCGTGTCCATCGGGTTTTTTGCGTAAGTCACTATCTTCAAAATATCCGCGCCTTTCACGCGAATCATGCGCTCAAAAAGCTTCTTGAGCTCTTTCCGCGCAGGGGTTTTCTTGAAGTTATGGTATGAGAGAATAACCTTTGCATTTCCCTTCTTCCGCAGAATTTTTTTTGCAGTGCTGTTTTTTAACGCACTGAACTCCAAATCAACCATTCTCGCCCCGAATCCAACCGCTTTCAGAAGGAAGCCAAGCCTTTTTTTTTCGCTTTCCCTGAAATAACCGCCTTCTTTTCTGCTGCGGTTTGTTACAACAGCCTTTCCCCTGCATGCCTTTATGAGCTTTTCCAGGTTTTCTTCGCTTAAGTCCATTAAATAGTCAATTCGCAGCTCCACGCATCCAGCCAGTTTTTTTGCTCCTGCAATGTCTTTCAACGCCTCTTTTGTTGTTCTGGCGGTTACAGGCACGCAAACCAATGGCTTCAAAGCGCTGCCTCCCTTAATGCTTCAAGGACACATTTATCGCTGACTTCAACTCCATAATCTCCTTTGAATGAAATCATTTTCCCGATTTTTTGCGGCAAAACGAATTTCACTTTTCCTCCAATGGCTTTCTTGTCGTGCTTCATTTCTGCAAGAATTTTTTTCGCGGAAATGCCTTTATGCAGTGTTGTGTTTAAGCCAAACTCTTCCAATAAAACCCTTATCCTTAGTCCGCTCACCCAGCTCAGGCATGAAACCATTTCCGCAACCAATGCCTCAGCGTGAAGGCCAATTGCAACCGCTTCGCCATGGGAAAATTTTTTGAAGCCAGTGGCTGATTCAATCGCGTGCCCTATTGTGTGGCCGAAGTTTAAAATTCTGCGTAGATTCTCTTCCTTCTCGTCTTTTTCAACAACCTCTGCCTTTATCGCGCAGTTTTTTGCGATTATTTTTTCAAGAACAGCCTCGTCGCGCTTAAGTATATTCTTTACGTTGCTTTCAAGAAAAGAAAAAAGCCTTTCATCCGCTATGATTGCGTGCTTTACGACTTCGCTCAGGCCATTCCTTAACTCTTTTTCAGGCAGATTTTTCAGCAGCGAAACATCAATGAACACTTTTTTCGGCTGGTAAAACGCACCGGAAAAATTTTTCCCTCCCTTGATGTCAACCCCGGTTTTTCCGCCGATGCTGGAGTCAACCATTGCCAAAAGAGTTGTGGGCACCTGTACAAAGGGGATTCCGCGCATGAATGTTGCGGCGCAAAAGCCAGCTAAGTCTCCTGTTACCCCTCCGCCCAATGCAATTATGCAGTCTTTTCTGTCAAAGCCTTTTGCCAGCATTTTTTCCTGCAGCTTTTCAACAGTAACAAGGGTCTTGTGCTTTTCTCCTGCGGGAAAAACAATCAATTCGCACGCCAATTTAATGCCTTTCATTTCCCCTGCAAATTTTTTGCCGATTTTTTTTCCAACATTTGAGTCAGTGATTATGGCGTACCTATTCCCGTATTTCTTTTTTTTCAGCTCCGCAGGAATTTTTTTCAGCAGGTTCCTTCCGATAACTATTTCGTAGGAGCTGTCAAATTTTCCCCTTAGTTTTACCCTGACTTTCTTCATTTAACCGCCTTTTTCACAATGCCTTTCCGCTTCAGCCAGCCTATTATCCTTTTTACATCCTTTGGAATGCTTGTATCAGTCGTGTCAACCGTGAAATCTGCTGCGCTTTCATAGCTTTTCCGCCTTTTTTCCTTCATGAACTTAATCTCTTCCAGTTCATCCTTATCCGTGAGCCTTGGCCTGTTCTTGTCTCCCTTAATCCTTTCCAATGTTTTTTCTGCGGAAGCCTCCAGTAATATAATTACTGCGTTCTTTTTAAGGTTTTCAATGTTCTCAGGCATTTCAACCACGCCCCCTCCTGTTGCAATGACTGTCCCCTGCATTTCGCTTGCCTCTTCAACTATTTCTTTTTCAATTTCCCTGAAGCCCCGTTCTCCCTTATCCCTGAATATTTCCGGAACAGCCATTCCGCTCATTTCAACAATCATTTCATCAGTGTCAACGAAATCCATTTTTAGCTTTTCCGCCAGGAGCTCGCCAATCTTTCCCTTTCCCGTGCCCCTGTATCCAATCAGCGCAATGTTTTTTATCCTTCCAAGCGATTCAAGCACGCTGAAAAATTCCGGAAAGCTCTTGTTCACGCATTCAGGATTCCTTATTTTCACGCCTTTAACCCTCAAACCCGCAACAGCGAAAGCCATTGCAATTCTGTGGTCATTATAGGTTTCAATTTCAGCGCCATGCAGGGCCTGCGCCCCTCCTGTGATTTCAATTCCATCCTTCAATTCCCTTGCCTTTGCCCCGATTCTTTTCAGTTCATTCACAGTTGCGGTTATCCTGTCGCTTTCCTTCAATCGCAGATTGCCTATGTTCTTTATCTTTGTTTTCCCCTTCGCGAAAGCGGCGACAACAGCAAGCGTCATCGCGACATCAGGCATTCCAGCCATCTCCACATTCACTGCCTTCAATTTCCCTTTCTTCGGCCCGCTAACTTCAACAAAACCCCTTTCTTTTTTCACCATGCAGCCCATTTTTTTCAGAATTTCTAAAAATTTCCTGTCGCCCTGCGCGCTTTTCGGGTTAAGGTTTTCCACGCGCACGCTTCCGCCCGAAATTGCCGCTGCAGCGAAAAAATATGATGCACTGGAGTAATCGCCTTCAACAGCGTAATCCCTTGCCTTGTACCTCTGCCCTGCCTTCACAAGGAATTCCCTGTAGCCATTATTCCCCACTTTCACCCCAAAATCCTTCATTACCCCAATCGTCAATTCAATGTAAGGCTTTGAAGCAAGCTTTCCATTCACTTTAACCGAAACGTTTTTTTTCGCAAAAGGCGCAGCCAAAAGCAGCGAGCTGAGGTACTGCGAACTCTCCTCTCCTCTAAGCGAAGTTTTCCCGCCAATTAAGCCGCTGCCGAAAATCCTGTAAGGCGGGCAGCCGTTTTTCTTCACGCTTTCCGCTTTCACCCCCAGCTTTTTCAGCGCTTCAAGCAATTCTTTAATTGGCCTCTGCTGCATTCGCTTGTCGCCTGAAACCGTAACGCTTCCATTTTTTGCAAGCGCTGCAACCGATGCAAGAAACCTTGAAGTCACGCCTGAGTTGCCTACAAAAATTTCTTTTTCCGGCGCTGAGATTTCTCCACCTGAACCAAAAACAGTGGCTTCCTTCCCATTTATCTCTATTTTCACACCCAATGCCCTTAACGCATTGATTGCATGCAATTGGTCTTCCGCCAGAAGGCAGTTGTGCAGAGCGCTTTTTCCCCGCGCCAATGCGGCAACAAACAGTGCCCTCAAAGTGTAAGCCTTTGAGGGCGGCGCTGAAACAATCGCGTCCAATTTCTCCGCTGGCCTGATTTCAATCGACACGTTTTCACCTTTTTTGCGCATTAGCCAATTTTTCAACCGCTTCAATGAATTCCCTGCAGAATTCGATCATTTCCTCTGCATCTTCTTCGTTTGGCGAATAACTGACGTCGTATTGCGTGTGGCTTCTTTCGGCCTTGAACCTGTCAAGAAGGTCTATGAATGTTTCCGGCAACAATTTTGCTTTGGCGTATTTTTCTTCAAGGTAACGGATGACGCACTCGTGGCTTTTCTCTGTCAAGCCATCCTTGAAAAGAAGCGCTCTGGCGGCATGAAATAATGCAAGGTAGGATACAATCACTGCGGAATTTATTCTTCCGTCGCCGAGGTCTGCTTCCGCCTCAGTAAGCAGTTCTTCCGCTTTCCCTATGCTTTGCATTGCCTTTTGCTTTGAAGCGGGAATTCGCTTGAGCAATCCCTGTTTAAGGCATTCTTCAACGTTAATCAACCTGCTCGCCCTCCAATACAAAAGAATTATGCAAAGTGCAGTAAAAAACAAAATCTTTCTCTTTCAATTCCGTCAGTCTTTTGTCGTTCAATACAATAATATTCGGTTCAACCGCCAGCCTTTCCTTCAGCTCTTTTCTCAGTTTCGCTAGCCCTCCGCGTTCAACCTGCTTTTCAACCCTGACCCACAAGTCTAAGTCGCTGTCCTCATAGTTTAACCCATTGGCCCAGCTACCGTAGATTCCAATGCCTTTCACGCCTTTAACCGACTTTTTAATCAAATCAATTGCTTTCTTTTTTCTAAGAAGGTTAACATTGAACAAAAGCTTCAAAGCCCTGATTCTCGGGTCGAACAGGTTAAGCTTTTCCTCTGCAAGCCCCCCTTCCTTGATTCCCTTGATGAAAATTGAAGCAAGCGCAGGGCTAACCGATACCTCTTTAGCCAGCTTTCTTGCGGACAGCTCGGCATTCGGATGATTTAAAATGAATTCCGCAATCGCCATCTTCTTGTCTGAGGAAAAAAACTCGCTGAGTTCCATAAACAAAAAATGCCTGTTTACGTTTTATAAACATATTGTTTACGATTCATAAACATTTTGTTTACGTTTTGTAAACAGCGGCTTTCTTCATTTCTGCAAGGTATGCGCCTAATTCTTCAAGCATCTTTTCACAGTTGCCAATGTTTCTCTCAATGATTTTTTCCACCGCGCTTCCCACAATCGCGCAGTCAGCCCCCGCAGCGCAAACCGCCTGAACGTGCTCCTGCTTTGAAATTCCAAAACCAACGCACAAAGGCAGCTTTGTGTGCGGCCTGACCTTTTTTATCAGGGAAACTGTTTCAGTGCCCAATTCGCTTCTCTCACCCGTAATTCCAAGCAATGAAACAAGGTAAACAAAGCCCGAAGCCTTTGACAAAATTTTTTTCATGCGCTGCGGCGTAATTGTTGGCGTCACCAAAAAAACCTGGTTCAAGCCCGATTTTTTTGCTGCCTTCAAAAGCGGTTTAGATTCCTCAACCGGCGCATCAGCTGCAAGAACTGCGTCAACTCCCGCTTCCTTTGCCTTTGCGTAAAATGCGTCAATTCCGTTTGAGTAAATTAAATTGTAATACACAAGCAGCCCGATTGGAATTTCCGCATCCAGTTTCCTGATCTCATTAATAAGTTCAAAGCACTTATCTGAATTCATTCCATTCGCCAAAGACCTTGTGTCCGCTGCCTGGATTGTTTTTCCGTCAGCAATCGGGTCAGAGAAAGGGAAACCCAACTCCAACGCGTCCGCGTGCTTGAGCAATTCCTTCACAATCTCAAGAGATGTCTCATAATCAGGGTCGCCTAAAACAACAAACGGCATCAAACCCTTTTCGCCTTTTTTGCGCAGCTCCGCAAAGCGTTTTTCATAGCGGTTCATTTTACACGCCTCCTTCCAAAAAGGGTCATTTTTTTCTTTACCTTTAGTCTCGGTTTACCCGGGATTGGGGCGGTTTTTTTTATTTTGTGGGCTGGAATTCCATAAAGAATCTCCGTTGTCCTCGGGTTTATTTCCAAGCGCCTGCCATTCCTGAAAAGATTTTTATATAATACAAAAGGAATGTTTCTAAGGGTGCCGCGTTCCTTATCGTAATGAATTTTTGGTTCCCTCGTTGAAAATTCACTGCGGAGTTCCGGTATATCTAATGCTCTAACCAAGTTTCCCATCATGTCAGGCAGGCAAGGGCATGAGGCAATCACGGTTTCACCATGCCCTTCAATCCTTAATTTTTTTTTGTCAAAAGACAAATTTTTACGTTCAATGGCTTCGCGGAACATTTGGGGCGATATATCAAGGAATGAATTCCCTGAGAGCACGATAAGCCTTTCTTTCGGGATATGCGTAATTAAGTATTTGAATAACCTGTCCTGCCTCGGGATCCTTTCTTCATTCATTACCAAAAAAAATGCAGTGTTTGGATTAGAGAACTTGCTTTTCATATCCCTGCCTATTTGATTGGCTATTTCTGCGGCTAATTTTTGTGGATTTATTGAATAGTTTCTAAAATTAAGGGTTTCATAATATGTTTCACCTTTTTCGCTTTCAGGATCCACAAGCAATCCGAATGCAGGATGCACAATCAATTCAATCTTGTCAATTGGGATCGGCTTGCTCAAATCTCTTCCCCCGATAATTCTTTTGCCGCGTGGAAAATGTCCTTGTCCCCGCGGCCGCTTAAATTGATTATTATTATGTCGTTTTTTTTGCATTTTTTCGCGTACTTGACAGCGTAAGCCATTGCGTGCGCTGATTCAAGCGCGGGAATAACGCCTTCCTCTTCGCTTAACAGCTTGAACGCATCAAGCGCTTCCTTGTCTGTTGCGTAAGTGTATTTCGCCCTTCCCATTTCACGCAGCATTGAGTGCTCAGGCCCAACTGCACTGTAATCCAATCCAGCGCTCACGGAATGCGTGTTGAAAATCTGACCGAACTTGTCCTGCAAAACATAAGTCAGTGTGCCGTGCAATACGCCTTTCCTTCCGAATTTTGGGTCAGCGAACCTTGCCGCGTGCTTTCCGCTTTCAATCCCCAAGCCGCCTGCTTCAACTCCAATCAATTCCACGCCTTTGTCATCCAAAAAGCCCTTGAATATTCCAATCGCATTGCTTCCGCCTCCCACGCATGCAATAACCGCTTTCGGAAGCCTTCCCTCTCTTTGCATTATCTGTTTTCTTGCCTCTTTCCCGATGCAGCTCTGGAAGTATGCAACCATTGAAGGGTAAGGGTGGGGGCCCAAAACAGAGCCAAGCAAGTAATGCGTTGTCCTGACGCTTGCAGTCCAGTCACGCAGGCATTCGTTGATTGCATCCTTCAATGTCTTTGAGCCGGTTGCAACCGGATTAACCTTTGCTCCCTGCAGCCTCATTCTGAAGACATTGGGCTTTTGCCTTTCAATGTCAACCGTGCCCATATAAATTTCCGCGTCCAAGCCGAGCTTTGCGCCTGCAGTTGCAACCGCTGTGCCGTGCTGGCCTGCGCCTGTTTCCGCGATGATTCTTTTCTTGCCCATTTTTTTTGCCAAGAGCGCCTGCCCAAGTGCGTTGTTTATTTTGTGCGCGCCTGTGTGAGCCAAGTCCTCGCGTTTAAGGTAGACTTTGCACCCTAACTTTCTGCTTAAATTGTCAGAAAATGTCAGCGCTGTTGGCCTTCCCACGTAATCCTTGAGCAGGCCGTCAAGCTCTTTGTTGAATTTCTTGTCTTTCTTGAACTTCAAAAAAGCGGCTTCAAGCTCCTCTAACGCGGGCATAAGCGTTTCCGGCACGAATACCCCGCCATAGCCTCCGCGAAATTTTCCAAGCGATTTCATTTGCGCGCCTCCATTATATTATTCAGCAACCTATTTAATTTCCTTTCACTTTTTTCCCCGGGCTTTTCTTCTGCGCCTGAAGCGACATCAATGCAGTAAGGCTTGAATGTGCGAAGAATTCCTTTAACGTTTTCAGGTGTTATTCCGCCTGCGAGAAAAACCTTTTTCCCGTGCATTTTCTTCAGTTCCATTAAGATTTTGGCATTGACTTTTTTTCCTGTCCCGCCGTAAAAGCCTTCTTTTTTTGCGTCAATCAATACAAGTTCGTTTTTGAATGCATTGGCAGCGCTTAAGTCCGCTGCATTTTCCGCGCGGATTGCCTTGAACCCGTTTGGGAAAGAATTCACAAAAGCCGTGCTTTCGTCTCCCGAGAACTGCAGCATCTGCACGCCGCTTTCTCTTGCAATTTTCCCTACTTCTTCCTTGGAGTGGTTTACAAAAACCCCGACTGGAACAGCCTTTCCTTTCAGCCCTGAAATTATTTTTTTCGCCTTTTCCGGCACAACATATCTTGGGCTTTCTTTGAAAAAATTAAAGCCAATGAAGTCCGCGCCGCTTTCCTCGCACATTTTTGCATCCACTGCATTGGTTATCCCGCATATTTTCACCAATGGAATTCCCTTCAGTTCCTTCAGCTTCGATTCGAGGTTTCGCGCTTTCATTAGCGCCGAGCCGACAAGCACTGCATCAGCCTTTCCTTCAATCGCTTCAATCTGCTGCCTTTCGCTGAAGCCGCTTTCCGCAACCAATGCAAGGGAATTTTTTTTTCTTTTAGGGATAAGCTTCTCCATCTTGTCGAAATTTTTAGGATTTACTTTAAGGGAATGCAGGTCGCGGTTGTTTATTCCAACAATTTTTGCCCTGCTTTTCAGCACTTTCCGCAATGAATTAGGGCACTCGCATTCAACAACAGCATCCATTCCAAGCGATTCCGTAAAGGAAATCAGGGAATTCAGCTTTTCCAGCGGCACGAGATTTGAAATGAGCAGAACAGCGTCAGCGCCGTTCTCCCTGAGCCCGATTATCTGCCTTGCGTCAATTACAAAGTCCTTTGCAAGAACCGGAAGTTTTGTGTTTTGCTTCACTTCGCGCAAAAGCGAGAGGCTGCCGTTGAAAAATTTCGGTTCAGTGACAACTGAAACCGCGTCCGCATACTTTCCGTAAACCGCAAGAGTTTCCTTCAGGTTAATTTCCTTTCTCAATTCGCCCGCGCTAGGCGAAGCCTTCTTTATTTCCGCAATCAGCCGCAATCCTTTTTTCCTGCCGCCTGAAACCGCCCTAATGAACGAATGGCCTGCCTTTTTCACTTCCTTCATCACAAAACTGTTTTCTCCGGCAAGTTCTTTTCGCTTGATTTCCCTTATTTTGTCCAAAAAATTCATTTGTTGCTCGCCCCTTTCAGTTGCTCCAGCTTTTTCAGCGCTGCGCCGGAATCAATTGATTTTTCCGCTGCCTTAATTCCTTTCGCAATTGTTTTCGTTTTCCCGTTCGCGTAAATTGCCGCGCCGGCGTTAAGCAAAACAATCTCTTTTTTTGCGCCTTTTTCCCTTCCTTCAAGCAGTCCCCTGATTACTGCGGCGCTTTCATCAGCGTTTTTCACCTGCAGTTCCCCAAGCGACGCTTTCCTGAAGCCGAATTCAGCTGCATCAATGGAATATTTCCTTATCTTCCCGCCCGCCACTTCAAAAACAATGTTCTCGCCTTCCAGCGTACTCAATTCATCCATTTTTCCCGAGGCGCCGTTTGCCACAAGCGCTTTTTCCACTTTGACAAGCTGGAGCGCTTTCGCGATTTTTTCCGCCATTTCAATGCTGTAAACTCCGACAAGCCGTGTTTCCGCGTTCGCAGGGTTAACCAATGGGCCGAGAATATTGAAAATCGTCCTCACACCCAATTCTTTTCTAACAGGCATTGCGTGCTTCATCGCCTGATGGCAGCAAGGCGCAAACAAAAAGCCAATGCCAACTTTTTCAATTATCCCTGCAACTTTTTCCGCTGGCAAATCAACTTTCACTCCAAGTTTCTCAAGCACATCCGCACTTCCCGAGCCACTTGAAACCGCGCGGTTTCCGTGCTTTGCGACAATGCATCCAGCGCCCGCTGCAACAAACGCTGCTGCGGTGCTGATGTTAAACGTATTCAGTTTGTCGCCGCCAGTGCCGCACGTGTCCAGCAGCTTTCCCTTCACTTTCGGCTTTACCGCGCTCATAACCGCCTGCATTGACTTCACTCCAGCGGCAATTTCCCCGGGTGTTTCGCCTTTCACTCTCAAGCCAATGAGAAACGCGGAAATCTGCGCAGGCGTTGCCTCTCCGCGCATTATTTCATCAAAGGCTGCTTTTGCCTCTGCTTCGCTCAAATTTTTTCCTTCAACCAGTTTCGCGATGCATTCCTGAATCATTTTTTCACAGCCCTAATTCATCCATAAGCTTTCTTACTTCTTCGATATATAACCTATTAATTAGATTAGTCTTGGCGTGCATGCTGTATTGTTTTTCTGTTTCCAAAAAAATTCTTTTAACAATCGCATCATAACATTCCCCTGTTTTTCTTGTTATTTCTTCAGATGGTTTGCCTACAATGCGCCTTCCTTCAGTTAGTGCCGAGCTGTTCTGTGCGGCTGCTTCATGCTTTGATACTTTTTCAAGCAGTAGGTTCCATAAGATCGCCCCGACATTGTTTAGTGCGCTTTTATATGAAGCCATTTTAAATGGCGCGATTACTCCTGCATTTTTTATAATTTTGTAGGATTCATCAAGCCGTGTTATTTTCTCTTCAATGAGTTTCCTTGCATTTTCTTTGTGTGCAATGTTTGCAAACTTTTTCATGGCAATTTTAACGGGAATTGCGCTAATCCTATACGTTAAGTTTGAAGTCATTCTCTTTATGCGGGGCATTATCTTTCCCATCAAATCAACCCAATCAAGTTTTCAATTATTTTTCCGCCTTCGGGTGTCATAATGCTTTCCGGGTGGAACTGCACTCCCTCAACAAAGTATTTTTTGTGCCTTACAGCCATAACAACTCCGCTCTCGGTTTTCGCAGTAACCTTTAACTCGGAAGGAATTTTCAGGCCTGAAAGCGAATGGTAGCGGCCAGCCTGAAAAGGGTTCTCCAGGCCGTTGAATATATGCTCGTTGTCATGTGAAATCATTGAAGGCTTTCCATGGATTGTTTCAGGGCACTTGCCCACAATTCCCCCAAACGCCTCAACAATCGCCTGGTGCCCCAAGCACACGCCTAAAATAGGCAGCACGCCCTTGAATTCCCTAATAACTTCAAGGGAAATTCCAGCATCCTTTGGCGCACTCGGCCCCGGGGAAATCACTATCAACTTCGGCTTGAATTCCTTAACCACTTCGTAAATTTTTTCCATCGGCGTATTGTTCCTGTAAACCAATACATTGCATCCGCGCTTTTCAAATTCATCAACCAAATTGTAGGTGAAAGAGTCAAAGTTGTCAATGAACAAAATGTTTTTCATCGCCTTGCACTCTCCGCCAACTCAATTGCCTTAATGCACGCTCGCGCCTTTTTCTCCGATTCAATGAATTCCTTTTCCGGAACCGAGTCAAAAACAATTCCCGCGCCGGCGCGTGTGACTGCTTTCCCGTTTTTCAGGCGCATGCACCTGATTGCAATGCACGAATCAAAGTCCCCTGCTGGCGTTAAATAGCCAACGCTTCCACCGTAAAATCCGCGCTTTGTTTTCTCATATTGCCTTATGAGCTTCATTGCCTCAACTTTCGGCGCGCCGGTCAAAGTGCCCATGTTCATTGACGCAAGGTAAGCATGCAATGCATCAAAACCTTCCTTTAGCTCGCCTTTCACATTTGAAACAATGTGCTGCACGTGTGAGTATTTTTCCACAATGTAAGGCTTGTCCACGTGCCTTGTTCCCGCTTTGCATACTCGTGCTACATCATTCCTTGCCAAATCAACAAGCATTGTGTGCTCAGCCAGTTCCTTTTCATCAAGCTTTAATTCGGTTTCAAACCTTGAATCTAAGTCTGCGTCAAGCTTTCCATTAACATATCCACGTGGCTTTGTTCCGGCAATAGGCCTGATTTCAACTGTTTTGGCTCCGTTGCCTTCAATGCGGATGAATGTCTCAGGCGAACTCCCAAGCAATACTCCTGTTGACTGATTTAAGTAAAACATGTAAGGCGAGGGATTAAACCTGCGCAGTTCTGCGTAAATTTCCAATGGCTCCGCGGAATAATTTGAAGTTATTGTGCGCGAAAGCACTAACTGGAAAACATCGCCGGCAAAAATGTTTTCCTTGGCTTTTTTCACCATTTCAACGAATTCCTTTTCGCTTGTGTCAGTGGAAACCCTTGGCTTTGCTTTTTCCGCTTTCCACTCCTGTTTCGCTTCAATTGTTTCAGCCGAATGGAATTTTTTCTCCAGCCCATCCAGCTTTTTTTCGCATTCATCGGCAATCTCTTTGAATTCTTCGCCGAACACAAGCGCATTTGCTATTAACAGCAGTTTTTTTTGTTTGTGGTCCAAGGTGAAAAGAGAATCGTGAAAGCATAACTCGTAATCAGGCTCTTTCAGCTCATCGCGCTCGTTTTCCGGCAGTTCCTCAAACTGGTCAATGAAGTCATAGGAGATGTTGCCAAATAATCCAGCGAAAGGCGCCAGCGGCTTGTCTTTCGGTGGCTTTAACTTGAATGCAATCGCACGCAAAATATCGGCGTGCGTTTTAAGCTTCAGCCTTTCTTCCTCGGAAAAACTCCCTTTTTTCTGCGAAAGCCTTCCTGAAATGCTTTTTTTGCCTGCGCTTACTTCATCGCAGAAAGAAAAATCATCCGCAATGGAGTCAATGAATTTTTCACCCAGAGAATTCAGCGCGCGAATTTCAAATTCTGCTTTTCTTCCAGTCACCTTAACGCAGGGTTCGCTTGACCCAATGCTTTTCTCGCCGTACCTTGTTATGATGTCAGCTGACTCCAGGAGCATTGAATTCTCTTTTCTGCCGTAATCCGATAGCTCAGCGAAAAATGAGAGAGCATCAGGGCTGCCGCTGCCTAATCCAATTTCCCGCACAATTGGCGTGATTGAGCCTTTTCCTGCATTTGCAATTTTTTCTTCTATTTTCATTTTTTTCGCCTTAAAAGATTTTGGTTTGGGGTCGCAGGGATTTGAACCCTGATCAGCTGGTCTGGAGCCAGCCGCACTGCCTGGTTATGCTACAACCCCTTTAATTCCGCTGCCTTGGCGTTTTAGCGCCAGCGCCACGAATAAGCGCTGAAAAAAGGAACTAAAAAATTTGCCTTGCGGAAGCTAAAAAGACCTAGAAAATCAGTGAAGCCAAAGTAAATCGCCTGAATTCATGCTTCCACTCAAAAATTCTGCTGCATCATTTATTTAAAGCTTTCCCTGCGGCTTAACCGCCGAGCTCTTCATAGCTCTCGATTTTTCCATCTGGCTTTAGCTTGAAGGCAAAGGTCATTTTGTTGATTAAAACCATTGCCTTCCAGCCGGAATCGGTTTTCTGCATGCTCGTTATCTTTATTTCCTTGTCCGAGCCGAGCTCTGTTTTTAATGTGAAAAGAAGGTTTAGCTTTGCTGTTCCGTCATCCGACAAGGCAAGCTTGCTTTCCTGCTGTTTTGCTGCAGGCTCTGGCGCCATAGGCCTTGCCATTGGTTTTGGCGCAATCTGCTGAGGCTGCTGCGACGCTTTCGTTTCCTGCTGTTTTTGCACTGGTTTCCAGCTTTCTTCAGGAGGCGCGAAGCCTGAGCCCATTATTTCGCGGTAAATGCCGACCGTCATAAGTGAAAAAATCAGGACGCTGAAAGCTGAAATAATAAAGCTTGAGATAAACGTTGAAACGTAAACCAAAGCGTAATACATTAACAGCCCGGCGATTTGCTCTGACCCAAGCACGGATATGCTTGAGGCTCCTGCCACTGAAGGCGCGCTTATTCCGGTTATCGCCGAAAGCGGCAGAAGGATAATCATTTGCAGCACAACCTGGATGATTCCCAAAACAATTGCGCTGACTATTCCAACAACAATCATTGCAAGCAGAATTGAAAGCACTTTTCCATCAGTCATTTTCCAAGATGATTTAATTGCGTCAATTATTCCAATGTCCTTATGCAGGTAAATGACCGGAGACATTGACAGCCTTAAAGAATTGTAAATTACTATTATTCCGTAAACAAGCAAAAGCAGAAAAGCCAGGATAGCCAGAATCCAGCCAGCGAATAGTGCGATGATTAATATTACAACCGCTGCTGCCAAAACAAGCAGTAACTTCAAATCCAATGCCGAAAAAATTGCGGCAAAAAATTGCACTATTACAAGCAAAACAAGCTTCAGGTATTTAACCAATGAAAACTTCGCGGGCTCTATTCCTGCCTTTTTCAAGCCATAAATTGTAACAAGCGCGTTAACGTAATAGCTTACCAATGCGAAAACTATTCCAATCAGTGCCGCAAAAGCAATGAAAAGAAACAAATTGCTCAAAAGCACGATAGGGTTGGTTAAAAGCTGCGCCAAACTTGCCGGATTGCTTATCAGTGAGGAAATTAAATCCCCAAAAAGCAACCAGCCAATGCCGATAATTAGAAGCCATTCAATTGCGGTGATAACCCATAGGAGCACAATGTACTTCCATGCAGCCCTGTCCTTGAGCCAGGAAAAGGAAAACAGCAGAATCTTTTCGTAGTCCATGCTTTTCGTTAAAATGAAGGGATAAAGATATATTTAAAGGCTTCGCCTTTGTGGAATTTGTTCTTTTTACATCTCCCTTCCAACTGCTTCCGCGACTTTCCTTAACTCTGCCATCAGCTTTGCGAATTCAGAGCCGACAATCTGCTGTGCTGCATCGCACTGTGCCTTTGAGGGGTCTGCGTGAACCTCTATCAGCAGCCCGTCTGCGCCCGCTGCAATTGCGGCCTTGCTTACATAGGGAACCAAATCCTTTTTTCCCATTGCATGGCTTGGGTCAACAATGACAGGCAAATGCGTGTTCGCTTTCAGCACGGGAATTGCGCCCAAATCCAGCGTGAACCTTGTGTCTGTTTCAAATGTCCTGATTCCGCGGTAGCAAAGAATTACGTTGTGGTTGCCTTCGCTCATAATGTATTCAGCGGCCATCAAAAATTCCTTTATAGTGGAACTCAAACCGTTTTTCAGAATAACCGGCTTGTCAATTTTCCCGACTTCCTTGAGCAATTCAAAGTTCTGCATGTTCCTTGCGCCGACTCTCACAAGGTCAACGTATTTTGCGACCAATTCAACGTGCCTTGTGTCCATTACCTCTGTTTCAACCGGAAAGCCGAATTTCTCCCTGACTTTCTGCAGCATTTTAAGGCCAGGCTCCCCCAAACCCTGAAAATCATAGGGCGATGTTCGCGGCTTGTAAGCCGAGCCGCGGAAAATATCCGCGCCCGCTTCCTTCACATATTTAGCTGACCTCATAAGCAAGTCCTCGTTCTCTATAGCGCAGGGGCCTGCAATGATTGTAAGCTTGTTTCCGCCGACCTTAACCCCATTGATGTCAATGATTGTCGGTTCAGAGTGGAATTCTTTGCTTGCCAACTTGAAAGGCTTGAGTATGGGCATTACTTTTTCAACGCCAGGAAGCGTCTGCAAATGCTCTGCATTCAAAACCCTTTCGTCCCCGACAGCGCCAATGATTGTGCGCTCAGTTCCCTTTGAAATGTGCGCCTTCAGGCCCGCGCGCTCTATTTCCTTCACAACGCCTTTGAGCTCTTTGTCCGAAGCTCCTTTCTTCAAAACAATAATCATATTCTCCACCATTCCTGTGTCATTAACATCACGCTCCGTTAATTTATTTCCCCTTAACTATTTTTTCCGCAGCCAAAACAATTGCCTTGGCATTCAACCCGTACTTTTCGTAAAGCTCTTCCTGTGTTCCGCTCTCGCCAAACTTGTCCCGAACCCCAATGCGCGCAACTTTGCACGGATAATTTTCCGCAACTGTTTCCGCAACCGCGCCCCCTAATCCTCCAATAACGCTGTGGTCTTCAACCGAAACAATCGCCCCGAAACTTTTTGCAAGCGCAATAATTTTCTTCTCATCCAATGGCTTTATTGAAGCAATGTTCACGACTTCCGCTGAAATCCCTTTTTTCTGCAGTTCTTCCGCGGCTTTTAATGACTCTTCCAATACAATTCCTGTGGAAACAATTGCCAAATCATTTCCCTCGCACATTGTTCTCGATTTTCCCAGTTCAAAAGAATAATTTTTTTCATCAAATAAAAGCCTTGTTTTCGGCCTTGCCATCCGCAAATAAACCGGCCCCTCAATCTCTGCCGCTGCTTTTGTTGCGGCTTTCGCTTCAGTGAAATCCGCTGGAACAATTACTTTCATGTTCGGCAGCACCCTCATCAATGCAATGTCCTCAAGCGCCTGATGTGTTGCGCCATCCTCTCCAACGCTTAATCCCGCGTGGCTTCCGACGATTTTCACGTTTGCTTTTGCGTAAGCGACTGAAACCCTAACCTGGTCGTAAACCCTTCCAGTTGCGAAAACCGCGAAAGTGGATGCAAAGGAAATTTTTCCGCTGTAAGCCAATCCCGCGGCAATGCCAATCATGTTCGCTTCAGCCACGCCCGCGTCAAAAAACCTTTCAGGAAAACTTTTCTTAAATTTCGCTGAACCGGTGCTTTTGCTCAAGTCAGCGTCAAGCGCAACAATTCTGTTGTTTGCCGCGCCAAGCTCTGCGAGCGCTTCAGAGTATCCTTCCCTTGTTGCCTTGAGAATCGCTTCAGCCATTTACTCAGCCCCTAATTCATTTAACGCTTTCCCCAGCTCTTCTTTTGAAAGGCATTTTCCATGATAGTCTACAATGCATTCCATGAATGAAACGCCTTTTCCCTTCACTGTTTTTGCAATAATCATTGTCGGCTTTCCCTTAAACTGCCTTGCATTTTCAAGCGCATCAATTATCTGCGCAAAATTATGCCCGTCAATTTCCAAAACATTCCAGTTGAACGCTTTCCATTTGTCTTTCAGCGGCTCCAGGTCTATTACTTCCTCCATTTTTCCGTCAATCTGCATTCGATTGTAATCCGTTATTCCAATCAAATTGTCCAGCTTGTGGTGCCCTGCAAACATTGCAGCCTCCCATACCTGTCCTTCCTGGCTTTCACCGCAGCCAAGCATGCAGTAAACCTTTGACTGCTTTTTGTCCATGCGTGCAGCCAAAGCCATTCCAACCGCAACGCTTAAGCCCTGCCCCAATGAGCCAGTTGTGGCTTCAATGCCAGGGGTTTTCAACCTGTCGGGGTGGCCCTGCAGCATGCCTCCAATTTTGCGCAGGTTCTGCAATTCTTTTTTTGAAAAATATCCTTGGTCAGCGAGAACAGCGTAAAGCGCGGGAGCACAGTGCCCTTTGCTTAAGACAAACTTGTCCCTTTCATCCAACCGCGGTTTCTTTGGGTCGTGATTTAAAATTCCGCCATAGTAAAGCGCGACAATCACGTCTGTCGCGGAAAGGCTTCCTCCAGGATGACCGGAATTTGCCGCAGTTGTCATCCGCAAAATGTCCGCACGGATTCCCTTTGCCTTGGCTTCCAATTGCTTTGCGTCCATTTTTTTTCACTCGCTTATTGCTTCCTCGGGATAAGAGCCCAGGACCCTTAAAAACATGCAGTTTTGCTTCATTCGCTCCAATGCCTTTTTCACTTTCTCGTCTTCAATGAAGCCCTGAACATCAACAAAGAACACATACTCCCATGTTTTCTTTTTTGTGGGCCTTGACTCAATCTTTGTCATGTTGACATTGAATTCATGGAATGCCTTTAACGCGTTGAACAAAGAGCCTGCCTCGTGTTTCACGGAGAAAACAAGGCTTGTCTTGTCCTTGCCTGTCCTCTTCATTGACGCCTTCCCGATAACGAAAAAGCGCGTGAAGTTATGCGCGCTGTCCTCAATGTTTTTTGCAAGAACATTCAAGCCAAAATCCTTTGCAGCCAACTCCGAGGCAATTGCAGCGCTTTTAAGGTAAAGCTTTGCCTCTTCCGCCGCCTTGGCGGTGCTCGGCGACTCAACGAGTTCAACTGTCGGCAAATTCTTTCCAAGCCAATTCCTGCACTGTGCAAAAGCCTGGGGATGCGAGTAAACCTTTTTCACTTCGAATAATTCAAACTTTGACAAAAGGCAGTGGTTTATCTCCAGCTGAATCTCCCCTACAATTCCCAAATCAGAGTCAATGAACATGTCAAGCGTGTGATTCACTGTTCCCTCGGTTGAATTTTCAATCGGGACAACTCCATAGGCGGCTTCTTTTTTTTCAACCGCGTCAAAAACCTCTTTAATGCTGTCCTTTGCAATGAATTCAGCCATTGAACCGAATTTTTTCAAGGCAGCCATGTGTGTAAAGGTCGTTCGGGGGCCCAAAAAAGCGATTTTCTGCCTTTCCTGCGCCTGCCTGCTCGCGCTCAAAACCTCGGAGTAAATCGCTTCAACTGCTTCCCTTGGAATCTTTCCGTTCGCGTTTTTAACAAGGCTTTCAAGCACCTCTTTTTCTCGCGCAGGCACCAAGACTTCCTCGCCTTTTTTTCTCTTCTCTTCGGCTATTTTTTTCGCTATTGCAAGCCTCTCTCCGATAAGTGAAAGCACTTTTGCGTCAATTTCGTCAATTTTTTTCCTTTCCTCTTCCAAACCCATTTCAATCACTCACTTTTTTTTATTTCATTTCTTCGGAACCTTTGCCCAGTCATCCAAAAATCTCTTTATACCCGCATCAGTCAGTGAATGCCTGAACATTTTTGAAAGAACGTCAAACGGAACAGTCGCGATGTGCGCCCCCATTTTCGCTGACTCCACGACATGAATCGGGTGCCTTACGCTTGCAACAATCACTTCAGTTGCATAACCATAATTCCTGAATATTTCCATTATTTCCTTTATGAGCGCCAAGCCATTCTCTCCCTGGTCGTCTAATCTTCCAACAAAAGGGCTCACATAGCTTGCGCCTGCCTTTGCCGCGAGCAAAGCCTGGTTTGCTGAGAAAACAAGCGTCACATTGGTTTTGATTCCCTCTTTTGCGAGCTTTTTCACTGCCTTCAATCCTTCGGCTGTCATTGGAATTTTCACGACAACGTTTTTGTGAATCTTCGCAAGTTGTTCGGCTTCTTTCACCATTTCCTCTGCTTTTTCGCTGACTGCTTCCGCGCTTATCGGGCCATCAACAATTGAGCAAATCTCCTTGACGACTTCCTCAAATTTCCTGCCCTCTTTTGCCACAAGCGTGGGATTCGTTGTAACGCCGTCAATTACCCCCCATTCATTTGCCTTTTTTATTTCCTCTATATTCGCTGTATCCAAAAAAATTTTCATATCTATACCCCTTTTGTTTTCGGCAACCCGCCCAAAAAAGCCTTGAGCAGTTGCTTATTGAAAAAAGTAAGCAAAATAGTAATAAAAAGCCTTATCTGAGGCAGTCTCTTCCGTCCAAAGATAATCCCTGCCACAAACAACCGCTTTCATGCAATCAAATTTGTAAGGCAAAAGGTTTAAATAAATGATTAATTCACTTAATCAATTGGCAGGCGATGTTTTGGGCGCACTGGATGAAGCGAATGATTTGCTGCTTTCCGCAGAAAAAACAGTCAGGACAGTTGAGCGCGCAGAAGGCACTGCCAAAAAAGTTTCAGGAATGGCTGGAAAAGGCTGGCTTTACATTCTAATCGCTGCAGCCGTCCTTCTGATTCTCGCTGCGCTGTTTGTTTTGACCGGCTCGTTTTGACCGGTAATTCCCCTTAAAATACTTTCCATACAGTTAAACATATGTCCAGTTTATTGGACAATGGTTTTTATGCAATTGATTCAGAAAATTATGGATTCAAAGTCAAAGATTTCCTTGCTGGCGCAACTGCTTGATAGGCCCGGCTCTTTTTCTGTTTCGGAGTTGGGGCGGCTTGCCGGGCTTCCAAAGGCAACGGTTTCACTTATTGTAAAAGACTGGCTTAACACTGGCATTGTTTTGGCTGAAGTGCAGGGCAGGAACAAAATGGTTAGGCTGAACCAAAAGTTTTACGTCCTCCCTGAAATCAGAAAGTTTTTCAGCAAAACAACGGATTTTCAGGCGCCCCTGCTAAAAAGGCTTAAATCGTCAAAGGCATTCAGGAGCCCTAAAGTTAAGGCAATGGTTGTTTTCGGCTCTAGGGCCGGAAAAAATTTTGCGCATGCCTCTGACTTGGATGTTTTAATCGTGCCTGAAAGCAAAAAAGACAAGGCAATCGAAGGATTTGTTGTGGATTTCGTTAAAGCGACCGCTGAAAGCGGCGTTAGGTTTTCCCCTGTATTCATTGAAAAGGCTGAATTGAAAGCGCGCCTGCAGGAACACGACAACTTCGCGGAAAATATTTTGGGTAATGGGGTGATTTTGAAGGGGGGAAAATGGCTTGAGCGCCTTTAAACAGCACCTTGACCTTGCGAATGAAAGATTTCTTGCTGCTGAAGGGCAAATGGAAGATGAAAAATTCCACACCGCCGCCCACTTGTTCATTAATGCATGCATTAATTACCATAATGCGTTATGCCAGAAATTCCTGAACAAAATTCCCTCGCACAAGCAGCATTCCGACACAAGCTATTTTCAGGAGCTTTCAAGGTTTATGGGAAGTGATTCACACAGATACCGCAATGCATACGAATTCCTTATCGCGCACAAGGGGCAGGCTGATTACGGCGTGCATTTCTCAATCAATGCCGCGGAACAGGTTAAAAGGCGCGCCGCAATAATCAAGGGCATTGCAGAGCAACTGCTGTAAACAAAGGGCTTGTTTCAGCTTCTTTTGTAACCGAATTTTCTCTCGTATTCCTTGTGGCTAATATATTCAAGGTAGATTAGGAATAGCTTTACCTTGTCTCCGGTTATCGTGTAGATTAGCCGCCAGTTTGAGTCAAGGTTTAATTTCCAAAGGTTTGTTGCATCGTATTTTTGCAGGTATTCTTTTGGCCAGAGTTTTCTCGGAATCTTAACGCCCGCTTCAGTATTCTCTGCGAGTTTTGCTGTAGCCTTGCTTATGATTTCAAGCAAATACTTTGCTTCGCTGTTGCCTTGCCCTGTTTTTTCCTTGAGCCGTTCATAATCCTTATTGAATTCCGGCGAGTAGCGGATTTCATGCATGGGCTGGCACACTCTCATCAATCAGTTTTCTGGCTTTAGGGGAATCTGCAAAAACCCATACAAGCTTGTCGTCTTTTGTAACCATGATTTTTCTTGAATCAATCAGGTAATCAATTACAATCCTATAAGTCTGGTACATCACCTTTTTAGGCAGTTTTTGCCACAGCTTTGTCCTCTTGGGATAATCCCTTGCATTCCTTATGGCGTCCTCAATCATGAGAACAGTGTCAAGGCGGGGATAATGCAAGACAGTCGTTCTAGCAAGCATATTTATCATATAAGTTTATATGATGAATATATTTAAATATATCGCCAATGCTTTAGGCGAATTTCTCCAGCGCCTCGGAGCCGTTCATTCCCTCGCTTACACCCAATTCTTTTGCTTTCGCGCTAACGGAAACAATTTTCGCTTTCAGCATGCCCTCATAGCTGTCAACGCCGCGCACAATTGCAAGCGCATCCCCAAGTTTTTCCGCGGTTTCAACCGACAAATAGCCGCAGCCCAAAAAACCCTTTTTCCCTTTAATCAGCAAAAGCTTTGCGCTGTAAAGCTCCACTTTCACTGCGTCAAACTCTTTTCCCAGCCAGTGAAATTTTTTCGATTGTGCGAAGGTCATTCAGTTCACTTCAACTTTTTTTATGGGTGGAGTACTTGAGTCCGCCCGTTTCTGTTAACAACAACCGCCCTTTCGCCTCTTTCTCCTTTAACAAAAAAAGTAAAGTTTGGATCGCGCATAGACCTTTTCATTGATTCTACTGCCATATTTCTAAATTTTAACGCATCCTCTTTGCTCATTTGCCCGTGTTCACGAAATGAATTTATTGTTTCAACAATTTTTTCTAAAAACGGCTTGTTATATTTAGGAATCAGCGGCGGCTTTCCTGTTTTCCTTTTTCTAAAATTCTTTTTAGGCCCTTTCACAAATCTTTGCACCCATTTCTTTTGTTCCAATGAGTTTGCATCCTTCCTGCATTATGTCGCTTGTGCGAAAGCCTTGCTCAAGTGTTGCTTCAACCGCTTTCTCAATCGCTTGGGCTTCTTTTTCAAGGTTAAACGAATAGCGGAGCATCATTGCAGCGCTCAAAATTGCTGCAATCGGGTTAGCCTTGTTCTGCCCCATTATGTCAGGAGCAGAGCCGTGAATCGGTTCATAAAGGCCAAAGCCTTTGTCATTCAATGAAGCCGAGGGAAGCAGTCCGATGCTGCCTGTAATCATTGAAGCCTCGTCGCTTAAAATGTCGCCGAACATGTTGCCGCAAAGCATTACATCAAACTGCTTCGGGTTTTTCACCAATTGCATTGAAGCGTTATCCACGTAAAGGTGATTCAATTGCACTTCAGGAAACTCCTTTGCGACTTTTTCCACTGTTTCACGCCAAAGCACGCTTACAGTCAAAACATTTGCCTTGTCAATGGAAGTTACTTTCTTGTTTCTCTTCATTGCCGCGTCAAATGCAACGCGGGCAATCCTCTCAATTTCCGGGGCAGAGTACTTCATTTCATCGCTCGCCCAATTATCTCCTTTTGCTTTTTTGCCGAAGTAAATGCCGCCTGTCAGTTCCCTTATAATCAACATGTCAAAACCGTCGCCGATTATTTCTTTTTTGAGTGGCGAGGCGCCTGCAAGGCATTTGAACACCTTTGCAGGGCGAAGGTTTGCGAACAAGTCAAAGTGTTTCCTTAAAGGCAGAAGAGCAGCGCGCTCAGGCCTTTTCTCGGGGGGCAGCTTGTCTGCTTCAGGGCATCCGACCGCGCCGAAAAGAATCGCGTCCGATTCCTCGCAAATTTTAAGCGTTTTTTCAGGGAGGCATGTTTCAAATTTTTTGTAAGCCTCAAATCCAACGTCAGCGTGCAAAAACTCAAAGCCGCAGCCAAACTTTTTTTCAACCGCCTGAAGCACCTTAACCGCTTCAGCTGTCACCTCCAAACCAATGCCGTCCCCTGGAAGCACTGCGATTTTATGCTTTTTCATTTCCCAGCCTCCTTTTTCACATACTCCATTAACCCGCCAGCCGCAATTATTTTCTGGATGAATTCAGGCAAAGGCTTTGCCTTGAATGTTTTTCCGCTTGAAAGGTTTTTGATTTCCCCCGTCGAAGCGTTTACCTCCACTTCGTCCCCAGCGTTGATTCCCTTCACTGCCTCAACTGACTCAAAAATCGGCAGGCCTGTGTTTATTGCGTTGCGAAAGAAAATGCGCGCAAAGCTTTCCGCGACAATACAGCTTATTCCCGAAGCCTTAATGGATAGGGGTGCGTGTTCCCTGCTTGAACCGCAGCCGAAGTTTTTTCCCGCGACAATGATGTCGCCTTTTGAAACTTTTTTAACGAACTCTGCGTCAATGTCCTCCATGCAGTGCTTTGCAAGCTCTGCCGCATCAGAAGTGTTAAGGTAACGCGCTGGAATGATTACATCAGTGTCCACGTTGTCCTTGAACTTGAATGCCTTGCCTTTAAGGTTCATTTATTTCAACTCCTCGGGGGAAACAATTTTTCCAGCAATCGCGGAAGCAGCTGCAACAGCTGCATTGCTCAAATAAACCTCGCTTTTTGTGTGCCCCATTCTGCCGACAAAATTCCTGTTCGTTGTGCTGATGGCTTTTTCCCCTTCTGCAAGAACCCCCATGTGCCCGCCTAAGCACGGCCCACAGGTTGGAGTGCTGAAAGCCGCTCCGGCTTTAACGAATATTTCCGCGATTCCTTCCTTAACGCATTGGAGGTAAATCTGCTGTGTTCCCGGAAGAATGATTGCCCTAACATTCTGTGAAACCTTTTTTCCTTTCATTATCTGCGCCGCAATTCTAAGGTCCTCCATTCTTCCGTTCGTACAGGAGCCTATAACCGCCTGGTCTATTTCAACTGAGCCAACCTCTGAAATCGGCTTTGCGTTTTCAGGCAAATGGGGAAAGGAAACCTGTGGCTCTATCGCCGAAGCGTCAAATGAAAATTTTTCACTGTAAGCGGCGTCTTTATCGCTTTCAAATTCTTTGAACGCAAGTTTTTTTCCAGTGGTTGCCTCCACTTCCTTCATATAAGCGCGGGTTTTTTCGTCAACTGCGATTATTCCGTTTTTCGCCCCGGCTTCAATTGCCATGTTGCATAAGCTGAACCTTGAATCCATTGAAAGCGCATCAATTCCTGTGCCCTTGAATTCCATTGCCTTGTATAATGCGCCGTCAACGCCTATTTCCCCAATTGTGTGAAGAATGAAGTCTTTTCCGTAAACCCATTTTTTTAGAGTGCCAGAGAATTCAAACAACTGGCTTTCCGGAACCTTAAACCAAAGCTTTCCTAAAGCCATTGCGGCTGCCAAATCCGTGCTTCCAACGCCTGTTGCAAACGCGCCCAAAGCGCCGTAAGTGCAGGTGTGTGAATCCGCGCCGACAATCAGCTGCCCTGGCAAAGTAAAGCCCTGCTCGTGCAGGAAAACATGCTCTATGCCTATCCTCCCCACGTCAAACCATCTGAGGCCGTGCTCTTTGGAGAATTCGCGCATTAGTTTCACCTGCTGCGCTGTCTTAATGTCCTTGTTTGGCGTGAAATGGTCAGCAATCAAAAGGATTTTTTCCCTGTCAAAAACTTTCTTCAATCCCGCTTTGCGGAACTCGTTCACTGCAACTGGCGCAGTGATATCATTGCCGAAAGCAAAGTCAACGTGTGCCTCAATCAGCTCTCCAGGCGAAACGCTTTTTTTTCCGCAATGGGCTGCGAGAATCTTTTCGGAAATTGTCTGCGGCATCAATCAACCACGTATATTTTTACTGGGCTTACCCCTTTAATTTCTTTCTTCTCACGCTTTCCGGCTCTTCAAGGAAATTTTCCCGGGCGGAAACATTTTCCCCTGACTCGATTTCAAGTTTTTCCCTTGCTTCGCCCGCGATTTTCCCGCCAACCTTTGCCGCGGTTTCGTTTTGAACAAATCCTTTGGCATCCTTGCCCCTGGCGATTTTTGTAGTGGATGCCTCGCCGAGCATTGTGAAAATCAGCTCCAGGTCGTTCATGTGGTCGCGCAAATTTTCCTGTTTTAAGCCCTTGAATTCCTTGTATTCGCTTGGGGTCATTCCAAACGTTGCCTTTGATATTTCGGCCGTCAGAATGGAGTATTCCGTTCCCTCTTTCACGCCCCTCTTTTTCCACTCTTCCGTGAGCTCATCCCTTACAGCTATTCCCCTCGCCCTTTTCTCAATCCACTCGTCCGAATAGCCTTTGGCTTTATAGATTTCCTTCATTCTTTTCTGCGCTAACTCTGGATTCCCAATCTCCTGAACGCGTTCATAGCCCACTTTTGCGAGCCACCTCTTGAATGGTTCGGCTTTGGAGGATGGAATAGATTGGATTAGCCGAAATGCATTTTCAGTATTGGCAAAATTAAGCGTTTGTGGCCCTCCTGAAGTATCTATAGTCAATGACTTATGTATTTGAACATTTTGGTGAGTCTTTTTTTGTGAGCTTGTTTTGTGGTTGCTTTTTTGTAGTCGGTGAGTGTGGAGTAGTAGGTGTTGGCGGTGGTTCTTTTGAGTGTGTGCCAGCCTGGT
>JAZDDZ010000035.1:0-2209 GCA_043809245.1 Candidatus Iainarchaeum sp.
CTTGCGCAGGAATGATAAGAGGCACAGGACAGGAATGGCAGATATGTTTCAGCATAAATCAATTAGAAATGTCATTTTTCCATTTCTTATTGTATACCAAAGAGTCACAATAAAAGCTTCAACTTAATTAAGAAAGAACCAAAAAAATAGCAGCCGTTATAATTATAATTTTATTCCTGGTTCCTTTCTTTTATCATTCCTTTAAATATTTAAAAGAAAACATTAACCAGAGAAAAGAGGTTGTTTCTGGTAAACAGCAATTTGTAGCAGGTGTTTCAAAAGCTCTTGTAATTCCATTGCGTTTAAAGAATCCAAAAAAAGTGAGCGGTCTCGAAGATAGAATGGAAGATCCGGATAAATCTTTTGACGAAAAGGCTCCTAATGTAATGGAAAAAGCTATCGAAAAAATTAAGCCAAAAAAACAAAAATATGAACCTAGTGTCCAAGATGAGATCCTATACTATCGTCTTAATTCAAAAGAACATATTAAGCAGATCCAATCGTTCTTAAAAAAGGCTGGATTCTATAAAGGCGAGATTGACGGTAAGGTAGGGCCTCGAACTAAGCGTGTCATTAAGGAGTTTCGGAAGGCAAAAAAGTTGAATCCTGATAGTGTTGTGGGGCCGGGAACTTGGGAAGCGCTTGGAAAGGTATTTGAAGAATTAATGGTTAGGCGTAGTTTATTTATAAAAGTATTAATATTTTTGAGTGTTTTCATAGTTTTAGCTGGAAGCATAACAGAAGCTAACGCGCAAAAAGCTATTATAGAGAAATTATCTCAACAGGAGATTCAGCAAATTGGTGAAAGAGTTTTTGAGAATGAATGCTCCTCGAAAAACGAAAATTTGATTGTTTGGAATGATGGCGAGGATTTTATGTCTCTTGGTATTGGGCATTTTATTTGGTATCCGGAGAATAGTAAAAAGATTTTTGTGGGGAGTTTTGTAAAGTTTATTGAATATGCGAAAATCTCAGGAGGGAAAATTCCGTGTTGGCTTGATAAAAAACCGATTCCCGCGTGTCCTTGGGGGGCAAGCGATAGTTTCTTAAATGCGCAAAGCGATAGGCGGTTGATGGAACTAAAAGAGTTTTTAATAAAAACAAAATCTATACAGGCTGCTTTTATTATGAAGCAGTTAGAAGAGGCTTTGCCGTTAATTTTAAAGCATGTATCGGCGGAAGGTAGGCGCAAAAAGATAACTTTTCAATTTGAGCGTCTTATTTCTACGACTTTAGGAATTTATGTTTTGGCAGATTACGCTAATTTTAAGGGGCTTGGGATAACATCATCTGAATACTACCGAGGCAAAGGCTGGGGGTTGCTTCAAGTTTTAGAAGGAATGCGAGATGTAAATGAAGCTTCGGATGCTGTTAGGGAATTCACGCGATCCGCAAACAATGTGCTTGCAGTTCGAGTGGAAAATTCTCTCTTAGGCCGTAATGAAAAAAAATGGCTGCCAGGCTGGCAGAAAAGGGTTAATTCATATGTTAAACAGGAGGAGAAACTATGTTTACAAAAATGATTTTGTCTGTTTTTCTCGTTTTAATTTTAGCTGGGTGTGCTACGGGTTCTAAGAAGCAAGTAGCGCAATCACAGCCGATGATATCTGAGAAATCTCAGAAAGCGTGTCAGCAGGAATCGTATTCTAAGGGTTATGATGCTAATGATACATGGCCGACCGATAGCTATGAAAAACAGGCTAAAAAAAGCTATTCTGAATCTTCAGCAGAGTTAAGCCCAAAACAGATTCAGCGGGCATTGAAGAAAGCTGATTTTTATAAAGGGGAAGCTGACGGGAAGATTGGACCTAGAACCAGAGCAGCTATTATAAAATTTCAGCAAGCTCGTGGCCTTAGAGATGATGGTGTTGTAGGTAAAAGAACAAACGAAGAACTGCGTAAATATCTTTAACCCGGAATTTGTAATAGAAAACGGTATTCGACGTCAAATAAGAGCGCACCTTCGCCAGAAAAAAGTGCTTACATACTCCAGAGTATGTTCGCATTTTTTTCTGCCAAATCTGCACCTCTTCTTTGCCGTCTCGGTGCTTTGTTTCTATTGCAAAAACCGGGCGTACATTCAAGTTTGAAATGCACAATTTAATAACTCAAAAAATGAAAGATTTAAGTTTTAAAAAAGTTCAAAGAGCTTGCTACTTCAAATGGCGTAGAGTAATTCAAACATTTTCTAGGCCGATTGTTAAGTTTA
>JAZDDZ010000036.1:0-5820 GCA_043809245.1 Candidatus Iainarchaeum sp.
CGGTTGCCGTTCTTTCTCTGCCGAAGCCATTTGTTTCAACTCGGCAAGAGAATAATCCGGCAGAAACTCTTCCCCGCGAGCTAAGTCATAACGCATGATACTATATAGGAATGTTCAAATATATAAATCATTCGCTATAGATGCACGTACAACAATCAGACAGTCTACTATATTTCCGCACCATGTTGTGACCAATTTAGCGTATTGTATGATGAAAATAAGGAATTTATCTGTGCACCAAGCGGAGGTTTTACTGGAAGAGGCGACGGCAAATGCCCTGATTTCGAACAAAACAGAAAAAATTGCGAAATCGTATGGAAAGACACGCGTTCTTATCCTTAGCCTGTCCCGCTATTTTTATTAATTATATGCAGCCCAAATTGTCTTAATGGATGGCTTGACGAAAAAGATCAGAAAGGCTGTGGGGCGCCTGATTGACTCGGGAGCGCACTTGAATGCAGCCGAGGCATCGCAGATTATAGCGAAAAAGCTGGGTCTAAGCGAGCGCATGATTAATTACACTCACATAGAGTTAAGGGGCAAATTGAACGAGGATGCCTTCAAGGAAGTGCCCTTCAATGAAAGGATTCTTTTTTTGTCACATTGTTTAAGGAATACAAAGGAATGCAAAGCAGTGTACGGCGAAGAGGGATTGGAGTGCCTTTACTGCAACAAATGCCAGATAGGCCCTTTAAAGAAAATGGCTGAAGAAAAAGGATACAAAAAGGTTTTCATTGCCCCGGGTGGAAGCATGGTTTTCAAGTTAATGCAGAAATACCAGCCAAAAGCGGTTTTAGGCATTGCATGCCATCATGAACTGACAATGGGAATGGATAAGGCCCATGAATTCAACATCCCCTCGCAAGGCGTAATGCTTTTGCGCGAGGGATGCAAGGACACTGAAGTGAATTTAGAGGAAGCAAAGGAAAAAATTGCATTGATCGAATCCAATGGCTCGCGTTTGAAGCTGAACGGGGCATCAGGCAAAAAGGGAAATTAAGGAAAAAAAATCCTTTCCGCTTAACTCGCATAAAACCTTTCCCTCAAGAGCCAAAACGCCTTTGGCAGGCCAGTGGCGCCAAACCTTTTTGAAACCCTTTTTTTTAATTGATTCAAAATAAACCTTAACCCTGTTGTAATGCTTTTCACCAAGGGCTTTGAATGCAACATCGGTTTCAAGGTTTTCCCCCAAGCCCCTGCAGAAAGGGTAAAGTTCATCCAAAGGCTTTCCCTTCATTTTTTGCTCCAGTTCAATGAATGGGAAAAGAAAGCACTGCATCGGCTTGACTTCATGAATCAGGCACTTTTTGCTCTTCAAAAAAATGCATTTCCTTCCCTTTCTCCTGAAGGAAAAGAACGGAAGCGCAAGAAAGGATTCAGGCAAAACGCCGAGCTCTTTTTTTATTTTTTTGGAAATTTTTTTCGGAAAATTTTTTGATGAAACGACAAGCGCGTCGCTCCTGAAAGAGCCATGGTAAAGCTCCAGAAAAAGCACGCAGAATTTGTCCGTGAAAGACTTTTCGCTTAAATGAAGCGACTTGGCTTCCCTTCTAAGCTCAGAGGGCAGGACACTTATCCAATAGCGGTTGCAGCACTCAAGGCAGGAAAGGCATTCGAAGGGCATGTATTTAAATTATTGGCAGGGAATAATTTTTAATTCGCCCCCGTAGCTCAGTGGCTAGAGCACCTGACTTGTAATCAGGGGGTCGCGGGTTCAACTCCCGCCGGGGGCTAAAAAATAGGTTTTAATAATATGCTAACTGCTTCAGGCGTTCCGGCAGAAATGTATGATGCAAGCATTGCCGAACGGCACATAAAAATTGCAGGTGAGGTGCTAAAATGGGCGAAACAGCAGATCCAAAAATAAAGGATTTCGTGAAAAGAGTCAAAAAAAAGTACAACATCCAGAAGGCGGTGTTTTTCGGCAGCCGCGCAAGAGGCGATTACTTCAAAGACAGCGATTACGACATAATACTGGTTTCACCAGACTTTGAAGGAAAATTTTTCACTAAAAGAATCTCGGAAATGTATGACTACTGGAAATATTACCCCCTAGAAATAGAGCCAATCTGCTATACGCCTAAAGAATTTGAAGTGAAAGCAAAAGAGCACGGCATGGTCAGGGCAGCAATAAAAGAGGGCATTAGCCTTATTTGAAAACCGCGCTTCCAATGCGGATTAAATCGCTTCCTTCCTCTATAGCCACTTCAAAGTCGTTGCTCATTCCCATGGAGGTTTTAAGCGAGAAGCGGCTGGCAAGCGAACTGAGCAGCCTAAAATAAGGCCGCGTTTTTTCAGGATCACCGAACGGAGCAATGCACATCAAGCCAATTAAATCAAGGTTTGGCAGCTTTCGGATTGCGGCAACAATTTCTTCAACTTCGTTTTCTTTCACTCCGAACTTTTTTGGGTCATTTGAAACGTTAACCTCTACATAACACGGTAGCCGTTTGCCCATTTCCCGCGCTCCGTTGTTTAATTTCCCCGCGAGCTTTAACGAATCAATTGACTGAATGCAGTCAAACAGCTCTAACGCCTCTTTCGCCTTGTTGCTTTGCAAATGCCCGATGAAGTGCATTTCCAGGCGCGAAAAAACCCACGAATTGCTTTGCTTTAGTTCATTGATTTTTTTTTCAGCGTCCTGCACTATGTTTTCCCCAATCAGGACCTTTCTGTTGACGCATTGCGCCAATTCCACTATTTGGTTCGCGGAAAGGTATTTGGTTGCAAAGAGAACCTGGATTTCCCTCGGGTTTCTGCCGGCTCTTTTGGCTGCTGCTTTTATTCGCTCATTCAGATTCGAGATTTTATCTGCAACGTTTTGTAGCTCCATATTTTTTTTGTATGCAAAAAGGTATTTAAGCATGGGGCTGGCTTTCCAAAACCCCATTTAGCGCTTTTTCCCTCGACTTAACAATCCTTTCCTGCATTTCAATCATTTGCTGGGTTTCGCTTATTTTTTCCCTTAGTTCCCAGGGAACTTCTTTCTCGAGCACGGCAGGATTTGAAAGGCGAATCATTTCAATAATCCAGCCAGGGCTGTGGAAAAGCTGGTTGTTGGTGAAAAGCCGCACCTGCATTCTCTGCTGCCACTCAGGGCTGCTTTTCGAAATGAATCTTCTTACAAGCCTCATGAGTTGCTTGTTTTTTTCCGCGTAATCAACAATTTTCTTGGAAAACAGGATTATTGCCTCGATTCTTTTATCCGCTATCTTTGCATCAGGGTGCTTCATCATTTTTTCATATTCTTTAATTATTTTATCAGTTACTTGGTTAAATGCCTTGGGGCTTAGCTCACGATAATATGCCTCTATCTTTGAAATGTGGCCCCTTGGAAATTGACTAACCAATGCCTTTCCAAGGGAATAAGTAACCCAGTTCGGGCTCTGCATTTTCAGCCTTTCAAGCCGCTTTTTTAGAAAATTGAGGTCCGAGGCTGCCTGCCTGCGGCTTTTTTGCAAGTCCATTAATCTTTTCTTTTTTTCAGTCGCGATTCTGCCTGCGCCCCTTGCCCGCCTAACCCCCTCAGCCAATGCTGTTCTAATTCTTTCCATTGGCGGCATGTAATAGGCCTTGCTCCGTGCAGTATTTAAAAAGTTAATTCAGCAGAATAATCTGAATGGCAGAAGAAAAATTCATACAATTCGTTTCAAATTACGATGACTGGGTTTCAATCAAGAAACTCAAAATAGAGCCGGCAACTGACCCGAGGACCATAATTGAGTTTCTCGCAAGCCTTGGAACAGGCATTGATGGAAAAGTGGAGCAGAACCTTGGAAAAATCGTTGACTTGAAAAAAGTTGACGCGGCAATCGATGCCCTGGAGCTTGGAAAAAAAGACGTTGCAAGGGCACTGGAAGAGGTTAACAGCAAAAAGGTTAACGCATCCATTAACGAGATTACGGAATTGCCGGAACTGCAGAAAAATGAGAAAACCGAATTGAAGCAGTTCTGCAAGGTTTACGCAATGAAGAAAGCGTTAAAGCAGTGCGGGCTTGAAGTCGATTACACGAACATTGACATTCCAGGCATGAAAAGGCTGATGAAGAAAAAGGCCTGATTTTTAGGCGATTAATTTGACAGAGCTCCTTTACCTGAACGACTCCTATCTTAAGGAGTTCCAGGCACAAATTGTTTCAGTCAAGGGCAAAATCATTGAACTGGACAGGACTGCTTTTTATGTGCATGGCGGGGGCCAGCCAAGCGATTCGGGGCACATGGAATTCTTGGGCTCGGACAATGGAAAGGCAAGGGTTCTTTCAGTGAGAAAAATTGACGGGAGAATAATTCATGAACTGGATACAGAGGCGCCGGAAAATGCTGTTGAAGCCAAATGCGGCATTGACTGGGGCAGAAGATACAGGCTAATGAAAATGCATTCAAGCGCCCATCTATTGGCTGCCGTGATTTTCAAAGAAACCGGGAAACTGATTTCCGGCAACCAATTGGGCGAAGATTACTCGCGAATGGACTTTAACGTGGAAAAATACGACACCGAATTCCTTAAAGGAATTGAAGAGAAAGCAAACGCGAAAATCGCGGAAGGGCTTGACATAACTGTTTCATTCCTCCCGCGTGATAAAGCGCTTGAATTGCCGGAATTATTCCGCTTAAAGGATGTTTTGCCGAAAAATTTGCAGGAATTCCGCATTGTATCCATCGGGGGCTTTGACAGGCAGGCTGACGGCGGCACGCACGTGAAAAACACGTCAGAAATTGGAAAAATAAAGATAACGAAAACAGAAAACAAGGGCGCGGACAACCGGAGAATTTACTGGGAATTGACTGGGTGAAAGGTTAATAAAAGTGAAAGCACCCTTATTTTCCTATGCCTTTGCTTCCATTCGACCCTGCCTTGCTTTTCGCGGTGCAGAGCCTAGCGAACCCTGTTTTCGATTTTGTTTTCTTCATTCTAACGGAACTCGGCAACCCTGTTTTGTGGATTGCAATCGCGGCTTTCCTTTACTGGAAGGGAGAGGAAGGCAAGGGCTTCTTTGTGATGAATTTCGTGCTCTTTGCCGCGGCAATCGTTTCCGTTTTGAAGAACGTGCTTGCAATTCCAAGGCCTGACCCTGAAAAATTCAGGGTTTTGGAGAACGGCTTTTTTTCAAAATTTTCGGACATTTACTCTTTTCCAAGCGGCCACGCGGCAATGATTTCCTCTGCTTTCTTTTACTTTGAGAATTTCGTGAAAAAGAAATGGAAATGGCTTTTGGGAATTGCGGTGCTAATTGTTTTGTTTTCACGCATGTACCTCGGCGCGCATTTCTTCAGCGACGTAATTGCAGGGCTATTGATAGGCGTTGCTGTGGGCAAGGGAAACTTTTTGCTGAAGAAAAGATACGAGAAGATAAAGGTTTACCTTACAAGCGCAAGGGATGAAATGATTTCAATTCTTATTTTGCTTGCGGCGCTGATGGCATTCGCTTTCTTCGAGCCGCCAATCCTTTCACTATTGTTGTTCGGCTTTTATTCGGGTTTCTTCTTGTTCAAGGGCATGGGCTTTGACTCAAAAAAACTGAAGGGAAAAGAGCTGATTGTGAAGGAAGCGGTCGGCTTTGCGGTTATTTTCCTGCTTTTGGCTCCCTATGCATTCGGCTTTCCGGGCAACCCCCTGCTTTTTGCGGGAATGTTCTTTACCGCGGGCTTTTGGATTTCCTTCCTTTTGCCGTACTTTACAAAATATCCCTCTTCTGCTGATTTAGGATAAAAATTGGTTGCCCAGTTATCGTTTTGGAGGCGATAAACATGGGCTACCGTAATTTATTGCCACTTAAAAGTTTATATGAGTTTCGTGGTTTTAAACCTAACTTTTCAGTT
>JAZDDZ010000037.1:0-16822 GCA_043809245.1 Candidatus Iainarchaeum sp.
AACCAGGCTGGCACACACTCAAAAGAACCACCGCCAACACCTACTACTCCACACTCACCGACTACAAAAAAGCAACCACAAAACAAGCTCACAAAAAAAGACTCACCAAAATGTTCAAATACATAAGTCATTGACTATAGAATGAATATTTTCTTTAAATCCATTGTAAGAGAAACGAATCAGGGAAATAAATATGTTTTGCTTGCATATTTCTTAGATTATGGCTCAGGAAATCCAAATGGTTTCAGCGAAAGAATACGGGGAAAAGCTGAAGCTAAAGCACTTTGACATTGTCATGGCTTCCTTTGTCGCGGTGCTCTTGATTTCAAACATCGCCTCCACTAAAATAATGCAGTTTTTTTTGTTCCAGTTTGACGGAGGAACACTCCTTTTCCCGCTTTCATACATTTTCGGCGACATCCTCACAGAGGTTTATGGTTACAGGAAAAGCAGGAAAGTCATCTGGTTTGGCTTCATTGCAACGGCTTTCATGTCCATTTACCTTGCATTGGTTGGATGGCTTCCCCCTGCCGCGGGATGGGAAAATCAGGCAGCATATGACGCTGTCCTTGGCTTGGTTCCACGCATTGTTTTGGCTTCGCTGATTGCTTACTTTGCGGGGGAATTCTCCAATTCATTTGTGCTCGCGAAAATGAAGATTTGGAGCAGGGGAAAAAACCTTTACCAGAGGACAATTGGCTCAACTATTATCGGCGAGGGAATTGACACTCTTTTGTTTGTTTTGATTGCCTTTTACGGCGTGCTCGGCCCGGAGCTATTGCTTGCCGTATTTTTGTCCAACTATGTTTTCAAGGTCGGAGTGGAAGTCCTTGCAACGCCTTTCACTTACAAAATAGTCGGCTTCCTCAAGCGCGAGGAAGGCGTTGACCTGTATGATATAGGAACGGATTTCAATCCATTCACTCTCGGCAAATGATTTTCATTTTTTTGAGAGCTTTTTGACTATTTCACGCAGCATTTTTTCGTGCTGCACTTCCTGCCTTGCGATTTTTCTCAGCGTGGGCGCATACTTTTTGTCATTGAGATTTTTTACCTGCTCCGAATAGGTTTTTTCCGCCAGAACCTCTTCCTTGAGCCCGTCTTCAAGCAGCTTGTTAAGCTCTAAAGGGGATAACTTCCTTTCCGCCAATGCAAGCTCTATCTGCAGCCCGTGAATGAATTTTCTCATCGTTGTCGCATGCCACTCGGATTGTTCAATGAGCTTTGAGAATGTTTTTTTTACATCTTTTTCCCCTATCCGCTCCATGTACTCCTCGTAGAAGGCAATCAGCCAGAGCTCTATATCCAGGTCTTTCTTGAACATTTCCAGCATTTCTTTTTTCTCCATTTTCACCACCTATAGCCTTATCACCTTATCGCAAAATTCAGATATAACCTCTATCATGTGTTCGTCGTCTTTTTCGTCAAGCGAAATGATTACGCCATCCATCCCGAGAAGCCGCATCCTTCCCGAAAGGAAGTGCACAAATTTTTCAACCGAGTTCGCGGAATTGTAAATCATGAGCGCGGAAACAGAGTCAAGGAACAAAAGCCTTTTCCTGCCCCTTGTCCTTTCAACAAGCTTTGTCAACGCAATGGAAATGGAAGTAAGGTCAGAGGGGGAGTTAACTAACAAAACGTTTTTCTTCCTGTCAAGCATTTCATTGGAAAGAAAGCTCGCGCAGTCAACGAAAAAAAACTTTTCACAGGCAATGCCTCTGCCCTCGAATTTTTCAGACATAAGCTTGCAGGGCCTGTTGACTGAAATGTAAATAATTGAATAACCCTGCTTGATAAAGCGCCTTACAAGCTCAAGATTAAGGTCATCGTACTTGCTTTGCGGGGTAATGACAAGTGTGATTCCCCTAACTTCATCCAGTTTCGCGAAATCCACTTCTTCCATGCAATAAAAGAAAAAGCCAGTTCGTTATTTAATGGTTTCCGAATAAACCCCTCGGCTTAGTTTCTGCAAAAAGTATTTTAACCTCTCAAACCATTAATTTAACACATGGCTGAAAAAGAACTGCCAAAAGTAAAGCTTGTGCCTTTCGGCGAAAGGCTCTCAGATGGGCGAAGAGTTACTGCTGAGCTTATCCTGCAGATAGAAAAACAGATGCCTAAAGGCGAAATCGCGACAAGTTATGACCCTATAACAAAAAAAGAGCTTGATGAACAAATTCCCCGGGGGCGAAAATATTACTTTATTGAAAACAACAAGGGTGAGCAAATAGGAATTATCGCGGCACGCTTTTTTAAGCCAGAGAAAAGCATGTGGAGCGGCAGGGCGAGGATTCTGCCAGGATTCAGGGGAAAGGGATATGCAACCGCTACATACAAAAAAATAGATGAAAAAGCAGAAGAAGCAGGTGCAGAAAAAAGTATCGGGGTAATATTCAGAAAAAACATTGCATCAAGAAAGGCAGCAAAAAGGAGTGGCTCAAAAATAGACTGGCCATTAACTATTCTAGCACAACGCAGCAACCTTCGCGGAGACGGCTGGAAATATCTGCGAGAACTTTTTAAATTAAATCCTTATCTTGGCTACTCCAAGCGGTTGCACAGAAAATAGGTAAAAAATTATTGTTTTAGAATAGCCGCCGGAACCCCGCCAACCATTGCTCCCGCGGGAACATCCTTGTTCACCATAGAGCACGCTGAAACCACTGCTCCGTCGCCGATGGAAACGCCTGCAAGAATTGTGCAGTTCGCTCCGATGACAACGTTTTTTCCGATGCTGACTTTGCCTGTGCGGTATTCCTTCAGCAAAAACTCGTGCGCCAAAATAGTTGCATTGTAGCCGATTAATGAATTCTCGCCTATTTCAATCAAGTCAGGCCAGAAAATGTCAAACTGCACCGCAAGGCCGACTGAAACGTTTGCAGCGATTTTCATTCCCGTAAGGCGTAAAAGAAATCGTTTAATTGCCAGCGAAGGCATGTATTTTGAAAGGAAAATCACGAAAAAATTAAACACAACCGCAACAGGATTCTTTGCCTTCCACCAGTAGGTTAAAGAATTCGGCCAGTCAACTTTAACAACTTTCAATTCCCTCATTGCCTTCAAAGAATCGTTCAGGGGAAATGAATTTAAATTAAAGCAAGCCAATGCAATTATGCCGGAAAACAAAAGGCTTTTCATCTGCACTTCCAACAAGCACAAGGTGCGGGAAATCCGCGAGATTCTGAAGCCCGTTGGCGTGGAGCTGGTGCAGAAAAAACTGCCAATAAGCGAGCCTGATTTTGAAAGCATTGAAGAGGTCGCGATACACAAGGCAAAGGAAGCGTATGCAAAGGTTGGAAAGCCCTTGATTGCGGAGGACACGGGAATCTACTTTGGCGCATACAAAAATTTTCCCGGGCACTTGGCGAAAAGAGTTTGGGTTTCAATCGGCTTTGACGGCTTGTTCCGCCTGCTGAAGGGAAAAAAAAGAACGGCAAGCTTCAAGGTAGTCATTTGCTTTATTTGGGGAAAAAACAAATTCAAATTGTTCTCCGGAGAGCTGCATGGAAAAATCCTTTCACGCGCCGTTAAGCCTAAAGCGGACAGGCTGCCTTACGAAAAAATCTTTGTTCCAAACGGGCACAAAAAGGCAGTCGTGGAAATGGGTTTGCGTGAAAAAAATGAAATCAGCCACAGGGCGGTTGCAGCGAAAAAATTAGCGAAATGGCTGGAGAGAGGGAGAAAAATGGCTTTGACACAAAGAAGGCGCGTGAATTCAAGGGCAAGAAAAGCAGTAGCTGCATCTTTAAGGCATGCCGATAAAAAGCGCGATTCAAAAATATTGGCGCCCTCAAAGAATTTTTATGCAATAGCAGCAAGTGATGCAGCAAAAAAACTAGGTTTAACAAAATCTCAAAAAATAGCATTATACAAGCTAATGAGGGCAGGGGAAAATATGGAAAAAATACTTCCGCTTAAAGAAGTATTCAAAATTTTGGGAAGCGAAAAAGGGGCTGTTTTTTACGCTACATTTATTCAAGGAATCAAAGAAATTAATCTTGTTCTTAAAAGAGAAACGAAAAAAGCATTAAACCAAACAAAAAGGAAGATTACCGGCCACAATGCGAGAAATTAGCTTATTTTTTTTCTTTCACCAGGGTCAATGACAAAGCCGCAGCAGCGGTTAAAGCGATTGCGAAAATGAACGGAGCGTGCCTTCCGAATGAAAGCCATAACGCGCCTGCAATAACTGACGCGGGAAGCGCTGCCAGGCCGTAAACCAATTGGAATGCACCGAGGCCTGTTGCACGGGTTTCTTCAGGGGAAAGCTCTGCTGCAAAGGTTTTCTGCACTGGTTCAAGCGCTGCCCTGTGCAGGCCCAGCAAAACGAAAAGAAAAAATATAACCAAAAGGGAATTAGTGAATGCAAAGCCAATCGCCATCAGCGCGTAGAAAGCATAAGAAATGTAAAGCACTTTTTTTCTGCCAATCCTGTCCGCGAGCTTTCCAAAGTAAAGCGAGAAAATTGCAGCGCACAAGGTGAAAACAAGGTACAGCACGGGAATGAACACGGCTTGATAGCCCGCATCATTTGCCGCCAGAAGCAAAAAAGAATAGCTGAAAGCCGCAAGCGAGAAAAGCGTGCTGGAGAAAACAAAGAGCTTAAAGTCACGCGAAAGGTTTTTGAATGAAAAGCCCTTGAATATTTTTCCAGCTTTTCTGTCCTTGATGAAAACAAAAATCAGCGCAGCGCCAATAAATGAAGGAATTGCAGCAAGCAGGAAAATTGTTGGAAGGGGCAGAAAATTGACAAGAATTATTGCAAGGATTATTCCGACAACAGCGCCGCCGTTGTCCGCTGCCCTTAAGAGCCCAAAGTGTGTGCCCCTGTTCTCATGGGTGGATACATCGGCGACAATCGCGTCACGGGGGGCGCCACGCATTTTTCCGGCACGGTCAAGTATTTTTAAGGGCACCAATTGCTGCCAAGCTGTTGAAAAAGCGTATCCAAGGCGTGAAAATCCACCCGCCAAATAGCCTATCCAGATGAATGGCTTGCGCCGCTGCCACTTATCAGAGTAATAGCCTGAAATGCCCTGTGAAATTGATACAAGCGCATCCCCCAAGCCGTCAATCAGCCCCAAAGCAGCAACATTTGCGCCTAAAACACTTGTTACAAATAACGGCCAAAGGGGATAAATCATGTCAGAGCCCAAGTCGTTGAAAAAAGAGGCAATTGAGAAGACCTTTACAGTGCGCTTTACTTCTTTTTCATCAGGCGTTGGTTCAACTTTTTCAGAATTCTTTGGCCAAGCCATTAAATTCACTTTTTTTGGACAGCCATTGCGCCAAGGTACTCCCATGCGCTTTTGGCTGCAAGGCTTCCGGTTGCAGTGCCCCAAATGACCTGCTTGAATTTGTGGTTAATGATGTCGCCTGCAGCGAAAATTCCGGGAACATTTGTCTGCATTAGCCCGTCAACCATTATCTGGCCCCAGTCATCGCATTTAACCCCCAGTGAAAGTGCAAGCCCGTTTTCTGCTATGTGCCCGATGTCAATGAATACTCCGTCAACCTTCAATTCTTTTCCGTTATCAAATTTTAATTTTTCCACGGAGTTTTTTCCCTCTATTGCGGCGACGTTTGTCTTGTTGATGATTTCAATCTTTTTGTTTGCAAGAACCCTTTCCTTGTTTATTGGCTCGGGCCTTATGTCGTCGCCCCTGTAAATAATGTAAACTTTTTTCGCATACTCAGCGCAAAGCAATGCCTCTTTTGCCGCTGAATCGCTTCCACCGATAACCGCAACTGTTTTGCCTTCAAACAATGGCGCATCGCACGTGGCGCAGTAGTTGACGCCCTTATACCTTAACTCTTTTTCGCCCGGCACATTCAATTCCTTGTGCCTTGAGCCCGTGGCAAAAATAATTGTTTTCGCGTTAAAGCTTCCCTCTGTTTTTGTATTTAATTCAAATCCGTTTGCTGTTTTTTTTGCTTCCGCAACGCGGTCGTGAATGACTGTAACGCCTGCAGCTTTCACATGCTCTTTGAATTTTCCCATTAACTCCAAGCCGCTTGCCTTGATTGTTCCAGCGTAATTCTCAATGATGTTTGTCTCGGTAATCATCCCCCCGTTAATCTCGCCCAAGACAAGGGTTTTGAGGCGGTAGCGCGCTGCATAAATCGCGGCGCCATAACCAGTTGGCCCGGAGCCGACAATTATTAAGTCAAAGTTTTTTTCATCCATAAAAAAATCACATTAAAAATAAGAATAATTCACTTTAAAGCATTTGCGCAATCAGTTAATTTTTACGCAGGGGTAGGGAAGAGGCCAAACCCGGCAGCTTTAGGAGCTGCTCGCTTAGTGCGTTCCCAGGTTCGAATCCTGGCCCCTGCAATTTATCCTTCCATGCACTTCAATATGCCGTAAACTGTTTTGATGAATTCTTTTGATGTCCTTTTCCTGGGCTGCGGCATTTCAAGGCGGAATTCTTTTACGATTTTTCCGGGCGAAGGCGACATCACGAGAATCCTGTCTGAAAGCTGCACTGCCTCCTCTATGTCGTGCGTAACCATAAGCGCAGTAGCTTTTCTTTTTTTAAGCTCCTGAAGGATTTCCTGACCAAGCTTGGCTCTTGTAATGCGGTCAACGGATGCAAGGGGCTCGTCAAGCAATATAACTTCCGGGCCGCTGATTAATGCCCTTGCAAGAGCTGTTTTCTGGCTCATCCCCCCGGACAACTGGCTGGGGAAAGACTCTGCGAAATTCAGGAGGCTAAATGATTCTAGAAGCTCATTAACATTACTTATCGAATCAGGGCTGTTGATTGAATTCAGCCCAAAGGCAATGTTTTCCCTGACAGTCTTCCAGGGAAGAAGCCTTGCCTCCTGAAACACCACGCCGCAGCCGCTTGAAGGCCCCGCCACATCAATTCCATTAAGGGCAATTTTGCCCTCAAATTCCCTGTCAAGCCCCGAAATTATCTTCAACAGGGTGCTTTTTCCGCAGCCGCTCGGCCCAAGAATTGATATGAATTCGCCTGAATTTACCTCAAAGCTGCTTTCGCCCAAAGCATGGACAAAAGGCCTGCCGGAATAAACTTTTTTCTCCACGCTGACAGCCAGTTTATGCATTCTATTCACCCTTAAACGAAGTTCTCCATTTGGTGAACCATTTCTCGGCTTTTTCAAGGTAATTGTCGGAAAGCTTTCCCCATATGCCAATTGCAATCATTCCGACAAGCATGTCGTCTGCCCTAGAAAAATTTCTTGCATCCCAGATAAGCCAGCCCAAGCCGTTTGAGGCAACAATTATCTCCCCGGCAATAAGCAGAATCCATGAAAGCGCAAGTGCAATTCGCAACCCGGAAAAAATTGAAGGAAGCGCGGAAGGAAGCAGCACATCTGAAATAAGCTGCCTGCGTTTCTTGGCGTAAGAATGCGACAACTCAATGAATTTCTGGTCAGTGGACCTGATTCCCTGAACCGCGGCAAAGTAAACCACGAAAAAAACGCCAATGGCAATAAGCCCTATTTTTGACGCCTCGTCAATTCCAAGGAAAATAATCAATAACGGCGTCCAGGCAATTGCGGGAATTGGCGCGAGCGCCTGCATTGTGGGGGAAAAAAACGCTTCCCCAGCCTTATAAACGCCGACAATTGTTCCGAGAATTATTCCAAGCAATGCCCCAATAACAAAGCCCGCGGCAAGCCTTGAAATGCTTATTGCGGAATGCAGCAAAAGCTTGCCGTTGAAAAGCAAAACAAAAAAACCAACCGCGGTTTCATAGGGGCTTGCAATAAGCGCCCTTGGGAAAACGCCTGAATCCACGGCAATTTCCCAAAGAAAAATTATGGCTAGTGGAAGCGCCAGGGAAAGCACTATGCCCTTGGCTCTGCGGGAAATAATGCCTTTGCCCATTTTATTCAACCACCGAAACAAAACCCGAGTAGACATCAACCCTGTTCTTGATTAACCCTTTTTCAAAGAGGAAATCGGCTTTTTTCTGAAGGTCAGCCATTTCATTTTCGCCAACGGATGCATTCAAGTCCATTTCAGGCCATGCTTCCCTGACCACAGCCAGCGGCAACCCTATTTCATCCGCAACAATTCGCTGCGATTCCTCTTCGTTCTCCAAAACCCAAATTTTTGCTTTATTTATTGCCTGCACGAGGTCTTTTGTAAGCGCGGGATTTTCCTCGACAAACTTTTCCCGCCCAACAATAAAAACTTGGATGAAATAACCGCTGTTTACCGCGCGCCCTTTGCCTGAAAGTATCTGCTGTTCAATCCAGGGCGGCCAAACAGCCCAAGCGTCTATTTTGCCTGTTTCAAACGCAACCCTTGCATCGGCTGGAGCCATGTCAAACATTTGGATGTCTTGCTCCAACAAGCCGTTTTCCTTCAAAAGCATTGAAACCACATAGTGCGAGCTTGTCCCCGACAGTACAGCCAGTTTTTTCCCCTTAAAGTCTTTTGCAGAAGCGATGCCGCTGCCAACCGGCACAACTATTTCCGAGACATAGGTTACGAGCAAATCTTTTATCACCACCTCAGCACCTATGGCTTTCCCAGTTATGGCTGGGGGGTCGGCTTCAACGACAAAATCAAGTTTGCCTGTTGCAAAAGCCTCGTTTATTGCAGGCAGCGTTTCAAACACCTTGTATTCCGTGGTTGCGCCGTGTTTTGCCGCTGCTTCGCCAAGCCAGCCCTTGTTTTTTGCAACAAGGTAAGGTGCCTGAGCAACCGATTTGGAAAACGTGCCCATTGTTATTTTCTTCGGGGCATCAGGCTTTTGCAATGAAAAAAAGGCAAAAGCAAGCCCGACGATTATTAATACCACTAAAGCCGCGAACAGCAGCCTTGCCTGTCTACCGTTAAAAATACCCATAACTTGAATCCACCTCCAAAAAAATGGATGCCTGCCGCGCCCACCATGCAGCGGGTCTACATAATTGGCGCAGACCATGCTCTTAACCATTACCTCCCCCTGCAGGGGGAGAAAAAACGAAAGATTTAAATTATCATTAATGCATTTGTTTATTCATGGATGAACTTCAGTTGGAAAGGATTGGGCTCACAAAGTCCGAGGCGAAAGTTTACCTTGCATTGCTTGAGCTCGGCAGCTCCTCCACGGGAAAAATAGTTGAAAAGTCCGGCGTGCAGTCCTCAAAAATTTATGAAATCCTTGAAAAGCTCATGCAGAAGGGCCTCGCGAGCTTCGTGGTGAAATCAAACGTGAAATTCTTTGAAGCCGCGGCACCCGTTAAACTAATGGATTACCTCAACGGCAAGGAAAAGGAAATTCTCAGGGAAAAAAAAGAAATCCAGAAAATCATCCCGCGGCTGGAATCCAAAAGGAATGCGCCAAAATACAGGTCTGAAGCGACAATTTTCAAGGGATTGGAGGGATTGAAAACTGCATTTTATGGTTCCGTTGAATTGATGACTGCAGGGGAAGAGGTCCTCGCTTACTCAATCCCCAAGATGAGCGATCCCGCTGGCAGGGTTTTTTTGAAAACCAACCAGAAAATGGCTGAAAAAAAGGTCAGGGCGCGCTATATTTTCAGCGAAAACGCAATGGCTGAATCAAAACAATTCCTGAAAGCCAATGCCCTTGCAAAGGCAAAATATGCCCCGCAGGAAACCCCTTCAATTACATTCATTTTCAAGGACCGCGTGCTTATTTTTTCCGAGGCAAGGGAGCCATTGCTTATTGCAATTGACGACAGGGAAATAGCGGAATCATTCAGGACACAGTTTGAGGTGCTCTGGAACCAGGACGTCAAGACAACCAAGGGGCTTGCGGAAGTGCACAGGGCATGGGACATCATGCTGGATGAATTAAACGCGGGCGAGGAATACTGCGTTCTCGGCGCGGCATATTATGCATCTGAATTTTCTTGGGCGGGCAGCAAAAAGAGCGCGTTTGACTGGTTTATTGATTTCCACAAAAAACGGGTCCAAAAAAAAGTTAATGTAAAATTTTTGTTTGTCAAAGCAATAAAAGAATTTGTCAAAAAGCAAAGGGAAACATATTATAATCTCTCTAAAGTAAGGTTTCTCCCCCACAGCATTTATGAAGGAATGCAAATAAACCTCTACAAAAACAAGGTATTGATTTTCATCTGGCGGGAAAAAGAGCCCATTGTTTTCACAATAGAGGACAAGAAAGCTTTCATTGCTTTCAAGACCTATTTTGACGCTCTTTGGAGGCAGGCGAAACCGTAAAATTAACCTGCCTAAACTTCAAACTTCTCCCTCACCCAGTGGATGATTTTTCCAAATTTTCTTGTTCTGGATTTTATTGCCTTTGGCTTGCATAGCTCCCTGCAGCCATAGCATTGAATGCATTTGGATTCAATTAGTTTTGGAAAGCGCTTGACTTCAAATGCCTTTGAAGGGCAATAGTTCACGCACTCCATGCAGTTCGTGCACTTGGTTTCGTCAACGAACAATTGCGGGGAAAGCATTGCCACAAAAAATTGCCTGAGAAAAGCGGGAACGCTGTTGCTTACAATAGTTGAAGGCGGGCGAAAGGAATGCATGAATTGCTCTGGCTTCAGCGCGGAAAAAACAATTCTGCTTAAATCCGCTTCACCTAACCCCCTTCCAGCGGCTTCCATGCTTAAGCCTTCCTTTAAGCCTGAAATGGAAGCCATTGCCGAATCAAGTGCTACTCCGTCATCGGATGCCGCAATCAAACCCATTTTAACTTTCCCGCCTCTTGTCGGGCCATTTCCATCCATCGCCTCAATTGCATCAGCCAAAACCAAGTCAGGTTTTCTAATGGAAAAAACATCTACTAAGAATTCGTGGAATTCCAGCCGTTTTAGTGAATGCCCTTGCTTTCTTGTTTTCATTGGAATAAAAGCAAAGGAATTTTTTATCGCGCAGGTCATTATCGCGTCAAGGTGCGTTTTCAATTTCGGCAGGGAAATAATCCTGTCTGCTTCAAGCACAGGCAATGCAACAAATGCCTCGGAAAGCCTTTTTCCCTTGACCTTCACTTTTTTGAAGCCGGCTGTTTCAAAAGGAATTAATTCAATGGCTTCCTCTTCAGCCAATGCCTTCAAGCCGCTTGCCTTAAAGTTTTCCGCAGTTGAGCGCCTTTCGTCAAGCCAGGACATTTCGCCAATGAATGGAATTGCGCCGGCTTCCTTTACGAGCTGAATTACCGCTTTCACTACCGCTGGATGCGTTGTCACTGCGGCTTCAGGCGCATAAGGCCCCAAAACATTGGGTTTTAGGAGCACTCTTTCCCCTTTCCGCACAAACTTTTCAATGCCGCCAAGGGAATCAATTGCCTGCCTTAAGGCTTCATTTACTGCATTAAAGCCGTAACCATTGCATTCAATCAGGGCAACTTTAGCCATTAAAACCAAAAGAATTAGGCAAAGAAACAGATTTTAATTATTAGGTAAAAAAAGGAAAAAAAAGCTTAGAGCAAGGGAAACCCCTTACTCTGAGTCTTCATCGTCAGTCGCAGCTTCGCTGTCGTCATCCCAGTTATCGTCGTCCTCGAATTTGAAGCACTTCATAAAAGCCCTCCTATATAAAAAAATGTATAAATCAAGTTTTGATTGCATAAAGTATTTAAACCTACCTAACACAAAGGGAAAAGGCGGGAAATAAATTAATTGCCCCGAAATAATCATTTAAAGGGCCCGTGTTTGATTAGCGGGGGAGTGGTCTAGCCCGGTTATGATACGACCTTCACACGGTCGGGATCGCAGGTTCGAATCCTGCCTCCCCCATTTGCTTTTCTTTTAAAAAACGTTGCGTGCACTAGTTCTTTGGTGGGGAAATGGCTGAAGGTAATGGCGCGGTTTCATTGAAGGCCGCAAAAATAGAGAAGGAATTGTATCGCGCTAAAAATTTGATTGACTCGTTCAACGAGCTAAATTCATCGCTTTCCGCAATTTTTTTGGAAATAGAGGCGTTAAAGGATGAAACGCGGAGCACTTCGGGCGCGGAGGAATTCAAGCGCGCGTTAAAGGAAAAAAACCTGTTAAAGCTTTACAGTGATTTCAGCGAAAAGCTCAAGGCACTGAAAAGCGAGGTAAATGCAGCGGAGGAAAAAAGCGCTTCTTTCGCGCCGTTCATTGAAAGCTTCAGGACAACGCAGTTATTTGAATTCGTTTCCGAAAAAAAGGCTTTGGAATTCATTGAACAGCTTTTCACTGTATTCGATTCAGAAGAGGTTTTATACAAGCCCGAATACATCGGCGCATTCAGCCTGCAGAACTTTGAAAAAGACCTTGAAGGGGCGAAGAGGAAGGGAAAAGAATTCATCAGCATTCCAACCGAAAAAATACCGCAACTGGTTGAATTCCTCAGGCAAAACAAGCTCGCGAACAATTTTTTCCTCAGCAACCCGTTTGTCAAACTGCAGTGGAAGCACCTGAAATACGTTCTGGTTGAATCAGAGCCAGCAAAAATAAAGCGCGCTGAAAGATTGTTCAAGGAAATGCAGGAACCAAGTGAAGCGCAGAAAACAATTGCGGAAACAATTGTGTAAAAATACCGGTTCAGGAACTGAACTGCAGTGCTCCTGTGGAGTTGCTGTTTGCGGTTTTATTCTGCGTTGCCCCTGTTGTTGTGTTCTCTATTTTAATGTCATACGCCTTGCTTGCCTGCAGTCCATTGACTGTGTTGTTAACTGTTGTCGTTGCATTGAACTGATAAATTAAGTTTTGCTGTGAACAGGAATTGATTGTTCCGCCCGCCAAAGAAATTGTGCAGGGCGTTGAAACATTTACCGTGCACTGCACTGCGGGTGTGCAGCTTGTTGTTTGCCAGGAGCCGTTACAGCAGTAGCCTGAATTGACAATTCCTGTGCATAAATTGTTTGTTGCATTGCAGTCTGAGTTTGGCGTGCTTGTTCCACAATAACAGGCGCCAATGTTTTCAGGGGTGATTTGCACCCCATTTGGGCAGGGTTCTGGGCCGATGTAATTTGTGGAAACTTTTACATCATCCCACCACATGGATTTTTCTTCAGGGGAACTCCATGGAACGCCAGTAGGTCCGGGAGGATAAACAATGTTGTCCCCTATGTTAATGCTATTAATGTGTGTATCTGATGACCTAAGAAAAACACTATCACTGTGAAGGACCTTTTCACCATTGATCCAAGAAGTTAAAACGCCATTACTTTTCCCAAGATCATTTAATTTAATATAAATTTCTAAAGAAATCCATTTTCCCGGGCCATAATCATACCAGGTAACCTCAGGATTTGAATAAACTGTAGGCGTAACGAATTGAATAGGATAAATTGCATAAACCATTCTATTCCATTGAAATGATATTATAATATCATCTGGATCGCATACAAAGCAGGCTGAACCTTCTGGTGTCCATCTTATTCGAGCCAGCTTCTGCTCGTTTTGCACGGGCCACCAACTCCAAGTGGGGTCGTACTTGATATACCATCTGAAAAATAATTCATCTTTGGTTTTATCTGGGAGAAACCCTGTAATGCCCGCGGCAGGATTAACTCTGCCCTCAATGTGGCCGATTACACAACCACTGTCATTTCGCCCCTGCGAAGAAATAACTTGTGTGTCCGGCAAGCCGTATTCATTCCAATCAGTCAAACTACACCACTCGCTTCCTGCAGGCCTGCATGCGGATATGCTGCTGTTTGGGTTGCATAAAACCAATGGGTCATTGGGAACCGCGTCATTCCATCCCTCAAAATTATCCTGAAAAATAACTCCCGCGCCTGGCAAAGAACAGCTTTGTGTTTCCGCTGGCTTGTAAACAGTCGTTCCGCAGTTGTTTGTGTCAGTGCAGGTTCTTGTCTGAGTTCCTCCAGAGCATGAACTCCATTGCGCGCAGTTCCAGTTTTCCGTGCAGGTTATGCAGGGCGTGTCACTTCCGTCGCAGTTTTGGTCAATGCCGTCACCACATATTTCCGTTTGAGGCAGCGGAGCAATGCAGGAACCCCATGCTCCGTTTGCACAAGTTTGCTGCCCTGTTGAACATACTCCCTGCAATCCAGTGGAACAGTTTTGTGTTTGTCCGTTAGTGCAGCTGGAGGAAGGGCTCCATACCCCGTTGTTGCAGTAACCAGAATCAACTATGCCAGCGCACAAGCCATTGGTTGAATTGCAGTCAGGGTTTGGTGTTGAGGTTCCGCAGTAGCATGTTCCAACGTTTTCTGGAGTGATTTGCACTCCGTTCTGGCAGGGTTCCGGGCCATTGAAACTGGTTGAAACTTTGACGTCATCAAACCAGATTTGTTTTTCTTCGGGTGGAAGCCAGGGCACGCCAGAGCTTCCTGCTGCGTTGGTGTAGATTATGTTGTCGCCCATTGTGAAATTAGTGAAGTTGTAATTGCTGTTTCTTATAACCACTCCTTCTTTGTGCAATACTTTTTTTCCGTTAATCCAGGATGTTAGGGTTCCGTTGCTTTGCCCTGCCGTGTTAAGTTTTACATATACTTCGATTAGTATCCATTTGCCCGGGCCATAATCATAATAGGAGGCTGAAGTATCGGAATAGACAGAATCTGATGTAACGCTCGGCCATATTCTATAACGCATTTCACCCCACGTCCATTCAGGTATAAGGTGAGTATCGAGGTTAAGGCAAGTTGAGTTTTCCGGGCCTAATATGAGCCTAGCTATTTTATGGCAGCCTTGATTAGCCCACCAGCTCCATGTTTCATCATATTTCATGTACCATCTGAAGTATAACTCGTCGTGTGTTTTGTCGGGCAGTAGGCTTATAACGCCCACTGCTGGCTGGACTCTTGATTCAACATTGCCTTCGACACTTGCGCTGTTGTATCTTCCTTTTGATGAGATTACCTGTGTGTCCGGCAATCCGTACTCGTTCCATTGCTGTGAAGAGCACCATTTTCCGTTTGAAGCGGAGGAAATGCTTCCGTTTGCCGGGCTCCAGATTAAAGAACTGTCGTTTGGCGCCGCGTCATTCCATCCCTCAAAATCATCCTGAAAGATGATTCCCGCACTCGCCAAAGTTGAGTGGATAAGTAAAGCAAAAAAAAATACTGCTAATACAATTGCTGCTTTTTCTTTCATTATCCTTCATTCCCCGTTTTTTTCACTGCGTGAAAGCGCTTGCTGTAACGCCTCCGTCCCATGAAAAGCGCGGCCTGACTTTGACAAGCCATAGTTTCTCGGTGTTGTCATCCAAAACCAGTGCAAAGCCTTTTCCGCGCGGCATTTCCTGATAGTATTTGTCAAAATTCTGGTGCATGTAACTCGGTCTAAGGTCAGAGACTGCCGCAATGTCGGGCTGGGAGGTCAAGCGATGGGAAATGAACAAATCGCACTGGCTAATGCAGTCCGGGTGCAGTTTGTTCGGGCGCTGGGTTGCAAGCACCAAGCTCAAGCCAGGCTGCCTTCCAACCCTGACCCATTCCAGCAGAACCTGCAATGCAATGCTTTGCTCGTCTTTGGGCATGAACATGTGCGCTTCATCCACCAGCATCCAGACAATGGGCATTTCGCTTTCCCTTTTCAGCCCCTTGGTTAGGCGAACTTCCTCTTCTTTTCGGTAAAGCATTCTTTCCTCAAACAATTTTTTCCCAATCAATCCGACAATTATGTCCCTTGTGCCATCCATTCCAATTGCCTGGCGGTAAGCGGAAACATCAATTATTGTAATTTCCCCCGGCAAAGCAAGGTCCCGTATCCTTGTGCCTTCCTTTTCAATCAATCCCCAGCTCTTCGCAACCTTAAGGCGGTTGATTACAGCTTGCCTTGTGATTTTTTCTGATTCGTCATCCCTCATTACCTGCTCGATTATTTCATCCAAGCCATACAAAGTGCTTTTTTTTTCCTGCATTTCCTCAATTATGCGGGTTAAAAGAATTCCCTCTGGCTCCCTCCAGGAAAGCTTGAACAATGCAAGCCATTCCGTTGCATCCAGCTCTGATGCCTTTAAAGTGAATGCACCGTCAACAGGAATCTCTTTTTCCCTGTAAAAAGACAGGCGGCCTTTTGGCACCAAAACCTTGACATTTGTTTTATCGGGGTTTAAGTCCCATCTTTCCAGCTCTTTTCCCTCAAGCTTGTTCGGAATCTTCAGGGTCCAGAAAATTCCAACAGTGTCAATTGCAATTACGGAGATGCGTTTCCTTATGTCCAATGGCTGGCGCGCGAATTCCTCCAAAAGAACCGCTAAGCTGTACGACTTTCCACCTCCGCGTTTGCCGCAAATTAAAACAAGGTGCGGCTGCGCCACGTCCATTAAAATTTTTCTTCCAAGGACAGGGTTTTCACCTGAACTCATCACGACTTTCCCAAGGTAAGCAGTGCCCTTGTCCGCGTATTTTTCAATATCGCTTTCAGAGCGCCCGATGATTGAGCTTTTCTCGTGGAATTCAACAGCCATAAAATTAGAACGGCTTTCACATATTTAAAGCATTGTGCTGCCGACTCTAGGTGTGTTGTCCTGATTTAATGTCCTCTCTAGATTTCATGTTGGGTCATTCTCTTTTTATGCTTTTTCTAGGAACGCCTGTAGGGGCGTTCTGAGTGAGCCGTTTTCTAGGCTCATGTGGGGTCTGTGTTCGTTGTAGTGTTTGACTGCTGTGTGTAGTGAACCGAAGTGTTTTGTGAGGAAGCGTGCTGTTTGCCACCATCGTTCTAGTTTGCCGTTTGTTTGCGGGTGTTTTACTCGTGCTTTAATGTGTTTTATTCCTAGTTTTTTGAGTTTTGTTTGGAATGCGTTGTCTGCTGGTTCTGGGCAACTTTCTCGTGGTATGCTGGTGAATTGCACGCCGTGGTCGCTCACTAATTGTCTTGGGCAACCGTATGAGTGCAGTGCTTTGTCTAAGACTTTCACACTGTTTTCTGCTGTTGCATTGTCAAACAACCCGTAGCCAACCACTAACCTGCTTGC
>JAZDDZ010000038.1:0-2337 GCA_043809245.1 Candidatus Iainarchaeum sp.
TCTGGAGAAAATCATGGGGCTCCCCCCATCAATTTAAACCCAATAAGTGCGCCTGTTCGTGAATTCACAACTCGATTATTTAAATCCAAAACCAAATCGGAAATCGAACTAAATTTTCCGCGGCATTCACTGCAAACCGAAGCCCTCCTTGTGGGCCCCAGTTTTACCCAATGCCTATGATTATTATTTTTCCCACAACAGGAACAAACTTTCCCACTGTTTGGAATGATTGTAATAGGTCCATTTTGGATGTCATTGTTTTTTAATGCAGGGTACAGTATATCCATATCTATTCACTCTCCGCGTTGTCCAGGGTAGGTGGCGCGGATTTTATTCAAGCTTTAGCCTTTTGGCTACCCTCAAATATTGCTTTTAGCTTAACAAACACTGTTTGAACTTCAGTATCGGCGCGGAGTTTGTCCGCTGGGATGGAATCAATCAATTTTTCAAAAGTCATGCTAATCCCTCCTCCTTTGCGGCGTTAAAAATCAATCTTCTAATCGTTTCGGAGGCAGAAAAATAACGCTGTTTTTTCTGTATCTCTTTCAGCAACCTAACATCCGTCGGCTTCATGTAAAAAATTTTTTTTGTTGTGATTTCCATGTACAAAACCTCTTTGTTGGCATATACCAACTAAATAACAATTAGTAATACCAATGTCTTTTTAAAGGTATCGTTGGCACAAGCCAACTGATTGAATTAGTTTTATTTTTTTGACTTTAAACGCTTTAACAAAAACCATCGGCTCCCTGCATAAGCGATGTTAAAATAGTTTCTTGAATTAGCAAGCCGGGCAATAGCGTTCCTTGTTTTTTTGTTGTCTTTAAGTTTATCAAGTAGTGTGAAATACTCCTTGAAGTTTTCAGCGGTCCCTAACGCGCCTTCAATTAGTTCGGTGTTTTTAGTGCCTGATAGTTTTTCCAATGCTCCTGGTGAAAGGGTGATAAACTTTTTTTTGCCTTTGGTTTTTTCTGTTATAATGGCACCCCTGAAAAAGTCGGTGGGTGGCTCCCTCAATGTGTTCAGTTGATGCCCAAGTGTTGACTTGTGTTTTATGAGGTATATGCACAACTCCTGTAAGCCAACCGCGCTAATCGAGTAATTCAAATAGGATAATAGGTCAAAATCGTCCGCGTCTATTTCGTGGGATTTTTTGAATTTTGGTATAAAGTAAACCGCTCGGAATAGGCTGAAAACCTCGTTCGATGTTCTAATATCATATCGCGGTTGCATCATACCTATAACGCCTTTTCCTTTTTTATTGTTTCCTTTCGCTCCAATAACATTGCCCTTAATTCGGCTTTGAATAATTGCATTTTAACGTCAATCAATTCGTTTAAGTTCGCCTTGATTATCTCCCCGAACGCATCCGAATCAAGCGGGGCATCGCATTCCGGGCACTGCGTTAAATGAAACGGGAGCCCCTGACCCTTTTTGGCGCACATTGGATTCGGGCACTTCTTTTGCTGAATCTTTGGAATGGGTTTTTGTCGGAGCTGTGATTCGCCAACCGCGCAGTAGTACCGCATGGTGTTTCCGCCTGGTCGGTGGCCAGCCATTGTCGCGGCTGAAACCATCCCTTGTGTATTGTAGAAGTGTGAAAGCATTCGCTTGCGTTGCTGGTAAAACTTCCATTTCTCACGGGGAATGCCCGCTGCTTTGCATAGGTCTTTGTGAATGCGCGCGTATCGCTCATAAGAGTAGGGGAAAAGCACTGCATTTTCATCAGGCAAAGAATCAAGGTAAGGTTTCAAATAAGCATAAGTTCCTTCAGCCATTTCGTCAAACAACACAATGGTTCTTTTTGCCGCCGGGGTCTTTGTGCCTTGAACCTTTAAGATTAATTTCATTCTTCCACCACTAAATCTTTTCGGCGCAGGCTCCGGATAATTTCACATGGCCGCATCCCAGAATTTAATAGCACTGATTCAAACGCTGCAATGTGGTCCGAGTGCCGCGTGGCTTCAGCCATTAACAGCTCGCACTCACGGTCGGTTAAAAACTTTTCAGCGTCAACTAATGGTTCGCCGTTCTGTTTTTTGCCCTGGCGCATGAAGTCTGATTCAAGCACTTCGTAATTCTTCTTTTTATCCATCAATCGCAGGAACTGCCGCAGGGCTTTCCTATAATCGCTGCCTGACTTAAAGCCGCGTTCGCGCAATTGAAGGTTAAGGTTCTGCACGTCCCCTTCATTCAGTTCGTCGAGGGGCTTGTTTTGCAGGAAAACGGAAATGGTTGTTAAGCGGCTTAATACCGTGCAAGTGCGCTTGGCCCCTGGCTCCGTGGGCAGGGCCAGGTGTTTGCTTGCGAACGCCTTTAATAGTTCGGTGTTGTGTT
>JAZDDZ010000039.1:0-5413 GCA_043809245.1 Candidatus Iainarchaeum sp.
GGAAACGGAAAAAGATTTCAATGCAACCGTTTCTTTGCTGGAAAAAGTTAAGCCGGGCATCTGCAACATTTCGCGTTTTGGAGCCCGCCCGAACACTCCCGCGGAAAAAATGCCGCAGCAGCTTCACGGAAGGGTGAAGAAGGAAAGGAGCAGAGTGCTTTCAGCGCTTTGCGCTTCAATTTCCCTTGAGCAGAACAAAACGCTTTTGGGCTCTTCGCAGGAAATTCTTGTAACCGAGATAGGCCCTAAAGGAAACTTTGTCGGCAGAACCCTTAACTACAAGCCAGTTGCAATAAAACAGAATGCGCTGGGCAAATTCGTGAAAGTGAAGGTAACCGCTGCATTTCAGGCCTTTCTTGAAGCCAAGCCCCTGAAAACTTCTGCTAACGCTTTTTAAACATTTTTAGCATTACTCTTTTACGGTAGGGGTGAACTGCGCTTTATGATTTTTGTAGATTCATTCAGGGATTATCTGGCAAACTTCAAGGCAGCGCTTTCCTTTGTGTTGCTCCTGATTCTTGCCTTTGTTTTGGTGCAGTTAAGCAACTCCTTTGTTTCAGCGGGAAGCATTCTAGCTGACTATGGCTTCATCAAGTCAATGCCCGCGGAGCTTGCCGCATTGGCTGCAACCACGCTTGTTTTCCTTTTCTTTTACTCAATTTTCGTCACGCTGATTGTTTTCGCGGTCAGGAGAGAACTGAGCACTGTTAAGGTGAATTATTATTTGCGCGAAAAAATCCGCCTCTTTGCATTCAAATACTTCCGCTTTCTTTTGGTGTTCACCTTCATTGCCGCTGTTGGGGCTTCACTGCTTGTTAATGCAGGAGTAAGCGAGGCAATCGCAAGCCTTGTCATTTTTGTTTTTTCGCTGTTATTCCTTTTCCTGCCGCAGGCAATAGTGATTGACGAGGAAGGTGTCCGCGCGTCAATCCTGAACAATTTGGAGTTCATGTACAAAAACCCGTTGGCTGTGCTAGAGCTTCTTGTTACGGGCTTTGTTTTGGTTTTCATTCTCCTTGTCCTTGAATTCCTGCTTGACCTTTTCTTTTCAATAGGCGCTTATGCCGCGCTTTTGATTTCACTTGTTTTCCTCATTCCATTCCTCGAGGTACTGAAAACAGAGCTTTACATGCGGAAATTCACTTTGATAACCGGAAGCAGGAGAATGGAGCTATTGGCCGCCAGGCACTAGCCTTAAGCATTTCGCTTTCTTTCCCAAAAAATCCTTTGCCTCGCCAACAGTTTTCGCAACCAGTTCCAAGGCATAATTCTTTTTGAATGAATCGCCTGCCTTCAAAAACATTTCCTGTTCGTTAACAACAGGCAATTGCTCTCCCCAAAGCCGTTCGTTCAATTCATTGAATTCACTCACGCCTTTTTTTGGGGAAAAAGCGCACACCGCTGCATTCTCAACTGTTTCCGCTTTTGCATTTGAAACGATTTTTTCGGAAAGCCTTAACGCGCTTTTCTCATCCCCTTCAATCAGCAGGCATGACTGGAACAGGCCGTGCAACCCCAGAAGCGGGAGGAATTCCGGGGCATAAATTCTGTTTTCATTCAGGTAACTTCTTTCCGCCATGATTTTTTCCTTCAATTCAAACAATCTTTTTATTTCACCGAAGGCATCCGCGGTTTTCTCCATGAAAACGTTTTCCTTTTTTTTCGCGTCATGCAGCAGCTTTGGCAAATTCAGGCCGATTGCAGTTGAAATCCCTTTTCCTTCCTGTGCAAAAAGGCACCCGTTCAAAGGCCTGAGCTCTTTTTCCGAGCAGTCAAGTAGGCAAAAATTTGCCTTTTCAACCGCTTTCGCATTCAAAAGCTTTAACTGGAACACAGAGTCCAGGCAGAACGCAAGCCGAAAATTTGTTTTTTCCCCTGCGCAGATTTCCGCGAGTTCTTTTGCCAATGCAATTGCGCTTTCCTTTAATTCGTGCCTTTTTTCGAATTCCCCCTCTGGCTCGAAAAGGCTTAAGCCAATTGCGGGCATTAGCTGCTGTGAAAAATTTTTTGCATGCAGCGAATTAAGCTGTGCAAACAAAAGCCGTGCGGTTCTCTTTGCCTCGGCTTTTGTTTTCTTTTTCATCAGCGCGGCAAAAGAAAAATTGAGTGCATGAAAATTCAGCGGCAAAGAGAAAAACTTCTGCAGCCTGCGTGATTCTGCGCCCAGCTTTATAACTGCCTCTTCAATTGATTTGTTTTCAAATACAGGCAAATGGCTGCAGGAGAAAAGCCTTGCCGGAAAATCCTCCGGCTTCACTATGTGGATTTCCCTGTTGAAATGCATTTCCCTTGCGGTTTTAGGAATCACTTTCAGCCAGCTGAATTCCCTCATCAATTCCTTTCCTGGAAAAAATCCTTTCTCCAGTTTTTTCTGCACTTCGAATACCGGAAGCCCCAACCGCGTGTACTGCTCGTGGATTTGCTCGTGGCCGTACTCCAGCAGTTTTACGTCAACAATTTCCCTGATTAAGGAAGTTGTAATGAAATTAATCCTCAAATCCTTTAGCCTGTCCTCAACTTCCGCGCCGATTTTTTCCGCAATCGGCCTTCCCACATTTGTTTCCTTTAACAATGACTTGATTATGTTTCCGCGGTCAAATGCCTCAAGCCTTTCCCTTGAGGTGTACACGTGCATTTTTTCGAATGAAGCGAAAACCTTTGCTGCCTCTGGGTTCAATGGCTGCAGCAGCTCGGCTGCCTTTTCCTTCATCTCCTTTTCATTCAGCTCAAGCCCGAAAAGCTCCTTCACTATTTTCGCCACATCCCATTTGCTTGCCCCCGCTTCAGCCAGCTCTTTGGCTATCCTTTCAATGGTTTCGCTCACGGGTTCAACGGATTCAGCCATAAAAAAGATTCCATTACAAGACTTTTTTAAACAAACCAGCAAAAAAAGGCGTTTTTTTTAGGAAAGCAAACTTTTTATTTGTTTTGCGTTAGAATAGCTAATGCAGGCTTTTTTCGGGGTGTGTTTTTGGCTGAAGTAATTTCATTGGACAAAATTGACCACAAGATAATCCAGAAGCTATTGGAGGATGGAAGGTCTTCGTTCAGCACAATCGCAAAGGAAACAAGCCTGACTGATGTGGCAATAAAGAAAAGAGTAGAGCGCCTGAAACGCCGGGGCATAATCAACTCGATTTCAGCTGACCTGAACATGAAAATTTTAGGATATGAAAACCCCATTTATGTGCAAATCCGCTCGGAGCTCTCAAAAAACAAGGAAGTCATCAAACGCTTAAAGGAATTTGACTATGTTTTAGAATTATACCAGATTCTGGGCGAATACAATTTGTTGGCAAAGTTAGTTGTTCCTGACCTTGACAGCGCTGAAAAATTCATCAACCGCTTGGGCATATTGGACGGAATCCTGGACATAAAGACACTGATGATTCTCTCGGAACTCAAAAAAACCAATTCGCTTCCAAGCGCATCACTGCAGAAAAAACTGTGAATTGCTCTATTTTGCTGCTAGGTATTTTCCGTTCAAAACAATGCACACAAAAATTCCTTTGACGCGCTGTCACGTAACAGGTCTATCCTTTCCGCCTAAACCTAGGAAACCAAGCTAATCTTGACTTTTTTGTTTTTCCTGATTCTGTTCTTGTCCTTTCTTCCAGTGGGCGTTTAAGATGGACCATGCGTTTCATCTCTGCTGCAGGCCCCTCCTTTTTTCTAATTTCCCTGTGTACGACATTTCCCACCTTAGCAACAAGTATGCGTGAAAAGAAATTAGTTTTCCTGGTAGCTTTTAGATCTGCTACGTAATCAAAATACCTTAAGTGAGGGCCGCCAGAACCCTCCCAGAAATATCTTTCATTATATCCTCTATCTTTATTTCTCATTGCATTAAGAATTTTTTTTGTCATTTTCATTTTAGGTGTTGCTTCACGACCTATTGAAGGCCATTCTAAGATAAGGCACCTTTGCTGCATTTCCCTTGGCATGGATGCAGTATGGCGCGTATTAACAGAAATACCGCGGGTATATACTCCGCTATTATTAACTTCGACCTTAATCCTTATTGGTTGCTTTTTAAGTAACTCTTCTACTATCCCTGGTGCAGAAAAACTATGTATGTCGATAATATAAGCGCCCTTATGCTTTTCCAATATTTCTCTAAGGAATAAAGGAGCCTCAAGATCAACAGGGTCATGTCTCACAAAATTTAGGTAAGTACTTAGATCCACGCCAGCTTTTCCAAGTCTTTTCTCATATGCTTTATCTTCTTTTCCGCCCCTTTTATGGGCCCTGTTAAAAAGCTGCTCAATGGTAACCTTCCCTGATGCCAGATCTTCCATAGTCTTGATTGGGGTTTTATCATAGGGTATTCTAACTGGCACTTCAACTTTATGCCCCCTTCTTTCCAAATCCTCCTTCAAGAGGTAGGCAACATGCCGCTCAATAGGAGCCTCATTAGGATGGTATCCCCAAACTATGAACAGGTGAGCCATACCTACAATAAGGTTTTAACTTTTTAAATGCCTTTCGAGAAGCTGCTGTAGCACAACCTAATAAGGTCCTGGTGGTGGATAGCGGGCCCGGAACTTAATGTGTTTTTTTTATGGGAGGTTTTCGGAGGCTCAACAACTCGCATTGCCATGAAATAACTATTGCCTGCGAAATATTTAATCCTTTCCGCGTTTTTCCACTGGCTTTATAATGTTTTTTATGTAGAGGGATTTGAATAGTGCTGTGAATGAAGCTGATTATTTCCGAGAAAGCCATTGCGGGAAGGAGAATTGCGTCAATTCTCGCGGGAAAAGAGGTGCCGGAAAGCCATAAGGGAAAGTCCCCGGCATTTGAATTCAAGATGGACGGAGAGCAATTCAAATTGATTCCATTGCGCGGGCACATTGTGGACGTGGATTTTCCGAAAAAATACAGTTACTGGATTGGCACTGATTTAAAGCAGTTGGTTAACGCGCCGATTGAATACATTGGCACGGAAAAGCTTATTGTATCCGAGTTAAAGGCTTCCGCAGGGGAAGCGCTTGAAGTAATTGTTGCAACTGATGCAGACCGCGAAGGCGAGGCAATAGGCCTTGAAGCCGTGAACTTTTTGAAGGAAAAAAACCCGAAAATTTCCGTCAAAAGAATGTATTTTTCCGCAATAACCCCCAAGGACATTCAGAATGCATTTGCAAAGCTCACTGACTTAGACTACAATTTCGCGGAAAGCGCCAATGCGCGCAGGGAAATTGACCTGATTTGGGGCGCAGTCCTGACAAGATACCTTTCGCTTATTTCCGGCCAGTTAGGAAAAGAATACCTTAGCTCGGGAAGGGTTCAGACCCCTGTTTTAAGGCTGATTGTTGACAGGGAAAAGGAAAGGAGGGCATTCAAGCCGGAAAAATACTGGGAGTTAAAGGCATTGCTTGAAAAGGACAGGCAAAAGTTTGAGGCAATGCATAAA
>JAZDDZ010000040.1:0-2045 GCA_043809245.1 Candidatus Iainarchaeum sp.
GGGGGCTAAGTGCGAGGAAGCGAACAGTGAAAAATGCACAGGATACCCTGAAAGAAAATGCGTTAAGATAAGCTGCACTGACGGCTACACCTATGATTCCTGCACGCAGAATTACTGCCCAATAATTGAATGCAAAACATATGCCGATGAACGGGGCTGCACTGTGAAAAGCTGCACCAACGGAACAGAGAGCATCGCTTGCCCGGCAACGCCTGAACCGATTGGGTGTGAAATCGTTGACTTAGGGAACGGCTGCCAGGAGAAAAGGTGCAGTGATGGGACAAAGTCAACAAGCTGCAACCCGACTGACACTGAATGCAAAAAATACGTGGATGAAAAAGGCTGCACTGTTAAAGAGTGCACTGACGGCTACAAGGCAATTGAATGCCCTGAAAGCACTATAACAAACGCTGCAGCCGAACCAAAATTCGAATGCAGAGTATTTGTGGATGAACAGGGCTGTAAAATAAAGAAATGCACCAACGGCTATTACTCAAACAGCTGTGAAGTGGTAAAGGAAAAATGCGAGGAAACAACCGATGACCAGGGATGCAGGCTCAAAAAATGCGAAAACTACATTGAAAAACAGTGCTCAAACAAGCCAAGCGTTGAATGCAAAAAATACACTGACGAAAAAGGATGCACTGTAACAAGCTGCACTGACGGCTTTGAGGAAAAAAGCTGCACTGCCACAACTGACACCGCTGACCTCCTGAAAAGAATCCAGGGACTGGAACAGCAGGTACAGCAGCAGAAAAGCATCATAGACTCATTGCTGGAGTTCCTGGGTTTAAAGGCGAGAAGTTAAGGTTAATCCTTAACCTCTATTCCGCCGCTTGGAAGCATTGATACAAGCTCGTCCAAGTCAAACAGGTTCTTTTTGCCGAGTTTGTGCTCCAGCAAAGCCTTTATTTTTTTTGCAGCAGGGCCTTTCTCCATTGCACCCTGAATTACCCCAACAAAATGCTTTGCATTTTTTTTCACAGCGCTTTCAGGGCCGGAAACAACTTTTTCTCCGTCAAAGCCAATTGCAAAATTAAGCGGCGTGTTCTTGAACCATTCCCTTTGCCCGTAAATCATGAACGCGCCAGTGCCAAGGGCTTCACCCGCCATTGCCTTTTTGCTTACCTGCTCAGGCTTAACGGAATAAACATCAACAGACGCGAGCTTTTCACGCCAGGCGCTTGAAAAAACCGCGGCAAACTGCGCTGCCTCATTCATTGTCTGCGAGGGCGCTAAATTTTTTTTCGCCTTCACTATTACGTGCGGCGCGCCGTGGATTTCAGCGTGAAAGTAAACGTCATCTGGCTCCATGTATTTTTTCACCAACTGCTCGTTGCTTTGCGCGTCCCTTCCCCCCAAAACAAGCAGGCCATCGCTTGAGTAAAACCAGCGGAATTTTTCAAACCACTGCCTTGCGCGCTTTTTTTGCGGCGCTTCACGCGCGGATTCCGCAGAATGCTTTTTTTCTTTTATCGCGGCAATTTTTTTCTCCAAATCCTTTGCTGCCTTTTCAAGGCTTTCAAGCTTTTTTTTCGCCTTTTTGGATTTGTCAAAGTAATTGGAAGCATTCACCTGCAAAGACTTCGAGAAATCAATTGATGTTTTCATGCAGCCAGCCCCTTTTTTCAGTCAATGCCTTTTTCTTTGCGGACAATTTCAATCACTGATGCGACACGCGAGGCATTCTTGTAGTAGGGCTCTGTTGCGTAAAAAACCTGCTTGTCCTTTATCAACTTGTAAATTCCCGGAACCGCCTCATAGTATTGTTTTTGCTCGTTGTTATGGTAGCCTTCAATGTCCCTGTACAGGTGCGAAACCATCAGGTTCCAGTTGCCTGAGCCCATTATCGCGGAAAGCCTGTAAAGGTGTGGGTCCTTTTTCACGCGCTCAAGAAAATCCTCAAAAACCTTTTTCTCCGATGTGTCTGCGTGAAGCATAACCATTGCCTCAAGCTTGTAGCCGAATTTCCTGATGTTGATTTTCGGGCTGAAACCCTCAAGCACGCCTTGCTTTGAAAGAAAATCAAGCGAAGCCTTGATTGT
>JAZDDZ010000041.1:0-14701 GCA_043809245.1 Candidatus Iainarchaeum sp.
AATCACCAACGCAGCAAGCGAAGCATTCAACAACAAAATCGGTCTACTGAAAAGACGAGCATACGGTTACAAGGACTTGGAATACTTCAAACTCAAAATCATAAACTCATGCTGGAGGTCCTAAATATGCAGAAGAGCCATATTTTTGCGCATTGGAATCACAAGCCTCACTTTAATGCGTGCGTGCTTTAAGCCCTCAAATGCTTGAACAGCCTTTTGATTGCCCTTAGCGCCTTGAAGAAAGGGTAAGAGGCAAAGAACGCGAATAAGATAAACGCAGTTACCTGCCTGCTGTAAATGATTGGCACGCCGATGCGCGGCAGTTCGCTGTAAAGCAGCACTGTAACCCACGCAAAGCACAGCACGATAAACATGTTGATTATGAAGTCCTCTAACTGTTTTTTCGTGTAAGGCGTGTGCGGCTTCATTTCGCTTTTCTTTTCATGCACTTTGAAGCCCGGGATTCTGGAAAAAAGCTTTTGGTGCAGTTCCTTCAAATTATACAATGGCTGGAATATGAGCAGGGTTACGATGATTAAAAGGAATGCAAGCGGGCTGATGAGCGTTGCCTGCTCTCCAGTGAGAACCCCTGCGCCAATCGTGACTGTTGCAATGATTATCACGAACTCCCCTAAAGGCGATAAAAGGATTGCGGCCATGCTTGTGTCCTCCGGATGCAGTCCAAACAAGCCGCCTGCAACCCTTAATGAAAAAGAGTGCGCGAAAATAGCGCAAAACCCTAATGTAAGCGCTATGCCCAAGAGTAAAGCGAACTGCTCCAGGGACGGAAGTACTATCGCGTTGACTGCCTGGTCAAAGAAAATCGTAGTGCCGAATGCAACAAAGAAAAATACGAGAAAGAAATCCCTTAAAAACACCACGTCTTTTTTGATGCGGTGCCCTGAATCGGTTTCACTCAAGGCAAAGCCCGCAAAGTATGCTCCGATTGCGGTTGAAAGCGCGAGAAGGTCAGCAAGAGTTGCAACAACAAGGCCTATGCCTAAAGCATAAAGCGTTATCTCAGTATGCCCAAAGCCGTTTTTCTTCATCCACCTTTCAACAATTATTGAAAGGCGGTAAACCGCGTAAAAAGCGCTTACCGCGAAAACAAGCGCGGCGATTGCGAGCTCAAAAGGCGAGCCTCCCTGCGCTGACATCGCGGTAATGAACACCAAAAGCATTATTCCAAGAAAATCCTGCAAAATTAGTATTGACAAGGCGATTTTTGCAGCGTTGTTTTTTAGCAGGCTCTTGTCAAGTATGAATTTTCCTATAATTGCTGTGCTCGTGCAGAAAAGCATTATGCCGACTACAACTGAAAAGAAAAGGCTTTGCCCGAGCAAAAGCATAACTCCTATTCCAAGGCCAGTTGTTATCACCATGTCAACCAATGCCAGGCCAAAAATAGTCGAGCCCGCGGCCAAAAATTCCTTTAACGAAAGCTCTATTCCAAGGTAAAACAACAGAACAAATAGGCCTAATTCTGCAAATCCTTTAATGAGCGGGTCATTTGGATGCAGAAAGTTAAGCCCGATTGGCCCAAGGAGAAAACCGGCAAGGATGAAGCCAATGACCTCGTTCTGCCTCAGTTTTTTGACGAAAACGCTGAATGCAATGGCTATGATTATTATCACGCCGATTGTTGTGAGGGGAAGAACAGTTTCAACCATGCTATAGGATAATGCCTTTGGAAAATAAAAATCTGCTGTATGCAAAAAAAAAGAAAAAAACCGCGGGGTCAGGGAACCAGCGGCGGCCTTTCATCAGTCACAAAGTGGCTGTAAGCGCCAATCATTGCAAGCCATCCAATGTACTTTGCAAGAAAATCCGCTGCAACCCTTTGCGCGAGTATAAGGCATGTGAAAAAATTAATGAATATTAGCACGCATGCGACAATGCCCAGAATTCCGGCAATGAAGTACAATACAATGCTGTAAAAAATCCTGATAATTGCCTCTGCCCTGTCGGCTTTCCCGCCAGGAGTTATCTGCACCTTTACTGCTTCCATTAGTTCACCTCCTTGAAAAAATCAATTGAAAGAATAAGATTGGTTCAGGTTAATTAAGTTTTCGGGGTCAGTCCTCGTTTCCTTCTTCGTCGAATTTATGTTCCGAGTCCTCAACCAGTTTGCCTTTCTTTTCCTTTATTTTTGATGCCTGTACTGTAACGTTTGCGTCTTCCAATACTGTGAGCTTGATTGTGGGCCTTAAAATCAGCTCGTTGTTTCCCGTAACCTTCAATGATTTTCCCACGTCAAAGTCAAGCAATAGGAATGCGACAGTCCCGTTTTCCGCATTGAATACTCCGTGAAGCATGAGCTTGTTCGGCGGAACCCTTACATCAAACTCGTTTCCGTCAATAACCGCTTTCGCCGAAAGAATTTCAAGCCTTATCTGCGTGTATTTTCCCGCAGGAATATTCAAATCCGAAAGCAATGCCTCGGTTGTCGTCAACTGCAATAAATCAAATGTTTTATTGGCGTCACTTACAAGAATCCATTTGTTCTGCTCCTTGTAGCTGCCTGCGTTTTCATCCTCTGCCTCGTTTTCCGCCAAATTTAGGTTAAGATCTCCTGAATTGTTCTGGTCGTCTGATTCATTCAAATCGGGGATTTCGTCTTCATCATCATCGGTTTCGTTTTCATTTTCGCCTTCCGTTTTATTTTCATCCCCTGCCCTTTTCAGGAAGCTCCTGCTCAAGTGAACCGATACCTCGCCAAGGGTTATGTTCAGAGCGGTCATTTTGTTCAAGTCAATGTTTTCCGATTTTTGATTCTGGTTTCCTGTGCTTTTATTCTCATCCTTTCCGTTTGCCTTATTGTTGTCCTGTTGCCCTGGCGCTACAAAATTGCCGTCGTCTTCATTTTCCTTGAAAACCGCGACAGTTATGGCCTTGTCTTTTATTGCGGCAACGAATCTCGCGCTGCCGACTGTCTCGTCAATTACTGACTGCGGAGAAACAGCCGGGGCGTTTTGGTTGGCAACTTCAGGTTCAGGCACAGCACATTCCTCTTCCCAAATTCGGATGCATTTCTGTCTTGCCTCGCACCAGCTGTAGCCGGCGGAGCCAATGCATCCGTGCTCATCAGCGTCTCCTCCCACAATATTTTTTCCTTCATTGAATTCCTTTACGGTTAAAAGCTTCACGACAGGCGTCATAATGTATTTTCCGCCGGCTTCCTTGACTGAATCAGGCTTGAAATCAATTATCAGTTGAGTTGTCCCGTTTGCATCAATTGAAAAAGGCCTTACTATTTTAATTTTTTCAGAGGGAACTTTCACGTCAGCTGTTGTGCCGTCATCCAGCTCCAGATCAGCTTTCACAACTGAAAGCCTTATCTGCGTGTAAGCACCGGCGTCAAGTGTTTTCTCGCCCAATAGCTCTGCCACGCCGCTTAACTGCATCAAGTCAAAGGTTTTCTCCTCGTTTGAGAAGGCAATCCATTCTCCTTCATTGGCATCGGCTTTGTGCACGTCAATGCCTGAAATTGTAACATTCAATGCCTTTAAACCGTCAACCTTTGCATCGGTTAATTTCAAAACAAGCGTTCCAGTGCCAGTGCTTCCGCCAGGCTGAGTGCACCCTATAAGAAAAACCAGCGCCAATAAAAGCAAAGCCAAAGAAGCAATCGCATAGCTGTTCTTCATTTTACCGTTAATATCTAGCGGCATTTCTTATAAAAGCCTTTCTTTTTGGTTTCCGAATTTTCTCCGGGGCAGTTAGCCTTTTATTGTTTAGTTTCATTCCTGTTATCAATGCCGCAGAAAATTCCTCTAGCAAGCATTATTGTAAAGGTGCTGCTTTTCGTTGTATCCGTTATTGCTTTCCTTTTTGTTCCCGCCGGCACGGTGTACTGGCCTGAGGCGTGGCTTTACATTGCAATCACCTTTGCATATTTTATTCCAATGGTTTTTTACCTGAAAAAGCACAGCCCCGAGCTGCTTGAAAGGCGCAGCAAAATGATGCCTGAAAAAGGATGGGATGCGGTTTTCACAATTGGCTCGGGAATTATTTTCGTTGTAATGTTTGCGCTCCTAGGCCTTGACGCTGTCCGCTTTCAATGGTCTTCAGTTCCCTTGTCAATCAAGGCAATCGGCTTTATCGGAACAGCATTATCCTATGTTGCAGTATTTTTCGTGATGAAGGAAAATTCCTATCTTTTCAGAATAGTGAAAATAGAGCAGGGGCAAAAGCTCGCCACGAAAGGACCTTACGCAATTGTCCGGCACCCCATGTATATTTCAGTGATTGTAATGGTTTTCTCCCTTCCACTTGCATTGGGCTCCTATTACGGGCTGATTCCTGCCGCACTCATTAATCTCTGCATTGTCGCTCGCACCGTGATGGAGGACAGCCTTCTCCAAAAAGAACTGCCCGGCTACAAGGCGTACGCGCAAAAAACCCGCTACCGCTTGCTGCCAGGGGTTTGGTGAGGGAGAAACTATTTAAAGCAGTAAAAGCCTTTGTTTTTGCATGGGAAAAAAATTCAACGCATTAATGCTTGCATGGCTTGCAGTTTCTCTCCTGTTCTGGGCCTTTTACCTTTCCATCGAATTTTCATTCATTTTAATTTACCCGCACCTGCTGCTTTTTTTTGTGGGCGTTCCCATATGGATTTACAGGCAGAAAATCAGGGCTTTTCTTGGCGCGTGGAAACTCGGCGGATTCAAAAAATTCCTTCTGTTGGGCTACGGAATGGTTTTATTGGAGGAAGTTTTGGTGGCATTGGTCCACAGCCTTAATGAGGGATTTACCCTGGCGCTTTTTTTGCAGAGAATAGGCCAGTTCTGGGCGTTCAATCTCCTTGCTTTCACTGGCTTAATTCTTGCATGGCATTTGCTTACTTCCCGCATAAAATTCTCTTTCAACGAGGCGTTTTACCTTGTTGGAATTTTCGGGCTTTTCTCTGAAAGGGTAATTTTCCTGATTTTTTCAAACCCCGCGGCTTTTGCCTTTGCGGCAGCGCCCATGATATTTGTTTACGGCTTAATCCTCACGCCAGCGTTATTCAGCGCAGAAAAAACAGGCATTGAAGGAAAAAAAGAAATTCACCCCCTGCTAAAATACGCATTGTCCCTTGTTCTGCCATTCCTTCTCGCAATAATCCCAATACTAATCCTGTCAGCTTTGCGCGAGAATTTTCCCCTGGCTTTTCCCCCGCCTGAATTCATTCCCCTCTGAGTTTCCGCGAAGAAAAGCCGTTAAAACCGCCTTTCTCTGGGTTTTAAAAAGCTTTTCATTCAAATATTGTTTATTGGAAAAGAAAGGATAGCAAAATAACTCTGTTTTTTTCTTAAATGAAAAACTTGCTGCTTTAACGCAGAATAGCGTTATTTTTTTCTCTTTCTTTCAATAGGAGTGAATAAATTGAAATTCGATGAACTAAACATAAATGACAGCATAAAGAAAGCCGTGCAAAAAAAAGGCTTCACAGATGCCTCAGAGGTCCAGGAAAAAGTTATCCCTGAAGCGCTTCAAGGCAAGGACTTGGTCGGAAAATCAAAGACAGGCACTGGAAAAACAGCGGCCTTTGCAATTCCGATTATTGAAAAAATAGTCCGCGGCGAGGGATTTTCCGCGCTAGTGGTAGTTCCCACAAGGGAACTTGCAGTGCAGGTAAAGGAAGAAATCGCTTCCATTGCAATAGGCAGCCACGTGAAAACAATGGCTGTTTACGGCGGCCAGAACATCAGCCGCCAGATGCAATTGCTTGACAGGAACCCCGAAATAATTGTCGGAACCCCGGGAAGGCTATTGGACCTGATTTCAAGGGGCGCGCTGAATTTCAAAAACGCGAAGTTTTTGGTTTTGGACGAAGCGGACAAAATGTTCGACATGGGTTTCAGGGATGATGTGGAGAGAATAATCTCGTTCCTGCCGCAAAAAAGGCAGACAATGCTTTTTTCCGCGACAATGCCTGATGAAATCCTGCACCTGATTGACAGGCACATGAAACAGGACAAAATTGTCTTCGATTTGAGCGAGGACAACGCGCCAGTGGAAGAAGTGGAGCAGTTCTATTTGATGGTTGACAAAAACCGCAAAATAGATGCCTTGCGCAGGGTGATGGCGTCCTTTAATTCAAAGACGCTTGTCTTCTGCAGGACTAAGAGGACAGTTGACTGGCTTGAAAGGCAGTTGTTCAAAAGAGGCATTAAGGCACTTGCGCTTCACGGCGACAAGCCACAGAACGCAAGGAAAAGAATCATAGAAAAATTCACGCATTCAAAGGACGGGATTCTCCTGGCCACAGACATTGTAGCGAGAGGCATTCACGTTGAAGACATCGGAAACGTTGTCAACTTTGACTTGCCCGAGGAAAGGGAAACCTACATCCACCGCATCGGCAGAACCGCAAGGCAGGGCCGAAAAGGAAGGGCAATCAGCTTTTGCTCTAATTTAATGGAATTGAACTCCATTGAAAACGTCGGCGCTGCGCACAACACCGTGATACAGCAGCTGCAATGATTTCGGTGAACGCGCCTTTCATTAAGGCACTTTCCCTTTTTCTTTTTTTCCTTTTTCAATCAGGTTCTCTTTTTCTTTCCGTGAAAACTTCTTTATTTCGCGTTCCCTTTGCATTGCCTTGCTCCGCGTTTCCATTTTCTCGGAATAAACAAGCTTAACAGGCCTGTGCGAACGCGTGTACTTCCCGCCCCTTCCATTACTGTGCTCTTTGACCCTTGCAGTTAAATCGCTGGTGTAACCGCAGTAAAAGCTTCCGCCACCACATTCAAGCAGATAAACAAAATAAGGCATGCAATAAAAAAACGGATTCAGTGTATAAAAGCATTTGCGCTTTTCAGATTTTCACAATCGTGCCTTTTCCCAAAATCCTCGGCTTTGCATTCGCGTCAACCAGCACAATTTTTTCTCCTTCTTTTGCCGCAATTTTTTTCCCCGTCTCAACCCTTAACGGGTTCAATGACTTAACAATGCAGCCCGTTGTTTGAAGCCTGCACTGCAATTGCAGGCTGATTCCCGCCTCAATTTCTTTTTTGCTGAAAGCATTTTTTTCAAAGCTTAATTCAAATTCATTCGCGGCCCTGAAACTTTCCTCGTTTGTTAAAACCATTCCCCTTGAAAAATCCCCGGCATCCGCTCCCTTGACCGATAAGCCGACCCTCTGGTTGAATTCCGCTGCCTTCACATCCTTGTCGTGCACCTGCAGTGATTTCACAAGCGCCTCTTCATTTTTTGGAAGCAGTTTTAGTTTCTGGAATTGTTCCACTTTTCCCTGCGTTACAAAGCCCAAGGCCACGGTTCCAACGCCTTTCACCGCAAACATTCCATCCAAGTCAACAACCGTCTTTCCTTCCGCTTTAACCGGCGCCACAGTTGAAACTTTTTCAAGCGCCTCGCTTTTTTCAATCCTTTCAAAGCCTTTAACGCAGGTTTTTTCCGAAATCTTTGCAAACAATTCTTCATCTGCGCCGGCGCCGAAAGCAACAAAGCCCTGCTTTATTCCCAACGCGTCAATTGCCAGAATAACTTCCCCTAAAAATGCGTCAATTTTTTCCACGAAAAGCAGAGCACAGTTCGACAAATAAAGCGCCTGCAGCAATGGCCCCGGCTTTTCAGGAAAACCCGCGGGGCAAATGAACGCCAAATCCTTTCCATTGAACGAGCGATGGTAAAACTCCAGATCGGATTCGTTTTCTCTTTTGCCCAATTCTTTGGCAAAATCCCTGTCCAAAACAAAGCAGTTAACGGAATCCATTAAAAAACGCCTTCCCTGAATGCATAAAATAGTTTTACTGGCATTGGATTAAAAAACGCGGCGCCAGTCAGGCTTATATTCTTCCTTGCACTAAATAAAATAATGTTTGAGTTAAGCATTCCCGCTGCCTTCGGGGCAATGCTTTGCTGGGGAATAGGCGACTTCCTGATTCAGCGCACAACGCGCGCTGTTGGGGACATTGAGGCGCTTGCATTCATCGGCTTGTTCGGCTCAATCGGCTTGCTTCCGTTTGTGCTGCAGGACTTTTCCCTTCTTTTCTCCGTGCAGAATGCCGCGCTTTTATTGTTTCTCGGGGCAGTGGTTTTTGTCGTGGCAGTCATAAACTTTGAGGCGCTGAAAAAAGGCAAGCTCTCGGTCGTGGAAATGGTGATTGAAGTAGAGCTTCCATTGACTGCTGTCCTCGCGTTCTGGTTTTTCGGGGAAACCCTTTCCCTGATTCAGGCAGTGCTTGTTTTCCTTGTTTTCGTGGGAATACTGCTTGTTTCATTCAAGGGAATTTCAAAGGGCAATTTGCTTAAGGGGCTTGAAAAAGGAGTCGCGCTTGCGGTTCTCACCGCGCTTGGCTCTGCTTTGGTTAACTTTTTGACTGCAGCTGGCGCAAAACAGATTTCGCCCCTTCTTGCAGTATGGTTTCCATGGGTGATTTTTACTGTTCTTTGCTTTGCAATTATCTGGAAACGCGAAGGCCTTTCTGCATTTTTTGAAAACGCGAAAAAATTCAAGTCAATGATTGTCGCAATGGGCGCAATGGATACCTTTGCATGGGTTTTCTTTGCAACCGCTGTTGTAAAAAACGAGCTGGCAATAACCACGGCAATCACCGAAAGCTATGTTGCCATAGCGCTTGTTTTAGGCGTTTTGCTGAACCGTGAAAAAATTTTCGCGCACCAGTGGGCCGGCGCCGCGGTCGCGCTCGGGGCAAGCGTTATGCTGGCGCTGATGATTTAGAAAACGGCTATTTTGCGCTTTCACAGGGGCTATCGTTTCTTTTTTCTGAAAATCCTTTTATGCAGAACAGTGAGGTAAAGGTGGAGAACAAGCAGAACCACAAAGGGAATTGTCAGCACGTCATGCAGTGTAAATGAAAGCGCCTTGTTCAGCAATCCAAAGGTCAATGCTTCCACTTCGCGGTAATAACTTATCCCAAAACCAGATACAACGATTACAACAGTCACAGCCATGAATGCCCAGTGAACCGCTTTTTTTGCCAGCAGAAACCTGTCCATTTTAACCGCCTATGAATGAGTTATCCAAGTCACCTGTGTTTGAATAGCCCCTGCTCTCCCAGTAGCCCCTGTAATTCGTGTCATCTGAAAGCTCTATCGCTGTAATCCATTTAATCCACTTGTAGCCCCACTTGCTTTCCGCTACAAGCTGGAAGGGAAATCCCCTTTCAGGCGGAAGCTTCAAGCCATTCATTTTGTAAGCCATCAGGATGTCGTTGTCCATTACGTACTCAATCGGGAAGGAGGTTGTGTAGCCGTCGTACGCGTGAAAAATAACTGTTTTAGCGTTCTCAGATGCCTTTGAATTATTTATTATGTCCCTTACTAAAACGCCTTCCCATAAAATTTTAACACTCCAGCCCTCGACGCAGTTAAGTGTCACGATTTTTTGATAGCTTTGGAAGCCGTTTACAACTTCACTGTAAGAATAACTTTTAGGCGTTTCAACAAGTCCTGTCACGCCAAGCTTGTACAGGCTTTCATCTACTTGCTGCGGCCCCTTAATTGAGTTTTCCCTGAAATCATTCACGGATGAAAGGTCAATGCCATTGTAATCCTGCACTTCAATGGTCTTCAATGGAATTGAGGAGCCCTGTTCAATAAGGTCCTGCTGCTGAATGCACCCTATGAAAAGAACGAGCGCCAAAAAGCACACTGCAAAAATAATTCCCGCTTTTCTCATTTTTTTTCACATCCATTCAGAAATGGCACGCTTTCCTTCCCGTTTTCAGAAAATACTTCTGATGGTATTCTTCCGCTTCAAAAAATTCTTTTGCAGGCGTTATCTCCGTGGCAATCGGGCTGCTGTACTTTCCGCTTTTCTCCATTTTTTCCTTTGATTTTAACGCTTCTTCTTTTTGCTTTTCATTGAGGTAAAAAATTGCGGAACGGTACTGTGCCCCTACATCAGGCCCCTGCCTGTTCATTGTAGTGGGGTTGTGGATGCCCCAGAACACATCCAGCAGTTTTTCAAATGAAATTTTTTGCGGGTCAAAGGTTACCTCAACCGATTCAGCGTGCCCTGTTTTTCCCGAACAAACCTGTTCGTATGAAGGCTTTGCTGTTGTTCCGCCGGTATAGCCGACGCGTGTTTCAGTCACTCCGTTCAAGGTCCTGAACGCTTCTTCCACTCCCCAAAAGCATCCCGCTGCAAAAATCGCTTTCTCCATTTTTTTTTCACTCCTTTTTTTCCTCAAATTCAAGTGCGCACGAATTAATGCAGAACCGTTTCCCTGTTTTAGTGGGGCCATCATCAAACACGTGCCCCAAATGGCTTCCGCACCTAGGACACTTCACTTCAATCCTTTTCATGCCGTGGCTTTCATCTTCCTTCAGCTCCACTTTTCCTTCACCCATTGGCGCGTCAAAGCTCGGCCAGCCTGTTCCTGACTCAAATTTTGCCTCTGATGGAAAAATTTCAAAACCGCATGCGCCGCACTTGTAAACGCCTTTTTTCTTGTTGTGCAATAACTTGCCGGTGAAAGGCATTTCCGTGCCCTTTTCACGCAAAACCCTGAACTTTTCCCCGTCCAATTCTTTCTTCCATTCCTCTTGGGTTTTTTCAATTTTTTTCATTGGCTTTTTTTCTTCCATGCATTTTTCCCTTCTCTTAACTTTATGTAAATATAGAATAAAAAAAAGAGTAAAAAAGGCTATGCATTTAGCCTTTTTTATGCTCTTGCCCAGATGGCTGTGTAGTCAGTGTCGCCTGGTCCTGAGTGCGGTCCTGCGGGAACGCCTGTTCCATCTCCGTTTGTCGCGTGAACCGGCACCATTACATTTGGCCCGCCTATCGTGTAATCTCCTGTGTCGCCCAGCGCTGCTCCTTTTGGGCTGTTCAAAACTGCCGATGTTGATATTACCGGGCAAACAAATCCGCCTGTTTTTTCAACTGCCGCTGCCGCTGATACGCTGAAAGCAAGGGAAACAAGCATTGCTGCAACAATTAAACCAGCTATTTTCATGCATTCACCTCCTAGAATTCTCTTGTGTGTTTTTTCATTTATAATGTTTTTTCCAGATTTTTCCCAGATTCTCACGGTTTTTAATTACTTTTAACTCATCTCTTTAAGCATGTTTGATTCAGATGCTTTCCACAGGAATGTGTGGTATCTTATCGGCGCCACAAGGGGCGGCCCATTAAGAGCCAGCATAATGGGGGAACTCATGGAAAGGCCATTAAACCCAAACCAGCTTGCCGAAAGGCTTGGCGTTGATTATAAAACAATAACCCACCATCTCTCGGTGCTTAAAAAACATAACTGGGTTACAAGCGGTTCGGAAAAATACGCAGAGCTTTTCTATCCCGCGTTCACGGACGAACAGAACGCGATTTTCAGGGAAATATTGGCTAAAATTGGAAAAAGTATTAAAAAGACAAAGAGATGATATGTGGTTATCATGGAACTTGTTTTTGTGCTTGAAGCAGCAAACATACTGCTTTTACTTGCCCTTATGTACTTTTATGTGAAAAACTATGTGCACATGAAAACATCTTTCGGCTTGGGGCTGATTGTTTTTGCTTTCTTTCTTCTAGTGCACAACTTTGTCGCAGCCTATTACAATTTCGCTATGCTGGACTACTATTCGGTGGATGCAATGATTTCAGCCGCAGTGGTAACTGCAATTGAAACCGCGGCACTGGCTGTACTGCTTTTCATCACGTTAAGGGAATAGCGAAATTCAACCCAAATCAGTTACAATGATGTTGTCAAAGTAGACACCGTCGTCGTTGTCCCAAGAGTACGGGCCTACTCTGCCGAGTGGAATTGCGCTGCCGGCATCGTAATTCAACACCTCATCCGCGCCGCGGTAAACCTTTACGTTTGCGCCGTCAACGACTATTCTATAAGTCTCGAATACCCCTGCAGTTGGATAGTCCGTTGTTACATTGGTCTTTACAGGGCTGTTTATGTTCAATACATTTCTGTAAATGCTGTACCTTGTTTCCAAATCAACTGAATGGTCTTGTTCCGGGTACTCGTTAAGCGGGTCATCAAACCTGAACAAATAAAAATCACTTGTGTTATTGAATGAAAAAACGAATCCATAGCCGTTAATTTGATGTTGTTCTGATGCAACGTCAAAGCTGATTTCATAATGCGTGCTTGCACCCAAATCAGCTGAAACCCTGGCTGCATTGCATTCATTCGACCTTTCCCTTAAACGAGTGCTGCCGGAATAAGTTACAATGCTCCAATTACAAGATGTCGCATCAAATTTTTCCTCAGGCCACCCGCTTAACCCGCCGTCAAAGCCTTCACTCAGCAATTCCGTTGGCGCGGGGGGCGCACTGCATACTCCCGCATCACATGTTTCCCCTGCCATGCAATCGGTTTCCTGTTTTTCAAGGCAACCGTCACTGTCCGTGTCAGCGCAGGTTTGGTAAGTGTCAGTGTCAACGCATGTTGTGCCAGGCGCACTGCAGCCCGGGTCGTCGGTGCAGGGTGTTGCGTTAACCGTTATTGTCACGCTGTCAGGTGTTGGATCCCATTCCAGGGCATCATCTTGGGCGTTGAATGTTACAGTATATGTTCCAGGCGTGTTGAATTGTATGCTGCCCGGGTCCTCGACGTTTGAGTTTGCCGCACCGCCGCCAAAATCCCATTGGTATTCATTGATTGAGCCGTCATCTGTAACAGTTCCAGTAAAATTAATGCTTTCTCCTTCATTTATTGTTGTATCTGCTGTGGGGGTATCGATTTCCGCATTCGGCGGATTGTTCGCGGGCGTTGTTCCGCCAGTGCAGCTGCCCATGTCTATTCTGCATCCCGAGCCTGTAACGTAAGTGCAGCTGCATGTTATTGCGCCGATGGTTTTTGTTTGGCTGCCACAGTCCGCTGGAAGGGTTTGCGCGCAAAACGCATCTATTGCTCGGTAGGTTACTGCTTCCTGCCCTTGGCCTCCAAGCCCAATCATCAGCGTGATTACAATGATTGCTACTACAACCGCGCCTCCAATCAGCAAAAGATATTCCAAAGCTCCTTGAGCATTAGCCATTGAGTAATAGAAGTTGCTCTATATATTTAATTTTTTGCAATGCGAGAAAACAGCGGTTCAGGAGCCGCTTCGCGGGTCATAGGCTTCGTATTCCGGCCCCTCAACGCAGGTGTCCATCCTGCAGTCCAGGTAATCATTGCAGTAATTGTATGCTGTGAACATGCCGTACATGTCTGTTCCAACGTACTCGCAGCAAGGCCCATCCAGATAACCGCAGTCCCCCGGGTTAGAGTTTTCGGTTGGATACTGCCCTGTGTCATAATACGTGGTGTTTGGGTCATCCGCAGGGCCTGTTCCGGAATAATTTTCAAGCGCGTTGTATCCCCTGTTTCCGTCATCAGGGCACCCGCTCAGCAAAACAATTGCAAAAACAGCCGCAATCAGAACCAATTCTGGTTTCATCAAAAAATTGGAAGGCAAAATATTTAAAAATGTTTAAATCCCGCCCCCCAACACCGCTCTACTGGCGCAAGTATGAAGTAAAAGCACCCCGCGGATTTGCCCAGTGCGCAGGTTCATTTCATCGCCTGTACATATCATCGTGGTGCCCGAATTTGTCAAATAAAATAAAATTCTTTTCTTTGAATACTTTGAAGAAGAGCACGAAGCTTTTCGCAATGTGGACTCTCTTGTATTCCTTTAGGCCATATTGCATGTTCTTATAGTGGTCAATGGTTGTTCCATCTGAATCGGCTATCTGCTTGATTTTCTTGTTAAGTATTTCCGCCATTTTTTTGTCCTTTTTTGCGAGCACGCTAATTGTAGCCTTAAGCTCGTCGGACAAATCAAACGAGAAGGGCATTTATTCGCCCCTGCAAAGCCTGTCAAGGTCCTCAACACTCATTTTTCTGAAGCCGTATTTCTTGATGTGCCTGTCGCAGGACTCAATGACCTCCCTGATGACATCTTCCTTGACTTCTGGCTCAACAAAGTCCTCGCCGCAAAGCTCGGCAAACTTGTCAAGTGCCTCTCCCTTATCTCTCAGGCCATACTTCTCTTTGACAACACCAATCACTCTGTTGGTATAGTCCTTTACTTTAACATTCATTGTAACGGTTTTCTGCATATAATTTCACCTAATATAAAATTAGTTAAACTAATTTATAAACCTTTCCAGCCAGCGGCACTTAAAGAGGTAAATCCCGCCTCCCGGATTTGCACCGGGGATCTCTCGGTGCCCGCTTTCGATCGGGCGTGCCGAAGCACTATCTCGCTTGAGCTCGATAGGGCGTGCTTGCCTTTGGCAAGCAACCAGCACACGGAACACCTACTATTTTTCGGTGTCAATCACAAACTACAGCCGAGCGCAATAGCTACTATGCAAAGGCGGGATCAATTATATACTTTACTTTGCGTTAGTTTATTAATATTTTGTAAAGTACGGCAGAATGAAGGAAATCCAGAAGCCAGCGATGAAGAACATTCCAGCGAAAAACAGAGGCTCCCCGGGAAAGCCGAACGCGTAAGGCGCCAAAAGCAGGAAAATAACCGCAAAGCCAATGGCTTCTTTCGCAATCAGCTCTTTTCCTTTCAGTTTTTTTGAATCAAAGCCTAATCCCTTGAAGAGGAAGAAGCCGGAATAAAAGCCGAATAAAAGCACCGAAAGAATCGGCGGCTCAAAGAAGGCGAATGCCATGAGTGCAGCAAGCAAAATGAGGATTGAAAGCATTTCATCCCTTGCGCTTGTGAGGTAAACCTTTATGTTCTCGTACCTTTTCTTCAGCAAAAAGTTTCC
>JAZDDZ010000042.1:0-69218 GCA_043809245.1 Candidatus Iainarchaeum sp.
TGGCATAAATTTAAATATAAGGTAGGATTATAGATTTACGGGGAAAACCGATGTGCTTTAACTCCCAATACGAAGAGATATATCCAAAATCTACTCGTAAGACAGTTTAAGCGCACCCTTGTAAGGAATTCAAAGTTTGGAGTGCAAACCTGTTCGATTATGTAACAGGTTAGCCCTAAGTAGTTCCTTGCATTAAATTAGGTCTGCGTAAGGCTTTTTTGCCTTTAAAAGCCTTAAGCAAAAAAAAAGAGAGGGTGATGAGTATGGGCTTGGTTTCATTAACTTTTGGAGAGGGGCGCAACAGTTTTTCCGTTGCCCCGCAAATCAGTATCATTCAGCCGATGGACGGCTTGAGAGTTGACCCGAACATTGAAAACAAATTGGAGGTCAAAAAAGTCTGCCAGTTTTTGGGCCACGACGATTTATACATTGTCGGAGAAGTGAAATCCGGGGTTGTCGGCGAAACAATGTGCTCAAAGATTGGAGACAACACTTTGGAAATAGTGGAACTTGAATGCAAGTTCCGCGGCGCAAGAAAAGCAAAGCCTGGAATGATGATTGGCATCACGTGCAAGGGCGCGCCAAGGGAAGCGATTGACAAGGGATTGGTGCTGGAATTCCAGCCAAAAAGCTGAAAAAAATTGATTGGCTAACCCTCTTGAAAAAAAGGCATTTTTTGAAATGGGGCTTATTTCCCCATTCTCACTTCTTTTACGTTTAAATCGAATTTTGTGCCCTTTGTAGGTGTGTGCACGTAAAGGTACACTATTCCAAAGCCGAATGCAATCATTGCAAAAATAATGTCAAAATAGTGCTCCCTCCAGAGAATGTCAAAGGAGTAAATGAATGGAATGATTATGAGAGCCAATGCAACCGTGGTGTCCAATGGCTTTTCAAGTGCGCCCATAAAATCACGCCTTTGCTTCCTTTAGCTTCAGTGTAACTGCCTCGGATTTTGTGTCAAGAGAACTGTAAAGGTAAACTATTCCCGCTGCAAAGACAAGAATTGCGATGAAAACATTCATCAGCGATTCGGCCCTGAGCCTGACAAAAAGATAGTAAACCGACACGAAAATGACTGCAAGAGAGAAAGTTATCTCCGGCACGTTTTCAGTTATCGCCATAAAGAAATAGCCCCGTAAAAGGTTTAAAAGGCTTCTTTTTTACGGTTAAAGAGTGAATAAGTATATTTTTATAGGTGTTTGGTGCAATAATTCTAATAGGTGGTGCCATAGAGGAAAGCCTTGCATTGGAGCGCAACCAATATGGAAGGGCTTTAACTGATTTTCTTCACTCCCGCACCTTGAACGAGCTTGAAAACACTGCTTTTTTGGATGGCGAAATTGAAAGGGTTTTCGCGGAAAAAAAAGTGCTATTAGAGCCTGAAAAGTTTTCCCAGCGCGAGGGAAGGTTTGATTTTCTTGCCGAAACAAAAAACGGGAAGCTGATTGGCTTTGAGGTTCTCACAAGGCCCTCCAAGCACAAGCTTGAGAAAAAACTGGCTTACAGCAAAAGCGTTGACGAATTCGTTTTCGTGCTTCCCTCAGAGGCAATGGGCTTTTACCGAAAACCAAAGCAAAGGGTTTTCAACAGGTGCTGCAGGCAGAAATTTTTCGGAAAAAGCTTTGCGGACAAAAAACTAAAGGCATGGATTTACAGCCTCGGAGAAAAAAGGTTCACGGAAAAAGCCGCATTCAGCGAAGTGTTTAATGTGAAAAGATAAAGCAAATTTTGCACGCTCAATGCCTTATAAATATTAACTGCGAATAAATTATTCTGCAAGGGCCCGTAGCCTAGCCTGGATAGGGCAACAGCCTTCTAAGGCCGTCACGGCCGGCCGGTCCGAGCGCGGCACGCGCTTCGCTTGGCCCCGCATGCCTTCGGCTAGAAGAAAGCTGTAGGTCGAGGGTTCAAATCCCTCCGGGCCCGCTTGATTTCTTCCCGCTCACAACAAAAAAATCCTTTTTGCGGAGAATCCACTGCAGCTGCAAAAGCAAATGGCTGCCGTGGATTTTTGGCGCAGAATCTGCAAAGGCGATTTCGTTTTCCCTGAACCACTTCAGCACCTCGCCAATGGTGTGCGTTTTTTCAAATGGATGCGCGTACTTGTCCATCAACCAGATTCTGCGCTTTTCGTCAACAAGCCTGTTGCCGCAGAACAAACGGTTGGCTAAGGCGATTCTTTTCTCTGCGTTTTTTCCTGCGAACAAGGATAGTAAAAGGTTTTTCAGAAATGTTTCAAGCCTGCCGAAACGGTTGTACAAGCCGATGCAGATAAAGCCATTCGGCTTTAAAACGCGGCAGAGCTCCTTGAAAGCGGAGCGCGGGTTTTCCGTGTGGTGCAAAACACCCAAAGAGAAAATGAAGTCAAAGGAAGCCGAGGGAAAGGAAAGGCGATTGATGTCCATCTGTTTGAATTCCACCTTGTTCAGGCTGAATTTCTTTGCAAGCAGCCTTGCCTTTGCAAGCGAGGCTTCGCTTAAATCCACGCCAATGCATTCAGCGCCTCCTGAAGCGAATGCGCAGATGAATTCTCCCGTGCCGCAGCCTGCCTCCAAAACTTTTTCGCCTGAACTGAATGCGCCTGGCTTTCGCTTAACCAGCGCCGCAATCCATTCAGCGTTTTTCAGCAAATCCTCTTTGGAGGAGATAGACTTGCTTGGATAGGGAAATGATTCGTAAAATTGCTTCACTTTTTCCGCAGGCATTAATTTTCACCGAAGCATTTCAGAATTTTAACGCATTCATTGCCTTTGGCAGATCCTTTTCGTCTATCACGAAAAGCGTGTCAGTCCAGGAGCTCATTGTTTCAACTATGTTTATTCCGTTCTCGGAAAATCGGCTGTAAAGGAAAGCCATTACGCCGGGGGTGCCCTCGATTTCCTCGCTTGTCCTCAGAATTATTTCAACCAGCCCTTTTTTTTCCTGTATGAGGTTATAGCGGAAGGTTTCAGCGATTTTTGTTGCGGCGGTTGACGTGGTTATTATTGAAAATGATTTGCTGCCGTGAATCATGTGAAGGGTTTCCTCTTCCTCCGCTATTTCGTTTACTAGCTTTGCAAGAGAGGACATGGAAATCTTTGAGTCAAGGAAAACAACGCTAATCCGGTTTTTCACCTCAAGCTTGCTGCCCTTCAGCAGGCGCAGAATTCTGCCCTGGCTTTCCTTGCCGGGCCTTGTTTTTTCCGAAAGCCTTCTGAGTGCGACAACAATTGCGCCGAAATCCCTTTCCGAGAGCTTTTCCTCGCGGATTATCTGGCGTGCAAGAGCGGAAAAATTAACCAGGCCATGGCGAAGGCAGTCAATGATGAAAGGCTTCTCCGAAACGAATTTTTCAGCGGTTCCCGCAATGGAATTGTTGGACATAAGCAATCTTTAAAGGCAAAAGGCTTAAATGTCTTATTCTGGACATAATTTGTCTTATTTGTCGTTTTTGGGGCGTTATGCTTATTAACTTCATTGGGCAATTTTAATTATCTTTTTTAAGGTGGGGCAATGAAATTGGTCAGGGGCGGCATTAGCTTTCCCAAAGGATTCTATGCCGTTGGAAAAAAAGCCGGAATCAAGCTGAGAAAAAAGGACTTAAGCGTCATTTACAGCGAGTCACCTGCGAATGCCGCGGGCTGCTTTACATTGAATACTGTTAAGGCAGCGCCGGTAATAATCTGCATGGAGCGCCTAAAGAAGGGAAAGGCACAGGCAATCGTTGCAAACAGCGGCTGCGCCAATGCATGCACGGGAAAAAAGGGATTGGATGATGCGAAAAAAATAGCGGCAACCGCGGCAAAAGAGCTGAAGGTTGATGAACAGCTTGTTTTGGTTGCATCAACAGGATTGATCGGCTCCTTTCTTCCGGTTGGAAAAATAAAGCGCGCGCTTCACGGAATCATGAGAAAGCTTGGGAAAAGCAATTTCTTTTCACATGCCGCAGCTGAAGCAATAATGACAACTGACGATGAGAGGAAAGAATTGGCGTTAAGGGAGAACGGGGTTAGGTTCGGCGCAATGGCAAAGGGCGCGGGAATGATTATGCCTAACATGGCTACAATGTTCTGCTTTATCACGACTGACGCAATAGCGTCTTCTAAACTCTGCGAAAGGGCGCTGAAGAAAGCAGTTGAAAAGTCTTTCAACCGCCTTTCAATTGACGGTGACATGAGCACAAACGATTCAGCCATCTTGCTTGCAAACGGTGCAAGCGGAAAAAAGTTGCCGGACAGGAAATTTTTTGCGGCAATTGAATTTATCTGCACTGAGATGGCAAAAAAAATGGCTGAGGACGGGGAGGGCGCAACTAAAATGATTGAAGCGGAAGTACTCGGCGTGAAAACAGAGAAAGCCGCAAAGGCAATGGCTTTGTCAATAGTGAATTCGGCGCTAGTGAAAAGCGCTGTTTTCGGCGAGGACCCAAATTGGGGAAGGGTACTGGCTGCAATTGGCTCCACTAAGGAAAAATTCAACCCGGAAAAAGCAGGGGTATTCCTGAACGGAATAGCCGTTGCAAGGAAAGGCGTTGGCGTGAAATTCAACAAGATTCGCATGGAGAAAGCGCTTGCGGGAAAAAAAGTCAAAATAACAGTAAAGCTCGGCGAAGGCAGGAAAAAGGCAACTGCCTGGGGCTGCGACCTGACATACGAGTACGTGGAAATAAACGCCGCCTATCACAATTGAAAGAAAGTGAAAGCAAATGGATTCGAAAAAATTGATTGCATTAGAGGAAAGCGTAATAATGCAGAGCTATGGCCGTGCTCCGATTGTTTTGGAGAAAGGAAAAGGCTGCTGGCTCTGGGGCAGCGACGGCAAAAAATACCTCGACCTTGTGGGAGCGCTTGCCACGTGCAGCATTGGCTACGCGAACAAGGAACACGCTGAAGCGATTTGCGCGCAGGCGAAAAAACTGGTGAATACAACTAACCTTTACTTCACGGAGCCGCAAATTCTTTTGGCTGCAAAGCTGCAGCAACTCAGCGGAATGGGCAAAAGCTTTTTCTCAAATTCAGGCAGCGAAGCGGTTGAAGTCGCTTTAAAGCTCGCTAGAAAGGCGACTGGAAAAAAAGGAGTAATTGCAACTGAGCGCGCATTTCATGGCAGGACAATGGCCGCGCTTGCAGCGACATGGAAGGAAAACTACAAGGATTACTGCGCTCCGCATGTTCCGGGATTCAAGCACGTTCCATTCAATGATGTGGATGCACTTGAGAAAGCAGTTGATGAAAGCACAGCAGCATTCATTGTGGAGCCAATTCAGGGGGAATCAGGAATAATTGTTCCGGAGAAGGGTTACTTGAAAAAAGTGCGGGAAATCTGCTCAAGGAAAGGAATCCTTTTGATTGTGGATGAAGTGCAGACAGGAACAGCGAGGACTGGAAAATTTTTTGCATTTGAGCATGAAGGAATAAAGCCGGACATTGCCGCGCTGGCGAAAGGAATAGGCAACGGAGTAAGCATTGGAGTCACAATTGCAGAGCAAGGCATTGATTTCGGAAAAGGGCAGCAGGGGTCAACGTTTGGGGGAAATCCCCTTGCGTGCAGTGCAGCGCTTGCAACCATTGAATTCATTGAAAAAAACAAGCTGGCAGGAAATGCGGAAAAAATGGGGGCATATGCCGTGGAAAAGCTGGAAAAAATGAAGAAAGAAATTTCCGCGATAAAAGAAGTGCGCGGAAAAGGATTGATGATTGGCATTGAATTGCATGGCGACGCAAAAAAAATCGTGGAAAAATGCAGGGAAAAAGGCGTTTTGGTCAACGCGGCAACTGATTCAACTGTAAGGCTTTTGCCTCCGCTTATCATTTCCAAAGAAGAGATTGATTTTGGCTTGAAAGTGATTGGCGGAGCGTTAAAGGAGTTGAAGTGAAATGGAAGGCAAAAAGATTGCAATAATTGGGGCAAGCGGCTTCACTGGAAAAACACTTGCGGAAATTCTTTCAATGCATTCAGGGGTTGAATTGTGCGCGCTTAACTCCCACAGCTATGGCGGAAAATTAATGGAAGGGCTTTACCCTGAATTCACTGGCTCCGGCCTGAAATTCACAAATCATTCTGTTGAAGAAATCACGAAAATGAAGCCCGCGCTTGTTTTCCTCGCATTGCCTGACGGAGAGGCGCAAAAAATAGCGCCGAAAATTCTGGAAAAAGGAATAAAGGCAATTGATTTAAGCAAGGATTACCGCTTTTCCGCTGACGCAGCCTATGGATTGACGGAATTCTTTGCGGAAAAAATAAAAGTGGCGAAGCTTGTTGCAAACCCAGGGTGTTATGCCACTGCATGCCTTCTTGCCGCAAAGCCATTGGATGAATTCGGCGGGGTAAAGCACTTTGTTTTTGACTGCAAGAGCGGAGTCAGCGGCGCGGGAAAAGAACCGTCGGAAGTGAACAACTTCAATTTTCTTTCCGAGAACATTCTGGCTTACAAGTTGACCAAACACAAGCATGTTGCGGAAATACAGCAGTTTCTTGACGCAAAGGTTTCCTTTACGCCGCATGTGCTGCCCGCAATCCGCGGCATAATGTGCACAATGCACGCGCTGATGGATAAAAGCGTTGACTCGGAGAGAATCCGAAAGATTTACGAAAAGGCTTATTCCGGAAAGGAATTCGTGAAAGTGCTTGATGCAAGGCTGCCTGAACTTCACGGGGTTCAGAACAGCAACCGCTGCCATATCGGCGGCTTTGAATCGGACGAACACAATCGCATAGTTGTGGTTTCAACGATTGACAATCTCGTGAAAGGCGCTGCGGGGCAGGCTGTACAAAACATGAACTTAATGCTTGGCTTCAGGGAAAACGAGGGTTTGGCGAAATGGATGAAGAAATGATTGAAAAGGTCTTTCGCGTGGAAGGAATTCCGCCGGAGGAAGGGAAAAGGTTTCTTGAAAAATTCAGGGCAATTCCACCCATGAACTTTGCTGTAATCAAGGTAAGCGGGGAATGCCTTGAAACAGATGAATCCAAAAACGCGATAACAAAAGGATTGAATTTCCTTTTCTCCCTCGGGCTATATCCAATAGTTATTCACGGCGCGGGAAAAGGCATTGACAGGGCAATGCATGAGAAAGGCCTGAAAATAAAAAAAGTCGGCGGGTTAAGGTTCACTGGGAAAAAGACGCTTAAAATAGTCATGGATGTTTCGGGAAAAGTTAACGCGGAATTCGTTGGGGCGCTGAACGACTTCGAGCCAGTGGCTGAAGGCCTTGTGGGCAAAAAAATTTTCATCGCTGAGCCGCTTGAAGAAAAAAAATACGGTTTTGTGGGAGAGGTCAAAATTGTCAAGCTTTCTGACATAAAAAAAGCGGTTTCAGGGAAAAGGATTCCCGTTGTGCCTTTTTTCGGCTTCAAGGGAAAACAGGCATACAACATTAACGCGGACGAGGCTGCAAACCATTTGGTGAAAGCGGTTAAGCCCGCAAAATTCATTGTATTCACTGAGGTTGGAGGCGTGCTTGACAAAAACGGAAAAGTCATTTCAGAGCTGGACATTCAGGGAATGCAGGAAATGATTGAGTCTGGCGCGGCAACAGAGGGAATGAAGGTCAAGCTTGAGCAGATAATCGAGTTAATGCATAAAATGCCGAACGGCTTCAGGGTTCACATTACCTCGCCGAAAAAATTCATCCGCGAGCTTTTCACAGATAAAGGCTCGGGCACGCTTGTGTGCAAAAGGCTTTGAACGAAAACCGACAAATGCTTTAAACCCTTCCATTGATTATTTTTTGTTATGAGCGAAGTCAACAAGGCGATTGCAAAGGCGCTGGCTAAAGCGATTGCAGCGGAAGGAGTAAAAGAGGAAAACGTGCTTGCATTGCTTGAAAAACCCCCTAACCCGGAGTTGGGGGATTTCGCTTTTCCCTGCTTCAAGCTCGCGGCACAGCTGAAAAAGGCGCCGCAGCAGATTGCAGCGGAACTGCATGAAAAAATGGCTAAAATCAGCGGAGTTGAAAGGATTGAAACCGCGGGAGCCTACCTTAATTTTTTCGTGGAAAAAGGATTTGCGGCTAAAAAAATCATCCCAAAAATAACAGGGGAAAAACAGAAATTCGGCCTCTCAAAAGAGGGAAGGGGAAAAAAGGCACTGATTGAATTCTGCTCGCCTAACGCAAACAAGCCACTGCACTTGGGGCATTTGAGGAACATCTGCTTAGGGGAATCAATTGCAAGGCTTTACGAGGCAAAAGGATTCAAGGTGCCGAGAACTCAAGTGGTCAATGACCGCGGCATCCACATAACAAAGACAATGCTTGCATTCAAGTTGTTCGGCAAGGGAAAGACTCCACAAAAGGAAAAAAAGAAACCAGACCACTTTGTCGGCGATTATTATGTTAAGTACAACAAGGAGGCCGCAAAAAACACTGGCATGGAAATGCAGGCGCAGGAGCTTTTGAGGAAATGGGAAAAAAAAGAAAAGGAAGCAGTTGCTTTATGGAAGAAAATAACAAAATGGGTGCTGGAAGGATTCAATGAAACTTACAAGGAATTAAACGTCAAGTTCGACAAGACCTTTTTTGAAAGCCAATTGTACGAAAAGGGAAGAAAAATAGTAAATGAAGGCGTGAAAAAAGGCGTGTTCAAGAAAAAAGAAGGCGCAGTGATAGTCGAACTTGAGGAATTCGGCTTGCCGAACAAAATTCTTCTCAGAAGCGACGGAACATCGCTTTATATGACCCAGGACTTGTTCCTCGCGAAAAAAAAATTCGAGGAATTCAAGTTCCAGCAAAGCATTTACGTTGTAGGCTCAGAGCAAAACCTTTACTTCAGGCAATTATTCAAAACCCTTGAGCTTTTGGGCTTTAAGTGGGCCAACAGGCTCAGGCATTTAAGCTATGGGATGGTTAACCTTCCAAGCGGAAAAATGAAGAGCAGGGAAGGCACGGTTGTTGACGCGGACAACTTGCTCGCAGAGTTAAGGCAGCTAGCGGAAAAAGAGTTAAAGAAAAGATACAAGCTGGACAAAAAAGAACTGGAGAAAAGAAAAAATGCAATCTCATTGGCGGCTGTTAAATTTTATTTGCTGAAAACCGATGCAGCGAAAGACATGCTTTTCAACCCTGAGGAAAGCATTTCATTTGAGGGGGAAACAGGGCCTTACGTTCTTTACTCTTATGCGCGCGCGAAAAGCATTAAGCGAAAGGCAAGGGAAACCTATCTCAAAAAAATAAAATTTGACATGCTGAAAGAGGATTCCGAGAAAAAACTCGTGCTGAAGCTCGCGGAATACGAGAACGCGTTAGGCGATTCCTTCCGCAACCTGAGCCCGCACACACTCTGCCATTATCTGCTGGAGCTTGCATCCGCGTTCAATTCCTTTTACCACGAACTGCCTGTATTGAAAGCGGAAAAAGACGTGATGCCCGCAAGGCTTGAATTAGTTGAAGCCACTGCCCACGTGCTGAAAAACGGGTTGAATGTTTTAGGCATTGAAGTGCTGGAAAAGATGTGAAACGCATGAACAAAATATTAGTTATTTCAATAATTTTTACCATTTTATTAAGTGGGTGTACGTACGTTTCTAACCAGCCGGTTGACCAAGAATTTATCCTAAATTCTTCCGAACTAAACTCAATAGGCATCTCATTTTATAATTCTCCAACGGTAAAGAAAGAGGGCTTGTTGTTACTCGATGAAAAGGAAGTATACAAAATTAGTATAAATTTTAAGGACGACTCAAAAAAACTAGAATATTTCATTGAATCCGATATTGATGAATCTGTTGCTAAAACAGCGCATGAGCAATATAAATCCGCTGTCGAGCAATTTCCAAATATTATCCTTGAGAAAAACAGCTTCGGAGACGGTTCAATCACTGTTTTAGCGCCCGATGATAAAAATTCTTCTGAATATGAGTGGATTGTTAGCCAGGTAAGAAAAGATAATAAAATAATAATGCTATTTGTTTTTCCGAAAGATAAAATTGATTTTGAAAAAACTAAAAAAATTATTAAAATCCTGATTGAGAAGGTGGAAGGAAAATAGATAGTCATTCCGCAAAAATCGCAGGCTTTAACGGCAAAGCGTTTCCCGCTTTTTTTGCTGCTGCACCCGTTGCTTTTCCTGCTTCCTGCACTTCAACGGAGCAGCCGAATTCTTTTTCAAGGAAAGCCTTATTTTCCTTCAGGAGCTTCGACTCGTCAATCTTTTTCTTTTCCCTGAAGTCAGGCGCCTTGTTCAACGCGCTTTTCGCAAAGCCTTCAACGCCTTTTCCCTGTTTTTTTATTTCAGCATCATTCATTAACAGCTTCATTGCCTCGCCGAAATTCGGCCTTTCAAGAGAGGAAAGCAGCTTCATTGCCTTCCACTTCCATTCAGGCGCAACCAGCAAAGTAAGCTTTTTTGGCTTTGCAATTTTTGCAAGCTCAAAAACCTTTCGCGCGTCCTCCAAAAGCCTTTCAATCATCCGCTCGGCCTCAATTGAGGATGCATCAATTTTCTTTTCATCGGCTTCAGGCCAATGGGCAAGCGAAATAAAGCCTTTTTTTCCGAGTTTCTCCCATGTTTCCTCACAGACAAAAGGGCAGAACGGGGCAAGCAATAAGAGCTGCGCTTCAATTGCCTTTGAAAGAATCTTTTTATCGGGTTTTCCGCTGGTGCGGCGCAAATACCACTTTAACGCCCTGCTTAAATCAAAGAAAATATGCTGCAAAGCGGACTTGAACATTGCCTCATCACAATAATTTTCAGCCTTCAGCGTTATTTCATTCAATTGCGATTCCATCCACTTGTCAATTGACCTTTCCTCTGAAAAGCCTTTGCCAAACCATTCCAGGCAGAATTCATGCAATTGCTCTAACTTTGGCTTCATTGCCTTTGCCAGTTCTATTTCAAAGTTAGCGTCATCCAATCCCTCTCCGCCTGAAAGCACCGCAAACCTTGCGGCGTCAGCTGAAAACTTTGCGGGAATGTCCTTGAGCAAAATAAAGTTGCCCTTGCTTTTGCTCATTTTTTCGCCGTTAACAGTAACCCATCCGTTAACGCCAATGCCTTTCGGCCAGTGTTTTTCGGGGAAAACCGCCACGTGATTGAACAGGAAAAAAGTCAAATGGTTTTGCACCAAATCCTTTCCGGAATTCCTGAAGTCAAGGGGATACCAGTATTCAAATTCTTTTCTGAATTCCTCCCATTCCTTTTTTCCTTTTCCCTTTCCAAGCAAAACATAGTCAAAGAAATTGTCGTCGATTTTTTCAACCTGGATTTCCTTAAGGCGGTGTGCCATCGTATAATACGCCATGTAAATCGTTGAATCGGATAATGATTCAATGAGCCATTTTTCGTCAAACGGAAGCCTTGTGCCCAAACCGTATTCCCTTGAACACGCCCAGTCATTCAGCCAGTCAATCACGTAATTGAATTGCGCCCTCACTGTCTCAGGGTAAAGTTTTACCTTCTCAAGCGCCTTATGAACCCCCTTTTTCCATTTCTCATCGCCGTACTTTACAAACCATTGGTCTGTTACAACTTTCACAGTGCATTCAGCCAGGCTCCTGCTCACAACCTTTCCCGTTAACTCGTAAAACATCACTGCTTCGCCTGCCTCTGGAAGCTCTTTTTTCAGCGCAGCCTGGCATTCCGGAACGCTTTTTCCCTCAAACCTGCCGCAGCGGTAATTCATTTTTCCCTTTCTGAAAACGCGCCTGTTCAATTCGCCTTTTGCTTCCTCAAGCTGCTTCACATCTTTAAAAGATTTTACGCCGAATTCTTTTGCAATCTCATCCCCCAAATTTGAACCCATTCCAGGCACATTGATTATGTCAATTGGCTTCAGCGCCATTGTAATCTTTTCATCCAGATTGAATTTTTTCCTCAATTCAGGCGTGGACTGGATTTTATACAATTCAAGAAGGTCAACAGGGTCCTCTAACGCGGAGTAAACTATCCCAGAACCAACCGAGGCGTCAATGAAATCCGCTGGCAAAACGTATAGTTCCCTTTCAACTATCGGGCCTTTAACCCATTTTCCAATCAGTTCCTTTGGCTTTATTTCCCCAATCACTTTTGCCTTCATGAACTGGTTTTCAATTTTAAAGAAAGCCTTTTTGCCGACAACCCATTTTTCTTTGCCGACCTCTGCAATCACATACTCGCCTTTCGGGTCAATCCAAAGGTTTGACTGGCCGTACAATGCGTCAGGCCTTGTTGTTCCAGCCATCAGTACAAGATCTGAATTCTTCATTCTGAATTTTGCCCACATAAAGTCCTGTGGCGTCTCTCCCTCTCCTTCAATCCTGTCATGGTCTCCAACAGGCAAGTTTGTTTTAGGGTCCCAAACCACTGGATGCTTTCCCTTAACCACCAAGCCTTTTTCTTTCAGTTTCCTGAACTGCCATCTTATGAATTTGTCATAATAAGGGTTCAAAGAAGTCGTAATGAAAGAGCGCCGCCAGTCAACGGAAAAACCCAGTGCCTTCAAATCTTTTTCCGCTTCTTTTGGAAAAAAATTAACCCATTCCTCCGGCTTTCCGAATTTCGTTATTTCCGCTTCCTTGAAGCCCATGTCCTTCATCATCTGCCACTGCTTTGCCTCTTTCTCGCGGATTCTCTGCGCAGCGTTTTCTATCGGGCTGCCGGTGCAGTGCCATCCCTGCGGAAACAAAACATTGAAGCCTTTCATTCTCTTGTAGCGGCTGAATGATTCAACGCGCATTGAAGTGTAAAAGTGCCCGATGTGCATGAATGCATTCATGTAAGGGTATGGAAAGGTCAGGAAAAACTTTTTCTTTCCCTTAATGGGATTCGCTTCAAAGGCTTTTTGCTCAAGCCAGCGCTTATTCCACTTTGCCTCAATTGAGGGAAAATCCAACGGCATAATAGGAAATAAAGGCTGTAAAAGGATTAAAAAGATTAAGATGGCGTTACAGTAACTTGGTATACATCCAAAGCGTTGTTATCGCTTATTGCCCGAATTATGCTGAATTCATCGGAATAAACCGCATTGCTGTCAGCACAACTAGCCTGGCTTAAAGGCTCCCCTTCAACGCATCCAACAGAGTAATCAACCCTTACCTTTAATCCACCCAAGCCCCAGCTTTCCCCAACGGTTTCCTCAAAGGTTTTTGTTTCCCCGCCTGCAATCTTTAATGCATAGCCTTCCCAAATGCATTCCTTTTGGTTAACCGGCTCCCAATCGTTCCCAATGCAGTCAGACTCAGTTAAACAATCAGTTTGTCTGCCTATTGTATACTCGTTGCATCCCGGCAAAAAAATGCCTTCATTAGAGTCATTTGCAATGAAAACAGTTATTTTTTCACCGACTGAATATTCGTTTTTATCCGTTAAAACAGAAACCGCGCCCACGAGAGAATGCATCGGATTTTGCTCCAGCCATCCAAGAGAAAGCATTTTCTCCCTGTTTTTCGCTTCAACGGTTGCCTTTATTGTGTCGCCATTAGAACAGCTGCACGCCATGCACACAGTAGTTCCTGGCGGCGCTGGAATTACTTCAACCTTGATGATTTCAATTTTTTCAACCAGCGAATAATAATCCTTTACCAACTCTTCTTCTGTCGGCGCCTTAAGGTAATTCACCGCGCCGGAATCATACCATTGTTCCCAAGGATTGCCACGACATTGAATTGGGGAATAATAAACCGTTGCGGTTGTGCTTGGAGGCGGCGGAAGGGGCTTTGGCTCAATGCATCCAAGCAAAAGCAGGAAAAGCAGCGAAAAAATTCCAATCGCAATAAAATCCTTTTTCTTCATCAAAACCACTTCAAATTAAACGCGAACACAATCAATGAAACCGCAAAGAAAACCAACTTGATGTTCATGTAAATAATTCGCTTTGAAATATATAAATCTGTTGTTTTATTGTAAGGCAAAAGCCTAACCACTCATTCAAGAACAGCCTTGATTCTTCTCACACCCGCTGCAACCGCTTCCTCTTTCACTATCTTGAAATGCCCCATGCCCTTCAGGTTTTGCACGTGGGGACCGCCGCAAATCTCCTTGGAGAAAACCTCTTTTGTTTTCGGGTTGAAAACAGTGTAAACTTTTACCTTTTCACCGTACCTTGAATCAAAGACACCCATTGCCCCGCTTTTCTTTGCCTCTTCAACAGGCATTATCTCCATTTTCACTTCAAAGCCTTCGCGGATTTTTTCATTAATCAAGTCCTCGGCTTGCTTCAGTTTTTCAGCGGGCACTTTTTCAGGATTGGGAAAATCAAACCTCAACCGTTCAGCTGTGATGTTAGAGCCCTTCTGGAAAACATGTTCGCCTAAAACCTTGCGGAGCGCTGCATTCAGCAAATGCGTTGCAGTGTGAAGTTTCGTTGTTTCCTCCTGCATGTCAGCCAAGCCACCCTTGAATTTGTGCTCAGCGCCCTTGCGCGAAAGCGCCTGGTGCTCTTCAAGCCGCTTGTCAAATTCCTTTTTGTCAACTGAAAGCCCTTTCTCGGAAACGATTTCCTGAGTTAATTCAAAGGGAAAGCCATGCGATTGGTATAAGTCAAATGCAAGCTTTGGGGGGAAAACCTTTTGCTTGGTTTTTGCAAGCGCTTCAATTTCCCTTTCAAGCAAATGCATTCCCTTTTCAATGGTTTCCTTGAACCTTGTTTCCTCGCAGTCAATCTCTGAATAAATTCGCTCTTTGTTTTTTCCGAGTTCAGGGTAAATTTTAGTAAACCTTTCAACAACTGTTTTCGCAAGCGCTGCAGTGAAGTTGTCACTGATGCCTAAATTCCTCGCATGCCTTATTGCGCGCCTGATTAGGCGCCTTAAAACATAGCCCTGCCCCACATTGCCTGGCGTAATGCCTTTCTCGTCGCCTAAAATGAATGTGGCTGTTCGCAAATGGTCTGTTATTATGCGCGCGGAAGCAATGTTTTCATTGAACAGTTTTTCACCGCAGAGTTCCTTGACTTTATCCATTGTGCCCTTCATTAAATCAGTTTCATAATTTGAATTCACTCCGTTAATCACCGCGCTTATGCGCTCCAAACCCATTCCAGTGTCAACGTTCTGCTGTTTAAGCGTTTCAAATGAGCCATCCGCTTTCTTGTTGTACTGCATGAACACGTCATTCCAGATTTCAACGAATTTTCCGCAGCCGCAGGAAGGATTGCAGTTTTCGCCCCTCTTTTTTCCCGCGGGCTTGCAGTGCGGCTTTCCCGTGTCATAAAACATTTCAGTGTCAGGACCGCATGGCCCTGTCTGCCCTGCCGGCCCCCACCAGTTCTCGCTTTTTGGAAAAAAATAAATGCGTTCCTCTGGAATCCCCAAACCGCGCCAGATGTCAGCTGACTCATTGTCTTTCGGCGCATCCTTGTCTCCTTCAAAGCAGCTCACGCTTAACTTGTTCACATCCAAGCCTAACCATTTTTTTGAGGTGAGAAATTCCAGGCTCATTTCAATTGCGCCTTTCTTAAAGTAATCCCCCAGGCTCCAGTTGCCCAGCATTTCAAAAAAGGTCAGATGCCATTGGTCGCCAACGGATTCAATGTCCCCTGTCCTAACGGATTTCTGGAAGTTCGCCAGCCTTTTTCCCTCGGGATGCGGTTCGCCTAAAAGGAATGGGACAAGGGGATGCATTCCAGCGGTTGTGAAAAGTACTGTCGGGTCATTCTCCGGAATAAGCGAAGCGCTTGGAATTATCGCGTGCTTTTTTTCCTTAAAGAACTGCAAAAACTTTTTCCTTATCTCCTCTGGCGCCATTTTGTTCATGAAAAAATACCTCCAAAAAAACAATTAAAAAGAGGCGTTTTGCTCAGGCTCGTGCCGGCAAAGCGCTGCCTTCAGCGAAGGCGAAGTGCACTGCTTCCGCCGTACATGCGAAAAAGAACTTAATTGCTTTTTTCAGCGAAAGCATAGGAAAGAAAGAGATGGAAATCGTTTAAATAGCTTGCTTTTTTATGTATTAATTGGGCTTATGGCAGAAATTGTTAATGCGCGGTCAAAGAAAGGCGGAATGCCTCCAGGCAGCATTGTGTTTGTCGGGGAAAAAAAATGCGAAAAGGCGCGCATAACAATAATGGACTATGACCTGGAAAAACTTGAGGAAAAGGAAGCGAAAAAAGTTGAGGAATGCTTTGAATTCAAGGAAAAGCCAAGCGTTTCATGGATTAACGTAAGCTGCGTGCACGAAACCGATGTCATTGAAAAAATCGGCAAACAATTCGGAGTCCACCCCCTTATTTTGGAGGACATTGTCAACACAAAGCAGAGGCCCAAAATAGAGGACATGGGAGACTACGCTTACATTGTTTTCCGCGTGCTTTCCTTTGATGAAAAAAACAACAGGATTTTATCAGAGCAGATAAGCATTATTCTCGCGCAGAATTTTTTGATTTCATTCCAGGAAACACCCAATGACCCCTTTGACCCAGTAAGGCAGAGGATAAGGGAAGGAAAGGGAAGGCTCAGGAAACTGGGAACAGATTACCTTGCATACGCATTGATTGACGCCACGGTTGACAACTATTTCCTCATACTTGAAAAACTCGGGGAAAAAATCGAAAGGTTAGAGGAAAAAATTGTTGTGAACCCGAAACCTGAAACGCTTAAAGCCGTGCATTCACTTAAAAGGGAAATGATTTATTTGCGCAAATCAGTGTGGCCTTTAAGGGAAGTCATAAGCGGAATGAACAGGAGTGAATCAACGCTGATTTCCCGTGAAACAGGAATTTACTTAAGGGACGTGTACGACCACACAATTCAGGTCATTGACACAATTGAAACATTCAGGGACATGCTCTCGGGAATGGTTGACGTTTACCTTTCAAGCGTAAGCAACAAGCTAAACGAAATAATGAAAGTGCTCACAATCATAGCGACAATATTCATCCCATTAACGTTCGTTACAGGAATTTACGGGATGAACTTCCGCTTCATGCCGGAACTGGAAAGCCCTGTTGGCTACTACATAATACTTTTTGTGATGGCGTGCATTGGAATCGCAATGCTTTTCTATTTCAGGAAAAAGAAATGGATTTAAAAAAAAATTGGGCAGCGGGCTGTAAGCCGCCTTCTGTAACAGCCGCCCCGAAAGGCCGCCTCAAAAAAGAGGCTTTAACTGTTTGCCGGCATTCGCCTTAGCGCACTACAGTGCTTGCACTCCCCGCAGCTTTGAACTGCGTTTCAACCACAGGCGCGTTTCAACCGAGTGAACGGTGTCGTTTCTGTTCCCGTGGACTCCTTTTCAAGAGTGATTTTATTCCTGCCAATGTGATGCAAGAGAATAGCGAACTATTTTCTTACGCATCCCATTGTCATTAGAGTGGGCGGACTTTCCTCACTTCAAACCCTTTGCAGGGGAAGCGTTAGCCGACCACCCGCTACCCTAATATAATAATGCAATTAGAAATTTATAAATGTTGTTATTACTTGGTAATGGGGGCCGTTTGTGAGAAAAAGACGCTGGAAGGGGCGCACTAAAAAAAGAGATAGAGGGCACCCCCGAAAAACCCTTTACGAGAAAAAACCTGAAGAAGCCAGATTCGTTGGCCTTGGAAAAGAGGCTGTCATTTACAGGTTGCCGGGTAAAGGTGTCGTGCATAAATACTGGAGGCAAGCATGGATTCTGGCCAATTATAAAATGCTTGATTCTAAGGGACTGCGCTATGAACAGGCTGCCCGAAGGGCGCAGAAAGGTTTTGAATCAGACATGCATGGACACACAATAGAGAAAAAAGGGCACTCGTTTCACGGCCTCCCAATAAAAGAATTCGGCAAGATAACTTTTATCCTTTCTAAAACAACTGAAGATATTTTAAAACGAGCCGGAAAGGTTGGCATACCTGTGCCTCGCATTGCAGAAACTATTCTCCACCCAAAACAGCCATTGTACATTTTAAAATTGAGCGACCTGTCAAAAGAAGGATGCGATATTATATCAGGGGAGCTATTATCCGACCCGAGAATACAGAGCGTAATATCAAACTACAGCGAATTGCAGAGGGCAATCAGAAGGGATACAGCCAAACTTTATGAACTTGGATATGAACAGGATATTGATTTGCACCCGCCAAATTCTGCATGGCTTATAAGGATAAATAAAAAAACAGGAAAAGCAGAAAGATTCTTATGGGATGCCACAAACCTAAAATCTGTAAAACCACATTACACTTCTTCAGAGATAATTAAAGTCATTGCAGATGAAGCAAAGAAAAACCCTATAGCTGCATTAAAACACCTGCAAACATTGAGCCTGCAACAAAGCACAAAAGAGGCAATAAGGAGACTTGTGGAAAGAAAAACTGGAATAAAATTAAATGAATAAAAGCTTTTTTTAACAGCGTTATGCTAGCAAGTAGTTGAAAGCTTTTATAGCGTGCATTGGTTTAAGGTCAGGCAACAGTTCAGGAGTTTTTCCGGCTTTATTTGAAGCTCAGAAGAGTAACTCGGGTTATTAGTACTGGTTGGCTGAATCAATCGCCGAAGCTTTTGACTTACACCTCCAGCCTATCAAACCGGTCTTTTACCGGCACCCTTGCCCCTATTTCTCCCGCCCCACGGGACGGGATGAGTCAGGGATGACTGCCTTTTTTCAGGGACCACTTCAAGCTTAGATGCTTTCAGCTCTTATCGGTTACGGCGTAGCTACCCGGCCATGCCTTGTCAGACAACCGGTAAACCAGTGGCCGCGATGCATCGTTCCTCTCGTACTCAATGCACCTTCCCTTCAGGCAATCCGCATCTCCAACAGATAGTATCCAAACTGGCTCGCACCGTTCTCAACCCAACTAACGTAAGGCTTTAATGAGTTAACACCTCCACCCTTGGCCGCTTATGCACGGCCAGGATGCCTTGAGACGACGGCGAGGTCGCAAACCGTGGGGTCGATATGAACTCTCACCCACGACCACTCAATTACCCCCAGGGTAAGTTCACTGTCAGACCAGGGTCCCATCACAGGACCACTGACGTTCGCTAGGCCCATCTTTCGATTCGGCGTTCCGTGCTGTGAGGAACACCGTCAAGCCTGCTTTTGCCCTTGCATTCAACCGCGAATTTCTGACTCGCGTGAGCAGACCTTTGGGCTCCCCTGATATCTTTTCAGGGGAGTGCCACCCCAGCCCAACCACCAAGTCAAGTGTTGTCCTCTTTCGAGTAAGAAACACAGTTTTCAAAGGATGGTGTTACATTGTTGCCTCGACAATTCCTAGCGAAATTGCTTCGGTGGCTCCCATCTACGCTCCACATTAAAAACTATATTACAGCACCAGATTGTGGTAAACTTCCGTGGGGTCTTCTCTTCCCGTTGGAGATCTGGGGCGTATTCACCCCATGGCGAGTTCATCTGGCCGAACCTAAGGACAGTGGGAATCTCGTTACTTCCTTGGTGCAAGTCGGCAATAAACCGACAAGGTATTACGCTACCGTGAGAGCCTCAGAGTTAGGCCCGCTCTTCACCAGCGCTTAAGCCCCTTGAACGGGGATTTCACGTACTGGCAGTGAGCAGAAGTCGGTGACTATACACACCCTTCCGGGCTGGCAGTCACCTACGTTTTTAGTAAACAGTCGGACTCCCTTTGTTACTGAGACCTCCACTTTATTCAAATGGAGGCACCCCTTATACCGAAGGTACAGGGCTATTTTGCCGAATTCCCTTAGGTCCGTTACCCAGCGACGCCTTGGCCTTTTCAGCCAGGGGCACCTTTCTCGGTTCTTGGTACGGTTGCATTAAATCCTTTCCCGTTCCCTTTTCACGGGCTCCAGGCCTTGGCGGAAAATTGCTTCTGTTCAGGGATTTATTCTCTTTCTCGCCATAACGGCTCTCCGAAGAATTATTCCCTTTAAGCAAGCAGACAAGCTTGCTCCACCTAGCCCAAAGCGTTGGAAACGAGACTATCGTTGCCGAAAAACGTATTAATGCAGTACAGGAATATGAACCTGTTTCCCTTTTGCCAGCACCGGACTACGGGCTGGCTTAGGACCGACTAACCCTTAGCTAACGATTAGCGCTAAGGAACCCTTGCCCTTTCGGCGGAAAGAATTCTCATCTTTCTTGCTTATTACTAGCCCTGCGATCCATATCTGTAACCGGTCCACAAGATGTTCCCACCTTGCTTCCGCCCAGCCACAGCACCTGTCTACTGAATTTCCCGTTCAACGGGAACCCTTTGGTATCGGCAGCTGATTTGAGCCCTGATTATCTTCAAGGCCTTCAACCTAGGTGGGTGAGCTGTTACGCTTTCTTTAAAGGGTGGCTGCTTCTAAGCCAACCTCCCCACTGTTTTAGGATGAAGACTCTTTTCTGTAACACTTAATCAGCATTTAGGGGCCTTAACCAAAGTCAGGGTTCTTTCCCTCTAGGAACACCAGCTTACCCGGTGCCCCCTACTCTGGCCTTCTTCGAAGGCAGCGGATTGGGAGTTTGACAAAAAAGCTAGACCTCTCGGCCCAGTACTTTTTAATCAGTATCTCTACACCGCAGCCCTTCTCGAGCCAGGCTATCCTAAGGGATAATTCGACAGGAGCCCGCTATCACCAGGTTCGAATGGCATTTGACTCCTACTCACAGATCACTCGAACAGATAGACTAGAACCGATTGCAGGCTTCCGTCTCCCGGAAGGGAGACTTCACCTTGTCCACGAGTAGATCCCCTGGATTCGGGTCTTACAGCAGTGACTTGAGCCCTTTAAGACTCTACGCCTGGCGCTTGCGCGTTACGCGTACTTGCTTTCGCTTCGGCTTCTCAGTTGACCTGATTAGCCTCGCCACTCCCGCAAACTCCGCAGCTCGTGCTTCATGACGAACGGCAAAACGCTGGATCCGCTTCACTCGCTTGTACCCTCTCGGGCACTCGCTTCGCAAAGCCTCTTCCCTTTCACGCCTTGCCTGACTGTAGCCGTTTAGTTTCAAGCGCTTTTCAACCCCTGTTAAGGGTACTTTTCAACCTTCCCTTACGGTACTAGTTCACTATCGGTCTCAAGAAGTATTTAGGGTTAGGGGATGATGACCCCCAAATTCTAACGCAACATCCGATGCATTATACTCCTGGACTCCGGGAATCAGCCCTAAAGGCATTCGCTTACGAGGCTTTCACTCTCTGTAGCGCAACTTTCCAGTTGACTTCTGCTCTGCCTTCAAGCCTGTACCCGGGCCAACACCACATCTCCCGTAAATTGCTTTACGGGATTCAGTTTGCCCTTCACCGCGTTCGGTCGACCCTATTAGCGGCATCTCTATTGATTTCTTTTCCTGCAGGTACTAAGATGCTTCAATTCCCTGCGTCTCCCCATCGAATCCCAGTAAAGGGACGCGATGAATTCAGGTATCCCAGGTTCAATGCCTGCGTGCGGCTCGCCTGGGCTTTTCGCAGCTTGCTACGCCCTTCCTCGACACTTGAGCCAAGTTATCCACTAAACGGCGTAAGAACTCTTTCTTTGCGTGTACTTTTACATACACTAGGCAACAAATTCGGCTAAAAAAACTCGCTGAATTGTTATCCTGATCTCCTTCCAATGCACGCCCACAGAAAAACACGAATCCTTAAAAGGAAACCCTGTTTTTTCCTGTAAAGCCTTCCCGTAAAGAAAAACTCTTTGCGGTGTCCTACCAAATTAATTTTCCTGCCGGGCAAGAATCCGAAGATCGCCTTGCCAAGCAAGATTTTTGATAAGCAAAAATTTTGTAACGGTGAAATTTTTTCGTTTCTTTTGGTAAAGCTTTTCTTTCCCAAAGAAAAGGTTTTTGGACTGAGGGGGGCTCGAACCCCCGGCCTCCTCGTTGCAAACGAGGCGATCTACCAACTGATCTATCAGCCCAGCGCAGTGCAAGGCTGAATAGCCGTTTTTCGCCAAGCAGTTTTTCTGCCAGTTGCAACCGCGAAAAAAAATTTCACCTTTTTTGAAAGCATTTGAGTTTTGAGTTTTTTTTGAATTGAGTGCATTTTTGGGTTCAGGAAAAGACGCAGGGTGCCGAAGCACCCTGCATTTTTCCCAAAATTTTGAAGGAGGTGATCCGTCCGCAGGTTCCCCTACGGACACCTTGTTACAACTTAGCCCGTCTCGCGAAACTTAGAATCGTTTCAATCCTGAGAACTGAAACTCATCCAAGCTCCACTCAACTGGCTTGATGGGCGGTGTGTGCAAAGCGCAGGGACTAATTCACCGGAAGATAGTGACTTCCGATTACTGGGGATTCCAACTTCATGAGGGTAGGTTTCAACCCTCAATCCGAACTGAGGTTAGGTTTATGGGATTACCTTGCCCTTTCGGGTTTGAAACTCATTGTCCTAACCATTGTATGCCGCGTGTAGCCCAGGAGATTCGGGCCATACAGATCTACCGTAGCCCACTCCTTCCTCAAGGTTGCCCTCGCAGTCCCCCTAGAGTGCCCGCGGGAAATCCCGCAGTCGCAACTAAGGGCATGGGTCTCGCCCGTTGCCTGAGTTGACAGGACGCTTCATAGTACGAGCTGACGATGACCATACAACACCTCTCAGCGTGTCAGGAAAGCCCTTCAGACTGTCCATCATCCTGCTGTCGCCCCTGGTAAGTTTTTTGGCGTTGTGTCCGATTAAACCGCAGCATCCACCCCTTGTAGTGCGCTCCCGCCAATTCCATTAAGTTTCGCTCTTGCGAGTATACTCCCCAGGCGGCAGACTTAATGCTTTCGCTTCGGCACCCCTATTCCTCTTGGGAACTAGGACACCTAGTCCGCATCGTTTACGGCTGGGACTAACCGGGTATCTAATCCGGGTCGCTCCCCCAGCTTTCGTTTCTCACCGTCAGGTCCGTTCTCGCCAAGCGCCTTCGCTACTGGTGGTCCTTCCAGGATCATAGCATTTCACCGCTACCCCGGAAATTCCCTTGGCGTCTTCCGGCCTCGAGCCCAACAGTTTCTCCAGCACTTCTTTGCGTTAAGCGCAAAGATTTCACCAGAGACTTGTTGAACAGGCTACAAACGCTTTAAGCCCAATATTAGTGAGTACCACTCATGGAGTACGTATTACCGCGGCGGCTGGCACGTATCTTACCCCCCATTTATTCGCCAAGCTTTTTATACTTGGCAAAAGCTTGCAGAGCAAGCACTCGGAATTCCCCTGTCGCACTTTCGTGCATTGCAGAGGTTTCGCGCCTGCTGCACCCCGTAGGGCTAGGGTCCTTGTCTCAGTACCCTTCTCCGGGCTCCCTCTCTCAAGGCCCGTACGGATCTTCGGCTTGGTGGGCAGTTACCCCGCCAACAACCTAATCCGCCGCAGCCCCATCCTAAAGCGAGAATGCACAGCATGTATGCATTTCTTTTCAGCGAAAAAACCTTCCAGTTTTTTTCGCGCATGGAGCATTATGCCCAGTTTCCCGGGTTTTACTCCTCTAAAGGGTAGGTTGGCTACGTGTTACTGAGCCGTATGCCAGAACCCAACATGGCTTGGATTCTCAGACTTGCATGGCTTAATCGAATTCCGATAGCAGTACCCGCCAGCAGGATCAGCTGGAATTAATTCGGTTACGTTGATTCCTCAACTAACACAGTGTGATACCGCAACAGCTTTTGATTACTTCATTCGTGGAATTGGCTTTTTGAATCAACTTCATTCGAAAATTTTTGGAAATTTTTTTTCTTTTCCTGAATTTCCCAATGCATTCAATTCAAATTTTCACTACAAAGAAAATTTTTGTTTTTCTTTGTCCAACTCAAATGCCTTCATCGCGCCAAAAAAAACTCTGGCGTTCACGTAACCGCAATCCAATGCGATGCAGACGCAGAAGCTTTGAAAGGCCTCTACAAATTCGATGCAGCGCATTGAATTCGATTAATTCAATGCAATCAATGGCACGGCTCGCGCTATCGCACAAACCAACCATTTCGCTCGCTGAAAAATTGGGTTAATCCAGCGCGCTATTCGGCAACAATTTAAGCAAAGGCGAACCCTCACTTAAAACACTCCTTACGTTAGAAAACTGGTGTTTTTGAAAAATTATGCCTATATACTATAGTCCTTATCCCGTTTAAAAAGGTTTCGCCGAGGGGAGCCTTGTTTAATAACCTAAAAGCATAGGCCTGTGTTTAAAAAGTTAAAATAGGCAATCTGTTTAAAAAATCCCGACTAAATCGTTAACTCGCTAGACATCTATTTTGACTCATATTTGTTATATCCTATTATTGCAAGATTTTCCATCCAGAGTAAATCTGACATAAATTTAGAAATATTTATTGCAGTGGAGAAGAACGGGACTGGTGTTTTCATACTTTTTCCCTTATAGCTTAATGGGCAGATTAATATTGCATTTTCAAGACGCTTCCTCCGCTTTCCTATAACCAACTTTACAAAATCTTTCCAGATATATTTGACTTCACTTTCCTCAATTTCAATTGCGGTTTTTGTATTCCAATTGTAAATGTCAAAGCGATGACCAGAGTTCTTGCCAAGAATATTTTGCAAGTCATCACCATCCTGCCAAGCGGCACCCAAGTTTGATCTGTCTGACCTAAGTGTCTTCAGAAGTCGTTCCTTTACCCTTCCTTCAGGAGGCAGAGTCTTTAGCGCAGCAGCTGTTTCCTGAACTATTTTAAGAAACTTTTTGTTTTTTTCGCCCTTTCTTATGTGCACTTTTACTTCCATTTTTGATTCTCTTATTAAATAATTTTCCAAAGGCCTTTTCAAAGTTACGTTTCAACTCACATTCCCAGACTCTTACCACTCTGTAGCCTTTCATTTTTAGCGCTTTGCTGATTTTTTTATCATTTAAAACATTCCTTTTGATTTTTTTTTTCCCAGAATTCCACGTTTGTTTGTGGTTTCTGAAAACAATCTGGGCACTTATGCCAGAAACAGCCGTCTAAAAAAATGATTGTGTTGTGGTCGCGCAAAAAAATATCCGGGTTTCCAAGCAAGGGAGGATGCATTGTATGCCTGACTTTATTACTTTTCAGATAATTATGCACAACTCTTTCTAGACGAGTCCATTTGCCCCTTATTTGAGACATGTTGTAGCTTCTTTGCTGCTTTGACAGAACATCAGTCATAGGAATCTTTTATAAAAGAATTATGCAATGGTTGACAAAAAAAATCTATCTCTTCCATATTTAACAAAATTTTCTCTGTTAGTTTTTAATGTCTCATAAAGCCAGAATTTTTTAGATTTTTCTGCTTTTTTGATCTCCTCACCATATGCTTTGATTGTTATGTCATAAGCAGACTTCAAACTACATCCTTTTTTTATCATGGCTAAGATTCCTTTATTTGCACTTCGAATAATTGGTAATGGATTTCTCGGGTGGTAACAAACAATACCGACATAACCCAAGAAACCTTTTCCTCCAGCGTCCACTATTTTTTTTCCAAGCTCTTTTCCACAATTGCAAGAGTATAAATAAAAAAAACTTCCAAAAAATATCTTTTTGTTAGAAGTTTGGTTACAAGTAAATATTGGTTCCTCATTATGCCCATAGAAAGTTCTTCGATCCCCATGACCAAAACCGAAAATTGCCGAGGGGCCATTCCTGCGGTCTAAAAGAAATTTGTGAATCTTCTTTTTAGTCGCATCCTTATAATAATAATCTCTAGGTTTAATTTCCTTTTTTTCTAATGCTTCTATTATTTGAGAGGCGAGTGTTTGTGCAAAATCAGTAGCGGGATCATATATTGGCCTTATTACTATATAGCCCATTAGTTTAGCACCTTTAAAGCAAATTTAGCCAAGTCTTTTCTTAGTTTAATTCCAAGTGGCGTCCCCTTTTTAATCTCATCAATAATTTTGGCAGGAGTGTATTTATCACCATTTGAATTTACTATAACTGGGGTTTTTTTGTTTTTGATTTTCCGGTACCATGATTCATAAGTTGATAATATGCTGTCTGTTTTTAGGTCAATACACTTTTGTATTAATTTCAAAAGCTCATTTGCAGATTTACTTTTACTAAAGTAGTCAGATATTCCGAGTTTTATTGAATCAATAAGAATATCCCCCATGTTCTCTGATTTTTCCAATTGACCACTGCAAAAAATTATAGGTACAAGCAGATTAGATTGTCTGATTTTATCAATTACGCCTACTCCGTCATCTTTATTTTTGTCGTTAACAAGTTTATAATCAATAACTAGTACATCAAAAAACTCGTGGATAACCTTCTTGATCCCCTTTGAAGAATCTGTTTGAGTTACCACCTCGAGCCCTTGCTTTCTCAAATATTCTGCTGTATCCGCAGCCCATTCTTTGTCATCATCGATTATCATTACTTTAGTCATTTAGTCCCTCTTTGGGAAGCACAGTAAAAGAGATAGCCCCTCTAATTTTGGCTCTTCAACAGTAACACTGCCCCCGTAATAATCCATTAATTCTTTTACTATTGTGAGGCCTAGTCCTGTCCCTTCGTTATTTTCTTTCGTTGTAAATAAAGGTTCAAAAATTTTATCTCGGTTTTCGGAGGGGACTCCAATTCCTGAATCATGGAACCTTACAAAGATATTTTTTGTATTTTCGCTAAATTCCAACTTAATTTTTCTTTCTCGGGGATTCTTATGTTTCAGAAAGTAAATAGAGTTGAGAATCATGTTTGTCAATATTGATTCAAAATCGATCCTAAACATTTTGTAGTTGTTGTTTCTTAGCTTATTTTCAATGGCGTATTTAATCCCAAATTTGTCCAAGATAAACGAGAAGTGATTAAATAAATAATTAGCAACTGAAAGCAAGTCAACAATCTTGATTTTTCGTTTGTCTTTTTTTATATAACCTATTAGTAAGTCAACAAAGAGCTCGTTCTTTTCAAGTATCTCCGAGATATTGGATATTCTTTTTGTGTATTCCGGGCCCTCAGAAAATCCTTTAAACTCCTTTAAAAAATCTAGTTGTGTTCGCATTCTTCCTATTAACGGCCTGATTTCATGGGATGAATAACCGGCCGTTATTCCAAGTGTCGCAAGATTTCTGTACAAGTCTTTTTGTTCTTTTTCATTATCTATTTCCTGTTTTGCTTCTTTAACTAGGTCTTGCACAACAGTTTTCAGTTTTGATTTCATTTCTCTTGCCAAATTTGATTTTTCTATTAGGTCAGTAATCTCTCTTTTTTGTTTGTTAATTGTTCTAGCCGATTTAGAAGACTCTTTTTTCTCAATACTATTTCTAAATGTCGCAAATGCCCATAGTGATTTTTCAAGGAACTTAATCATTTCTTTGTAAGCTTCGTTCTTGATTAAGCCTTCCCTTGTAGTTGTATCGATTAGTAGGTCGTTTTTATCTCTGCTTATCTTTACGAAACCAATAATCTGATTGTTGTCAGGGTATTTGATATTCCTTATATGAAGTCTCTTGTAGGTTAATTCTAGCCAGTCATTTCCTGCATCGCCATAAGGTTTTACCCTAAATCCATCCCTGTAAATCTTTACTCCTGCCGCAGTATTCAGATCATTACTAATTTGTTTTCTTAAAGGTTCAGGATAAAATCTTTCGTCTCCAGAACCCAAAGGGTAAAAATAAAGCACAAAACTTAGTTTACCGCAAGAGAGCGGCCCTATGCTTATTGCACTACTATGTTTTATACTTTCATCTTTATCCCCCGCATACCTTGATTTGCCCTCTATTTTGTATTTTATTTTCGATTCGCCATCATATACTGAGTTGAATTTGTAACGGTATTCATCAAAAAGGTAATTATCCGCGTTTTTGATGTGGATCATATGCTCTGTGCATATTACATTAATCACAAAGTCTTGGCCGATTTCTTTTGGGGGGTTTAATATGCTGACTTCGTCGACAAAGTCCTCTACCATCTCTTTTGTCCATTTATCCCTTAACCCTCGAATTATGATGCGGAATCCATGCCAATTATCATTTGATTTGGTTAATACCGCCGTATGTTTTATTTTGTCAAATGTAATCCCCTGTTTTTCAAAATCGTTCCAATTAATTTTGATAGATAATCTGTCTTGGTAGTTATTTTTTTGGGCAATTATTTCACAAACTTTCCCTAAACGTTCAATAGAAAATCTTCCAAGCCCTTTTTCTCCTACTTTTCTCCTGCCATTTTGTGTTTTCGGACTAATCTCTTTATCATCAGTGCCAACGACCATCCACTTTTTCTTAAACTCTGATAGAGTCATCCCACACCCATCATCAATTACCTCTATATACTGTTCTTTACTATCGCTAGGCAGAGAGAACACAACTTGCACGTTCTTTGCGTCAGCATCATAGGAGTTCTTTATCAATTCAAAGAGGGCTATTGTAGGGCTGCTTACAGATTCCCTTCCAAGTAATCTTGCAAGCTTACCTGAAAATTTGAATGACAAGAATCTTTTTCTCATTAAAACACCAGCATAATACTTTTTGCTATATTGAATGACAATAAAGGCGGCACAGCATTTCCAATTTGTTTGAATTTCTTGCTGATAGGGCCTTCAAAAGGAATATGGTCAGGAAAAGATTGAATTCTTGCAGCTTCTCTGACAGTAAATGTTCTCGCTTGCTCTGGGTGAATAAATCGGTTTCCATCTTTTTCTAGATGCGCAAAAATAGTTGTGCTTGGCTCATTCGGTTTCTGCTTACGGTACTTATCAAGGAACGAATTCATTCCATATTTTATTAACCTCTTTGCTAGTTTTGGACATCTTTTCATGAATTGACCGGCAGTCTCACCCGGAAGCATCGCTTCAAATAGTTTAATGTCAGAGGGCTGTTGGCTTCTTGCAATATGATAATCTATAAATTGATAACCGTTTGGTCGGATAAATTCAAAAAAAGATTTACCGCTCTGGCTCAAGCTATTTTTGTAATTGATAAAATCTTTTTTATTAAAAGGCATTTTTTCTTCACCACTATACACAATTTCATTTTCTTTTGCGATAGTTTTCTTAATTTTTTTAGACAACCCTGTTCCTGTTTTTTTTGGCTTTACTTTTGGCAGGTCACCTATTGCTTCATACAATGTGACATAGGGTAATAACCCCTTTGCACTCAGCTCAATACTATTTTCTGTTTTCGGATCAAAGTGAGTTCGTCTCAGAGAGGGAACCGCTATTTTCTTCCAATCCTTTAATACTCCAATAATTATTACTCGTTCTCTTTTTTGCGGCACGCCAAAATTTGCAGCATTTACCAAGGAATATTTTTTTCCTGTTTCGTTTTGCAAATTGTAATTTTTTTCGAAGTCTTCAATTATTTTATCAATTATTTTTCTTCCAGAAATATCCTTTTTTGACAGGATTCCTTTAACATTCTCAATGACAATTACTTTTGGTTTTAGTTCATCGACAATTTTATAAAATTCCTTGTAAAGATGGTCTCTTAGGTCATCTTTGAACCGCGCATCATATCTCCCATATCCTGATCTTGGGCCGATTAATGAAAAACTTTGGCAAGGAATGCCCCCTACAACAATATCTATTTTGCCTTTGCATTTCTTAATTACTTTATTGTGGATTTCCGGGTCGGTCAGGTCCCCTTCTATAACTTTATCTTCGCCATAAATTTTTCTGAGAGTTTTACAGGCATATTTGTCTATTTCTGCTGCACGATACAATTCGAAAACCGGATTACCATGTTTATCTCTGACAAGCTCGAATCCCTGTGACAAACCAGCTGCCCCTGCAAACAAATCAAGGATTTTGATTGTCATGGCCTATGTATATATCTGCCCAGGGGTTTTTTAGCCTTTACTTTTAGATAACACACGTTGCACGTGCTAATTTTCTGCAAATCCTTCTAACGCCTTTTTCAGCACTGTTTCAATGGCCGGCTTTTTTGCTTTTGGCGTTTGGTTATAATCCGCGGCGGTTTTCTCATAAAAACTACAATTATTCAATAGCTACATTTACCTTTGCTTTTTTCCCTATGTGTTTGGCTAATTCTTGGCTTCTAATGCTGATTGTGCCGTAATCGTAGGTTTTGGTTTCGCCGCTTGTTAGTTTCTTTTTGTCGGTTGTTTTATGGATTTTTACATTAAACTCAAATTTGCCGGGCACAAATAGTTTTCTATATAGAATAGGTTTATAAACTTTTATGTGCCATATTCTATATAGAATAATGTGATTATTTATGCACTCCTCCGCTTTGCTTTTGCAGATAATCTGCTGGCTTCCGTTCGCTTACATTCTCCTGTTGTGGCGCATTGGCAGGAAAGAGGATTGCATTAAATTAGCGAAATACGCGTTCGTGTTCCTGTTAGGGGTGAACGCGGCGGAGGCGCTGGGGTGAAACCAGATAGATCATCCACTAAAAATAGAGTCCGGTTCATACTGTTACAATAGTATGAAAACACGCCTAAATCATACTATTACGATTGTATAAATACGGGGCCACTGTGAGAAGAATGGGTTCCCACATTGAATTCTCCGGCCTTATTTATGAGCGCTTGTTTGCACCATTACTCTTTCTTTAATAACTTACTCAGGTCGTCAAGTAGATTGCTTAGATTTCCTATTTTGTTTGTTGAATCGAACTCTCCTTTATTTTTTGCTATATATACTCCGTCAAGCTCGTATTCAAGAATCACCCTTGCTTTTGACGGTCTCTTATCAAAAGATATTTCATCATCTCTATCGGGGGTTACCATGAATACTTTTATTGGTTTTGTAATTTTACTTTGGTCTAGTTTGAGTTTCCAGTACGGTGTTTCAGTATATCTTTCTCTGAAAGAATTTTTAACTGACAGAATTACCAAAATTTTTGAGCCTTTTTCTTTTTCATATCTATAGACTATCAAGTCCGCGTCAGGCAGATAAGAATATTTATCAAAATGTATGAGTAAATTACGGCGTACAACATCATATTCTTCGTTGAGCTTGCTGTTTTGAATTTCTTTGCCTTTAACAATTCTTGCACCGTGTTCGTGCGCAACGGGTTCAACAATGAAGCGAATCAATGTTTCAAGACTACCCCCAACATACGCCACCCATGATTGCCTTGCCTTTCCTACAGCAGTTGAATAATCTGCGCCAGCGGCCTGAAACTCCATTATTTTCTTGTTTTTATAATCCTTTTCCAAATCGGTTAGAAATTGGTCAATTTTTCCATGCGCAAGATCGCTGTGTTTTTGAACAAACGACTTCCATTTATTTTCTAGCCCATCATCCATCAATTCACCCTACCTGCTTGATATCTCAACTTCAGTTAATTTCTTATTGAAAATATGCGCTTCTTCAGATAATCTGTTTTTTGCTAGTTCGCAATAAACTTTATCTATTTCGATTCCGACTCCTTTACGCTTATTCAAATAAGCTGCAATTAGAGTAGAGCCACTACCCAAAAAGGGGTCTAGAACAACATCATCAACAAAACTAAACAGTTTAATGCATCTGCGCGGGAGCTCTAACGGGAATGGGGCCGGATGCCCAACTTTTTTCCTTTTTTCTCCATTGAAAGTCCAAACTCCGCTGGTCCAATCCATAAACTCGTTTTTTTCTATATCAGACGTTCCACTACCGCTTATTTTTCTCCATTCCTTTTTGTATAAAACCACAATCAATTCAACTGGCGCTATAACATACGGCGCTCTTGCACTCATCCACGAACCCCATGCTGTTCTCCTCGAAATATTTCCTTCGTTCCAAATAATTGTAGAATGATATTTGAAACCAACTTTTTTAGCAATGCTTGTTAAATCTGCGCCAACACTTTGTTGTCCATCTTTGTTTTTGTCTAAAGGAATATTTAGACACAAACGACCATCCTCTTTTAGCCAATCAAAACAGCGGCTAAGCCATTTCTTGCTAAAATCCAAGAAGTCAGGATAAGATATTTTATCATTGTGGCTGTTATATTTAATGTCAAGATTATAAGGAGGCGAAGTAACAATTAAATCAATGCTATTCTTCTCTATCGCATCCGTAGAAAGCACATCGTCATTGACAATTTTTATGTCATTGTGAACGAAATAATCCTTCTTCATCAACTATCTGTTAGCCAAAAAGGGTTTAAATACTCTGGCAAGGAGTAGATTGCCGCTGCGGATTTAGGTAAAAAGAACCGGTTAGTGCCCTTTTACGCCCTTTTCCTTTCCCTTAAGGAGTATTATTTCAGGTATACGCTTCCAACATATTTTTTGTGCGCGAATGAGTCTTTTGTTTGCGCGGTTTTTTTAAGGTCAAGCATGGCCACAAGGCTTGCGTCAAGGTCATCTGCTTTTGCAATTAACAATGCCTCGGGAGTCATTGGTGGTTTGGGGCAGCCGTTTTCCATTAAACCATGATGGGATATCAGAATGTGCGTTAGCTTTGTTTTTGTGTTATCCGAAATATCAAGTTTGTTTAACGTTTGTGTTAGATTTTGTAATCCTAAAATAGTGTGGCTTAACAGGTTTCCCTTATCAGTGACTTTGATTAAGGTTGTAACCGCAAACTCATCTATTTTGCCGATGTCGTGTAGTACCGCGCCGGCTATTAAAAAATCTCTGTTTAAGTCCGAGTGATGCTTTGCAACATCCAGGCAAATATTTACAACTGTCAAGGTATGCTCTAATAGCCCTGAAACCCAACTATGGTGAATGTACATGGCGGCTGGGCTTTTCTTGAATTTTTCGACAAATTCGGCGTCTGAAAAAAACGCATTTAGAACTTTAGCTAGTTCGGGGTCTTTTATGGATGCAATATGTTTCTTCAGCTCGGTTAACATTTCCTCATTGTCTTTTTCGCTTGTTCTGATAAAGTCTCCAAGGTTGTATTCTCCTTCGCTTAGCATCTTAAGTTTTCCTTCATTTACGCTAAAGTCAATCTTGTCATTAAATTCCGAAGTCTTTCCTTCGGCATAAATAACGCTATCTGCGTTTATTGAGTTCAGCGTTTCCTCTACTTTGGCCTTGTCAGCCGACCCCCAGTATTTTAGCATGGCTTCTCCGTTAGCGTCTTGTATCTTGACTTCAAAATAATATTTTCCATTTACGGCTTGCTTTAAATCTTTTTTGAATCTTACGACAAAGATGTCCTTGAACTCTTCATAGGGCTTATAATTAATGATTGATTTGGCTTTTTTGTAAATCAATTTCAACACCAAATTATTGTTTGTAAAAAAGCCTTAAAAACTGCTTTATTCAGTTTTCTCTTTCACGTATTTTCTATGACGCTTTTTTAGAAAGTTATAGCGTTTTTCCGGGCAAATTTAAAAGCAGACAGGCTATTTACACCCTCTTCTTCTCACCCTAACGCTTCTTTGTGCTGGAACCATGCTTTTTTTATGCGCGTGCCTCTCTTCCCTTTCCCTTTGTGTGTTTTTCGCGTTGTTTTTTTTCAGTTCGGTGAAAACCTGGCGGAAAGGGGTTTTTTTCATTCGTTTTTTTCTTTCATTGTTTGTTCGAAGTATTTTGAAAAGTTCGTTTGTTTTAAGAGTCCCTTGATTTTGGCTTGGTTCATTTTAACGGATTCAAGCAGGTCTTTGATGTCGGCCTTGTCTTTGAGGATTTTTGATTTTGTCCTCGCCCTGATTGTTGCGTCAATCCTGATGCCCCTCGCGTCAAGAAACGCCTGCCTGTCCCTTAAAGCCTTGGCTTTGAACAGCAAAAGGAGTTCAGGGGAAGGCAGCCGCATTTTAAGGCCATTGATTTGTTTTTCAACTGAATTCTTTTCAAGCAGGCTCCAGGGAACGCTTACTTGGTTGCTTTCAACCAGCCTGTTTTCGTCTTCAAAGCAATAATAGTCAAACCTTATCTCAGCCAGCCCCACAGGGGTTTTCACTATTTTAACGAAGTGGGTTTGCTGGTCGTGGAATTCCTCAATTTGGAATCCGTTTTCCTTGAAGTAACGGTTCATTGCATTATCCATTTCTTTTCTTGACTTGAATACGACGTCCACGTCAAGCGATTTTTGCTTTCCGGCAAAAGCAAAAACAGCCCAGCCGCCCACAATGAACGGGTTTACGGAAAGGTTTTTTTCACACCATTTAAGGAAGTTAAGCAGCTCTTTAAACGAAGCGGCAGTGCTTTCCTCGCCGTAAAACACTTCAGCCAAGCTTTGACCCCCACAATTGCCTGAACAACGGGTCTGCGGCAAAAGCCTTGTCATCGCAAACCAGGTCAATGACTGTCCTCACCTTAGAGGTAAGCAGTCGATTGCCTTTTTTCACTGGTTTGACGGCTGGAATGGGCCTGAATGCAAGCAATTGCGTCTGGTTGCCTTCAAATCCCGCAAATGCCTCGGAGATTTTTTTGGCTGTTTTTTCGCCGGCGTAAACGCACAGCCTGTTGCTTGCAAAATTAGGCGAAAAAAAGTCCTGCGCGGATTCAAGGCACAAAATCGCCTCTTTTGGAAGCCGCGCAAAAGCCTCGTTTTTGCCAAGCCCCAGGGAAATGGTTAAAATTTTCAATTGCCCCATGTGCCTGAAAAAACTGATAGCCGTGACGATTCCAGCGGGGTCTGAAAGCCTGAAGGAATTGCCTTCCTTTTTCACGAAATTCTTCAATTTAAGCCAGTTAATAACCTTGTTAACCTGGCCAATGGAAACAGCCAGTTCCCTGCTTAACCGCCTTTGGGTGAAAGCCTTTTCCCCCAAAACAAATTCAATTATTTTAAAGGTTTTCTCAGAACTCAAATCCACAAAAAAACACCTGTTCACTATAAAGTGAACTGTTCATTATTAAGTGAACAACAGTTTTTAAACCTTGCCAGTGGCCTGCGGCGGGCATAAATTCGTTAACCCCACAAATCCGGGCAGTTATGTTTTTTGCGGGGTTAACTATGCCGGCAAAGTTGCTTTACAGTTACAACCACAAAAAACAGCATAAAACGCGGGCATAACCCACGAAACCGAAACGAATGTTTAACCGGCTTTGAAACGCCTAATGCTGCAGGGGATTCCGCCCCCGCCTTGGGCTTTATTTTTTCTTTTTTTTCTTTGCCTTTTTTTTTGCGCGTTTTTGTAATCAGTTTGACTGGCGGATTTTTTCTTCAATGGCAAGGGGGTTATGCTTGCGGGTTTGGCGGTATTGGGTCCACAGCAGCATGTCCTGCTTGATGTGGGGCTTGCCTTTTTCAGGGGTTTTCTTGTCTGAAAGCTCTTTTTCGTTAAGCCCGATTATTTCGTCGTATGCTGCAATCAGTTTTTTTAGATGCGTTCTTGCATCACCCAACAGGCTAAGGGTTTCTTTTCCCGTGGTTTTCTCTAGATGCTTCAGCAACCGGGTGGCTTCAGCTTCGCCTTTTTCTATTCGGCCCATGACAGGCATGGCCTTTTTGAAATACTTTCTTTTTCTGCCTGTTGCCTCAAGCCCTTTGATTACCTGCCTGTGAACCCGCCACCTGCCCACAGAACGTAAAGGGTGACTGATGAACTCCGGCACATTCCACGGCCTTCCACTCTTTGGCATGTATTAGTTATGGTTTAGGGAAATATATTGGTTTCGGAACCGCTGGCCATTTGAGGTTAGAGTCCTTCAAGAAGCCCTGTTCCATGCAGTTCATGCATGAATGCCGACCTGCGTATTTCTGTTAACTGGACTACCTTGAGTATGCCGCCTGAAGGAATAACCATTTGTCCGTTGATAATGGCTTGGCGCAGATATAATGGATTTTTTTTCCCTATATAGTCCTTGTAAAGCCCAATAAGTTCTTCGCTGCCGACCTTTTTTTTGGAAAGAGGCACAGGCACCTGGGCTTCTTTTCTGGCTTTCTTTCGCGATTTTTCAGACATTAAAAATTCCTTTTTTTCAAGCACAGGCCCTGGCTTTTGCATTGCAATAGATTTTTGGGCAGTTGTGCCTGTGACTCCTGCCGCCTTTGCCGTCAAACCTGTTTCTTTGATTGGATTTTCAGCACGGTTCCCGGGGAGTATTCCTGCAGGGGTTTCTGTTTTAGCCTGCTTTGATTCCGGCATTCTCACCTTAATGAGGATTTCTTCCGCAATAGCTCGCCTTTGCGCAGTGCTTAGCGTTCTCACGTGAGTGAAATCCAAGCGAGGGGTAAATCCCCCGCGATTCCTTTTGTGCACTGCTCTACGCAATGAAACCACCTCACTCTTGACCTGGCTTGGTGTAATGCCACTAAATCCTGCGTGATTAAGCGCCACTGCTATTCTGCCTGCATCCCGTTCCCCGGCACGAGTCACAATGTCAAAAATAAGCTTCCTTCTTGCGACAGTATCCCACTGGGCAGCGGACATTTCCTCTAGGGGAGGGAACTTGCCAAGGCCGCCTTTCCTTTTTAGCATAAAGAGTTAATAGGGCAAGGAGTATTTATTGGTTTTTGTTTTGGAAGCTGCTAGCAGCGCGCGCGGGGTTTTTTTTTGGTTTTTCAGTGAAAACCGGGAGAGGGGTTTTTTGAAGCGTGAAAGGGTTGTTTTTATTTTTGAGAAAGGTTTATTTTCAGCAGATCCAATACGAGTTTTTCTATTGTGCTTTGTTTTTCTTTGGAGGCAACGCCGATTTTGCGCTTGAAGCGCACTTCATCCAATGAAACGATTTGAAATACTAGTGCAATGCTGTCGGCTGTCAACCCGTTTTCAGAGTTTTTTTCTATTAGCGCGGTGAAGGAAAACCGCGCGCAATCCGGGTTAGCCGTCAACGGAACGGCAATTGCCAAGCCGTTAGCCTGGCCCAATACAATGGCTGGGCGTTCTCCTTTTTGTTCGTGGCCTTTGCCGTCGGTTAGGTCTACAATCCAGATTTCGCCTTTTTTCATTGAAAACTATCCTCGAATGGTTTTCGCTGATGCTTCCTGCCAGGGCTTTAATTCCTGCCTTAAATCCGCGAGGTCTTTTTCGCTTGGCCTGAACAGGAATTCTTTTGCTTTAGAGATGCCGATGGCAATCTGCGGTTCCGAATAGAATGACTTCATTTTTTTTACATTCTTTAAAGCGGTTATCGGGTCTTGTTTCTCTTCAAAAGCGAAAAAAGAATAGGTTGACGCGACTTCCAAAATGCTTGGCTTGAGTTCGCCGAAAACTTCTCTGAATTCTTCAAGGAATTTTGTTTCACTTTTTGAAATGTTTGAAGAACAGTCAAGATTCTGAACCTTTGTTTTATTTTCATAAATCTGGTCGGTTAATTCTTTGGAGTAAGGGCCGCGCATATACAAGTTAAAATTAAATCCCGTTTTAATGCCCTTTAAGTCTAATAAATAAACTGATTTCTGAATAATCAGTCTATCCGCAAATTCATCAACTACTGGCGTGAAACCCAATTCCTTAAAGCAAGCAATCACCTTATCCAAATTCATTCTTTCACCCCGCATTCAACAAATTTTTTCAGCCAATTTTTTATCTGTTCCCAGGCCTGTTGCCCCTCTGAAGTAACTTTGTAAGAATCCAAGTTTTTACCCTCAAGAATGATTTTTTGTGATTTAATATAACCGTTTCCTTCCAATGCTTTAAGGTTCGTGTAAAGCGCCCCGTCTGTTACCTGCAGGGTTGCTTTCAATTCGCGGTATGTAATTCCGTCTTCGCCAAAGCCAGCAATGCTTGACAGCAACTGCAGCCTAATCAAGGAAAAAACACTTGAATTCAGCGCCTTAGATTCTTCCAACAAGGATAAAAAATTGCTGTCCATAAATATTCCCCCTGCGCGCCAGTTTTTTAACATATGAGCTACCGTTAAGGTTAAAAAGCTTTTATAAATACTTTAATATTAAAAGTAAATGCAAAAGCCTATTTAAATGGTCGCCTTATGGAAAAGGCTGGATTGCTGAAGGAAAAATTGCAGGTGACCTCCAGAGCAAAAAAACCAATGTAATACGCTATAAGGAATTAGAAAAAAACAATGCACCTGCCAGCTGTGCAAAAAGCTTGGAATTTAATGAGAAGATGGTTTTTGTGAATCTTGAAAATTTTTCATTGCAAAACATTTACGATTTAACGAGAATTATGCGCGTTCCTCATGAAAAAATTGAGTTTGTTCACGCCCAAGAAATAATTGGCGTAATGAAGTCAACAGACAAAAAAATCACTGTTCACTTGTATCCTTTAAGATTTTCAAGACCGAAGAAAGAACGCTTGCTGGAGTACGACAAATGGAGCTATCACCAAATTTGCCTGGCAATCAAAAACAGCCATATTTATTGTTGCTTGGGTCATGGCGACTCCAGCGGGTCAAGAGCGATTCACAACCAAATGATTGAGCTTTTTCTGCAAGACAAAAAGCTGCGGGAAAAAACTCCCACAGCGGTACTTGTAACATTCAAAGGAAACGTCATGGCATATTATTTCTACAAAAAATACGCTTATCTGAACGAGGATGTTGGCGGCAACTGGAAAATTGGATTAGGAAAAGAATTGGCAAAAAAACGCATTCCTTTTTCCCAAAGAAAAATTTTGGACGGAGGCCGCGAAATCATATTCAAAACACCAACAAAAGAGGCCGTTGTCTTCAGGGCGCTTCAAGAAGAACTTACAAAACCAGGGCAAATTATTTCCGAAAGCAAAGGCCTGTTGTTTTAGGTCTTTTTTGCATTTGCATTTAATGGCGCTCATGGCCGCCTTTTTGGAATAAGCAAAATTAAAAAACTGCTTTAACCGGGTTAAAGCAAAAGGCCAGGCAATCAGCTTTATGCGCGTGCCTTTTCTCTCAAGTACTTCTTTTTGCGCTTTTTTCTGCGCATTTTCTTTTTCTTCCACTTCCAGCGCTGGCGTGCCTTTGTTTTTTTGAAGCGCGAAGTGTCTTTAGCCCTAGAACCCAAGTTATTTCACCAATAGAATTTTATAGTAGTTTAATTCATATCTTTTCCATGAAAGCATTTAAAAAGCATTTACTTGCCATGGGGTTAATCGTGTTATTGGCTTCAATTGCCAATGCAGCCACAATAAATGCCCCGCAAAAGCTTCCAAGCGGGGCAAACTGGAGTTTTTCCATTGCATTGGATGCAACTGATTCCTTTGAAAAAACCGTGGTTTTATTGGATGGAAGCGAAATTGCAACGGTTTACGCAAACGGGCAGGTAACAAAAAGCGGAGCGCTTGTACTGGATGCCTTCACTTTTGACTCAGAGCCGGCAAGCAATTCAGGCTTAACCTTATACGTTTCAGGCATGGGTTTAAGCACTGGAAGCCATTCAGTTAACGCCAAAACCTATAACTCAGGAGAATTAAAGCAAGAGGACAGCGCCTCAATTGAAGTCTTTGAGCCCATGGCAAGCAGCGAAAAAGATTCACTAGAGCAGAGGATTTCAGGCGCGGAAGCAAACATTGAAGAGCTAAGGACAAGCATTACAAGCACAAACGTGGACAACGGGGTTTTAATGGATAGAATGAATCAAAGAAACGAGGACGTGGATTACTTGCAGGGAAAAGTGCAGGAACTGGAGGCAATGCTTTCAACGGCAAGCACGGATTTAAGCGCGTTAAAAGCGGAAAGCGATAAGGCAAAAGAAGAGGAAATGCTCAAACAGCAGGCGGAAATGCAGGCACAAAATTCAGGCAGCGGGGAAAGCGAGGGATTGGTTACAACTGGCCTGTTTGTTTTAAGGAAAAACAGCAATTTTTTGATTGCATTGGCGTTTGTAGTGGCAGCGGCAATGGTTGGATTGTTTTTCTGGAATAAGAGAAAAAAATCGATTTACGACGGGCCGATTGATTAAACGCGCCTTTTTTCTACCCGCTTGCGCGGGTGACCACGCATTGCTATTTTGTGGTCACCTTTAGTTTTTTTCTTAGCGCTTTGTATTCCTCAAGCAGCAATTCAATGGTTGGCCTGATGTTATGGTTGTTCTCGTATTCTTGCAGGGATCGGTAGTATTTTTTGCGGTTTTTCAAGTCAATGTTTACCGGCGGCAAACCGTGTTTTAAGAGAATATTGTTCATCAGGATTCTGCCGACCCTGCCATTTCCGTCCTGGAATGGGTGAATGTTTTCAAACTGGTTGTGGACAACGCTCGCGAGCAATATTGGGGGATATTTGTTTTTGCATTTGTTATACCACTTGACAAGCTCTTTAAGCAATTCAGGGACTTTTTCTGGCGGCGCGCCCTGATGCACTATGTTGCCCAAGCCACCCGTCACCACTACGTTGATTCCTTTTTCCCTCAATTTTCCCGCAAATAGCTTGGAGTTCTCAAATATTATTTTATGGATTTGCAGAATAAGCTCTTTTGAAATGTGTTCTTTTGTTTGCCTGGTAAATTTTATCGCTTCTTGCACACCATATGCCTCGGAAATGTCTTCCCTGCTTTTGTCTTTCGGCCACTTGTCTTTTTCCAGAATTTCTTTGACTTCCCTTCGGTTTAATTCCGAGCCTTCGATTGCATTAGTGTTGTAAGTGAATAGCTCCGAGAACCTTTGCCACTGCTCTTCGGACAGGCGGAATATTTTGAAGGATTTTGCCGCCTGAAGCTCTTTAATTTTCTGAATTTCTTCCTCTGACAAAACTTCCAGCAACGGATCGCTTATTTTCTTTAAAACATTAATTCTATGCAGAATTTGCTGTTCAACAATTTTTCTGGTTTTTTCAAGCTCTTCCTTTCCCAGATTAATACCCAGATAGCGCCTAATCTTTTTGACCTTTTTTCCACGCCTGAACGAGTGCACCAAATAGTATTTTTTCCTGTCTTTTGCTTTCCGAACCTCTACAAACATACTAATAATTTGGGTGGCTACAATTTTTAAACGTATTGTAAAAATTGGCTACAATTAGATGCACGCCTTAGTGAACCCCAAAAACAACGGGTTTGGTTTTGTCGGCCTGGAAGTGAATTCAGGGTGGAATTGCGAGGCAATGAAGAATTTATGCGAGGGCAGCTCCAAAATCTGCATAATGGTTTCCTTTGGTGCGCGCCCGGAAAACTTTAAGCCTTTTTTTTCCACTGTTTTAATGTATTTTGGGTTCATTTCAAAGCGGTGCCTGAAGCGCTCCCTCACCAAAGATTTTTTGTAAAGCTTGAAAGCCAGGGAATTCTTTGAAACCAAAACATTATGGCCGCCTAAACGCAAAGTGCCTCCTAACCCGAAAAGCTTTTGCTGTTCCGGCAAAATGCAGATAACAGGGTGAGGGGTTTTAGGGTTAATTTCAGTGCTGTTGGCGTTCTTTAAACCGCAGACATTGCGCGCGAATTCAATTGCAGCCATTTGAAAACCCAGGCACAAGCCGAGAAAAGGAATGTTTGATTCGCGGGCGTACTTAACGCAGGCGATTTTGCCCTCAATTCCGCGGGAGCCAAAACCACCGGGAACAATCAGGCCGTCAACTTTGCTCATTTCCAGTTCAACGCTTTTCTTGCCTTCCTCAATGTCAGTAGTGTCAATCCATTTAACGTTAATTTTAACTTTAAGTTCTCCGGCGCAGTGCTCCAAGGCCTTCAAAATGCTGATGTAGGCGTCATTCAAGCCCAAATATTTTCCGGCAATGCCGATAGTGATGTGTTTTCTCGGGTTTTTGACAACACATTTGTCAGTCCAGGCAATGAGTTTCTTGTTGCCGTTTAACTTGAATTTTTTATCCAGGCAAAGCGAGGAAAGGATTGCGGAGTCAACGCCCTGTTTTCTCAAAAAAAGCGGGAGAGAATAAATGTTGTCAACGTTGTGCGCGCCGATAACCCTTTCAACTGGAACATTCACAAACAAGGAAATCTTTTCTTTCACTTTTTCGGTTATGGGTTTTTCGCTGCGGCAAATTATGAGGTCAGGCATTATTCCGAGTTCCATTACGCGTTTTATTCCCATTTGCGCTGCCTTGGTTTTGAATTCCCCAACGCTCGGCGGCTCCATTATGTAGGTCACGTTGACAAAGCAGACGTTTTGCTTTCCTTCCTCGTAAATCAGCTCGCGGATTGCCTCCATTGCGAAAAGGTTTTCGTAGTCTCCGACTGTTCCGCCAATTTCAACCAATACAACGTCGGCTTTTGTTTTAACCGCAATGTCGCGCAAAATTTTTTTCGCTTCCCCTGTAACATGGGGAATGAACTGGACATCGCGGCCCAAATACTCGCCGCGGCGTTCTTTTTCAATTATTTTTTGGTAAATGCGGCCGCTTGTGACAAAGTGGTCTCCGCTTAACTGCTTGTCCAAAAAGCGTTCATAGCTGCCCAAATCCATGTCAGTTTCGCTTCCATCATCCAAAACAAATACTTCTCCGTGGCGGTAAGGGTTTAATGTTCCTGCGTCAACGTTCAGATAGGCTTCAAGTTTCATTGGCTCTACTTTTAAACCGCGGTCTTCCAATAGCTTTGCAATGCAGGAAGTCGTAATGCCTTTTCCGATTCCGCTCATCACGGAACCTGTAATTATCACAAACTTGGTTTTGCCGGATTTGTAGCCACGCGGCATAGGGGTGTAGAATTCGTCGCTGGATTTCTTTACAATTGCATTAACTAGCTCTAGGTTACTCATAAGGCTGACCCCACCAAAACAATTAATTGAGGGAGGAGAGTTATTTAAATTTAATCCTTGCGTTAGAGAAATACTAGTGTCCTGCGAGCGCAGGGTGACATGTACCAGCCGGACATGCGAACGAAGTGAGCACGCGGGAGGGAGCCCAAGCGACCTCACGCTCGTACCCGGCGGACGTGACGCCGAGGGGCGGTAGTATAGCCTGGTCCAGTATTCCGGCTTCGGGAGCCGGCGACCCCGGTTCAAATCCGGGCCGCCCCATACAAGAAAAGGGATGGTACAATTTGTACCCATCCTTTCCCATCAAAAGAGGATAAATTCAGTTGTAAACAAATTGTTAACATCTTACACCAGATTATTCAGTTTTCCCACATAGTAGGGCTTGTCCTCTACCGCCCATACCTCGAAATCGGAGAGGCCGCCTTGCAGGAAGGGGCTTAAGGGTTTTTCGCGCAAAAGGCTTGAACCGTAGGCCATTTCACTGAAGGAAGGCAAAACAATCAGCTGCTTGCCGTTAAATTTTCCCTTTAAGAAGCACTTGAATTGCTCGGCTTTGACGCCTTCACGCAAAGTGATTGAGGGATGCTCGTGGCCGATGACGAGAGTTTTTGCGAGAGAGAATGCTTTGGTTTTGGGGATTTTGTCGCCGTGAAGCACGAGGATTTTCTGCTTGGAGAAGAAAAGCTCTTCAAGAATTTCAATGCCCTTCCATTTTGCAATCGGGCCCAAAATGTTGTCATGGTTTCCTTTGATGAGGATTATCTTCTTGCAGTGCATTTGGAGAAACGAGAGAAAATCAAGGACCTCCGCCCACTCCTGTTCTGAAATTGAGCCGAACTCGTGCTTTAAGTCGCCGTTAACGACAATTGATTCAAGTGAATTGCCTTCGCTTTCAAGCGCGGAGAAAACCTGCAAAAGCCTTTTCTTTGCATTAGAGAAATTTGTCCGTGGCACAAAAACGCCTTGCTTGTTCAGCATTTCCTCAAAACCCAAATGGATGTCGGAAATGATTAGCGTTTTTTCCCGCGGGAAGAAAAGCGAGAGTCCGAGAATGCGCAGGCTTTTGGAGATTTGTTTTTCTTTCATAAAAAAAAACCAAAAAATTAAAGCATAATTGTTTTATTCCAGATCTTCCCTTGGCATTTCGCATTGCCTTAGTATTGCAAGCAAAGTGCCGGGGTCAATTTTTTTATGGAGCAGAACAACCGTTACAAGAACTCTCGCAGTGGTTATTTTTTTCAGCCGAACATGGCTTCCTTTCCTGCCAACAATTTCAAAGCCCCTCTTTAATAGAAGTTTTACAATCGTCTTGCCTGAAACAACCGGTAGCTTCATCAGAATCAGTTCAGATGCTGACCGCAATTGAGCTTAATTTTGCTTTCTGGAAGTGATTCTTTGAAAGCCTTTCCTTTACGTCTTCGTCCTCTAAGTAAAGCTCCATTGCTTCCTTTAGGTTCTTAAGCGCACTTTGCTCGGTCTTACCCTGGCTTGCAACACCAAGCTCCGGGCACAAGGCGACAAAAGCCACTTCCCCTTTTGTAACAACTGCTGAAAAAGTCCTGTTCATTCCATCACTAAATAATTGGTTAAGGGAAAATTTTAACTACTTTCCCTTTGCCTTATTTCCTTCAGAATTTTTTCGTGGATTCTTTTTAAGAATTCCTGCCTTTCCTCCATGCGCATCAAATCCATGCGCCCCTGCATTGCGAGGTTCAAGGCAAAAGGCGAAGGCATATCTGTTTGAATCTGTTTTACCTTTATGCCGCCTTTTTCAACGGCTTCGATTATTTTTTGCGCGGACTTGATGTCCATTAAATCCTCAAGGACTTCCCTGCGCGCTTCCTTTAAAATGCAGAAATTAGGGGAAATCTGGCGGACAGAGTTGATGAGCAAACGCGAGCTCATTTGCTGCCTTCCCGCGCTCTTGGTTTTGCCCTTATAGGAGCGCAGAATCATCAGGGAACGTGTGGCACAGTGCCTGAACCTCCTCCCCAAAACCTCGGTGCGGTCAATGGCGCGCTCAAGCAAAATGCGGAGCTCCTGGCTTTTAACCGCTTTTAAGGCAGTGTCCAATGGCATTTTGTGCTCTGAGCTTAACATGAAGCCGTTGTCTCCCATTGAAAGCTCTATGTCCTTGTGCATCAGCTTTGAAATTGCATAACCGAAGGCGCGGCTTAAGGCGTCGTTAACGCGCCCGCCGTAAAGGGAATGGAAGATGATGTTTGTCCTTGCACCTTCTTCAAAGCGTTCAATTAAAAGTTTTTTTTCATGCGGGATTTCGGAAAACAAGAACTGTTCGCGGAAGTACTCGTAAATTGCGTTCGCTGCCTTTTGCTCAACGTAAAGGAAGGAATTAATGAATTCAAGTATTTCCTTTTTTGATTTTTTTGCCTTGAGTTTTTGCTCCATCAGATGGCGGAATTTCTGGATTTCCGCGGCCAAGTCAAAGGAAAGGGGAAGCATTTCCGAAAACCACGAGGGAACAGTTGGCGGGCGCTTGTATGCGACTTCCACTTGCGCTGTCATGCCGGTTGCGTACTTGAAGACATAGCTGTTTCCTCCAAGGACGAAAACATCGCCTTTTTTCAGGCGCTCCAAAAAGCCTTCATCAATTGTGCCAATCTGCAAGTCCTTTACCTTCACTTTAATGCGCGCTTCATCAGGAATAGTGCCAATGTTTGTCATGTAAATTATGCGCGCCATTTTCCCGCGCCTTCCAATCATGCCTGTTTCCCTGTCGTGCCAGATTTTTGCGTAAACATGCCTTACCTCCAAGGAAGCGAATTCGCCGGAAAGATAGTCAACGACTTCATTGAAGTCTGTTCGCTGCAAGTCGCGGAAGCTATAGCTTTTTTTCACCAAGGCAAAAAGGTCTTTTATGTGAATTTGCTCAGCAATCGCTATTCCGAAAATCTGCTGCGCAAGGACGTCAAGGCAGTTGCTTGGAATTTGAATGCGGTCAATGCGTTTCTCCAAAGCGTTTTTCAGCAAAACGGAGCACTCAATCAGGTCATCGCGGTCTAAGACGATAATTCTGCCTTTCACTTTTTCATGAAGCTGATGCCCGGAGCGCCCCATGCGCTGGATTGCGCGTGCAACAGATTTAGGAGAGGAGAGAAGCACGACCAAGTCAATGAAGCCGATGTCAATGCCCAATTCAAGCGAGGTGCTGCAATTTTGTGTAATAAAGCCGTTAGCTATATAATTGTGGTTTTTTTCAACTTCTATATTATACACTGTTTCTGTTTCGCCTCCTTCTTCAATGCTTACTATTTTCTCCCAAAATAATGCAGAATTAGAGAGGTTTAGCAGGAATTCGTTTTTAGTGCCATAAATATCGATTAAATTTTTTAATTGTTTTCGGGTCGGATTTCTCGTCTCAAGTTCATATTTTGCTGGATTTGCGCGACCATCGTTCTGCATTTTGTATGTTGACAAGCCTTTTGCAAGCCTTTCTTTTCTGAGTTCTTTTCCAATATTTGGAACGATGTCCTGGTTGCAATGACCGGCTATATGAAGAACACTTTTGACAAGCGCGATATTTTCCCTGATTGGGTTGATTTTCTCTGCAAACTTCCGCAGATGTTCGCCGCCAAGAACAACAAGTTCATAAAACCAACCTTTTTTCACTATTTTCCTTCCGTTAAACATTTGCACTTCATCATAATGCCTTGACCTGACTGGCGCCATTATCCCTTCCCTGTATAACAACCTTGAAATATTCTCAGCCATCTGCTTGCTTGTGGTTGTAAACCCTGCCGCATATATCCTTTTTTTATCTTTGTTCTCTACAAAGCCATCGCCATCAAAGTAGCCTGAAAGAAACGAAAACACCTTTTCACTGTCCAGCCTGAAGAAAAATTCCGGCAATTTAATTGTCCTGGCTTTTCTGCCTTTTGGAAAGCCAAGGTTAGTGAGGAAGTTAGATAAGAATATTGAGTCCCACATCAAAATAGGCGTTCCAGAACTTGACTTTTTTATGCCTGGTTTTTTACCTCTAAGGTTGCCGATAAGATTTTCATAATAATCAAGCAATTTTTTATTCCTATTGCTGCAGTATAACGCCCTATCTGAAATATAGCCTTCCGCGGCCATGAAACCAAGCAGCCTGAGGAATTCCTTGCTCAAGAGTGGCTTTGGCATAATGTATTTTGAAGAGCTGACCTTCACGATATTTTCAAACATATTACTCCATTTCAGTTCAAATTCCCTTTGGATTGTTCTGAGATTTTCTATTTTCATTAAATACTTCCCATTTAAAGAATTCCTGAATTGACTGTATTTTGGGGATACAATTTTCTTGTCGTGGAAATCTTTGAGCGTGCCAAACTTTGAAATAATCTTTTCAGCCATCTCTTTTAGGAAAATTGGGCGCATTTTAACGAAACCGCCGCCAGGATAATTATCGTAGCATAACTTTTCCAATTCCTGTTCAGAAAGCGCATAAAAATTGTTTTCCCTAATTGTCGCGACGAAATCGTTTTTTTTAAGGCATCTTGCTTCCTTCCATTCGAGTTTCGAATCGTTAATTGTCATAAACTTGTGGTCAGGAGTGCAGCTAATCTCCTTGCCGAACGCAGTTTTCAGTTTCAAGATTTTTTGTCTTCCCACTATTGTTGATTTCGATTTAATTTTATTGTTTTCCAATTCCAGTTTTTCCCCTATGCTTTGCACCATGGTTTCACTGATGTCTTTGATTGGCTTCCATTCCCCACTTGAGGTTAAGATTTTAGTGTTACCTTCCAGACAAACAACAGCCCTTAACTCGCCGCGCTTAAGCCTTTCCTCAACATTAAGGCGGTGCTCGCGGCTTAAGGAAGAATGGTGCGCGCCAATAAGGCCTTCGTATCTGCCTGGAAACTTGTCCTTTAAGTGGTGAACTACGCGTTCGGTTGCTGAACGCGTGTTAGTGAAAACCAATGTCGTTTTATGCGCCTGAATTAGGGAATCGAGGGTTTCGTAAAGCGCTTCGTGAATCTGTTGGGGGGAAACGCCTATAAGCGATGGGAGCGGGGAAATAACTTTCAGGTCCATTTTTTTGAGGAATGAAACGTCCACGACTTTGCAGTTGCGCGGGGTTTTTTCATTCTCCATTCCCACGAGGAAGTTTGCGACTTTTTCCAGCGGAGCAACCGTGGCAGACAAGCCGATGCGCGTCATTTCAGGGGCAAGAAGCTGCAGGCGTTCAAGGGAAAGCGAGAGGTGGACGCCGCGCTTGTTTTCTGCGAGCGCATGAACTTCGTCAATGATGCACCATTTCACGGAGCGCAGGTTTTCCCTGAACTTTGGCGCGTTAAGGATGATTGCCAAAGATTCGGGGGTTAAAATTAAAATGTTTGGCGGCTTTCTTAGCATGGCTGCCCTTTTTGAGGCAGGGGTATCACCAGTTCTGACTGCAACACTTACATCAATTTTTTTTCCATGCTTTTTCGCAAGTTCTATTATTTCCTTGAGTGGTCCGTTTAAGTTGCGCTCAATGTCATTAGACAGGGCTCTCAAAGGAGAAATATAAACACAGTATACTTTGTTTTCAAGTTGATTGTTCTCTGATAGAAAGATTAATTCGTTTAAAATCGCAGTAAACGCCGCAAGCGTTTTACCTGTTCCGGTCTCAGCACTTACCAGCGTATTTTGCCTCAAATGAATGCTGGGAATGGCGTAAAGCTGGGGTTCAGTAAAAGAACCGAAAGTTTTCTTGAACCATTCAGCTAAGACTGGATTAAGCATTTTAAATAAATCTTCATTGGAGTATTTTGGTGTTTCAAATTCAATCATCCATTATTCACCTTGTTCGCAGCAAGCATTATCTTTTCGGCAACATCTTGGGCCCAGCCATTTCTAAAGTCAGTTGTTATACTTATTACCTTCGGCTTAACTTGGTCAATCAATTTTTTAACCCAATTATTCTTGAGCCATTCTTCATTGAACACAACAAAAAATAAGTTAGCCTCTTTTTTTGTTACCCTCAAGAAACCTTCGCAAAGCCGTCCATTTATGTGCATTCCTTCCGAATGCGGGCTGTTTTTGTTCCCGTTTGGGGGCATTATATTAGTTATTTCTATCTGCGCATTACAAAAATCAAGAAGTATGTCTCCTTCCCTTTGCCTCATTCGGGGAAGCTTTATGTTTACCCCTTTTTTAACCAATGCATCAGCCAGCTCTCTTTCTTCCCTTGTGCTGAAAAATTTGGAAATATCAATGTTGAGCTCTTTTTTAGACACAAAGGCCCTATAAGAGATATTTCGTTTGCCATTTTTGAATATTTCTATCTCCTTTTTTGTCAAAAAAGAACTGTCAATTGAAATGTAAGCAAGCGGGCGCCCTTCGGGATTTTTGTAGAGGTTTAACCGCTTTCCCTTCGGGCTTTTTCTTATAATGAAATCCCCCGACGAATCTCTTTTCAAAGCTATTTTCTCTTTCCTGTTAGCAATCTCTTCAAATATTCTGTTGCGAACCGAAAACCTGTACGCTGATGCCGATTTTGACCTAAAACAGCAGATGGAACATCCACAATCAATTTTTTCATTGTCAGGGATTGGCTTTAGCTTGTTTTCCGGCAATACTGATTTGGGTTGGTTATTGTATTCCCTTAACGCCTCTTTTGAAATAAAACCCTCAACCAGCACTTTTACCCTATCCTGCTTTTTTGACGCAATCAGGCTATTTTTGAGTTTTTCAGGGATAATTTTTGCAACTGAAAAAACGCAAAGCGGATGACCCCTATTTTGCCGTTCAATCACAATTTTCTTATTTCCCCCGCTTTTTATTACAAAGATGTTATTTTTGAATTCCAATGAAACAACGACAATATTTTTGTTCAAGAGAAACCTGGCGAAAGGAGTGGAATATACTGTAAGAGCGAAACTATTCCCTTTATATCTTACCCCGCCATTACAGGAAAAAATTATGCCCATATTTACCACACAATAAGATAGCATCTAAGAAAAATTTGTCTGTAATAATAACATGCGGTTCACGCATTAATAAAGCTGCCGAAGGAGTGTGTTTCCGCTGCCAATTTAGGGCTATTTATACATAACCTATTCGCTGTTTAGGTGAAATGCGCCCTTGTAAATAGTTGGAATAAAAATGGTTTTTAAAAGGAAGGCATTTAGCGCCCAAAAAACAAGTTGAATTACAAATTTCGTTTAGCTTTAATCTTCGGGGAAGTATTTTTTGTTGAAGCAGTCATCGCACATTCCATCGTGCCAGTCATTATTGTGCGCTGAGATTTTTGCATTGCATTCCCTGCAGTTATAGTCCATGTCTTCAGTGTTTTTCTTGTGGATGGTTTTCATTTTTTCCTCCATTTCCCTTGAATCCATTGTTTGGTGAAAGCTTCCTTTGGACCAGAACGCGTCTTCCTTTTTCTCTTTCACTTTCTTTTTATAGGCCATCAGATTAACCTCCTTTTACTCTTTCTTTTGCTTTGTCAAAGATTTCTTGGAATTTTAATTCCATGCCAGCCAGCCTTTGCGGAATGTTTAGCTCTTCAGGATGTTCTCCATTCTTTAGTTTTCCAACAATGCTTTCTACAAATTTTTTGGTGAATTCCTCGTATTCGTCATTGTAAAGGCATTCTGCATGGCCGTACTCGCAAGCTAATTCTTCTTTGTCCTTTCTTTCACAAACGGCACATTTTCGGAAAAAAATTTCGTTCAAGTGATACTCGAACCCGGGAAATTGCTTTGCCAGAATGTTATACTGGTTATCCAAAGCCCATTCCTCGCCGTTTTTGGCTTTAAGAGCCTCAACCTCCATTAAAACGTTTTTCCATTCGCCGGTTTTTTCAGCTTTTTCAACAAAGGGGTCTTTGTCAATTTTAATTTTGTCCAATTGACTTGCCGTGTCCTCGAATTCTTTTGTTTCAAGGAATTTTTCAAACGTTGAAAAAATTTCTTTATAGTGAAATCTTTTTTCCCTTATCATTTTTGCTGCGGAAGGAACACCGCTTATTTCCGCGGATTTTCGGCTTAGCTTTCTTTGAAATGATTTTATCTCGCTAAGGGTCTTTGGAGGTTTTTTAAGCAAATTTTTTACCGCAAATTCTTTGAATTCAAAGGGGGTATCCTCAATTTTTTCCATTTTATCCATGCAGCATTTTTTGAACTTTTTTCCGCTGCCGCACCAGCATTTATCATTTCTGCCAATAGCCTTTCCCCGATAAATGGGGCCAAACAATTCTTCAAACAATTTTTCAATTTTAGCAGGATATTCATCAGGATTCTTTTTCTTTGATTGTTCCAAAGAAAGTATAAAAGCAGCCAATTCTGCGCTTTCCTGCGCAACAATATCACTTGTTTGGTCGTTTAATCTCATTACAAAAGACTGTATGAATAAGTTAAAAAGATTATTTGGTGCTAGGGCCTCACATCAGCAGCCTGCACACGTTAACCCCTGTATTCGGCTTTAAAACCGTGAACCCGTTAACCTGAAAACAATCCACGCCATTCTTCAAATAAGAAGGCTTCAACAACTCGGCTAACTCTTGCATTTTAACACGAAAAGAATTCGGGGGTTAAGTGATATTTAAAGGAATTGTTCAATGCGTTTGAATTGATTGAACCGTTGCAACAGCAACAATTATATATGAAAAAGCGGTTGTATATTTAGAGAATATATATATGAAAAGTATACTTTTAGCTTTACTTGTCTTCATTATCCTATTTTCAGGTTGCTCAATTAAGAACTATACCGAAAAAGAATGTGAAGATAAAAGCACGCCTGAACTAAAAGAACAGTGTTACCTAGATTTTGCAAAAAAAGATTCTGATACCAGCTATTGCAACCAATTGCAGTATAAAAGTTTTAAAGATAGATGCGCACACGAAGTAGAATGTTATACTGCGTGGATTAAATCGGGTTCTCCGACTAAGATACAAAATCTAAATGACCAACAAGAAGTTTTCACACACTTGCAACAATGCGCTGTTTTTGAAAAAAACACTATAAATTCTTGTGATGATGTTTACCCAAATGCTTGCCCTGACGTAGTTGGTTCTTATGGTTGAAGCTAAAACCGTTGGTTGGATTATTGCCTTAATTTTTATTGTGGTTTTTGTTTATTTTCTTGCTTTTGGAATAAAGTTTGTTGATTGTGAGGATGGCGGTGGTTTAACTTTAAATCCGCAGGATTGCTTAAAAGTCTGGTGTTCTTCGCTTAACAAGCGGGTCAACATCAACGCCGGGGAACTCTGCACTTCTTCAATGTGCCCTGATGGCGTAACGAAAACGATGAATCTGACTGATTGCCCAAAGTATCATTGCAATAATGGGTTAGAGGTTGACTCGCCAAACAAATGCGCCAAGTTTACTTGCATGGATGGAAACGCAGTAGAGGACTTAAACCAATGCAAAGAGTATTGCGCGCAAACAACTGATTGTACTCCCGAAAAAGCCAGGGTAACATCTTGCTTTGGTAAAATGGCTTGCGAGTCAAGCAAATGTGTTTGGAAGTGCGAAAGCGCTTTTACTAGTGCGAAAATAGATGAAATTGCGTTATCTCTCGAAGAGCTTGTTGGCGAGCATTTTAGTGAACAGGATGCAAAAAAAATAATTGAAACCACAGATTTTAATCAATTAACTGGTTCTTTCGACAATAAGAGGGATAAAATCTCTTTTTTCCAGTTGGTTAGAGTGCTGAACAAAGGCCAGGATAAGACACAATTTGCTAATTCATTTAATTCAATGGTTAACCAATCAATTGAATCCGGCAATGAGGCTTTTGGAAGCTTTAACTTGGGCGAGGATTCTTTTGCAACAAAAATTTCTTCAGAAAAAATAGCTCAAAGCATGCCTTTCCCTGCAGAAATTAAGCCAAACTTGGTTTATGGTGGAGCTTATGCTTTGTTATTCAGAAAATCAAATGTAATAGTAGTTTTACTAGTCATTGCGGAAAACAATGAAAGCGCAACCAATTTTTTCAACAACTATGCGACAATGATTGAATCAAGAATTAGTTAGAGCATTATTTTTTTCTTTTTGCTTTTTTTTCTTGTGATTCAAAGTGGGCGATTTTTCTCGGATGGCCTTGTGGGTTGTATTCTATTCCTTTTTCGTATGTTTTTGTTTTTAACTTGGCTATGGCCGAGTCGAAGGCATCTTGAATTTTTTTTGGCATGAACACCACTTTAAAAAAAAAGGTTTTTTTTCATTTTTTCTTTTTCTTTGCTTTCTTTTTGGGGGTTTTTTTTGGTTTTAGTGTTTTTTTATTTATGCTTTTTAATTGTTTTTTTAGTTCGTCCATTTGTTTTTTGATTTCTTTTTTTTGCTCTTGTTTCATTTGTGCTATGTCTTCTTCGGTTGCAAGCTTTGTCCTGAACAAGGATTCTCCGAGCATTCGCCTGTATGTTTGCTGGAATTGGGGTAAATTGCATTTCCCAAGCATTAAAGCATTTCTAATGCGGATAACGTCTTTCCTGAACTCGGGGTCAGAAAACCACTGCTCAGTGGCAATCTGTTTCACAAGCATTGATTTGGCTAGGTCTTCAAAGATTTTCGGCTGCTTAAAGAACTCTTTCGCCAACGCCTGCTTTTCTTCATCCGACATCATAAAATTAAACCTGAAAGAATAATGCAAAACGTTTATAAATACCTTTCGCATTTAATGTATTACTTTAAGAGGTGTGCTTTGATGGGCAAAGGCTTTGAAAGAATTTCCACAGGCATTAAGGGTTTTGATGAATTGATTGGCGGCGGCATTCCCAAGGGGCACAAGGTTTTGATTTCTGGAGCCCCTGGAACGGGAAAATCTATTTTTTGCATGCAGGTTTTGTATAATTGTGCTAAAAAGCTCGGAAATGTTTTGTATGTTACTTTTGAGCAAAAAGAAGAGGATGTTATTAAGCAAATGGAGCGATTTGGTTGGAACATACATGACGTTAGCGGAAAGTTCAGGGTTGTTGCGCTTGACAGTGGAGAACCGGACGTAATCGAGGATTTGAAGAAAGCGGTTACAATTGAAAAATACGACATGGTTGTCGTGGATTCACTGGCTTCACTTGTTGCAAACCCAATGGATCCAAGCAAAATGGGCCCTGGCTTTAGTTTCGAGCAAGTGGTTAACACCGTGGTGCCAATGCCGATGGACGCTGAAATAATGAACCGCATCAAAGTAAAACTTGCAATTGAATGTGTGAAAGACACTAACACCACGCCTTTGTTTATTAGTGAAACAGTTGAAGGCACGCCTGGTTATAGTAGGGACACTATTAGTGAGTTTTTATGTGATGGAGTGGTATTAATGCATTATCTGGGTGTGGGTAGCTCTGAGTTTAGAAGCATGCAGGTAATGAAAATGCGGTTGACCGACCACGAGAAAGGTACAATTTTGTTTGATATTGGAAAAAATGGAATTGAATTGAGAAAAAGAGAAGAATTTGTTAAAAGATAGTTGATTCTATTTATGTTGGGAACTATAGCTAAACTAATGGCTGTTGGGCAGTTAAACTTTGATAAAGGTAAAATTGAGTTATTGAAACAGCCTGTTGCGATTCTCCCAGTAGATTTTATTGTTGAAGTACAAAAACAGCTTGAGAAGGAAGGGCGAGAGAATCTTATATATTATTCTATGCGGGATGCCACTATTAGCTGGTTTAACAGTTTGTATGATTATTTTAAAATCAGCAGAGAAGATGTTGTTAAATGGGGGTTAGACATTGTAACCGCTGCCGGGTGGGGCATTACAAAAATAGATAAAATTGATTCTAAAGAGAAAATAGTCATATTCACACTGGAGGATTCGACTTTTGCAAATCGTTATGGTAAATCCAGGCTCGCTATTGATCATTTTGCAAGGGCATGTACGGCTGGCGGTGGTGCATTAATACTTAATGCAGATGTTGAAGCCATAGAAACCAAATGTATTGCTAAAGGGGATAAATTGTGCGAGTTTATTGTTAAAGAAAAAGACGCATGGGACAAAAATGACCCTTTAGTTAAACAGCAGCTAAAAAGATGAATGTCTGTTTATCTCCGTTGCTACATTTATCCCAGATTTAACTGCCTGGGTACAACAGGATACATTGGGCTGTGTTGAATCACCAACACAGAACAAGCCTTCAATTGATAGTTTATTTTGGGGTTTTTGCATTTTTTTTGTTTCAATTAACCCGAATATGGAATCAGAGCCAAGTTCTTTCAAATATGTTGTTGGTGTCATTTTTTCAATCCAGATTATTTTGTTTTCAAAATCAGGGATTATATCATTTGCCTGCTTCAATATTTTTTCAAATTTCTTATTAATGTTTTGGGAGGATTCATTTTTTTTCACAATAGTCATTATAGTGCCACACTGAATACCTTTTGGCGATAGCGAGTGGTCTATATTTGTGGGAATCGCTAATAACATTGTAGCATTTTCAGATATTTTCCCTTCAAGCAAACCAAAATATTCTTCTTCGATATTTTCAGAAATTTGATATACGCATAGCGTGTTTTCTTTTAACAGAGGTTGTCTTGATTTTAGCGCAAAAAGAATGCTCATAATGGAAATATTTGGCTTTAGTTCACCCATTTTTTTTACGAATGATTCATTGAAATTATTTGCTCCCGCAAGTTTTATTGTTTGGTTAATGTCAAGATTGCTTATAATGTTTTCTGCGTAAATTGGGCCATCTTTGGTTTCAACACCTATTGCTTTATTTGACTCTAGTATTATTTTTTTTTACTTCTGAGTTTGTTTTTATTATCCCGTTATTTCTATTTATGGTTTTGGATAATCCATCTGATATTGCCCCTGTCCCGCCTAGAGGGTATACTGGATTGTCAAATCGGTATTCATGCCCTAAAAAGAAATATTTAAAATATTCTGCCGGCAAATCCTCAGGATGCGCCCCGGAAAGAAGGCTTGCCGATTTTAGATAGTTTCTTAGACTATCGTGATTTGTTAGATTATGCACTATGTGGTTAAATGATTCTTGATTTGATAGGTATCCAAAATTTTTGTGTAGGAGTGATTTTATTATAAATTTTAGCGTATGTCTTCTTTTAACCCCGTGTTTTTTTAATTCGTTGAATGTATGTAGCCCCTGCGGCATTGTTAGGAATTTGTTGTTGCAAAATATTTGATATTTTACTGGCTTAAATATTGTTTTACTTTCTAATTTGCGTATTATTTTTTTTATTGCCCCCCCTAGCATTACTGCACCAATATCAACAGTGCAACCATTAATTGTTCTTGAAGAGCATCTACCGCCAAGATATTCGCTTTTTTCTAATACTATTGCCTTATTTTTTTTTGACAATTCTGCAGCGCATACAAGGCCGCCTAATCCCGCGCCAACTATTATCGCTTTGTATTCTTTCATTTGAATCACTTTAGTAATAAATTAGCAATCCCATAACTCAATTGTATTAGAATACTTGCAGTCATCCCCAGCGTTACTGTTTTTGATTGAGTAACTACAGTCTCTTTCTTTTTTATTAAGTTTAAGAATATTTTTGCTAGAATCAATAAAACTATTATTGAAAATATGCTTGGGTAGAGAAATTTGTTGTTTATAATGTTAAAACTGCTTAAAGCAAGCATTGCTATTATTAGAATTAAATATGCGCCAATTATGAAATATATTGTCTTCTTTTTGCCAAGTATATTTGGCAATGTTATAAAACCTAATTTTTTTTCTCCTTTGGCATCCTCTATGTCTTTAATTGGCGACATTATAAAACCAATAAGCACGAAAAATAGAAAGAAAATTTGTGGAAAAACAAAATTGGTTATCGCCCAAGCGGAAAGGAAAGGTAGTATAGCATAGAAGAGTGTTCCAAATATATTTGAGGAGAAAGGAATTTTTCTTAAACGTATAGATGGATTAGAGTAAAGAATCGAAACCACAGCATAAGTTAGGGCTAATAAAAAAAAGACATAGTTAGTGTATAACGCGAGGGCAACACCTATAAAATAAAATATAATTGATACCATATATGCTTCTTTTATCGTTATTTTTTTTGCAGGTAGTGGTCGTTGTGGTTTGTTTATTTTATCTAAATCTATATCACATATTTGATTGTATGCGTTAAACCCTAGAACTATTGCTGATAAAGACAGTATTGTTGTTGCTAAGATTAATGGTTCCAAAGTACCGCCAATGATTAAAGCTGCGGCTAATGTGCTGAAAATAGTAATAATTAAATATTCTGGCACTGTTAACTCTATTAAGTTCTTTAAATTTAGGGGCATGATTTTTATATTAGGTCTTATGTATTATTAATAAATAGCATTTAAAGGAATTGTCATGAAGTACAGGATAATTGGCGCTGGTCCCGCTGGTCTTAGTGCGGCTATAACTCTTGCGAGAGAGGGGTATAAGGTTGATGTTTTTGAGCAGACTTCGATGGTTGGCGGGCACACAGGCAATAACATTCAGGCAATGAGAAATTATGGGCCAGATAAAGATATTTTGGGTAGGTTTAAGAAGGAAGCGAGTATTGATTTAAAGCACGTTAATTCGATTTATAAGATTGTGAAGTTTTCTCCTTCGCATAGGTTTGACGAAATTTATTCTAAAGATAAGCCTCTTTTTTATACTTTTAAGCGCGGGGTTGAGCATGATTCGCTTGAAAATCAGTTGGCTGAACAGGCTAGGTCCAGTGGCGTTAATATTTTGCTTGGGACTAAGGCAAATGTTGTTGACGGGCATGTTGTTGCTTGTGGTTCAAAGTTTGGTCCTTCAGGCAGGGGTTTTGGGGCGCTTTATGAGAATTCTGATTTTGATGAGGAAAAAATTGTGTTCTTTTTTGGCAACAAATATGTTCCACACGGTTATGCATACATTGCGCCTTTTGGAAAAAAGCAGGTTACTATTGCAATAACTTCTTTTGTCAGATCTGATTTTGCGCATATGGAGAAAAATTTTAACCAGTTTGTTGCCAATGATGAGGTGGTTAAAAAGATTATTGGGGAGGCTTATGAATTAAATCGTTTTTCTGGTTATGGCCACATCAATATACCGCACACAGCCGTGCATAAGCATAAATATTTTGTCGGCGGAGCTGCAGGGTTCGTTGACCCAGCCAGGGGGTTTGGGATTAAATATGCAATTATTTCGGGTTTGTTGGCTGCAAAAGCGATTGTCGGAGAATCTGATTATGATGACTTGTGGAAAAATGATTTCAAAAATGAGCTATTAGAGGGTTTTAACCGCAGGATGCTTTTGAATAATTTGAAAATCAAGGATTATGAGAAATTTGTTGAGGGAAAAAAAATTAGCATTGGCGAATATGAAAAGGTTCCTTCCTCGCTTAAAAAATTATTGCTTCAGGCAAATGGCGCAATCAAGTTAATGCAGTGGAGAAAAGACTTTGATTTTGAGAAACTATTTCATGATTAATTTACGTAAGTCTTACTCTCTTGTGAAACTAATTAAAATGATTAAATTGCCGCTGTCCTTTGTTCTGATATTTTGAATCGGGGATCACTTTTTGCAAGCACGAGGGAAATTTCTTTTAGGTTTTTACATTTGCTTAGGTCAATAAATTTATGGGTGAAACCAGCCGTTTGAAGATTTTTTTTCAAATTTTTAGTGCTTTTCTTGAAATCTTCTTTTGAACAGGGATCTCCAATTTTTGCTATAAATGGGGCTCCGTCTTTAATTCCTCTTGAAACTGTTTCTATTTTCCCATCTTTGGTTAACTTGCTTGAAATTTGTAGGTAGGCTGAGCCATCAGAGTTTTCAAAGACATGAATTTGGTAGTATTTTTCCCCTTTATTAAAGTCAACTTTAAACTCTTCTTTTTTTTGTTTTTCTATTCCCCCCATTTTTTTGCCTTTAAAAAGCCTTTAAACCGATAATTTCTTAAACTTCAATTGTCTTATTTTATTGGGTTTTTTTGTATGCCGATGGTTGGTCAGGGTAGAAAGCATTTTTTGGAGTCTCCTGTTTTGCAGTTGTCTATGCCTTTTGGTGAGAGGCGTTTTAGGCGTGCTTTTCATTTTATTCCTGTTTTGGCGAAAAGGGATAGGGTGTTTGCTGATGCTGTTGCAAGCATTAGGGTTAAGGGTTTGTCTAAAGCGGAGATGGATAGGTTGGTTTGGTCCGAGGTAATGAATGCCATGGAGCGTTATAGGCAAAAAGGCGGTTTTGTTTAGGGTTCAACCGGGAATGGATTCAACTTGAATTTGTCTGTCATTATTACCATGTTTGAGTCAACGTTTTTGATTTCCTTGTGTGAAAGCAGTTCTTTGATGAATGGTTCTAGTTCTTGTGGGTCTTTGAATTTGGTTAACGCAATCATGTCGTAATTGCCAATGACTTCTAGCACGCCTATTACGTTTTTGTGTAGGCATAATTGTTTTTTTAACTCGTATTTGAATTTTTGGTCATGAAAAGTAATCTCGATTAAACTCATTATTTTGTAGCCGATTTTGTCCAAGTCAAAGTCCACAAAAGCGCCTTTGATTATTCCCTTCTCTTTTAATGCTTTGATGCGGTCGTATACAGTGGATAGGGGGATGTCGAGGGCTTTTGCCATTTCTTTGTAGTCCGCGTCCTCTTTTTCCAAGAGATAATTGATGATTTTGAAGTCCGCGGGATTCAATTCAACCATGTTTTTAATCCTCGTATAATACGAGTACCAAGCCCATATATTAACTTTCCGATTAAAACTCTATTTTTTCCGAAAAATTGGTGCTTATTTTTAAATACTCGGAGAACTGCAAAGAGTCTTAAAGCGTTGAATGCATTTTGAAGAGTTTAACTTGACAATACCTTGTGGTTGATTTTTGTTTTACTCAAAAATTATTAAGCCTGGGAGAGTTGGTTTTAATGGAGAATTTGATGCGGGATTGGACTATTAAACTGCCTTTTTTGGGTAGAAAAGAGAAAACCATTGCCGAGCTCATCATTTGTACTTTGACGAAGGAGTGGCCTTTGTCCACTAGGGGGCTGCATAAGAGAATCAATCAGCAGTATTCAAAGGAGGTTTCCATTCAGGGGGTTCACAAGGCTGCGAGAAAGCTTCGCAATGAACAAATTCTAGCCAGGGAAGGAAGCCATTACAAGTTAAACCGCGCTTGGTTGAAACAGTTGAAAAAATTTTGTGTTAAAGTAGAAGGCGATTATAGGGCGAGCGAAACCATGCTGAAAGGCATTCCATAAAAAAAAGGGGGGATAATGGTAATGGATTTTTTGAAAAAATTCAAGGAGATTCAAGCAATTGAAACTGAAGCGGAGCCAAAGGATTGCATTGAAGCAGCCGAGTTGAGGAAACTGCCTTTGTCAATGCTTTTGAAAGCAATTTTGTTGGAAGACAAAGGGAACAATCATTATCTTGCCTGCATTTTGGCGGACAAAAAACTTAACCTGAAAAAGATTGCAAAAATAATGGGTTGCAAAAGGCTTAGCTTTGCACCACAAAACACGGTGCTAGAGAAAACCGGTTGCCCACCCGGAGCAGTCGCCCCATACACTGACAGTTACCCCTTATTATGGGATAAAAGCGTTACATCCATGAACCAAGTCAACATCAGCGCGGGAAACAAAAAAATCTCTTACAATGTCAGCGTGCCGGAGTTGCATGAAATTACGCAGCCAAAAATCTTGGATTTTGTCGAAGGGGGTTAAAAGTTCAACTTTTTAGTTGAAGAAAATTCAACCAAACGAATATTAATGGTGGAAAAAGGATTATTAAAGGACAAAAAAAGTTTTTTGGGAAACGAGTAGAGGTTGGGGCATGATTAAGAGAATCGGGTCAGAGGCAACCATCACTCTTGCAAAAGGGGTGGACAACCAAGAGTTTTGGAGCCTTTGGCAGGACATGTACCCTGTTTACAAAAAAATTTATCCTTCAATGAACCCAAAGCTCTATAGAGACAAGTTTTTGGAGAAAATAAGCGAATCAAACGGGGATAAACTCGATATTCTGATTTGTGGTGCGGGGGATGAGGATACTCTTTTTTTTGTGAATAAAGTTCTTGGCGAGAATTTTAAACAAAAAGATTGCAGTATAACTTTAATTGATTTTTGCAGCACTGCCTTGGAGCGAAATAAAAGGTTTGCGGAAAAAAACGGTTTGAATGTTGGCTTTGTCTTTCAGGACATTCTTAAATTTCGTCAAAGAAAAAAATTTCAAGCAATTGTAAGTGATGGTTTCATTGATTTTTTTGACGAGAAAGGGAAAAACAAGTTGCTTGAAAAATGGTTGGAGCTATTGGAAGAGGAAGGAACGGTTATAACAACTATTCCAATTGAGGCGCCGGGGAAAAGCAAAAGTCATTTGATGGATTATTCTCGCATAGCATTTAATGCTTTGAAGAAGAAAAATAATCCTTTTGAAAAAATTTTTGAGTACAGGGCTTTGGTTCACGCGTGCAAAAAATTGAGGCATAAAGGCAAAAACAAGGCTTTCAAATCAATTGAGGAATTTGAAAAAGTTTGCGCAGAAAAGGGCTTTGGCATAACTTTTTTTGAGCCCTTTTACAGGTACAGGGATCCTTCTTGGATGTGGTATAATTGTGTGTTGACTAAAAAGGCGAAAGGGCATTCTGGGGACCGCTTGGAGTTGATTAACGAGATTAAGAGCATGGTTGGGCAGGAAAAAGGCAGGTTAGAGGAGCGAATTTTTTTGCTTGATAAAACCCTTGGTTTGGGGGGTGTAAGTGCTTTGGATAAAGAGATTATTCAGAGGAACAAACAGGATGTTTTGGGGGCGGTTCGTGATTTGGAGTGGCTTGAATCTTATGTGAAAGACAAGTCGGTTTCTGATGAAAAGGTTTTCAACGAAATAATTAAAGTCGGGAACTATGTTTTTAGGAAAAGCGTTTCAGTTAGGACCAGCATGCTGAGGCATACTCCAACGCTTAGGGGGTTGCCGTTGTCTTTGGAGCCAAACCAAAATCATTTGCTTTCAAAAAAAATGCATACTGTTGATTATGCGCGGGGTGGCTATGTTTTGTTCCAACAGCCTGGGAAAGAGCCTAAAACTCTTTTCAAGGACCACCCTGACTTGAAAAAAATTGCCGAGGAAATCAAAGTTAAGATTTACGGTGAATCGCCTAACACAAAGGCTGTTTTGTTTACTTGTGGTTTGGGCGCGGTTAACACTTTTGTTGATTATTTGAGGTCGCTTTCAAGAAAAAGCGGGCGAAAAAATTTTTTGGGCGAGAATTGTTGGCTTGAGTTGAAAAAACATGTATTGGAGTCAAACGACTCGTCGTTTGTTTTTTTTGATGAAACGGATAAGCAAAAAATTATTGAGTTGATTAAGGATGAGAGTGTGCAATCCATTGGCTTGGAGGGAATACAGAATTACGCGACTTTGAGGGCTAGTGATTTGGAGGAAATATTTGAAGTGATTAAGAAGACGAGGTTTAGGCAGCCAAAGTTTTTGGTGTTGGATCACGTGGTTACTTTTGACTCTAATGTTTTTGAAAAGTATTTGAAAAAAATGCCGAAAAACTTTTGCTTGGCGGCTTTTGTGAGTGGCATAAAGTTTTTTCAGGGGGGTTTTGACATTGGAAAATCTGGTTTGTTGTTTTTAAAGTATAATGAAAGGGATTTTGGCAAAAAAATTGACCCGTATCAGAGGGTAATTGAGATTAGGGCGGGTTCGGGTAGAGTGCCTTCACTTGAAGAGGCTCACATTAGCAACATTGACACTGTTGAGAGCTTGAAGAGCAGGATGAAGCGGTATGACAGGAACATGCGGGAACTTGCAAAAAAATTGGAGAAAAATTTTTTGTTGAATGGTCTTGGAGAGGTTTTTTCGGCTTGGCTGCCGAATCACGCAGATTATGAAACCGCGAATAGGTGTTATTCTAATGGGGGCAGGATTTTGTATTTGAAGTTGGATGAAAAGCGGTTTTCTGAGCCAAAGTTGTTGGAGCTTTACCGGCACTTGGCTGACGAGGCTTTTGCCGAGAGAGTGCCTTTGATGGCTGCTTCTAATTTTGGTTTTTGCGCTCCGCATATTCACATGGTTAGGCATAACAAGGTTGGGCTTTCGTTAAGGATTTCTAGTGGAAGCACTGATGGCTCTACAACCGATAAGATCGGGGATTTTGTTACAAAAAAAATTGAGGGTTTTGCATGATTAGAAAACAGGTTGTTTCTGGTTTGTTTGACTCGCTTGTGAATAAGCGGGTGAGTATTCTTTATAACGAGAGAATGTATCCTGTAAAGAAGAGGCTTGAGGAAAACTGGGTTTATTATGCTTTTAGTGGTTTTAAGGTTTTGAACGCGGAACTTGAGCGGCGGGGGAGGCCTGTTGAAAGTTTTGCTGCGATTGGTTCGGGTAATGGTGTTGATGCTCTTGGGGCTCACTTTGTTTTCAAAAAAGCCAAGCGTTTTTTTATTACGGATATTGACTCTGAGGTGATTGGTTTGGCGTTGAATAATTTTCACAATAATTGTGAGAGGAGAACTGGTTTGGAGGTTACGGCTTTGTCTGGGAATTTGACTGCGCCTTTGGTTGAAAAGGAGGTTGAATGTGATTTGGTTTACGCTAATTTGCCGAACATTCCTTTGTGGAGTGAGTCGCAGAAAAAGGGTTTTGGTTTGTCCACTTTTTATAATCCAGGGGCTGTTGATAGGGTGCCTTCAAAAATCGGGGATTATTTGTTGGGTTTGCAGTATCGTTTTTTGAGGTCTGCTCCGGCTTCGCTTAGCAAAAAGGGGAGTGTGGTGCAGTTGATTGGGGGTAGGTTTCCGGTTAAAATTTTTGACGCGTTGTTCAAGAGGACTGAGTTTGAGTTGGAGTCGCTTTGCCTTGGTTTTAAGCCTCAAACCGAGGCTAAGGAGGTGTTGGAGGGTTATTCTAGGGCTGAAAAGCAGAATGGCGTGGAATTCATTTTTTATGATTATGCCAGGGGTTTGAAAAGATTGCGTGCGCTTGGGGAGAGTAATTTGGTTGTTGGAAAGAAAATGTTTTTTCTTGAAAAGGAGTTGGGGGATTTTGCTTTTACGGCGACACAGGCTTTAAAGGAGTTTAAGGGGGGGAAGCGTATTGGTCATTCTTGCCATGTTTTGAGGGGCAAATATTTAAGTTAACAAAAAGCATAATATGTGAGGTGAAATGTTTTATGGGTGAAGAAAAACAAAGTGCGGGGGAATTGTTTGACAAGAGGGTTGAGGACTATGATTCTTTTGTGCATTCCACGGTGATTGGGTATGACGATATTTTGGAGTCGTTGAAGCAGATTGCAAAAATTTTTGTTAAAACCGATAAGCCAGCTATTCTTGACTTGGGCGTGGGGAGTGGGAATAGTGCTTTGGCTTTGTTAGAGGATTTTCCTAATGCGAGTTTGACCGGTTATGATGTTTCCCAGAAGATGGTTGAAAAAACTAGGGAGCGGTTCAAAAAATTTGATTACACGGGCGTGTGCGATAACGCGGTGAACATTGGTTTTGAAAACAAGTTTGACCTCGTTATATCGTCTATTGTTTTGCATCATTTGAGTGATGAGGACAAGCAGAGAACGTATAAAAAAATTTTTAATGCGCTAAAGGTTGGCGGGGTTTTTGTTTTGGCTGACGTGATGGTGGCTTCAAGCAAAAAACTTAACGAGCATTTGCATGAAAAGTGGAGTAAATTCATTGCTTTCAAGAGGGGTGAGGAGTATAGGGATAAGATTTTGGGTTTGGACCAGGAGCATCACCAGTACGCTGCATTGAATGATAACCAAAAATTCCTGCAGCAAGCGGGTTTTAAAACGGAAGTGTTTTATAGAAATCTTAACTCTGCTATTGTTATTGGTTTCAAGTGAATCAATAATGCGGGAATACATTAAGCGAACTAAAGCGCGGCTTGTCAAGCAGAGGGAGAGAGCGAAGTTGTTTAGGGTTGCTTCAAGGGTTACGCCTATTGTTTTTAATCGTGAGCCTGTGAATGTTCATAGTACTTTTGTTAAAGGAGATAAAACGCCTTTGGTTTTTTTGACGGGTTTGGGTTGTTCTCAAGCGGATTTTAGGCATGCTTTGGAGCAGTTCAAGGGGCACTCGATTTTGTTGTTTGATTTTCCCGGGCAGGGTGTGTCGCCGAGGTTTCCACCGGCAATTCCAAAGAACTTTAATTTTTCCATGGGCGAGCTCGCGGATTTAACTAAAACAATGTTGGATCATTTTGGCTTGAATAAGGTGGTTTTGGTTGGGCATAGCATGGGGGGTGTGGTGGGGAGAAAATTTGTGGCAACGCATCCTGAGCGGGTTAGCCTTTTTGTTGATGTCGAGGGCCCGCTGAATTTGAGTGAGTGCCAGAGGTGTGTGCGCATGGCGAAAGCAAAAGGCAGGGAATTCAGTTCGGTAATAAAGGGCATCACAAAAGAGTATGCCGGGAAGGATAATCCTGCTGAAGCAAGGTATTCGAGTACGTTTGAACACGCTTCACCTTTGGCTGTTAGGAAGTATTCTGAGTCGCTTGTCAAGGAATTCAGTCAGGGAAACAAACAGCCTTTAGCTGGCCTCGGCAAGGGCAAAGTAGTTTATTTTGCAGGAGCAAACAACAAAAACCCTGAACTGCAGAGGCTTAAAGAACAAGGAATTCCAGTAATAACCCACCCAAACACGGGGCATTTTATAATGGAAGAAAACCCACGGCACTTTTACAACAAATTAGCAGAATTGCTGAAATAATGGCGTATCATAGCCTAACTTTTTCCCAAGTATTTTAGTGTTTTTTGGATGACTTTTCCATTGATTCTTCGGGTTTCTACGAGGTATTGGCAGGGGCGCCTGTGAACGTTTTTTTATCTTTACAAAAATCATTTTCTCAGGCACCAAGCCTTTCCTTTAGCGTTTCGTGCTCTTCCCTGATTTCTTTGGGCAGGCGATCAAATTTCGCGAAGAATTCTTCCTGCTGCTTTAATTCCTCTAGCCAGGCGTTTTTGTCAACCGAGAGAAGCTCTTGCATTGTTTCCTGTGAAACGTCCAAGCCATCAGTGTTGATTGCTCCGGGAGCGGGCACAAAGCCGATTGGTGTTTTCACGGCTTCTCCTTTTCCCTCGCAGCGCTGCGCAATCCATTCAAGCACCCTAAGATTTTCCCCAAAACCAGGCCACAAAAATTTTCCCTCGGCATTTGTCCTGAACCAGTTCACGTGGAAAATTTTCGGGGGATGAGTGGTTTTTTTTCCCATCTTCAGCCAGTGCGCGAAATAGTCGCCTATGTTGTAGCCGCAGAATGGAAGCATTGCCATTGGATCGCGCCTTACAACTCCGACTTTTCCAGTGGCTGCAGCGGTTGTTTCCGAAGCCATTGTCGCTCCAATGAATACTCCGTGCTGCCAATTAAAAGATTCATAAACCAAAGGGGCAAGGTGCGCCCTTCTCCCGCCAAAAAGAAACGCGGAAATTGGAACCCCTTTAGGGTTCTCCCAGTCAGGGGAAAGCGAAGGACATTGGGAAACAGGCGCAGTAAACCTTGAATTTGGGTGCGCGGCTTTTTCGCCTGTTGATGGAGTCCAGGGATCGCCTTTCCAGTCCAGTCCTTTTTCAGGCATGCCATCAAGCCCTTCCCACCAGAGCGTGTTGTCTTCTTTAAGCAAAACATTCGTGTAAATAGTGTTCTTCTGGATTGTTTTCATTGCATTGGGATTTGTTTTCCAATTGGTTCCTGGAACAACCCCGAAAAAACCCGCCTCTGGGTTTACTGCGTGAAGCCATCCATCGCCTTCAACCCTCATCCAAGCAATATCATCTCCCACTGTAAAAACCTCGCGCCCATTCATTGAAGCTGGAGGAACAAGCATTGCAAGGTTTGTTTTCCCGCACTGGCTGGGAAAAGCCCCGGTGAGATAATGCGTTTTTCCACCCGGCGCCTTTACTCCCATGATAAGCATGTGCTCCGCCATCCACCCTTCCTTTTTCGCAAGAAAACTTGCAATGCGCAAAGAGAGGCACTTCTTTCCCAGCAAGGCATTTCCGCCATAGCCGGAACCAACGCTCCAGATTGCATTGTCCTGTGGAATATGGGTTATGAACCTCCTGTTGTCATCAAGCTTTTCCTTTCCATGCATGCATTTGGTGAAGTCAGCTGAATCCCCTAAAGAATCCAATGCCTGTTTTCCAGCGCGCGTCATTATGAGCATGCTTAATGCAACGTAAATGGAATCGGTTATTTCAACTCCAATTTTTCGGAAAGGCGAAGCAGTGATAAACATGGAGAAAGGAATTATGTACATTGTCCGCCCTTTCATTGAATCGCGGTAAATTGCGCCCAATTTTTCATAAGTTTCTTTCGGGCTCATCCAGTTGTTAGTGAAGCCAGCGTCCTCTTTTTTTTCAGTGCTGATGAAAGTGAGGTGCTCGGTTCTCGCGACATCGTTGCGCGCGCTTCGGTGCAAAACACAGCCAGGAAGCTTCTGCTGGTTGAGGAGAATAAGCTCACCAGTGGAAAACGCTTCTTTTTCCAGCGCCTGCTTCTGCTCTTTTGAGCCGTCAATTAACACAATTTTGTCCGGGGCACACATTTCAGCCATTTCCGCAACCCATTCCGCGAGGTGCTTGTTGGAAATCAGCGAATGCGCTTCTTTTTTGTAATCCATAAATTTCACTCTCACGTTCATTTAAGTTTCGCGGCTGCACTCTTTATCCTTTCCAAACCCTCAACGATTGACTGCATTGATGAGGCGTAGCTGAAGCGAATGCAGTCATCTGCCTCAAAAGCCTTTCCAGAGACAAGCGCAACATGCGCTTCCTCTAAAAGGAAATTGCACATTTCGTCAGAGCCATTAATCTTTTCGCCGTAAAGCGAATTCACGCGCGGGAAGGCGTAAAACGCGCCCTCAGGCATCGGGCAGTCAAAGCCGTCAATTTCGTTCAGCCCTTTAACCGTTGCATCCCTTCTTTTTTTGAATTCGGAAACCATTTCATGCAAGTCTTTTTTGGGGCCGTTAAGCGCCTCAATTGCAGCGTACTGCGCTGGATTGGAGGGGTTTGAGGTGGAATGGTCCTGCAAGTTTCCCATTAAAGAAATTATTTTCTGCGGGCCAGCGGCATAACCCAGGCGCCAGCCGGTCATTGCGTATGATTTGGAGACCGCGTTGATTGTGATTGTGCGTGCCTTTGCCTCTTCACTGATTGTTGCCGGAGAAAACTGTTTTTTTCCGCTGTAAATGAAGTACTCGTAGCATTCGTCGGAGATGATGAAGAAGTCATTCTCAATTGCAAGCTCCGCTATCTTCCGAACTTCTTTTTCCTCAAAGACAGCGCCAGTCGGGTTGTTGGGCGAGTTAATCAAAATGGCTTTTGTTTTCGGGGTGATCGCTTTTGCGACTGTTTCCGCGTGAAGCTTGAAGTTTTCATCTGTTTCAACCCACTTGACCCTTCCGCCTGCAATCTGAATCTGTTCCTTGAATGAAACCCATGCAGGTTTTGGAAGGATCACTTCATCGCCTTCATTCAGCAGCGCGAAGAATGCGCCGAACAGCGCCTGTTTTGCGCCGTTGCATGCAATCACTTCCTTAACAGAGTAATCCAAGCCGTTTTCTTTGCGGAATTTTTCCGCAATCGCTTTCTTTAACTCCGGGATTCCGGTTGAAGCAGTATACTTTGACTTGTTTTCGTCAATGGCTTTTTTCGCGGCGGCTTTCACGTTTTCCGGCGTGTTGTAATCAGGCTCCCCCGTGCCGAATTTAAGCACATTAATTCCTTTCGCAATCATTTCGTTTGCCTTGTTGTTGATTGCGAAAGTAGCGGAAGGCGCTATTGCGGACACTCTTGTGCTCAATGGCTTCATTTTTCCAGCCCCTTACCGCATCACCAGGACAGTGTGGCTTTTTGTTTCCTTTACTTCCTTCATTGCCCTGATTTTTTCAAGCAACTTGTTCATTATGTCATGGTCATGCGTTTCGCCTGTGCAGACAATGTCCCAATCGCCTGTTATCTCATAAATGTGGTTCACTTCAAATGGAAGCGCCTTGAGTTTTTTGACAACATCGATTGCCGCAACTTTGGGTTGGAGCCTGATGCATATCAGCATCCTGAAATCAAACGGAGTCCTTGTTTCAACCGTGAATTTCTCTATTGTTTTTTTCTTAACCATGGCGCCGACTCTTTTCCTTATGGTTCCCTCAGAAACCCCCAGCTTTTTCGCAATGGAGAGGAATGGTGCGCGGCCGTCGCGCCTTAAAATTGAAAGGATTTCCTCGTCAATGAAGTCCAGAAAAAACACCCAAAATAGCTGGATACGAAAACGTTTTAAAAAGGCTTGTTTTTTACGAATTTCGTACCAGTTGGGCTCTAGTTAAATTTAATAACCGCGGAATGCTTTATCTATTGGAGTTAATGGATGGTTTCAAGGTTTGATCAGAAACTCGTAGAGCTTACGCGCAGAGGGGATTCCGGGAAAGCCAAATGGCTTAAAAACATCGGCAAAAGCATTCTGCCAAGCCAGGCCGCAAGGATAAGGCAGAACGATAAGACAGTCTTGAAAGAGCTTGTTTTGCCTAAATGGGTTGACTGGGATTTATTGTTTGAATGGGCAATGGATAAAAAGGACGCAAAAGGAAGGCAGTGCATTCTCTGCAATGGCTTTGAGGAAGCCGGAATTGACTTTCAGGAAAAATACATCTGCAGCAAATGCTTTTTTGCATTAAAAAACCTCTGAGTGAAAAGCAATGGCCGGCGAAAATCTTGCAGTAAAGGAAGCGGAGGAAGAATTCAACTGGGATGAAATCCTCCCAAAGCCAAGCGAAGAGCTGCGAATGAAGCTTCTCAAGGAAGAGCTTAAGCTGCGCAAAAAACAGCCGCAGCACTGGGCGAAAACGAAATACAGGAAGTACGCGAAGCAGATGAAAAAAGAGGACATCATAGCGGAAGCACAGGGAAAACCCGCGAAGAAAGCGAAGAGGAAGAAAAAGAAATTAAAAAAAGTTAAAAAGAAAAAAGCGAAGAAAATCGCGAAAAAGACAAAAGCAAAGCGCGGGAAAGCGAAAAAAAGCAGGGCGAAGAAAAGGAAAAAGAAAAAGCGTTGAATAAGAACTTCAAAAGCAAGCGCTTATATATGCTTTTCACCGAATGTTTTTATGCAAAGAATAAATAAAATATCCCTCTTCTGCTGATTTAGGATAAAAATTGGTTGCCCAGTTATCGTTTTGGAGGCGATAAACATGGGCTACCGTAATTTATTGCCACTTAAAAGTTTATATGAGTTTCGTGGTTTTAAACCTAACTTTTCAGTT
>JAZDDZ010000043.1:0-6472 GCA_043809245.1 Candidatus Iainarchaeum sp.
GCAAGCAGGTTAGTGGTTGGCTACGGGTTGTTTGACAATGCAACAGCAGAAAACAGTGTGAAAGTCTTAGACAAAGCACTGCACTCATACGGTTGCCCAAGACAATTAGTGAGCGACCACGGCGTGCAATTCACCAGCATAGCACGAGAAAATTGCCCAGAACCAGCAGACAACGCATTCCAAACAAAACTCAAAAAACTAGGAATAAAACACATTAAAGCACGCGTCAAGCACCCGCAAACAAACGGCAAAATGGAAAGATGGTTCCAAACAGCACGCTTTCTCGAACAACACTTCAAATCACTGCACAGAGCAGTAACATACTACAACGAGCGCAGACCACACATGAGCCTCGAAAACGGCTCACTCAGAACGCCTTTACAGGCGTTCCTAGAAAAAGCATAAAAAGGAAATGAACAACATGAATTACCAAGGGGACATTAAATCAGGACAACACACGATTTTTTTCAGAACGCAAGGTTTAAAAACAGAAAGACATTTATCTAAACAATGAAACGCGACTTTGCGCTCAAGTTATGCTTTGCACTTTTTTGCTTAATCGCATTGGGCGGAATTGTTTCCGCGGCAACTTTAACTGTAACGCCGCAATCACACCCTTATGATTTAATCAACTATGCGGGAGCCGCCTATTTCGGACAAGACGCGAACTCGATTGTGCTGCACGGCCGCGATTTCAGCGCGGACCAGAACTACATTGTAAGGCTTGGATTCAGGGGCGTGTTCACTGACGTTAATGTGATTGACGCAAACATCGGCGCGGGAGAAGTATTGGACGGAGTTCTGGGCGCTGACGGAAATTATATCCAGCCAGGAACAGGTGGAATCTTTGACGTGAATGTGCTGATTCCCGCAAATTATGCATACAAAGGGCAACAAATATCTATAGGCGTCTGGACTGTTTCAACCGCGGCAGCGCACCCAAAGCAGGTTACAGGATTTGTGGCTGACGTAAACTTTATTTTAGGCCCATACCTTGCTTTAAACAAAATCGCGAATTCCGTTGACCAAAACATCACAATAATCGGCTTCGGCTTCACGCCAGACTCAAACGTAATATTGCGGTACCAGGACCTGAACGGCGCCATTCACGACATGAACACGATAATAGACGTTAACTACGGCCCAAACAAAGGCGCTGCGGGACAGCTTAGCGGGTCAAACATTACAATAAACCACAGCTTTGGGGACAAGGTTTTCAGAAGGGGCGCTGATTGGGCATGGCAAGAGGGAAAAACAGACATGAACGGCACACCCTCAAACGGTTTCCTGATAACAACAGACGCAAACGGAAACTTTGATGTTAATGCAAAAATGCCATGGACTGTTTCAATGGCAGGGCCCCCTGGCTCAACAGGGCCCATGAATTACATTGACGCAAATGCATTGGCAGCATACAACGCCACTGGAGACACAAACAGCGCCTATGCAATGGTTGCGGTAATGCCGAGCATCACAATGGGAGACGAAAACGTTACCGTGTTAATTTGTGACAGGGACACAAATTCGCACTCCTGCTTTTCGCACGAAAGCTCCACTACAAAGCACAGGCTGTCAATGCAGGATGCAATGATGAACAATTATATTGGGGACACGGGCCATGTAAGGGGTTTTATGGTTGAAATACCTAAGGCAGACGGAAATGTTGCGGTAAGGGTTGAATTCAACTCGGACATGAATGCCGCAAGGGGGCCTACAAGGGATTACGGAAGCAACATGGATGCAGGGCCTGGAAAAGCGAACATTAATTCAAGCGCAATGCCTGAATTCGCAATGGATGCGAATATCACTTTTTTCAACATAAAGGTCCCGAGCTCGCTGATGCCAATCATCGCAAGGGACGGAAGAATCTGCCCCCAAGGATTCTGCAAAAACAGGGATGGAACCACGCTTTCCCCCACAGGAACATTTTACGACCATACGGGAACACAGCATTCAACGTGGGAATACAATTCTGTTACGGGAGACGGAAACCTTTTCTTCAGGGTAAGCTCTTTCTCGTCTTACTCAACACTTGACATGAATGCAGTGTTTGTTTCGCCTGCGGGAGGGGAAAAGGCAAGGGCGATTAACGGCAATGGAACAGACACCAATACATTCAGGATTAGCTTCCAGTTCAAGTCAAACAATCCAGCGGAGTCAAGGATTGACGCGAATATTTACTACAGCGATGTTAACGGCGACGCAGACACTCACATTGTAACTGACTGGAATATCCTTGACACGGGAAGCCCGATAATCTGCACTGATTCTGACAGCAACCTCATGTCATTCAACACATGCTATTACGACTGGAACATAACGGGAATAACCGGCGCCTACTTCATTGACATCAACTTGACGCAGGCAGACGGAAACTGGTTCCTTTTAACCCATGACGCGAACTTCAAGGTTAACCCGCCAATGTCCGAAATCACTGACGCAAACATGCTGACGGAAAGCACTACTTACTGGGACCTGAAATCAACTGCAGACGGGGAGATTTACACGATTGACTTTAACATTCTGGTGCCTGACGGAAATGCAGTGGTCACGCTTAACAGAGGGGACTTCAATGTTTCACTGTGGTACAGCACAACCGCGAACACCAAGACAAACTTCATATTCAGCGACGCAAATGTCATTGACGGAACAGGCATAAACTGCGACCTTAACCTGCACACTCTTGACGCGAACTGCACTTATGACTGGAATTATGCAAGCGTGGCCGAAGGCAATTACTACCTCGTAGTGGATGTGAATAACGGATTAATTAACGGAAGCAACGACTTAAACAGTTCGCCCTCGGCAATCGCAATAAACGACACAAATGCGCCTGACTTGGCGGTTGACGGAAACGGCTCATCGCAGTCAACAAGCGGCTTGGGAGTAAGCTATTCAGGAAACGACGCCACAAGCGGAATAAAGCAGTACTGGGTGAGGCTTTCAAGCCAGGACAACTGGACGAACAACGGAACCAATGCAAGTTATAATTTCGGTACTGTAAGCAACGGCACTTACATAATTTCAGTAAAGGCTCAGGATTACGCGGACAACAATTCGGAAGACTTTAACATTACGAAAGTGGTTCAGGCAGGCGGAGGCAGCGCCCCAGTGATTTGCGGCGACGGAAGCTGCAACGGAACCGAGACCTGCTCCACGTGCTCCACTGACTGCGGCGAATGCAGCGGAGGAAGCCCGGGCGGAGGGCCTTCAGGCGGAAGCACGCCTGGAAAAGAAGAAGGATTGCCCGAAGGAAAGATTGTTTACCAAGTAAGCATAAGCAACAAGCCCACAGCAGAGCAGCTGGCAGAGCACCTGAGGGAAGTCGGCGCTTCTGAGAACGCAATACAGAAGGCAAGCGCAGCGGTCGGAAAAACAAATGTTGAAAGGACGCTTTACGTAATTGAAACAAAGAACCCGGCGGGAATACTTGTTTACCGCACTTTCATTGTAATGCAGGTGACAAACCCAGGAAACAAGAAGATAAAGAATGTGAAAATAATTGAGAGGATTCCGAAATCCGTTGCAAACAGCGCATCTGAGATTGACAGCAACTTTGCGTTCACCATACTAAAGGATGACCCAATACTTGAATTCACAATCGATGAACTGGCTTCAAATGATAGCGCAAAAGTCAGCTATACTGTCAACAAAAGGGTTACCGCTGAAATGGCTGCTGATTTCGCTTCAGCGCCGATTGTAAGCGAACTGCTGGAAGAGTTATGCGTTGGCGTCACATGCGACGACAGCAATCCCTGCACAATGGACAAGTGCGTTTCAAGCACTGGAAAATGCTCGCACACAAACGAGGCGGATGGAACAAGCTGCGCAACAGACGCAACATGTAAGGCGGGAAACTGCACTACAGTGCCGCCAGTGGAACCACCCTATGTGCCGCCGGTACAGCCTCCAGCGCAGGACAATAGTGGATTGATAATCGGAATAATAGTCGTTCTGATTGTAATTGGCGGCGGGGCATACTATTACACTAATTACACTAAGCAGAAGAAAGGAAAAAAGTAAGTCCCGGCTGTTCTCTTTTTGGATCTTTTAATTTACAGCTATCTATTTAATTAATTTTTCACTGCCTTATTTTGTTGGTGTTAGCTTTGGACTTGAAGGAAAAAATCCGTTCCGTGCCTGATTTTCCCAAGAAAGGGATACTGTTCAGGGACATCACGACTCTGTTAAAGGACGCGCAGGCCCTGAATGAAGTGATAAGGCAGTTCAAGGAATATTATGTGAAAAAAGGGGTAAAGTTCAACAAGGTTGTCAGCGCGGAGAGCAGGGGCTTCATTTTCGGCGCGATTCTTGCGCACGAGTTCAATGCGGGCTTTGTTCCCGTTAGAAAGCCGGGAAAGCTGCCAGCAAAAACAATAAGGCAGGAATTCGAGACAGAGTACAGCACGGATGCGTTTGAAATACACGAGGATGCGATAAAAAAAGGGGACAGGGCGCTAATTATTGATGATTTGCTTGCCACAGCCGGCACTTGTTTGGCGGCAATTAGCTTGGTAGAAAGGCTTGGCGGAGAGGTTGTTGGCTGCGGCTTTTTGATTGAATTAAGCTTTTTGAAGGGAAGCGAAAAACTGAAAGAATATGATGTTTTTTCACTGATTGAATACAAAAGCGAAGAGTGAAAGAAATGCTTGTGAGGACAGCGCGCGGGGCAAAGCACTACAAGACTGTCTGGATGGAAAACAGTTCTGTCAAAATGATTGACCAGCTGCTTTTGCCGCACAAATTCGAGGTGTTCACTGCGAAAAACGTGAAGGAGACAGCCGCGGCGATAAAGACAATGGTTGTAAGGGGCGCGGGGGCAATTGGTGTAACTGCCGCCTATGGAGTTGCGCAGGCCGCGCTGCAGGCAGACAAGGATAATTTTTTCTTCGAATTGAGAAATGCAGCGCAAAAGCTGCGTGAGACAAGACCCACAGCGCAAAACCTTTTCCATGGAGTGAACGAAGTCTTGGATGAGGTGAAAAGGTTCAACGACCCGAAAAAGGCAAAAGCCGCGGCATTAAGGAAAGCCAAGGAGTTCGCGCAAAAGGAAATGATGGCGTGCAAGCGCATAGGAGAAAAAGGCGAGCACCTCATCACTAACGGGGCAAGGGTTTTGACGCACTGCAATGCGGGCTGGCTTGCATTCGTTGACTATGGTTCTGCGCTGGCGCCGTTGTATGCCGCCAAAAGAAGCGGAAAAAAGTTTTTTGTTTTTGTGGATGAGACAAGGCCAAGGCTGCAGGGCGCAAAGCTCACGGCATGGGAACTGGCGAACGAGGGAATAGAGCACGCGATAATCGCGGACAATGCTGCAGGCCATTTCATGCAGAGAGGAGAAGTTGATTTGGTTATTGTGGGAGCGGACAGGATTGCATTGAACGGAGACTCGGCAAACAAAATCGGCACTTACGAAAAGGCCGTGCTTGCAAAAGAAAACGGGATTCCGTTTTACGTTGCAGCGCCGCTTTCAACCTTTGACGCAAACACGGAGAAAGGGGAAAAGATTCCGATTGAGGAAAGGAACGGGAAAGAGGTATTGTTTTTGGATGAAAAACTTGTCGCAAACAGGGAAAGCAAGGCAAGGAATCCCGCGTTTGATGTGACTCCCGCGAAATACATTGCGGGAATAATCACGGAGAAAGGCATTGTGAAGGCGCAAGAAGAGGAAATAAAAAAGCTCTTGGGGTTAAATTAATAGGGGAACGGGAAAATGATTGGATTGATTGGCGGTTCAGGCATTTACGATCCTCAAATGCTGAAGAATGCGAAAAAAGTTAAAGTGGAGACGCCTTTTGGAAAACCAAGCGATGAAATAACCACGGGAGAATTTGAGGGCGTGAAAATCGCTTTCATTCCAAGGCACGGCGCAAAACACCAGTTCAATCCGTCAAATGTCCCTTACCACGCGAACATTTGGGCGCTGAAAAAATTGGGAGTGACAAGAATTCTTTCACCCTGCGCTGTCGGCTCATTGCAGGAAGAAATAAAGCCAGGGGAATTGGTTTTAGTGGACCAGTTCATTGACAAGACTTATGCAAGGGAAACGACTTTTTACGATAAGGAAAAGGTGTGCCATATTTCAGTTGCCGAGCCCATGTGCCCTGAGCTGCGGCAATTGCTTGTAAAGGATGCAAAGAAACTCGGGCTTTCATTCCATGAAAAGGGAACCTATGTGTGCATGGAAGGCCCAAGGTTTTCAACTAAAGCGGAAAGTTTGCTGCACCGAAGCTGGGGCGCAAGCGTTATCGGAATGACGCTCTGCCCTGAAGCGGTCCTTGCAAGGGAAGCCGAGATATGCTATGCAAGCATTGCAACTGTTACGGATTATGACACTTTCAAGGAAGGCGAGCATGTAAGCATTGAAACAGTCATAAAGACAATGAATGAAAACCTTGAAAAGGTTAAGGCGCTTCTGCAGGAAACAATTCCGAAAATTCCTGTGCAGGGGGAAAAATGCGGTTGCGGTTCC
>JAZDDZ010000044.1:0-42546 GCA_043809245.1 Candidatus Iainarchaeum sp.
CACAACCGATGAAACAAAAATAAACCGCTACATCAAGGAACTGGTCATAGACAGAATCATCTACATCGACATTCCAAAGGCATTTGAAATAGACGAGCCTGAGTTGCTGGCAAGAATCCTCTCCATTATTTCATTCAACCCGGGAATGATAATCGACTACGAAAGCCTTGCCAGCGATTTAAGCAGGAACAGGAAAACAATATCCAACTACATCTTTTACCTTGAAAAAGCGTTCCTGGCAAAAAAACTGTACAATTACAGCAAAAACCTCCTAACAAGCGAGAAAAAAATGAAAAAAATCTACCCATCCTCAACCGCCTTTGCATTCCTGTACGAAGCACAAGAGGGAAAAATAATCGAAACAACGGCATTAATGAACCAAGACTTCAAATTCTTCAGCAATACGGGGAAAAAAGAAGTGGACTTTATTAAAACAGGTAAAGAACTCGAAGCAATTGAAATAAAATACGAAAAAAAAGTCAGGGAAAAAGAAATAAAAGGCCTGATAAAATTCACCGAAAAAACAAACCTCGAAAAAGGGTTAGTGATAACAAACGACTACGAGGCAACACAAAACATCAAGGGAAAAAAAATCAAATTCACTCCCCTCTGGAAATGGCTGCTGGAAGAAAACAAATAGTTAAACCTAAAATCGCAAGCACCAATGCCCTGGGGGCGCTGCAGTTCGGCTCTTAGGGCTTTTTCGGTTGGCTGCAGGGCAAGGTTTAAATTGGTTTTCACCCAGAGTTGTTTAGCAAAATTTTTTTTTGCGGGCTGAATTGCCCGTGGAGGTTCGAAGGAAATGGCTGTTTTTTTGGCAAAGGCGTTTAACGGATAAAATCTCTGGTTTTTTTTCGTTTTTTTCCAGGTTTGCTGACTTTTCGGAGAGGTGGTTATATGGGTGCGAAAGCAAAAAGCAAGGTTGACTCAAAGGATTTTGAAAGCGTGGCTGAATTGATGGAAAACGTTTTAGAGGACACCGGTGTGCCGCGCAACATCAGGAATGCGGTGGACGAGGCAAGGGAAAAGGTTTTGAACAAGGCGGAAGAAGAAGGCGTGAGGGTCAGCTCCGCTATTTACGTGTTGGAGGACATAAGCAATGACATAAACATGCCCTTCCACACGAGAACAGAAATTTGGACAATCATTTCAAGGCTTGAGAGCATAAGGGAGAAAACAAAGTAGCCGGGAAAAGCGGAACGGGAAAAAAGCTGTGTTGTTATGGCTGAAACGCAGGCTGTCATAGCCGAAGAAAAACGGGTTTTGGATTACGTTGAGAAAAAAAACGCATTAGCGGAAGCAAAAGCCGTGAAGCTTTTAATGAACGCAAAGGAATTCGAAAAAATTGTGGACGAGCTTTTAGGCGAGGGCGTTTTCATTTTAACCGAGGAAAAGGTAAGGGAAAAAATTCTGAAAAAGGAAACAAAGCTCGGCGCAATAGAGGAAGAGGTTTTGGTTAAAAGGAAAAGCTTCAGGGCATTGGCAGAGGAAAGCGCGCCGCAGCTGAGGATTTTAAGCGAACTGGATGTAACAAACCAGATGGGCTCAAGGGGAACGGTTAAAAATTTTCTGCAGTTATTCCAGGACAAGTTTGAATTTTTAAGCTCGGTTTTAAGGCAGAGGATTAACTTTAACCCGAAGCCGATTTCAAGGCTTAATCGCGTGATGAAGAACAGCGAAGTCGACATCATTGGCATGATCAGGGATAAAAGGATGAGCAAGAAGGGAAACCCGATTGTTTTTTTGGAGGACTTGGAGGCGGAATGCATTGCTGTTTTCTCCAAAAACGACCAAAGGGTTTTTGACCTTGCGAAAACAGTGGTGCTTGACGATGTCATAGGCGTGAAGGGAAAAAAAATAAGCGACGAAATGATTGTGGTCAATGACATTTTTTTCCCTGATTTGCCGATGAAGCCGATCAAAAAAGTCGAAAGCACGCTGAACCTGGCGGTTATTTCGGACATGCATGTGGGAAGCAAGCTTTTCCTTGAAAAAGAATTCGGAAAATTCATTTCATGGTTAAACGGGAATGTAGGCTCGGAAAAAGAAATTGAAAGAATTGGCAGGATAAAATACCTGGTTGTGGCAGGGGACAATGTTGATGGAGTCGGAATTTATCCCGACCAATTTGACGAATTGGCGGTTAAGGACATTTTTGAACAGTACAATATTTTTTCGGAACTGATAAAACAGGTTCCAGAATACATTAAGGTGATAATCTGCACTCCCAAAGGAACCCTTTTAAAAACAGCCGAAGGTTATAAGCCGGTTGAAGAACTTAAGGAGGGCGACCAGGTCTTTTCATTTGATGAAAAGCAGGGGCGCGTTGTAACCAACAAGATACGCAACAAAATTAGCAGGTTTGCAAAAAAATTAATTAAACTAACTTTTACTGGTGGAGTAGAGCTTATTTGCACCCCTGAACATCCACTACTTGTATATGAGAACAAGATGCTAGTATGGAAAAACGCAAGCGAATTAACCGCGGGCAGTTTATTGCCGGTTCCACGAGCGCATAATGAACAAATGCAGATTAACACACTTGATTTACTGAACAAAATCAACGGAGAAATCTATATCAAAAAGCCTGAAACAATCCTACTTTCATGCTATCAAAAAAAATCATTAAACCACATACCGGAAAGAACTAGAAGCAGTTATTTTTCTGGAGAGGCCCCAATGCCCTGGTCTTTGCTTGCAAAAACGAACAGCAATGAAGAAAAGTCATTTGACTGGCCCATCAAGGTAAAAACGCATCACGGCAATTATGTAAAATTGCCAAAAATCATCCCGCCTGAATTTTTATATGCGCTTGGAATATTACTTACAGATGGAAGTTTTTCAAAAATAAAAAACAAATTCCCGGACGGTCGATGCGGGTTTTCCTACAGAGTCAGGATATTTAACTCAAACCAAGAAATAATTAATGCGGTTAAATCCTGCCTGAAAGAATTTGACATTGATCCTACGGAAGAATACATTGAATTTCCAAAAACCAGAAGCATTGCTGGCAGAGCAGTATCCTTTAGAAAACCTATCTTTAATTTGTCGTACACAAACCGCTTCCTTGGAGAACTGCTAATTGCTTTGGGTATAAATCCCGGGCCTAAGAAAAAAAGTAGTTTAGGGGCCTTGGCGACTCTTCCCTGGGAACATATAAAATACGTTCTAGGCGGCTTATTCGATGGTGATGGCACAAGATCAAAAAAAATGACAACCCTTACTACCTCAAGCAAAAGATTTGCAACAGAAGTATTTTTACTTCTGCAAGAACATGGATTTGCGCCTAATTTAAGGTTATCAAATAAAATTAATACAGTCTGCATTCATAGAAACCCCGATATTAAGCGCTTCTTTGGAGAAGTACCGCTAAAGCGTATTTCGAGAGATGTTCCGTCTATGAATGACAACATCAGCAAAGGAAGGCTAAATAATGCGTATCCCGTTGATCTCCCCCTGAAAGATTTTGTTTTATGGCGCAAACTGGTGAAAAGTGAAGAAATAGCAGGTGAAACGGTATATAACCTAGAGGTGGAAAATGCGCACACGTATATTGCAATGGGTTTCATCAACCATAATTGCCCTGGGCAGCATGATGCGGTTCGAAGGGCCGACCCCCAGCCTGCAGTTCCCAAGGAATTTGTTAAAGATTTGTATTCCCTGAAAAACGTGCATTTTGTGGGAAGCCCTTCATGGGTGGAAATAGAGGGGCTCAAAACCCTTATTTACCACGGCGCATCTTTGCACGATCTTTATGCTTCGCTTAACTCTTTGAGTTCAAGGGAACCGCACAAGGCAATAATTGAAATCCTGAAAAGGAGGAGCCTGATGCCGACTTATGGCTTGAGGCAGCCTTATGTTCCTGAAAAAAAGGATTTTCTGCTGATAAGGGAAGAGCCTGACCTGTACATTGGCGGAGACATGCATCACACTGGCTTTGCGCAGTACAAGGCATGCACTGTAATAAATTCAAGCACATGGCAGAAGCAGACAAACTTTCAATTGGAGCAGGGGCACGTTCCCACCCCTGGAATTGCGCTGGAATTGGACCTTCAAACCAGAAGCATGAGGGAAAATTATTTCATTGAACAGGAAAAAGAGTGAAAAAAATGCAGAAAAAGATTAATACCCGCTATATAGAGGAGAGGGGTCAGGATTAACCTAAAACTGGGGGTGCCCTGCAGGGTACCCGCGGTTTGGAAAGAGTGAAAAAAAATGCCTGCAATTGAAGCACTGGTGAAAGGAAAAACGCTTAACGGCGCCGGGAAAAACAGCCTTAATTTCACTATTGTCGCAGAGGAAAGGATAAAAAAATATTATGACGCGATTGCCGCAAAGACCTTTGAACAATTTGAATTGGCGAAAAAGGCGAGGGCAAAGGGAAAAGATGTCAGCATGGATGTTGAGACAACTCCCACAATGGACTTGGCTGACAGGTGTGAAAACATCACTGGCCCTAAGGGAATCGCAAAGAGATACAGGGAAGTAATAGAGGAAATGAAGGGCAACAGGATTAAAACTATTTTCAGGCTGTTTGAGGAAATCATCGCGGAAAAAGGCTTTGACCTTCCTGACCGGGAGAAAAGGCTGGAGCAGGCAATGAGGACCTCGCTTGTGCTTGTAACCGAGGGAGTTGTTGTTGCGCCGCTGGACGGGGTGCCACAGGTCAAGATAAGCAAAAACTTTGACGGCTCAGAGTACGTTGACATCTTTTACGCGGGCCCGATAAGGGCCGCAGGGGGAACAGCAACAGTGTTTCCGCTGATTTTAGGGGATTACGCCAGAAAGCTGATGGCATTGGACCGCTATAAGCCGACTGATGATGAAATTGAAAGATATGTCGAGGAAACGCAGATTTACGATGAAATCGTTACAAGGCAGTACAAGTCTTCGCCTGATGAGGTCAGGAAAATAATCAGGGGCTGCCCTGTATGCATTAACGGTGAACCAACCGAGGAAAGGGAAATCACTGTGCACAAGGACCTTGAAAGGGTTCCAACAAACAGGGTTCGCGGAGGAATGTGCTTAGTGATAAGCGAAGGAGTAGGGCAAAAGGCGGCAAAAATTTTGACTTATGCCAAAATGCTTGGCCTTGACTGGAGATGGCTTGAGGAAATAATAAAGGTAAGCAAAGGCGGCGGAAAAGAGGAAAGCATTGGTCCAAGCACAAAGTACTTGGGAAGGATTGCCGCTGGCAGGCCAATCTTTTGCTATCCTTCAAGGCCAGGGGGATTCAGGCTGCGCTATGGAAGGGCCAGGACGACTTGCGCAATGGCGAAAGCAGTCCACCCTGCGACAATGCAGTTGCTTGACGAATTCATTGCAGTGGGAACGCAATTGAAAGTTGAGAGGCCGGGAAAAAGCGCTGAAATGTTTGCATGTGATTCCATTGAAGGGCCGATAGTTAAATTGCTTGACGGAGAGGTCAGGAAAATTGAGTCAATGCGCGAGGCACTTGAAGTGAAAAACAGCCTCAAGGAAATTCTTTTCCTCGGCGACTATCTTGTTACGGTTGGGGATTTCAGGAAATCAGCGCATCCATTGATGCCTGTTGGCTACTGCGAGGAATGGTGGGCGCTTGAACTCAAAAAAGCGTTAAGCGAGGGAAAAGAAGCCGAGGGAGTCAACACGACAAAGGTTTTGAAGGAGCCGAGAAGCGTTGACTGCTTTACCGCTGTTGAAATTTCAATGCAGTCAGGCGTGCCAATGCACCCGAAATTCACCCACTATTATTCTTTGCTGGAAAAAGAAGAAGCCGTCGCACTTATTTCAGCTGCAAGGAGTGCGGGAAAAAGTTTTGAGGAAAACCTGATTGTCGAGGCAAGGCTTGAAAACAGTGAAAAAATAAAGGAAATGCTTGAAAAAATCGGATTGCCACACAAAGTTGACGGAAGCGAGCTTGTTATCGGGCGGGATTACGCTTACCCTTTCCTTAAGACATTCGGCGCATTCAGCAGCGCAGAGGTTCCTGAAGAAAAAAGCGTGCTTGAAATGCTTTCCGATGTATCGGGCCTGGTGATAAGGGACAAGGCCGGAACATTTGTCGGCACAAGAATGGGAAGGCCAGAGGCTTCAAGGCCGAGGAAAATGGTTGGAAACCCGCACATGCTTTTCCCGATAGGAATTTACGGGGGAAACACGCGTTCAATAAACAAGGCAATGAATTCAGCGGAAAAAAACCGCGTTGGAAGCATTGAAGTGGAAATCGCGTCATATTACTGCAAAAAATGCGGAAAAATAAATGCAACGGTTTCATGCACTGAGTGCGGGGGAAGAGCGGAAAAACTGGGCTCATGCACGAAATGCGGTGCGATGAGCGAAACCGAGAAATGCGCGAGGTGCGGCGCGCAGGTAAGCTTTTACGGCAAAAGAGCTGTTGACATAAACGCCTTGATGACAAGCGCCTTGCACGAATTAAAGGTAAAGCAGCCGGAAATAGTGAAAGGCGTAAAGGGATTGATGAACAAGGACAAGGAACCCGAGCCATTGGAGAAAGGGATTTTACGCGCAGTGCATGATTTGCATATTTTCCGCGATGCGACGATAAGATATGAATTGCTTAACGCTGTGCTGACGCACTTCAAGCCCGAGGAACTCGGGACAAGCGTTGAAAAGCTGAAGGAAATGGGTTATGAAAAGGATGTCAATGGAAGGCCATTGGAAAATGAGGGGCAGATGCTGGAGCTTTTTCCCCAGGACATAGTCATCCATGAAAACGCGGGGGACTTCCTTGTAAGCGTCACGAAATTCATTGACGATTTGCTGGAAAAGTTTTACTCGCTGCCGCGCTATTACAACAGGAATTCACGGAATGAACTGGTTGGAGAGCTCGTGTTAGGGCTTGCGCCGCACACCTCAGCCGCGATTGTCGGCAGGATAATTGGCTACACAAAGGCAAGGCTTAACTTTGCGCATCCCTTTTTCCATTTATGCAAGAGAAGAAACATTGACGGAGACCAGGATTCAATCATGCTGTTAATGGACGGGCTGCTTAACTTCTCACACCATTATCTGCCAAGCTCACGCGGGGGAAGAATGGATGCTCCGTTGGTTTTCACTATTGCGTTAAATCCCGCGGAAATAGACGATGAAGCGCACGAGATTGAGACGTGCAGCGAGTATCCATTGGAGCTCTACGAGAAAGCACAGCAGTTTTTGCCTGCAGACATTAGCTCAATTCCAAGGGTAGGGCAAAGGCTTGGAAAAATAGGGCAATACACTGGAATAGGCTACACGCATGAAACACGCGTCTTTGACGAGGGCCCAAAGATGTCAAAGTATGTACAGCTTGCGACAATGGAGGAAAAAATCAAAAGCCAGGCAAAAATACAGTCAAAAATAAAGGCATTGGACAAAAAAGACGCGCTTGAAAGAGTGCTTGTGTCGCATTTTTTGCCTGACATAATCGGAAACGCGCGGTCCTTCTCAAGGCAGACGTTTCGGTGCACTAACTGCAATTCAAAGTACCGCAGGATTCCATTGACAGGGAAATGCACGCGCTGCAAAGACGATGGAAACATTGTGCTCACAATAGCGCAGGGCTCTGTGAGAAAATACCTGCTGCTTGCAAAAGAAATCGTGAACAGCTACGGCTTGTCGAATTACTTAAAGCAAAGGCTTGACTTGATACAGCAGGAAGTTGACTCCATTTTCGTGAATGAGAAGACAGACCAGAAAAGTTTGTTTGAATTCGTTTAAGGAAACCGAAAAGCGAAGGAATTTATACTACAAAAAGCATTATATTCGCGAATGAATGCAAAAATAGTTTTGGTTTTAATTGTTGCGGTTGCATTAATCCAGGCTGCTTCAGCGGCAGTCATTTTCCAGGACAACTTTAATGGTTCGCCTTACTGGGATTCTCAGATGGGAACACGCGCACCGAACTGGGATTACTCGCCTGATTGGAGTGCTTATGGTTTGCCTGATGCGCAGATTTTTGGTAGTTCTTGCGGGAGAATGAATTCGGGTTGTTTTCAGGTGAATTACGAGGACAGGGGCGAGCCATCAGGGCATTTGAATAAGGATTTCCCCGGCAATTCCGAGCTTTATTTTAGGTGGTATGTAAAGTTTGACAATAGGTGGATTTGGCAGAACCTTACTTTTTACAAAATGGCAAGATTTTACTGGAATTACCAGAATGACCCAGGCACCAATTATGTTACCATTCCCGACTGGGCCTGGATGCCCCCAAGGCTGTACACTGGCGCGGGTGCTGGTGCAGGAACAATTTTGAGTGACCCCGCCAATCCTGTTTATTTTTCGGAGTTTGGCGCGGGAAAATGGTATGAGATAGAATTCCGCTTAAAAAACAATGATTTAGGGCAAAACAACGGAATACTGCAGGTTTGGTTCAATGGAAAGCTGCGCCAAACCTACAACAATATCAGTTATGTTGGCCAGCAACAATTATTGATTGACCACTTCAATATAGGCGACAACACCAATAATCAGGCATTGGTTGGAATTGCGCCAAACGAATGGTGGGTTAGGCACGATGATGTAAAGGTCAGCACAACATACATTGGCCCAGAGCCATGCCCAAACGAAACTGAAATCACCCCTGAAAACGTTGGCGCCTGTTATTGTGGAACCACTACACCCAACCCCGCTTGCTCGCCAACAAACACAACAGCATGCACTGGAGTAGTTGACTCGGGTTACTGCAACAACGGAGTATGGAGCCCAAGCGGAACAAGTGACACCACTCCGCCAACAGTTTCAATTAGTTCGCCGACAACAGGTTCAACTGTTTCTGGCACAATAACTGTTACAGCCAACGCCTCGGACAATGTGGCTGTTGCGGGAGTGCAATTCAAATTAGACGGAAGCAATTTGGAAAGCGAGGACTTATCAGCGCCTTACTCGGTTTCATGGAATACTACAACAGCTTCAAATTCTTTGCATGCTTTGACTGCTGTTGCAAGGGATGCAAGTGGAAACACTGCAACTTCCACAACAGTTAATGTAACAGTGAATAATGCGGCAAGCACCGGTTGGGTTTTTTGCGCAAACGAAGGCGAAACCTGCAGTTTCACAGGAACACGACAGGTCAGATACGGAGCAAACCAAACATACGCGTACGGAACATACACTAACTCGGTTTCATGCAGCAACTCAGTATTCGGAGACCCAATCTACGGAGCAGCAAAACAATGCGACTACAACAGTTCAACTACAAGCTGCACTGAAAACTGGTCATGCACTGCATGGAGCACATGCTCTGGAGGAACACAAACAAGAACCTGCACTGATTCAGCCGCATGCGGAACCACTGTAAACAAGCCAGTGGAAACGCAAAGCTGTTCCACTCCAGGCGCGGGAGTGATTTTCGAGGATGATTTTGAGGGATGGAATGATGCGGTGCCAAATGACAGTTCTTTAATCTGGAGTCCAGCAAACGGAAGCATTTCCTCAGCATCAAACGGAAAATGGTGCTCCTCACAACAATGGAACGAATACGGCCTGCCAGACACACAGGTAATTCCATCAAAAGGAAGATACAACAGCCAATGCGTTGAAGGCAACATTGAATCAAGAGTCCAACCCGCAGCAGGAGTTGTAAGCCTACTGCCCGACAAAACACACGACGAACTATACTTCAGGTGGTACACAAAATACGACCCCACATGGAGTTGGTGGCCAAACCAAAACGGGCAAAAACTCGCAAGAATGAGTGTAGGCCCCGCAGACATTGGCTGCACCACTTTAAATGACCACATAATTCCCACCTTTGCATGGGGAAGAATGGCCTATGAAATATTTCCAAGCGTTATAACCCCTGTTTATTCTGACCCTGAGGTCACATGGTATGACCGCGGCGCGGGAAAATGGATTTTAATTGAAGTGTATTCCAAATTGAATACTGTCGGGCAAAGCGACGGAGTTTTAACCTCGTGGATTAATGGAAAAAAAGTATTGCACAAGGAAGGAGTGGTTATAAGAAACAGCAATTACAACTTCACTAATCTCACAATCGGCGATAATATAATCTACACAAACCAGGCAGGAAGCTCCGGCGTTCCCTGGTTGCCTCCTGAGGAAAAACAAATATGGTGGGATGACGTTAAAGTTTCAACCAGTTTCATTGGCCCGGAACCCTGCAAAAACGGAGTTGAAATCACGCCAGAAAACGTTGGAACATGCTACTGCGGAACAGGCACGCCAAACCCAGATTGCGCTACTAACACTAATCCTCCTTCCACAAACCCAGCAGCAGGAGAATACATTACCCCAAACCCATCAGCATGCACTGGCATAGTTGATTCAGGCTACTGCTGCAATGGCTCCTGGCAAACAACAAGCTGCACACCCGCAGTGCAGTGCACGGTTAACGTTGCAAACCCATGCACAATCTCTCTCGCAGGGGGAACAATCAATTCCTGCACACAGCAAAACCTAATCTACCAATACAACGCAACAACAACGGTAAATCACACAGTAAACGGATTGCAGGCAAGCAAGGCATACGACATCAAAATAGAAAACACCACGCAGGGGACAACGCAAAACAAAACCGCAAGCACCAATGCCTCGGGCATGCTGCAGTTCGGTTCCTGACCTATCGCAAAAGACATTAATTTTTGAACTTTATTTTTGTCTTTTGCGACTAGCAAGGGACAATCATTTGTTCAATTATTTATGCCCCTTGCTATATTTGCAGACTTGTCAGGATTTAACCGCCTTCTCTGCGCCATTTCAAAAGGTTTAAAAAAACATACGCCAATATTGTATGTTATAAACCGACAAAATTAGTTGTTTTTTGTCTGGAAAGGTGTTTTTTTGTTCTTTGAAAGGAAGGTTTTAAGAAAAATAAGGCACTTGCTGGGCAGAAAGGGAATTATTGTTGTTACTGGCATGAGACAGGTTGGAAAAACAACCGTGCTTAAAATGATTTTCGATGAAATCCAAAGCAAAAACAAGGTTTTCCTGGACCTCGAAAACCCTATACTCCAGAAAATTTTTGAAGAGGAAAACTATGACAACATCTGGGCAAACCTAAAGGCCTATGGAATGGCAAGCAGTGAACCGGCATTCATTTTTTTGGACGAAATTCAGGCAATGCCTGCAGTCGTCAAGGCAGTAAAATACCTCTTCGACCACTATGACGCGCATTTCTTCCTGACGGGCTCAAGCAGTTTTTACCTGAAAAACCTTTTCCCCGAAAGCCTGGCTGGCAGGAAAATAATATTCGACCTCTTTCCCCTTGATTTCGAGGAATTCCTGCTATTCAAAGGCGAGAAAAAAATTTTTTACGAAAACTTCAAGGACAAGGAAAAAAACAAGAACAAAATTTCCCATGCACTGGTTTCAAAGCATTTCGAGGAATTCATTAATTACGGGGGCTTCCCCAAAGTGGCACTAACAGAGGAAATAGAGGGAAAAAAAGCTGTGCTTGAAGACATATTCAAGTCATACTTTGAAAAAGAAGTGAGAACGCTTGCGGACTTCAAAAACGTCAACGTGTTAAGGGATTTCATTCTCTTGCTGATGCAGCGCACAGGCTCAAAACTGAACATAAGCAACATTTCCTCCGAACAGGGCATTAACAGGGAAACCGCCTACTCATTCCTTTACTTCCTCGAATTAACCTATTTCCTGAAACTCGTCCCGCCTTTCAGCAGAAACAAGGGAACGGAAGTAAGCGGGGCAAAAAAAGTATACTTCTGCGACAACGGCATACTAAGCCATTTCGCAAAAATATCCTCAGGCGCGCTGCTCGAAAACGCGGTATTCAACTGCATTAAAACCAAAGGCACAATCAATTACTACCAAAAACGTTCAGGGCGCGAAATCGACTTCATACTGAAAAACGAATCAACAGCCCTGGAAGTAAAAGAAAACGGCTCAACTCATGACATAAAAAAACTTTCAAAACAAGCAGAAAAACTAAAACTAAAAGAACACTATGTCATAACAAAAAACTTCACCCCGGAAAAAGGATTCATCACCGCAAGCGACTTGTAAAAAAAGCAAACCGGCAGGAGCACTGCAGTTCAGTTCCTGATAAAAGACTGTTTTTTTCAGTAAAAGTAAGTCCACAGCACGACAAGAATTGCAATCAGTGCAAGGACAATTATCTGGAATCTTTTGTCGTGCATGAACCTGGAGCCCGAAAAGGCTTTTACTGCTCCGCCGCCTATCTCCGAAGAATACTTTATCCATGCACCGGGGCTCTGGAGTTCTTTAAGGGTTTCCGCGGAAAGCTCAAGCCAGCCTTTTTTTCTTTTAGGAATTTCTTCAGTGGAGAAAATTTCCCCTGTAACGCCGTTTATTGTCAGCTCAAAAGTGCCTTGAGCGACTTCCACATCCGCAACCCATTCGGGAAAGTAAACCATGCGCAAATTCGAGACAATGACATTGTCCTTTGGAACCGAGGCAGAATGCGCTGCCTTTATTTTCGCAATCTCTTTCGCTTCATTCAAGCGGATTTTTGCACGGAGCGCCTCAAACTTGTATCCTTCCTCAGGCTGCTGGATTAATTCCCCTTCATCCAAAAGCGACGCGATTTCTTCGTTGACTTCGCTGTCAACAGCGCTGAATGAAAGCTCTCCGCTCTGCGTGTCAGAAACCGCGCCAAAGGAAAAATCTTCTTCCGCTCCCGCGGATTCCCCTTCCGCTGCTCCGGCACCGCTTCCGCTGCCTGCAGTGCTGAATGCCTCGAATGAAAAAACCCAGTAAGGCGTGAAAATCAGGCTGATGGACGCGACATTGAACTGCGTCCAGTGCTTTTCCTTGATGGTTTGCTCTATGAGCTTTAAGGCTTCCTCTAGTTTAAAAGAAGGTGAAAGAGCGGGTTTGTCAAAGTACATTTAACCCACCTCTTTGCGCACCAAAGGCAATAATTCAGCGGAATTTATGCATTCGGCCTGCTTTTGATTATTTTCACGCGCTGCGGCGTAATGATTACGCGTTCCTGCGAGATCCTTGCAATGTCACCGTTGATGTCATGGACTGTCCCCTTAATCTGGTTTATGAGTTCGCGCAGCTTCATCTGGTTTCTCTTTGAAAGGTCAGCAATGTTAAGCAGAATCACGTTGCCTTTCTTCAACTCCTCGATGACCAAATCCTTGTCAGCGTCCGTCTGGAGGCTTAAAGGCTTGACATAGGCGTCAGCGTCCTCGTACATTGCTTCCTCTTCAACGTCAAGGTTGTTGAGGAACTCCTCAATGTCAAGTTCGTCTTTCTTTCCAACTACTTTTTCGAAAAAACCCAAAGAAATCACCCCTTAAATAAAAATATGTGAACTAGATAGTATTTTGCCCTAGTCCAGCTTTTAAATATATTGCCGTTTTGCGCCAAAAAACCAGCAAGAGGGTATGGAAAGCAAAGAAGGGTAGTGGAAGAAGTTCAGTTCCACAACTCGTTTTTCTTATAAGAAGTTTCATCCAGATTCTTTAAACAGCTTTTTTATTTCTTTAATCCAGTGGGGCTTGTGGTGGAAAATCTTTTTGAAAAAGAATTCGCGCGGCAAACTGTTTTCAGGGACCGCAACCTCATAACCCCGCATTACACGCCAAAAGAACTGCCTTTCAGGGAAAAACAGATAAAGGAAATAAGCGAATTGCTTGCGGTCACGCTTAAAGGCAAGAAAGCCGACAGCATTTTGATTTACGGGAAGGTCGGCACGGGAAAAACCTCGGTCACAAAGCACGTGATGCAGCAGCTGACGGAGTTTTCGCGCTCCAAAGGAATAAAAGTCGACGGGTGTTACGTGAACTGCAGGACGCATAACAGCAAGTACAAGGTGCTTTCAAAAATCGCCAAGGAGCTTTTGCCGGATGAAAACCTTTTCGGTTTCAGCGCGGCATTCGTTTACGAGAAAATACTGGACGTGGCAAAACAGGGAAAAGAAATTGTCGCGGTACTGGATGAAGTGGACAAAGTCAAGGACGTCAACGACTTGGTGTATTCGCTTACAAGGGGAAACGATGAAATAGAGAACGGCAGCATTTCATTGATTGGAATTTCAAACAACCTTTTGTTCAAGGAACAGCTTGACGCGCGCACAAAGAGCAGCCTATGCGAGCACGAAATGGTTTTCGCGCCATACAACGCGGAAGAGCTTAAGGCCATTCTAAGGCAGAGGGCGGAAATCGCGTTCAAGGAATCAGTTGTGCAGGAATCCGCAATTAACCTTGCCGCGGCTTATGCCGCACAGGAAAGCGGTGACGCAAGAAGAGCGGTAATGCTTTTGCTGATGGCCGGGGAAATCTCAGACCGCATGGAAAAGGAAAAGGTAACGGAAGAAGAGGTAAGGAAAGCGAAGGGAAAAGTGGAAGAGGAAATTATCTTTAACATGATTTCAACCTTGCCGCAGCAGGAACAATTGGTGCTTTACACTATTGCCGCGCTTTCAATGGAGAAAAAGCCAATGCAGAAAATAACCGGAGAACAGGAGAAAGGCGTGCTTTTTTCAGGGGAAATCTACGACGAATACTTGCGCATTGCAAAAAAATTCAAGGTGCAAAGCATAAGCGCGAGATGGTACCGCGAATACATTTCCGAGCTTGAAACTTACGGCTTGATTCTCACGACGAATTCAGGCAAAGGCATAAAGGGGCAGACGCGCCTCATAAAACTCGGGTTTGACGCGAAAAAAATAAAGGAAACAATTGAAAAGGAACTGGCTGGCTGAAAAAAATCAGCTGAACTCATCCAAACTACTCTGCCCTGCGCGTTCTTCGCGTTGCAATTCCATTTTATCTTTTTTTGTAAGGCTTGCTGTCTGACCTAGTTGTTTTTTCAATTGCAGTGCTGTGCCAGCACCCAAGAGTTTCGCCAAAACCTTTGCATCAGCTTTTTTCACTTCGGAAACCGAGCGGATATTTGCCTTGAACAGGCGCCTTGCCCTTACTCTTCCAATGCCGCGCAACTCGCATAAGGGTACAAGCTCTTCGCGCACGCCTTTCTTCAACCGCTTCCTTAACAGCGAAAGCGTTGGAAGATGATGCTTTAAGTTCAAAAGGCGCGCCAGTTCGAAAGCGCTGAATGCAAGCCAGTCAACGCGGTCAAGCTTTGCATGCATTACTCCTGGCTGCACGCCAAAATCTTTTGCGAGAATGTCCTCGCTGATTTCTTCAACCCAGTCGCTTAAAAGGCGCGAGGAAAAAAACTTTTTCAAAAGATTCGGGTCCTCGAACATTTCACGCTCTACGACAATAGGCAGTTGCTCTGAGGCTTCCTGGAGCTGCTCCCACACTTCAGGCTGCTTTGCCTTTGGAACAGAAGGCCATGGCGCAAACTCCAAGGCATTGCATAACATGAAAAGGTAAAAGGGGCTTTGCTGCATTCCCGCTTTCTTCAATGCCTCAATTATTGCGTGAGCGGAAACAGGGTCCAAGTATAATTCTGAAACCCTGCGGCCCAACTGCGTGGCCTTCACTTTTTTTCCGTCAAAGTCAACAAAACCATAATCGCGCAACTCTTCTAAAAGCGAAACCATGCCGGAAAAAAGGCTTTCCAAGTGCCCGAACTGGAACGCGTAAAAGGTTTTAGAGAAAAACTTTTCAAGGGAATCCAAGTCAAAAACGAAATTTGAGGCAACCGCTGCAAGCAGATGAGTGCGCAGAACCGGCTCCACGCCTAACTTGCTTTCAATGTTTTCAGGTTCGGCTTCAATAAAGTTTTGGAATAATTCCTCCAGTTCAAGCTCGTTTCTCGCAATTACAATGCCTTCGCCGACTGTGTCGTAGGCTGGGCGCCCTGCACGGCCAACTTGTTGCTTGTATTCCCTGACTGGAATTCTTTCATTGCCTGCTTCTGAAAACCTGTTAAGGGAAGGGATAATCACTCTAAAAGCCGGTAAGTTGACGCCACTTGCCAAGGTAGGCGTTGCGCTCAAAAACTTCAAAAAATTCCCCTTGAACAATTCCTCCACAATCCCGCGCTGCTTGTGCATTAAGCCCGCGTGATGGAATGCCACGCCCTTTTTCACCAAAAAAGAAAGGCTCCTGCACTGCTCTGTTGGCTGCTCTAATGCGGATTCAATTTCCAATGCCTTTTTTTCCAATAGCTTTTTTTCCACTGAATTCAAAAATTTTTCGGAGAGAACTGAGAGCTGTTTGGCTATTCCCTCCGCGCGTTTGCGGGTGTTGGCAAAAATAAGCGCCTGCTTTCCTTTTTTTTCAAGCGTGTCCTTTGCAAGCGAATGCAAGGCGTCCTTGAAGTGCGTTATTTCCTCTTTTTCTTTTGGGAAATGGATTTTTTCATTGAAGTAGACTCCCTCGCGGAGTTTTACGGGGCGGAAAGAGGATTCAACCAAGTCCGCTTCAAGCCACTGCGCGAGTTCCTTTGCGTTCGGAATTGTTGCCGATAAGGCAAGCACTTTCAGCTTAGGGTTGATTAAGCGCATTTTCGTCAAAAGGATTTCAAGCGTTGGCCCCCGGCCGGAGTCAAGCTCGTGAATCTCATCCACAACCAATAAGCCAATCTGTGAAAGCCAGGAAGCGTCATGCCTGAGCAATGAATCCAGTTTTTCATAGGTTGAAAACACCAAGTCATAGTTTTGCAGGTATTTTCCGCTTGAATCAAAGTCGCCTGTTGAAATAGTGAATTTTATTCCATGCTGTTTTGCGTATTTTTTTTTGAAGTCATTGAAATGCTCTGATGCCAAAGCACGCAAGGGGCAGGTGTAAACCACTTTCTTTTTATGCAAGAGAATGGAATTCAAAGCGCATAGCTCTGCGCAGACTGTTTTGCCTGAAGCGGTTGGCGCGGCAACAACAACGCTTTTTTCCTTCCAACCGCTTTTCAGGAACTTTTCCTGCATTGGGTTAAAGGAAGGAAAGCCATTGGCTGAAAGGACAATGTGTTCGGGGTTCATAAAATGGATATGTTCACTTTAGATTAAAAAAAGAATTGAAACTACTTGAATATTCTTATACTAAAACCTTTACGCTTATATTTGATTCCCATTTCGTTTAGTACTCCATAAACTTTAGAATAAGGGACTTTAGAGAATATTACAAATGCCTCGCCGCCGGATTCTAGGGTGGTATAAATGTTTGCACAAGATGCCGCAAACTTTTCAGCATAATACGCCCCGCTAAATGTGCTAATAATCAGGTGGAATTTGTTTTTGCCAAAATGCTTTGCCAGCGTGTAAATCGGGGTTTTGTCATGGTATTCCCCTGCAAAATCTGTGAATGGCCTTTCCAAAAGGTCAGAGCGAACAATTGATACGCCTTTCTGGCTGAGTTCATGTGCTAACGAGCTTTCCCCCGCACCCTCGTCAAGAACCCTGATTGTTTTTCCAGGGAACCTTTTTTTAAGCCTGTTGATGACATCCTGAAATTTTACGAGGTGTTCTTCTTCAACTTGGTCTAATGTTCTATAATTACATCCTACTTTTTTTCTTTGTTCTGCAAGACTTTTAAGGCCTTCTTGTATATATTTAATCCTGGCTTTTTTGAATCCGGAAATTCGCTTTTGCCTCTGCCTTATCTGAAACCTTTTTCTTTTTGGAGTGGGCATAAGAACACAAAAAAATTAAATAAAATAATTTAGCGATTATTTTTCCTTCGCCCATTTGAGGATTTCGTCAAAGCTTTTCAATTGTTCGTCCAGGCCCTTTATTTTTTTGTCCAGGCCCCCGATTTCTTTTTGCGAGACATCAACCCTGAATTCCTTTAATTCATCCGCGTAAGCCCCGACTCTCTTGTCTTTTTTGTAAACAATGGAGTGCTGCACTGTTTCAGTCAACTGCTTTCGGTATTCAATGTCATTAACGAACATCCTAATCATTGGCTTCCAGCGCTTGTCTGAAACCAGGTGCGCCGGCAATTTGACTGACGCGGAATCAGAGCGGTAATCCCTGTCGGAAACAATTTTTGCCATGTGCTTCCAGTAAAGCGGGTCAGAGAGCTTCAAAACATTGTGCTTTATGTGGTAGGCTTTTGCGTCAAGGTTTTTCATTGACCACTTGCTTTTTTTTCCGGAAAACTGCTGGCGCAATGCATTCAATTCATCAATCTGGCTTTTCACCCTTAAAGGCGAAGGATAGACTAGCTTTGGCCAGCCGCTATCGGGTTTTGCGATTGAAATCACGCCGCCTTTCGCGAAATAATTCTTCAACGCCTCTGTGCGCGCTGAATCCGTTTTAAGGATTGACGTGTCCTTTAATGCGGCTTCAAATCGGTCAAAAGAAGAAATAATCCTCGACATAATATGAAGATAAACGCTCAAACGGTTATTAAACTTTTTCATTAAATGAAGTTATTTTATGCATAAAAGGCAAAGCGACGGGAAAAAAACTGCTCAAATCATTCGCTTCCCCGCGCAAAAAACAGCAAAAGCGGCAAGAATAGCAGTTGAAAAGCAGATTAGGCCGTTTGGTGAAACAATCCAGCACATGCAAAGAAAGCTGCCTGCCAAAACCAAAGAGATAGAAGCCGAAGAGGTCAGCGGCTTAAATGAACAAATGCAAAAAAATACTAAACAATTAATAAAGAAAATTTGGGAGTTTCAGATTCTGCAAATGCACGGAGCCGCAATTCAGAAGGCATTGGGGCTTTTCAGGGAAAGCCGCATCTCTGTGCCGAAACTCAAGGCACAACTTGATGCAATAAAAAAACGTGAAAAAAGATTGGAAAACGCAATTGGGTTATTAGAAGATAGAACAGTTAAAGAAATGAGTGATGCCCAATACACCATATTCACAAAATATATAAAAATTTGGGGCGGAGTAGTGCTGAAAAAATGAAAAACAAAACCGCGAATTTTTTCTTCGAAGCCGGCGCATTGAAGCGCGTGAAGCGTTCTGGCTGGTGGTTAGCTGGAGTGAAAGAGCCTGAAAGCGTTGCCGAGCATTCATTCCGCGCTGCGTTGATTGCTTGGGCGCTGGGAAGGCAGGCTAATTGCAATGCGGAGAAGGCAGTGATGATGCTTTTGGTGCATGATTTGCCTGAAGCGCGGTTAACGGATTTGCACAAGGTAGCGCAAAGGCTATTGGACCACGGGAAAGCGGAGGGAAAAGCCGTTGAAGCGCAGGCAAAAGAATGGGGAGAAATCGGCGGGGAGTATGGAAAGCTTATGCATGAATTCGTTCAAGGGAAGACGAGAGAAGCGGTTATTGCAAAGGACGCTGATTTGCTTGAATGCGCATTTCAGGCGAAAGAATACAAGGAGATTGGGTACACGGAGGCGGATGACTGGCTGCAGAGGATTGGCGGAAAACTGAAAACAAAAGAGGCGAAAAAGGTTTTCTCTGAATTGAAGAAAACGAAAAGCAGCGCGTGGTGGAAGAACCTCAAGAAAGAGTGAAAAAGGTTTAAATTGGTGACGGGCGACAATCTTTTGGAAGGTGATGCAAAAATGTTTCCGGGAATGGGAAGAATGAATCCAAAGCAAATGCAGGGGTTAATGAAGCAGTTTGGCATCAAAAGCGAGGAACTGCAGGCGAAAAGCGTTGAATTAAAACTGGCTGACGGGAAAGTATTGGTGATTGAAGAGCCGAATGTATCCGTGATGCACGTGCAGGGGCAGAAAGTTTATTCGGTGACGGGTGGAAAGGAAAGGGAAGGCGCAAGCGCTGGCGAAGAAGTGCCTGAAGAAGACGTGAAAATGGTTGCAGAGCAGTCAGGCGCAAGCAAGGAAAATGCAAGAAAGGCGCTGAAGGAAACAAAAGGCGACCTCGCGGAAGCCATTGAAAAGCTGAAAAAATAACGAATGAAGTTTATGCCGAAAGGGCAAAGCTCAATGGAGTATCTCCTAATTCTGGGTGGCGCAGTGGCAGTCGCATCCATTGTATTAATCGCAATTATTTCGCTTGCAGGCGATGCAGGACAGGCAACCGGAGAGCAGGCATCGGTTTACGGGCAGATACTGGCAGGGGCAATGCCTAAAACAGAACAGCCTGTAAAGGCATACCTTAAATTAGATGAAGGCATTGGCATAACAGCAGCGGATTCAAGCGGCAATGAAAACAACGGGGCAATAACAAGTTCAGGCCAATCCGTTTGGATTAATGGCAGCGGAGAGTGCTTTGCGGGAAGCTGTTATTCCTTCCAATGCAACAAGGGAAACGTAAAGATAAATGATGCGGAATCCCTTCATTTCACTGACAGCCTGAAAATAACCGCTTGGATTGAGCCAACTGCTTTCGGTGACACAATTGTTTCAAAAAAGGATTCGTTTAGCCTCGAGTTCAACAACAAGGGAAAAGTCTATTTCAGCGTTTACACAGAAAATGGGCTTTACCGCGTGTACACAAACCAAACTTTGTCACTGAACACGCCATACCTAATAACCGCAAGCTTTTCTTCAAAGGAAGCGAAGTCAAAAATTGTCGTGAACGAAACAGAGTACGCGGTTAAGGAAAACCGCTCCCTGCAGCCAGATGAAAAAATCGCGGTGAACACAAACTCGGTTTTCATTGGAAAAAACGAGGGAAGCGCTGTTTCAAGAAAATACTTCTGCGGAAAAATAGACGAAGTGAAAATAGGGAATTAAGCGAATCGGCTGATTATTGTTCGCTGTTTTCCATTGCCTGGATTGAAATCGCTTTTCCGCGGAAAGAGAAAAAGAAAACCTGCAAATTGACCAAATCGCCTTCCTTATGCGTTGGGTTGACTGCTGCATTGAAGCCGCTTGCGCCATCAATTTCGAATGACTCGTTAGAGTCAGGCACTGAAAGCAAGGAAGCGCTTATGAAAGCGGGCTGGGTTGCGATTGCCTCAATTCCCTGCGAAAAAAGAAGCGCGTTAACGTCATCCCAGGCCAGTGAATTAAGCGCTGGGTCAATTGAGAGCGCGGCTGAAAGCGAAGACTTTGGCTCTACGAGCTCTGCAGAGGAAAAGCCTGAAGCGGTTGCCGCAGCGGAGATTTTTTGCTTAAGTGCTGTGAGGTCAGCGGTTTCGCTGAATGAAACCTGCGCTGAATTGCTGTCAGGCAAAAAAGAAATTGCGGTGACGCCTTCAATGGATGAAATTGATTGGTTGAGGTCGCCTTGTTTTTGCGTGAAATCCTGGTTGAAGTTAAGCTTTAAGCGCGCAAGTGGCTTTGAAATGTTCAGGTCAACTGACTGCACGCCATTTAACGCGCTGATTTCGCCTTTGAGCGCTTGTTCCTCAGGAGTTTTGGAGTAATCCATTCTGCCTGTCACTTCAAGCCTTGGCTCAAGGGAAGAGATTGTGAATTCGCCGGAGAAAAGCACTGGCTGTTGTGCGCCTGAAACGTTTTCGGATTCAAAGGCAGCAATCTGGCCCTGCTGTTCGCCTATGAGCTCCATTTCCAATTCCACTTTGATGTTGTCTCCGGACATTGTGTCAATGGAAATGAATGCCTGGGTCAAAGGGTTTTCAAAAGTGTAACTGCGGGAAAGGTTAAGGTCTAAATTTGTTATTTCCACTTCTTTTGGCAGTGAAACAAGGCCCAGGCCATAGCCTTCAATGCCGTCAAGGAAAGTGGTTTTTTCTTTTATTGCATCAATCACGCCCTTTGAAGTGAACGAGGAATCAAATGTGAGGTTTGCAACGTAAATAAGGCTGCCAGCCGGAGCAAGCGACGTGTCCTGGTTCATTCTGTAAGAGGAATTAATCGAGCGGATCATTCTTTTTCCGTTTGACTCAATTCTTGAAATCTCCGAATTGATGTTTGAGATAACTGCTTCCTTTGTCTGGCCTGTCATTAAAAGCGAGGAAAAAACCTGCACCACGCTTGCGTCTAAGTTTGAGGCAGTGTATTTAAGCGAGGTTGGGTTTTCGGGAGGCAAGGGGGGAAGCTCCGGGTTTTTCTGCGCTTCATTGCCTGCGAGGACAACCACAAAAGCGGCGCTTGAAAGGGCTATTATTATTATGATGAAAAGGCTCATCACCTGGTTTTTTTTGAAACTTGCCATAAATGTTCCCTTTAAATAATTTACTTTAAAGAAGAATACTATACGAACTTTTTTAATTATAGGCGAATTTTGAGTTAATTTCCTAAAGGTGTTTTTTTTGGAGAAAGGAAGCATAATAAGGCTCAGTTTGACTGGAAGAGACCTTGTCACTGGCAGGGTTTTCGAGACAACCGATGAAAAAACAGCAAAAGACGCGGGAATTTACCGCGAGAACGCTTCATTCCAGCCTATAACCGCGGTTGTGGGAAAAGGAGAACTGATTGTAGGGGTTGATGAAGCGCTTGAACAGATGAGTGAAGGCGAGGAAAAGACTGTAAGAATTCCAGCGGAAAAGGCTTTCGGTGAAAGAAAAAAGGAAATGATTGTTGTCGCGCCATTGGAGCAGTTCAGGAAAAGAAAAATACAGCCTTTTCCGGGATTGGTTGTTGAGATAAACGGCAATTATGGAAGGGTGCAGAGCGTGAGCGGCGGAAGGGTCAGGGTTGACTTCAACAGCGAGCTCGCTGGAAAAGAGGTTGAATTCAGGTTAAAGGTTGAAAATGAGATAAAGGGAACCGCGGAGAAAGCTGAAGCTCTTGCGGAAAAATTCTTCCCGTTAAAGGAAAAAAAGGCGGAAGTGAAACTCAATGGAAAAGAGCTTGAAGTGCTTCTCCCCAAAGGGCTGCCGAAAGAATTTGACGTAATAAAAAAGGTTTTCGAAAAATTCGTGCTTGAAAACGTGAAGGAAATAGAGAAAATCGGCTTCATTGAAGGAAAAGGAAACACAAAGATTGATGAAAAATCCATAAAGGAGGGGGGTCAGGAAGACCCTGAAACTGGGGGGGAACAGTAGGTGCCCCCGCGGTTTGGCGTGAAGGAAATAGAGAAAATCGGCTTCATTGAAGTGAAAGAAGAAGAGAAAGGGAAAGAGAAGGCGGAAAGCAAGGCGAAGAACACGCCTTAAAGAATGGTTTTTAAAGCTTTAGCTTGCCAATAGGTATATAGGCTTTAATTGCTATTTTTGGTGATTTTTTGGCTGACAAGAATCTTAAGACAGGAACAACGACAGTCGGGGTTATAGCAAAGGACACGGTTGTTTTGGCTGCTGATTTGCGCGCTTCCCTTGGGCACATTGCCTACGAGGAGGAAAGCAAGAAGCTGTACAAGATAACAAACAGGATTGCGATAACAAACGCTGGAAGCGTCGGGGATTCCTTGACAATCATCAGGTTTTTGAAGAGCCACGCACAATTGTACGAAATGGAGCGCGAGGGCGCAATGAGCGTCAGGGCAGCGGCAAACCTTTTGTCAAATGTCTTGAACGCAAACAGGTTTTACCCTTACATTGCGCAGTTTGTGCTTGGCGGAGTGAACAACGAGCCGGAACTCTTCGAGGTAACCCCTGATGGGGGAATACTTGAAAGACGCGAGTATGCTATCAGCGGTTCGGGAACAGAGTTCGCAATGACGACTCTTGACCAGAATTACAAAAAGGACTTAAACGAAGAGGACGCAATAAGGCTTGCTGTGAAGGCAATTGAAGCCGGAAAAAGAAGGGACATTTTTTCCGGGGGAAAAGGCGTTTCAGTGATGGTCATTTCAAGGAACGGGGTAAAAGAGCTTAGCCCGCAAAAGGTCCAGGAAATGCTTGACAAAAAGCCCGCAGCGGAAAAGGCACAGAAAAGGGGAAGCTGAAAAGCCCCTAAATTGAATTGATTTTGAATTAACTTTCTGCATTTCACTTGATTTTTTTGCCTTAAACAACAACCAATAATTGCTAAGACATTTAAAATTTGATTAACATAAAGGGCAATTTTTGCGAGGTATTACAATGGATTTACTTAAAGAAATAAAGGAAATAGTCAGCACGTCGCTGCCTGAAGAGGCGCGCGTTACATCAGTGGACCTTGAAGGGCCGGAGGTTGCGGTTTACACCAAGAACCCAAAGGCTTTCTTTGAGAACGAAAACTTTGTGGCAAAGCTTGCATTTGACTTGAAGAAAAGGGTTAACATCAGAACAGACAAAAGCCTGCTTATCCCAGAGGAAGAGGCAAAGAAAAAAATAGAGGAAATTCTGCCAGCTGACGCCGGAGTAAAGGACATCCAATTCAATCCCGCTTTCTCGGAAGTCGTAATCGAGGCAATAAAGCCAGGCCTGGTTATAGGCAAGGGCGGGGAAACAAGCAAAAAAATCATACTTGAGACTGGATGGACGCCGAATATTTTAAGGGCCCCCACGACCCCCTCTGAAATACTGAAGGGAATAAGGCATCACTTGCACAAGTACAGCGCGGAGAGGAAAAAAATACTGCAGGAAACCGCGAAAAAAATTTACGAGGAAAGGGACGGCAAAAGCAACGGCTGGATTAGGATGACTGCATTGGGCGGATACCGCGAAGTTGGAAGAAGCTGCATGCTCGTGGAAACAAGGGACACAAAAATCATAATGGATTGTGGAATAAACGTTGCAAACAGCGATGAGCCATATCCCTATCTTGACGCAATAAGGTTTCCAATAAACGAATTGGATGCAATAATCATCAGCCACGCGCACTTGGACCACTCTGGTTTCACCCCGTACCTTTTCAAGCTTGGCTATCGTGGGCCAGTATATTGCACTGCCCCAACCCGAGACCTGATGGCTTTGCTGCAGTTCGACTACATTGATGTTTTGCTTAAAGAGGGAAAAGAGCCGCCTTACAGTGAAAGGGATGTAAAGGAAATGGTAAAGTACTGCATTACAAGGGAATACCGGGAAGTCACGGATATTGCGCCGGACATGAGGTTAACGTTCCATAACGCTGCGCACATTCTTGGAAGCGCTTCAGTTCACTTGCACATGGGTGAGGGGGCGCACAACCTTGTTTATTCTCTGGACCACAAAGTGCCTGTAACAATTATAGATAAACACAACAATGTGCATACTGAAGAAATCGGGAAATTGGTTGACAGGGAGATTAAAAAATTTGGAGTTAGTGACGGCTATGTTGATGAAGCGGCTAACCTTTCCGGCTGGAAAACCATAGCCTTCAACCCGTTAACGTTAAAGGCGGAAAAAGTCGAGATAACTTCTTTTGTTAGGCATCCAATCAACGAGGACTTGTTTGAGATTAAAACCAAAAGCGGCAGGAAAACCATTGTTACAGGTTCGCACAGCGTTTTTACTGTTAAAGACGGAATAGTTACAGATATTATGGCAAAGGATTTAACACTTGGCGATTACATTGTTGGCTTAAGAAGGCTTAACATAAAAGCCGAAAAACCGATAATTTCGTTGCCTCAAAATAAGTTTGCGGTAAAATTAAATGGCGAAAAATTGGAAACCCGCTTGAATGAGACCTATGAAAAGATAAAGAAACGTTTTCCAGATATGGAAAATAAGCTAATGTGCTGGGCAAGAGAGCATCTGGAAAACGGCTTGTATGAAAATGCAATTGCCAAAAAGTACAATGCAAGCAGGAAAACTGTAAGAAAATACTTTAAAGAATTAGGAATACAAAAAAATCTCCGCAGAGGCACGCTTTTTGCTTCCCAAATCGAAATAAAAAAGGATTTTGCGCGTTTTTTGGGATACTTTGTGTCTGAAGGTAGCACGAATAAAAACACAGTAATAATTACGCAGTACGATAAGAAAATGCTTGAGGATTCTATCCGGATTATTGAATGTAATTTTGGAATTAAGGGCAAGATAGTTAGAAATGAAGCACAGTTTTATTCCAAACAGCTGGCATTACTGCTTAAGGAAGTGCTGGCTTGCGGGAATAATGCGCATGCCAAAAGAGCGCCAAGGCAAATAATGCTTGCTGAAGAAGATGTTATCGCAGAATTTTTGAAGGGGTGCTTTTTAGGCGATGGGTGTTTCATAAAAAAGCCTAAAGGCATGTATGTGAACTGTACCTCTAAGAGCAAATTTTTGATTCAGGAAATTGGATTTTTGCTATTGCGAATTGGAATAGCGGCAACATTCACCTATAACAAATCAATTAGAATGCATAACCTCAACATTTATGGGCAAGAACAGTTAGACCGATTTTTCAAGTTTATTAGTATTGAAAAATGGGAAAATAAATACCGGGCGCATAAGTACGCGTATAAAAAAAGTTGTTTTGCAGACAGAATTCCAATATCGGCATTAAGCCAGCAGACACAAGAGACGTTTAATTTAAGTTCGTACAGAGCAGCTAAATCATGCAGTACAGCAATGCTTCTACGTTCAAGCCAAAATACTTTGGAGAAAAAACTTGTTGAATCGGACTTACTGTTTGATGAAATAAACAGCATTAGAAAGGTACGTTCCAGCAGCAAATATGTGTATGATTTTAGTGTAACAGGCTATGAGAATTTTTTAGGCGGTTCAGGGCACCTATTCATGCATAACACCGGTGACTTCAAGTACGGTTTCACAAGGCTGTTCAACAACATTGACATGCAGTACCCGAGGCTTGAAACGCTTATAATTGAAAGCACTTACGGTTCAAGGGACGACATAATGCCGCAAAGGCAGGAAGCAGAGGAAATCCTTTTGGAAGTGATAAGGGAGGCAACCGAAAGGGGAGGCAATGTCCTTATACCTGTGTTTGCGGTTGGAAGGGCACAGGAAATAATGCTTGTAATAGAGAACTTTTACCGCAGGGGATTGATTGACGCAAAAGTCTTTGTTGACGGAATGACAAGGGAGGCAAGCGCAATTCACACCGCTTACCCTGAGTACCTAAGGGAAATAGTGCAGAGAAGGGTGCTGACAAATGATTCTCCTTTCACTTCAGATGCATTCCAGGTCATAGACCCCCAAAACCGCGACGCAGTATTGAATGAAAAGAAGGCAATAATCATCAGTTCCTCGGGAATGCTTACAGGCGGCCCGGCAGTTTATTACTTTAACAAGATGGCAGAAGACCCCTTGAATACGCTTATTTTTGTGGGCTATCAGGGAGAAGGCTCGCAGGGAAGAAAAATTCAGTCAGGGCTGCGTTCAATGCCAGTGAATGTCAACGGAAAGACAAGGGAGTTACACATAAAGATGCAGGTGGAGACAGTTGAAGGTTTCAGTGGGCATTCAGATTTTATGCAGCTTGCAAATTATGTAAGGAACCTAAAGCCCAAGCCAAAGAAAGTCATAGTAGACCACGGCGACCAGTCAAAGACAGTTGAATTCGCGAAATTCCTTGCAAACAAGTTCAAATTGAACTGCACTGCGCCAAGAGACCTGGATTCGCTAAGGCTGAAATAAACCTGTTTAAAAGGCAAGAAACGCCAAATATACATAAGGCTGTTTTTTGCCTGAAAAAAAAGGAAACAATCTCTTGTTCAAATACAAAATATACATAAGAAAAAAGCCTTTTTAGGGCTCTATTTTGCCTTTTCAGCAATTAACAATCCACATATAATAAACAGAGGCGTTAACTGCCTCCGTTTTACCGAAAAGTATATTAATGGGTTAGGTTATTATCTTAGTGCTCTAAAGGGGTGCTTTAATGAAAACCACTGGAAAAGGCAAAAACCTTCTTTCATCTTCATCCAATGAAAATGAAAGCCTTTGGATTGAATTAAGCAACTGCTTGGAGCAAGGTGGGAAGAAGTTAACTGATTCCGCTATTGCTTTAAATAAAAGGTTTGAATGTAGGCACTAGAAATCGGTTTTCACCCCTTAATTTTTCCCACCTCTCATTCTTTTCTTTTCCCTAGCTTTACCCTCTGCTTTTGGCTTTTATTCCTTATGCAGCACAATCTTTGGATGCGCATACTGATAACCGGCACCCCTGGAGTGGGAAAAACTTCAGCGGCAAAGCTGTTGGGGAAGAGGTTAGGCCTGCCTGTAATCAATGAAAGGGAATTTGCGCTGCAAAAGGGGAACAAAAAGCGAAAATTATACGAATGGGATGAAAAAAACAAGGAAATCGTGCTACATGAAAAGGAACTGCAAAAGGAACTGAACAAAGAGCTTCTACATAAGAAGAATTGTGTTTTAGAAGGCCATGTTTTATGCGAATTAAAGCTGAAAGTCAACTGGGTTGTGCTGTTAAGGCTGCATCCATCAGTGCTTGAATTCCGCCTGGAGCAAAGGGGTTATGCCGCGGAAAAGTTAATGGACAATGTTTTCTGCGAGGGAATTGACTACTGCAGGAAGCACGTGCGCAGAAACTATGCCAAAAGCAAAATAATCGAAATAGACTGCCTTGGGAAAACAATTAAAGAAGTAACTGATGAAATAATATTGGCTTTGTATAAAAAAAGCCGCGCGCGAAAAAAGCGCAAAGGGGTGAAAAAATGAGGAGCGCTTTGCCTTTACTATTTGTGTTAGCGTTGCTTTTTGTGTCATTTGCGGGCTTTGCTTCGGCCAAGCCATTGCAGGAAAAAACCCTAAACGAATTGTCCGCGCAGGAACTCTTAGCGGATGGCGTGGAACAGGAAAAATGCTCAACAATTTACTTCCAAGCGGATACTGGCGGAGATGAACGGGTTTTCACTGCCTTTTCAATGCACGCGGAATTTTTTCCGCAAATTTCAAGGCACGCGAAAGTTTCCTTCACGCTTAATGACGAGGTAGCGCCTTTCAAAGAGATTGACGGAAGGGACATGCAGAACAACTGGTTCAGGTTGGTCATGCCAAGGGAAGCCGTAAAGGAAGGCACTAATTCCCTTGAAGTATGCTTTAAAACAGGCGGGGAAACAACGCAGATGATCCTGCGCAAGGATTCAAAAATCGGCGCATATTATTTGCCTGACTTTTCAGTTGAAGGAGCTTTCACCAAAACAACTGAAAGCGATTCGCCCTTGATTGGAAAGGAATTCGAGGTAGCTGTTTCATTGAAAAACTTCGGAAGCGAGGACGCGCTTGTCGAAGTGGCATACCTTGACGATTCCTTTGAGGAATACATGACGGAAATCCAGCTCATAAAGGTTTTGAGCGGGAACTCGAAAATCAATGCACTGGTTCCGGCTTACAATTTTGAAACAAAAACACCGGGTGAAGAAGAATTGAAGTTCCAGGTGCAGGGAAAACGCGCAGTGCAGATGACGCTGCTGCCTGCAGTGCTCAGCTACAACACCTCAGCTTATTTTGGCGATGACATAAATTTCACTGAGAGGATTAAATCGACGCGCCCCACAATTAAGGTGCGCAACCCGGAAGTGAAAATCAGGCCCTATATTTTAAGCGAAGGCGAAATAAAAAAAATAGGGGAAACAAACGAAGTCCAGATTGCATTAAAGAACGAGGGCGTTGATGAGGCGACAAACATTGCCGTCTCGGTTTCAGCACAGCCGGGGCTGGACGTTGGGGGGCAGCAGGAACAGCTTGTCTCTGTTATTGCCCCAAAGGAAACAAAGTACTTAGAATTCAGCGCTTCAGCGCAGCAGCCTGGAAGCTATAATGTGGGATGCGAAATCGTTAGCCAAGATTACGAGCTTGTGAAAATCACATGCACTCCTGCAAGGCTTACATTTGAGGGCACGGGTTTAAGCCCGACGCTGATTGCTGCAGCAGTGTTTATCATCATTGGCTTGGCCGTTTACCTCTTCATTATTTACAGCGGGGAAAAAACGCCTTCAAGCCCGCTGGAAGGGAAAAAATAAAAGTGGAAAAAAATGCCGATAATTCCGCTAAGATTCAGGGGATACATTGAAAGGATTCCCTGGCCCGGGAAAGTCAGGCAAACTCAAAAATCGCAGAAACCCCCGGAAAGGCCTCCGAAAAAGCAGCATGAAAAAATGCCTGATGAAAAAACAAGAAAAACAGGAACAACAATTGACCTAAAAGGCTGAAATCTCTAATCAACTGCTGAACTGCAGCACTCCTGTGGAATTTGTGCTAACGGTCTTATTCTGCGCGGTTCCTGTTGTCTGGTTTTTTATTTCAATGTCGTATGCCTTGCTTGCCTCCAACCCGTTAACTGTGTTGTTCACTGTTGTCGTTGCGCTGTACTGGTAAATCAGATTCTGCTGCAAGCATGTGTTGATTGTTCCCCCTGCAATTGAAATAGTGCAGGGTGTTGAAATGTTGACTGTGCACTGCAGCGCGGGAGTGCAGGAATTTGTTTGCCAGGAGCCATTGCAGCAGTAACCCGAGTCAACTATTCCTGTGCATGCTGATGGATTTGGTGCAGAGCATTCTGGCGAAGCTGAACTGTTTCCGCAGTAGCATGTGCCGACGTTTTCTGGTGTGATTTCCACTCCGTTTTGGCATGGTTCAGGACCAATGTATGTGGTGCTTACAATGAAATCGTCCCACCATATTTGTTTTTCTTCTGGTGGTGACCATGGAACGTCCAAAGAGCCTCCGCCGCCGTCGTAGATTATGTTGTCGCTCAGCGTGACATTGTTGAAATGCCCTTCCGCAGACCTGAGGCTTATGCCGCTAACATCAAAGATTTTTTTTCCATTAATCCATGAAGCCGCTCTCCCGTCATTCAGCCCTACTGTGTTGAGTTTTAAGTAATCCTCTATTAGTATCCACACACCTCCATTGTAATCATACCATGTTGCGCCTTTTTCGTTGTCAGGGTAAATTGATTGATCATTGTAGGGAATTGTCCTGTAAACCATTCGCCCCCAACTCCATCCCGGAATATTGTAAGCTCGCCCTCCGGATGGCAAATCCGCGCAAGCCTGTGAATCTGTGAGAGATTTAATGCGCATTAATTTGTGTATGTTTTGGTTTGGCCACCAAGCCCAATCCACGGCGTATTTTACATAATAACGGAAATAGAGTTCGTCGTGGTCCTTTTCAGGAAGCCATGCAGTCATTCCTCCAGATGGTTCCTGCCCTCCTTCTATATTTACCTGCATGCACCCGCTGTCAAGCCTGCCGCTATGGTTGATTATTTGTTCAGTAGGGAGTCCATAATTACTCCAAGGCCTGAACTGGCACCATTCGCTTCCTTCAGGCCTGCATGATGTAATGCTGTCACCTAACTCGCATAAAACATCAGGTTTGGGATTAATATTCTTCCAATTCTCAAAATGGTCCTCGAAAATCACTCCCGCCCCTGGCAAAGAGCAGCTTTGCGTTTCCACTGGCTTGTTGTTTGTTGTTCCGCATGCGGCTAAATCAGTGCAGGTTCTTGTTTGTGTTCCTCCAGAGCATGCACTCCATGCCGTGCAGCTCCATGTTTCTGTGCAGCTTGTCGTTGAACTGTTGTAGTCGCAGTGTTTTGTTGCTCCGTAGATTGGGTCTCCGAAAACTGAGTTGCTGCATGAAACCGAGTTAGTGTAAGTGCCATAGGCGTATGTGTTGTTTGCTCCGTATCTGACCTGCCTTGTTCCGGAAAAACTGCATGTTTGCCCTTCGTTTGCACAAAAAGTCCAGCCACTGGTTGCAGTATTGTTCACTGTCACGTTAACTGTTGTGCTTGTTGCAGTGTTTCCGCTTGCATCCCTTGCAGTTGCAGTCAATGCATGTGAAGCATTTGAAGCCGTAGTCGTATTCCATGAAAAAGAGTAAGGCGCGCTTGTGTCCTCGCTTCCCAGATTGCTTCCGTCTAATTTGAATTGCACTCCAGCCACTCCAACATTATCCGAAGCGTTCGCTGTAACGCTAATTGTGCCTGAAACTGTTTGCTCTGAAGTGGGAGAGGTAATGGAAACTGTGGGTAGAGTAGTATCACTTGTCCCGCTTGGGCTCCAAACACCATTATTGCAGTAACCCGAGTCAACTATTCCCGTGCATGCTGTTGTGTTTGTTGCATTGCAGTCTGGGTTCGGCGCAGTGGTTCCGCAGTAGCAGGTTCCGACATTTTCAGGGGTGATTTCAATACCGTTCGGGCAGGGCTCCGGGCCTAAATATGTGGTGCTGACTTTTACGTCGTCGTGCCTGACCCACCATTCGTTTGGCGATATTCCAACCAATGCCTGGTTGTTGGTGTTGTCGCCTATATTGAAATGGTCAATTAATAATTGTTGCTGGCCAACATAACTGATATTGTTGTATGTTTGGCGTAGCTTTCCATTGAACCAAACCTGCAGTATTCCGTTGTTCTGCCCTATCGTATTATTTTTAAAGCGAAATTCAATTTCATACCATTTTCCCGCGCCGAATTCTGAAAAGTAAACAGGATTGGCGGGGTCACTCAAAATTGTTCCTGCGCCTGCACCCGCGCCAGTGTATAGCCGGGGGGGCATCCATGCCCAGTCAGGGATAGTTACATAACTAGTTCCAGGGTCATTCTGGAAATTCCAGTAAAATCTTGCCATTTTGTAAAAAGTAAGGTTTTGCCAAACCCACCTATTGTCAAACTTCACATACCACCTAAAGTAAAGCTCGGAATTGCCGGGCAAATTCTTATTCAAATGCCCTGACGGTTCCCCCCGATCCTCGTAATTCACCTGAAAACAACCCGAATTCATTCTACCGCAGGAACTCCCAAAAATCTGCGCATCAGGCAAACCATAAGCGCTCCAATCAGGAGACGTTCCCCAATTCGGAGCTGCTGTACCCATCTGAGAATCCCAGTAAGGCGAACCATCAAAATCATCCTGGAAAATAATTGCGGCCGAAGCTGTCTGCATTAACGCTATTGCAAGAATTAAAGCCAAAACGATTTTTCCATTCATTTCGTTAAAATTGATGCGCTAAGTAGTATATATTCGTTGTCGTGGCGTTCACTCGCTTTTCGGAATTTTCTTCATTTGCGGCGCATTGTTTTTTTCGTTGTGTTTTTTCCAGTAAATGAAGATAATGCCGCCTGCAATGATTGCAAGCAGGGGATAGGCAGACAAGGGAACGCCCAGGCCGATTAAAGCGGTTGGCTGTTTTAGGGAGAGAAGAGCGGTTGCGGCTTGGGAGAAAGCAAGTGCCTTGAAGTAATCGCCCCCTTCAAGCTTTTTTTCGGCTTTTTCAAGAAAACTTTCAGCCTGCGAATTAGGCTCGGAATTATTCAGTTTAAGCGAAGCCATTGAATAGGCGGCAAAAGCCTCTTCCTTCAGGGAATCAATTGCAAGTGAGAGCTCATTGTCGAATGATTTTGCTTTTTCAAGCGCGGAATCAAGCTTTGGCTCGAAAGAGGCGGCTTTTTGCAGAGCTTCCTCGAATTTTTCGCTTTTGGAGAGGCGCTTGAATTCAGAGAACTGCTGTGCAAGAAGAGGATCGGAAAGGGATTCAATGGAAAGCGAGATTTTTTCCAGGCGCTCTTTGCTTATAGGGGAAACGAATTCAATTGACTGGAAGGAATCGCTTGCGAGGTCGTCAAACATTCTCTGCAAGGACATTATTTTTGAGGGAATTGTTTTGCCTGAAAGCTCTTCAAGCAAGGCAATTTTTTGCAGGGCACTGCTTGTTTTGCTTTCAAGGAAATTTTCCGCGAAAGAATTGAGGTCTTCTGCGGCTGAATTAAGCGCGGCAAGGCTTTGCTTTGCATCAGGCATTTCCCCTGAGGAAATGTTTCGGGAAAAAAGTTCATCAAGGGAAAGAAAGTTTTCCTTCAACGAAGAATAATTTGCGTCATCCACGCCAAGTGACTCAAGGAGGCTGAAGGAATCCATTGCCGTCGCGGCAAGCGAATCCCTTGCCGAGAGAAGGATTTCCTGCGCGTTTTTTGGCTGAATTGAAGAGAGAATATTTTTTGCATCAAACAGCGCTGCAAGCGCTTCCTCGTTTTTTCCAGAGCTTTTCAACTGCTGTGCCTGTTCAAAAAAAGTTTGCACGGATGAGATTTTTTTCCTTAACTCAAGCGCATCCGCTGTGAAGCCAAGGGAGTTAAGCTCTTTCAGCTGCTGCTCTGCATTGCTTATTGCAGAGGAAACCTCAGAAGAAAGAAGGAATAACTTGGACTCAAGTTCTGCTGCGGAAGAGGCGCTTTGCTCAAGCAGCGAGGCATTTTTCAGCAGGCTGACTGCCTGCTCCACTTTCTGCCTATCGTTTTCATTGAAAACGCTTTCAAGAAGCGATAGCTCTGAAAGAAGGGCTGAGGCAGATGAGGCAAACTGCTGGTTAGGTGAAGAGGAAAGCAAGGACAGGCGCTGCCTTAAATCAAGAAAAAATGCGCGCCAATAGGCTTCCTCGTTTTTTGCAGTGAAAGAGAAAATCAGGGCGGTTGATTGCATGGGCTGAAGCTGCGGCAGTTTAAAGGAAATTTTGCCTGGGGGAAGGAATTCAAGCGCTATTTTTTTGCCGTCAGAGGAGAAAAGTGATGCGGCTTCCGGGTTTTCTGATTCAATTGGCGCCGGAATTGCGATACGCGTTTCATTCAGCTCGATTGGAAGAAGGTTTTTCAGGCGCAGAAGAAAAACGTATTCAAAGGAGTTTTCATCCAGCTGCTTTTTTGAGGAGAATTCAAATGAAAAATCAATCGGTTCCTGCAGGGAGAAAAATGCGCTGATTTTTTTGCCGCCTTTCACGTTTTCGAGAAGCAAGAAAAGGCTGCCGCCTTCAAGCGAGAAATTCGCGGGGGCGCATTCAACGAAAACCGAAACATCTCGGGGGATATCTGCGCTTCCTTTCAGTGAAAGGCTTGAAGCCACTTTCAGCTTGGGAATAAGTGCTTTTGCGTCAAGGCTGATTGTTTTCTCAAAGAAAGCGCTGGAGGAATCAATGAACAAAAGCGAGGTTTTTTCTGTTGTCTCCGCCAGCACTTCGTTCAAGTCGAAAACCGCGGCAGTAGGGCCCAATGGAACAGATGAAAGCTTTAGCGTGATTGCCTTGCCAGTGAGTTCTGCGGAGGAAATGTTTGGCGTGGAAAAGGAAAGCGTTTTCTCAGTTGCACTGGAGCTGAATGGAATGCTTAAATCAAGGGGAAAGGGAAAATCCGAGATTGGGTTTTCAAGCGAAAGCTTCAGGCGCGAGGAAACCTTTTTGTTTGCCTCAACTGTTTCCGTGGAAAAGAATTCCAGCAAAGCGTTCTTTTCAAGGAATGTTTTAAGGGAGCCGAGGAGGAGTGCGCTAGCCTCATCTAAGATTTTTTGCGAGCTTAATTCAAGTTCACGGAGCACTGGCGCGGCTACAGCGAAATCAAGCTTTCCTGCGGAGAAATACTTTTCCTGCAAAGAGATTTTTTCACGCAGGGAGTCAAGCCGGGAAGAAGAAACTGCTTCAGGGGAGATTTTCCGCAGGGAGTCAAGCTGTGCAAGAATTTCCTTTGATTTTGCAGCATTTGAAGCTATCGCTGCAGGGGCATCTTCCTGCATCAAAGCGTTTTCAACTGCCTGCTTCAAACTGATGCAAGCGTTTTTCAGGTAAATTGCGTCAGTGGGCTGCGCGCTCAAAGATTTTAGCTGCGAATAGTTCGCGCGAAAATCATTGATTGTCCCGTTTTGCGTGCCTGAAAAAATTTTATCCAATTGCGAGATGCATTCTTTTATGTCGCCGCCCAATTCAAGCTCGAATGAGACAAAATCTTTTTGCGCGCTTTCAAGTGACGCGAATTCCTCAACGAGAACGCTGCATTGGAGAAGCTTTTCCCTTTCTGTTTCGGCTTCATTGAAGCGGGAAAGCTTGAACCTTACCCTTGAGGCAAGGTTGAACACGGTTTCATTTGCTTCTGAGAAAGAAGATGATTTCAGGCGCGCATCAATTTCCTTCGATTTCGCTGTGCAGAGCGCGGAAAGGCTGTTGATGCTTTCATTGTAAAGGAAATCAATGTTTTCCTTTAACGCGGCTGTTTCTGAAAAAATCTGCTTTAGCGAGGAAGTTGTTTCGCCAATGGTTGACGCACCCAAAAGTTCGTCCATTTCAGAGGAGTTAAAGCGGGAGGAAAGCTCAGCAAGTTTTTGCGATGAGTCCCGCTTAAGCGTTGAAATGTCGCGGAAACTGTAAACCGATGAAGAGATTGTTGCGTTTGACTGCTCGCCGAGAAGCGAGTAAAGCTTTGAAAGGAAATTCTGGTCAAAGGAAGAAAATGCCGCGGAATCAATTGAGGAGATGGTTTGGCTGAGCTCTGAGAAAAGAGATTGTGTTTTCTGCTTGAGTTCGCTATTCCGTTCAGAGAGCTGGCACCTGTGAAGCGCATCGGAGTTTAACAAATCCGAGAATTTTTTTGCAGCTGAATTTTGCGCGCCGATTATTGAATCAAGGGCAGAGAAAAGCCCGAAGGAAGGCAAGGATGAGAGTTTTTTCAAAGCAAGCTCGGGTTCCATCAAAACAGATAGAACTGAAATCAGGGAATTGGACAAGGGAAGGAGAACCGGGAAAAAATAGCCGAAATTCCTTTGCTGGAGAAGGCGGTTTGCGGAAAGATTTTCAGCTGAATCAACGCCGGAAAGCAGTAGCGCAAGCTTTTGCGAGTTAACCCTAAGCGTTCCAGTGTAAGTGCCCGAATCCATTATTTCATTGCTTTTGAGCTCCGCAAGGTTTTCATTTAATTCAACGAAATCGCTGAACAAGGGCTCTTCCTTTATCAGGTTAATTTCCTGCGATGAAAGCTCCGCGGTTTCAATTGCAATCGCGTTTGAGGAAAGCTCGGCCGCTGAATCCATTTCCCTGAAAGCATTTGAAGCGTTGAATGCAAGGCTGTTCACGAAAGGCGGAATTCCTGAAAGATCATTGGAGGCAAGGCATGTTTCCCTGATTTTCTTCACATCCGAAAGGGCGAGGTTAAAGTAAAGCCAGGCGCGCGCCAAATGGTTCTGGTATTCAGCCAAAAGCCGCTGCAATGAAGGGGAAAAAAGTTCAGCATCAATTGGCAAAAGCTTCTGGAGCTTTGCAAAGCAGTCTTCCTGGGATTTGCATTCAGGTATAGAAGTCTGGGCATAAGAGGCCAGGGAAATACAGGCAAAGCGCTCCTCGTTTGAGGCAAACTTAAGGCAGCCGATTAAAAGGAAAAGTAAGCAAAACAGGGTTAAAAGCAGGTATTTCATTGAAATCATCAAAAATTAAGGCAAAAAACAGTTTTTAATTATTTCGTTGATTGACGATATTATGGCGAATGAAGAAAATTTAAATTGTTATATACCTATATATAACTTATCTGGTGGCTTTATGGCTGAAGCTCAAATGAGAATCCTGCATTATCCTAGGCTTGACACAGTCCTTATGGTTGAGAAATTCATCAAGGAAAACAGCGGCGAATTCAAAAAACGCAAGCTCTGGGAGAGCCTCCCGAAAAAAACAATGTACCAGACTTACTGCGTGATAATAAACTATCTCTTTGAATCTGGAAAAATCGGAATGGACGGGGAAGGCCATATTGCATGGATTTGGAATCCTGAACTTGTGAAAAAATACGTAGACAGAAAGGATTTGGGCTGGAGGCCGGAAAAATGAAGCTTCCTTCAAAGGTTAAATTCGCCGATGAAAAAGTCAAAAAAGCTTTTGTGGAATTAGAGCACTCGACAAGCGAGGACAAACAACTATACCTGGTTTTAAATGATGCATTTGTAGATATTGAAGGAAATGCCTTTGTCGGAATCCAGATCCCAAAAAAGCTCATTCCAAAAGAATACATCCTCAAATATGGCCTCGACAATTGCTGGAAATACAATCTTCCCAATGCTTGGAGGCTATTATACTCTGTTGCAAGGGAAGAAATATTAGTCGTCAGCATCATCATCGAATGGCAAAAGCACAAAAAATATGGAAGAAAATTTGGCTACAATTAAACCTTCAGCGGCGCCTCCTTTATCGTGTTCAAAATCATTTTTGTTTCAGTCCTTTCAACAAAGTCAAGTGCCTGTATTTTTTTAAGGAAGGCGTCAAGCCCTTTGCGGGACTTAAATCGCGCGAGGACCACGGCGTCAAAGTGGCCTGTGACGTCAAAAACCGCGCAGACATTCGGGTTTGAGGCAATCTTTTTTTCAACCTCGAAAAGCTTTCCCTTTGAAACACGCATTTCAATCAATGCCTCAAATTCATAGCCGAGGCTTGTGTAATCAAGCAAAGCGCTGTAGCCTTTGATTGCGCCGTCCTTTTCAAGGCGCTTAACGTGGTTCAAAACAGTTGCAACCGAGCAGCCTGCCTTCTTTGCAATCTGGCGGAAAGACAGGCGGGAGTTCTCGAGCAGAATGTTAAGTATTTGGGAATCGCTTTTTGAAAGCTCCAAAAAAACACCTCCAAATGTGTGAATTTATCAAATAAAACAAATCAAATGTGAACAATTGTTATTAAAAAAAGCTTTTTTAGCTGATTTTGTTCATCAAATGGCGGGAAAAGCTTTTATTTATGTTTGGGCATATTTTTTCACCTGATTGTATTTCACTAGGGGGTTGAATTTTGGAGGGAGAAAAGGAAGCGGTTCTGGAAAAAGCGAAAAAGGAAAACATTCAGCTCATAGAGCTGCAGTTCACTGACATTTTTGGCACGATTAAAAGCGTGACAATTCCAGTCGGAAAGCTGGAGGAATCCCTTGAAAGGGGAACATGGTTTGACGGCTCCAGCATCCAGGGCTTCACAAGGATATGCGAAAGCGACATGTACCTCAAGCCCGACGCGTCAACCTATGCAGCGATTCCCTGGAAGCCTGGGAGCGCAAGGCTTATCTGTGATGTTTTTCTGCCTGACGGAAAGCCCTTTGAAGGCGACCCGAGGAGAATACTCAGGAATGCGTTGGAAGCTGCAAAGGCAATGGGCTTTGATTACATGGTTGGACCGGAACTTGAATTTTTCCTGTTTTTGAAAAAAGACGGAAGACCTGAACCTGCACCGCATGACTCAGGGGGATACTTTGATTTCGCGCCGAAAGACTTGGCGTCAGAGGTGAGAAAGGACATTATTTTTGCGCTGCAGAAAATGGGGCTGGAAATTGAAATGTCACACCACGAGGTTGCGCCGGGACAGCATGAAATAGACTTCAAGTACGGGGACGCGCTGCACACTGCAGACAATGCAATAACATTCAAGTATGCGACAAAGGCAATAGCGCAAATGCACGGATTGTATGCATCCTTCATGCCAAAGCCAATTTTCGGGATAAACGGTTCTGGCATGCACGTGCACCAGTCGCTTTGGAGCCAAGAAAAAAACGCTTTTTTTGATGGGGAAAACGGAAAATACATGCTGAGTGAAACAGCAAGGCAATTCATTGCAGGGCAACTGCACCACGCAAGGGCGCTTGCTGCAATCGTTGCGCCGACCGTGAACAGCTATAAAAGGCTTGTGCCAGGGTATGAGGCTCCTGTTTATTTGTGCTGGGGGCAGATTAACCGCTCAGCGCTGATAAGGATTCCAAGCTATTCCAAGGGAAGGGATTATGCGGTTAGGGCTGAGCTGAGGTGCCCTGACCCAAGCGCAAACCCTTATCTTGCTTTTGCGGCAATGCTTTCTGCCGGCATTGATGGAATTAAAAAGAAAATGAAGCCCCCCGAGCCGGTTGAAGAGGATGTTTACGAGTTTGACGAGAAAAAACTGGATGAAATGAAGATAGCCACTCTGCCAAGCTCGCTCAAAGAGGCGCTGCTGGAACTGAAAAAAGACGAGGCAATATTCAATTCGCTTGGAAAGCATTCAAAGCAAAAATACCTTGAGGCGAAAATGGCTGAATGGGACAGGTTCAGGATCGCGGTCACGGACTGGGAGCTTTCACAGTACTTTGAAATGCTTTGACATGGGCAAATAATGCGGTTCAGGAAAGCATTTTAATAACTTCAGCTGCAAATCTTAGCGGTGGGAATTGAATGTTTTTCCTTGCATTGCTTGATGTTTTCCTTGTGCTGGTCTGGCTTTTCATAATTCTCATAATCCTCGCGGTTCTTGGCTTGAGGATAATCCAGCAGTATGAGACCTCGATTGTTTTCAGGCTGGGAAGGTATGCAAGGACCCTGTCGCCTGGAATGAATTTTATCATACCAATTCTGGAGTACACGCGAACCGTTGACATGAGAATCCTTACAATGGATATTCCCGATCAACAGGTCATTACAAAGGACAATGTTCCTGTGAGGATTAACGGAGTGGTTTACTTTAAAGTGGTGAACGCGGAAAACGCAATCATCAAGGTGCAGGACTATGTTTACGCGGTAAGCCAGTATGCGCAGACCGCGTTAAGGGATGTTGTTGGCGGAATGGACTTGGACCAGGTTTTGGCGGAAAGGGAAAAAATTGGCGTGGAAATTGAAAAAATTGTTGAAAAGGAAAGCCTTACCTGGGGAATTGAAGTTACGGCAATAAAATTGCAGGACATTGACATGCCCGAGGACTTGAAAAGGCTGATGTCAAGGCAGGCTTCAAGCGAAAGGGAGAAAAGGGCGACAATAATCAAGGCAGAGGGAGACTGGATTGCCGCGGAAAACCTGGCAAAGGCAGCCAAGATAATGTCCACAACACCCGGGGCAATGCAGTTAAGGACACTGCAGACAGTTGACGGATTGGGGCCAACTGCCTCAAACACTGTTGTGATTGCTTTGCCATTGGAATTAATGGATGCAATCAAGGCATTCGGCGACGCGTACAAAAAAGTTAAAAAATAGGGTTTTTAATCACTTCAACTTCTATTTTTTTAGATAAAATGAAAGCGGAAGAGTTAAACCAGCTGATTGTAAAGGAAAAGTTTTTGATAGCCGCTGCGATTGCGGTGCTTTTCATAACGCTTTTCAGTGTGCTTGCGGGGTTTGTTCTTGCCGTGCTCCTGATTATGGCGGGAGTGGGATTAAAGGTCTGGAAGAAAAAAGAGTCAGCAGAGGAATTGGTTGAACAGAAAAACGCATTGCAGGAAGAGCTGTCGCTTGCGGAAAAAAAATTCATGACAAGAAAGCTTGACGAAAAGTCATACAATGAAATGAGGGAAGACCTGCAGAGAAAGCTAATATCGCTTGAAGCGCGCATAGAGGCAAGGAAAATGAGAAAAGAGTTCGGCAGGCTGTCGGAGGTAAAGGCAAAAAAACTGGAGCCAAAAAGAAGGCACAAATTAAACGACCTCCTGAATGAAAGTGAAATGCTGTTAAAGGAGCTGAGCATAGCGAACTCAAAATACCTTAAGCGAAAAATTGACGAGAAAACCTACAGGCAGCTTGCATCGGAAAAACAGAAAAGGCTTGTGGGAATAGAGGCGGAAATAAACCGCATTTACAGGCAGGAAGCAGCGGAAATAATGGGGGAAACGCAGAGAAAAATCGCCTTAAGCGAAGAGCAGAGAATAAAGGAAAAGGCAGAGGAAATAGTGGAAGACTTATTGGAGCAGGAAGAAGAGGCAGCGGGGCAGGGAAAAGAAACACGGGGAAAGCCCCAAATGCACGAGCACCAGCGAAGAACGCAGAGGGGAGCTGGAAAGTGAAAGAGGCGGGGCTTTTTTCGCTTGAAGAAGGAAAAGAACTTGTTGAACTTGCAAGGAAAAGCATTGGCTACGCTATTGCATCAGGGGCGCTTTTAAGGGAAAAAACGCAGAAAAAAGAGTTCACGGAGAAAAGAGGCGCATTCGTTTCCCTTCACACTTTTCCCGAACACGAATTAAGGGGATGTATAGGCTTTCCAGAGCCAATTGCCCCCTTGTGGAATGCGGTGATTGAATGCGCTGCCTCGGCTGCATTCAGCGACCCAAGGTTTCCTGCGCTTAAGGCAGCGGAGCTGGAGAAAGTCGTTGTCGAGGTATCGGTTCTGACAAAGCCAGAGGAAATCAAAAGCGCAAAGGAAGAAATGCCAAGCGAAGTTAAAATTGGGAAGGATGGATTGATTGCAAGGAAAGGCAATCGCTCCGGCTTGCTGTTGCCGCAAGTTGCCCCAGAATGGAAATGGGATTCAGGGCAGTTTTTGAGCGCGACCTGTGAAAAAGCCGGCTTGCCAAAAAACGCGTGGAGAGAAGAGGGCTGCAGAATTTTCAAGTTTAAGGCACAGATTTTCCGCGAAGAACAGCCGAAAGGGGAAGTGTTAGAGGCAACGGAGCAGTGAAAAAAAATCAACTGCATTTTTGCGGGTCAATGTTTTCTTTCTGCATGCATTCAAGCAGGGAATTCACTTGGCTGTCCAATGCATGGTTTTTCAATTGCAGCGCGTTCATGTCCTTCACCAATTGCGTTGTGTAAAAAGCGGGTTCAATGAACTGGTGCGTGAGCATTCCACCTGCAAGCAAGCCAAGGCAAAACAAGGCGAGAATTGCGATGTTGCTCGCGCTTAACCCGCGCCCGCGCTTTTTACGCGAAGGGCGCTCATTGGATTCATCGTCTTCTTCATCGTTTCGCGCCATAATGCACACCTAAAATAGATTGCAATCAATTGTTATTAAGGATTTCGGAGACGTGCTTGTAATGGAGTGATATTTGAAAGCCTGTATTTTGACACATACACTAAGCCCTCAGGCATTTTCATAAATAATTCCGCAAATGCTTTTCCTAAATTTGTTTTAGGCGTTAAATTTTCCGGCAAGACAAGGACAAATGCATTTTTTCCCCCAGTTATTTCCATTCTCCTGCCCGCAATGTGTACATTAACGCCTTCTCTTTCAAACAACTTCCTTAAATTTTTAAATGCATTCATTTTGGCTTTCTGGGACAATATTTCTGGGCCTACAAACCCCCCAACAATCTCCTGAACTGTTTCCCTTCCCCGCGGCCGCCAACTTGTAACCCCGCCTTCTAATTCAACCTTAACCCAACCTTTGGGAACCTCGGTTAGATTTGTTGGCAATCCTTTTGGTTTTCTAGGGCGCAAAAAAATCACTCCGAATCAATCAATTTTTTCGTTGAGCCGTTCCAGAGCAAGGCAACCCTGCTTTCAGGAACCTCATCAGTTAATTCATAGCCTATAGCGAATGATTTATATATTTGAACATTCCTATATAGTATCATGCGTTATGACTTAGCTCGCGGGGAAGAGTTTCTGCCGGATTATTCTCTTGCCGAGTTGAAACAAATGGCTTCGGCAGAGAAAGAACGGCAAC
>JAZDDZ010000045.1:0-4399 GCA_043809245.1 Candidatus Iainarchaeum sp.
TTCCGGCAGAGCCCTGTAATTCAGTTCAACAGCCTCAAGGCTAATTCTCTCCAAACCAGTGCTTTTCTTTCTGAACTGCACGTTCTCCTCTAGCGCAATCCTGATGTGGTCCAGTTTTCTTTTTCCAGTGCTCATTTTCCCAACTCTTTTACGGCTTTACAGCCCTAATAAGTATTAGAGGATAGGTTATTTCATATCCTCCCCCTGCCCGCTTTATGCTGAATTTTTTCCACGCAGCAGGGTTCGTGTTTTTCACATTTTCCAAGAACGCAAAATAGCTTTTTAATTGCTCTTGCGTTAGCTGCTTTGAAGACACCCAGTCATTTGTATTTACATGTGAAGTTTCTTTTTCACTAATTTCTTCCACCCTAAAGCCAGCCCGCTTTAAAAGCCGCGCCCATTCTTTTTTTGTCGGAACATTGTTTTGTGTTTTCGTGTCCCCGCCAGCCAGATTTTTTGCCAGTCTTTCAGCATGCATGAACCCCTTAAGCCCTGAAGGGCTAACCATGTCTTGTATAACAAGACCGCCTCCTCTTTCAGTCACCCGGAATATTTCCTTAAGGATTTCAAGTTGCTCTGCCGGCTGGTAATTTTTTATGCCGTATCTGCAAAAAACCCTTCCAAAGCTGTTTGCCTTAGCAGGAATGTTGAATGCCCTGCCAACGGCTCTGAGCCGGTTGGGATTTTGTTCTATCTTAGCCAATTGTGGTCTTGTTATGTCCACAAACATTGTTTTTGAGGGTATTTGGTCTTGCTCCAGTCTTTTGCCTATTTCCTTTCCAACCAATCCGCCGCCGCTCATCAAATCTAATATTCTTTGCTCTCCTCTCCCAAATTTTGCGAACTGATAAAGAAGGTCGTATCCTTTTGGGTCGGAATAAGTTTTTGGTCCGGCAGCATGCTGTACGACAGCATATTTTTTTTGCTGCGCATGTTCTGAAGCGCTCATTGCGGCGCGCCTTTTTTCTGCTGCCCTGCTTATAAATGGCAGCCTAATTTTAAATTTCATTTGCCTCAGCCAATCCAATTAATTCCTTGATGTTATTAATCATTTCTATCCCAAAAAACCCTAGAAAAATCTTTTGATTTAACCGATAATCTTTTTCCTTAATTTTTAGAGCTTTAACTCCGTTGCCCTGATTTTTTCGCCCTGCAGTGCCTTTCTGATGTTTCCTTCAATATTCGCGTTGAAGATAAGCGCTTTTGTTCCCCGCAGCGTTTCCCTTAATTTCAACAGCTTTCCCTTCATTCCCTGTGTCACATCAACTGTTTTCGCCTCTTCAACCTTTTTCAGTACGTTTTCAAAATTCGTCTTATCAATCATTTCAACCAGTTTTGCTTTCTTATCCGCTTTAGGGTCTGCGGTAAATATGCCATCAACATCTGTTCCAACTAGGACTTTTTCCGGCTCCAGTTCTTTCGCGAGAAAAGCGATAATTGCATCACCGCTCACCACGCTTCCTTTCATTTCTTCATCAGGCACCATATCCCCGTAAAGCGTTGGGATCTTCCCCTTTTCCAGCAAACTTCTGATTGGCGTTATGTTGAAGTTGATTATTTTTTTTGCCTTTTGCCTGATGTTTTCGTGTGGCACAACTGTTTCAAGTTCCACTCCTTCTTCCGCAAATATTTTCAAAAAAATTTCATTCAGCCCTTTAACGCTTTCCTGCGTTTTCTTATACCCCTGAAAATCCTTTTCGCTTTTCAGCCCTTCATTGATTCCGTATTCTTCCACCAGTTTGTGCCCGAATGGCCCTGCCCCGTGCACCAGAATAAGCTTGAACCCCTTTTTTTCCCGCGCCTCTTTTATTTCGCGCGCTATTCTCCTGATTGTTTCTTCTTTTGCCTGCAGCCTGTTTTCGTCTTTTTCCGTGCAAACCGAGCCGCCGATTTTAAGAATGATTAATTTGCCCATAACAATCCGCCAACCGCACAGAACAATTAGCCTGAACTCATATCAAAGCTATTCTTCTGTTGTGACTATTCCATTATCCGCATCAATTGAAACAATTGTTTTGTCCTTTATTTTTTCAATGTCTATCCTGTCAACACACGGTATCTCTGAAATTATCGCCCCGACAGCCACAATTGTTTCACACTCCCTATTGATTATTGCCGCCGGCGCCCTCCCGTTTTTCTTCAGCCTGTACATCGTATAGCTTCCGACCGTGCTTCCCTTGCCTTGCGGGAAAACCAGAATCTTTCCCGCAATTGTCTTCCCTTCAAGGGGGTGGCCCTTTTCCATTACAGTGCCTGTGTCTGGGTCAACGCCGCCGTAAAAAGATATTCCCTCGCTTGAGACAATGGCTTCAGCCCTTGCATTTCCCCCGAAAATCTTCCTTCCCTTTAGCCTCATTTCCCTCAACTCACTGCAATTTCAATCAATTTCTCCAATGGCGCGAAAACAGTCTTGAACTGATTTTTGCTCCGCGCATAAAACACGCCTTTAGCGGAATTCGTCGCCATGCACTTGAACCTTCCCTTTATTGGCGCAACCACAAAGCAGGTGTCAGCTGCAAATTTTGCCCCGCTTTCCTCAATTGTTTTAACCCATCCCCTTTTTTCCGCTTTTTCCTTTATGGGCCTCGCCACGGCGATCCAGGTCTCCCTTTTTACCTTCTTTCCCTTTAACAGCTTTGCAATCTGCTCTAACTCTTCCATTGAGCAGTGCGGGCAGCCGATTGCAACAAAATCCACTTCGCTTACATCAGTCATTCCCTTTACCGCATTGTCAATTTCTTCCTGCCATACAACTATTTTCTCTGCGGGCTCTTTCACTTTTTCAGGCGTTATTCCCTGCATGTGGAACAGCGCGGTTCCACCGTAAGTCGCAATGCTTGCGCACAATCCCTTCAATTCGTCCACTCCCGCTTTTTTCACCCCTTTGATAAGCGCAACCTTGTTCCCTATTTTCTTTCCAATCACATAACCAAGTGCACCGAAATCAGTCATGCCTTTCAGCTCTGCATTAACCTCAACCGCAACAACTGGCTGCCTTTTTTCATCCAAGTGAAAGCCGTATTCAGGAGTTTTTCCAGTAAGCGCTGCCGCGAGCGCACTTGGCCCTCCCTCGCGGTTTGTTCTCGCCCCCAAAACAGAATTCGCATAGCATACCGCGCTGCTTTCGCTCCAGGCAATGTGGCTTCCTTTTTTCGGCGAGTTTCCGATAAAGTAAGGTGTGCAGGTGCAGGTTGTCAGCACTTTCATTTTTGCAAATGCCTCAATTACTTTTTTTTGTTTTGCCGCAAACTCAGGGCTTATTCCAAGTGCCTGCCAGTTCTCCAAATCCATTCCCGCAGGGTTTAAGGTCGTTAGGACTTTCACTTTTCCGTCTTTAGCCATTTCAGCCAAAAACTCCAATCCCGCGTCCCCTAAATTGTCATAGCTAACCCCTGCTATCTGCACGCTGCTGACATCAATCAGTTTTTTCGCGCCGTAAATTTCCCCCAGTGCGACAAGTATCTCCATTGCCTTTTTTACCGAATTCCCCTGCTTGCCTTCAAGCATTTCCTGTTCGCTTTTTGTGAGCTGCATTTTTTATCACTGAATAAATTTTTTCAAATCCGCTTTCGGGAATTCCGCTTTATCAAAGTTTTTTCCTTTCGCCACAAGCGGTTTAGTGCAGTCAAACCCGCATTTTGTCGTAAAGTGTGTTTCCGGCTCTGCGCTTGGGTCAAGGCTGCTTCCCTTTTCCCTTGGCTTCATAACGAAATCAACATCTGCCTGAAACCTTGTTGCCATTGCCCATTCCACTTCCAATGGATTGTAAATGTCTATGTCCTTGTCAACTATGAATATGTGCTTGCAGCTCTTGTGCCCCTTGAATGCGCCTTCAATCGCCTTCTTTCCATCATCCTCGTTTTTCTTGTCTATTTTCACTATTGCGTGCAGCCAGCTGCATCCCCCGGGATTCACGTTCACATCCAGGCATTTCGCTCCCGCAGCATTCACTTCCTTGAAAATAGTCGGTTCGCGTGGCATCCCCATTAAAATCTTGTGCTCTAATTTTCCCGGCAAAAGCGCCTGCCATATCGCGTTTTTCCTGTGCGTTATTTTTTTCACTTCAAATACAGGCTCCTGCCTAATCACATCATAGGTTTCAGTCAAATCCACGAAAGGCCCCTCATTTGCCTTTTCATTCAGCCTGACAATCCCCTCTAACACGAACTCGCAATCCGCTGGAATAAGCGCGTCAAACGTTTTAGCTTTCACCACTTTTAGCGCTTCAAGGGAATTCGCTATCTCCAATTCATTCAAGCCAAATGCAACCGAGGTGGCTGCAGCAATCAATACATTCGGGGAATTTCCAATGCACGCTGCAACGTTCAGCTCTCCGTGTTTTTTCAGTAGCTGGTCGAAATGCCTTTCCCTTACAACCCTTATTGAAAACTTGTTTTTG
>JAZDDZ010000046.1:0-14591 GCA_043809245.1 Candidatus Iainarchaeum sp.
GTGCTTTTTCTCGAACAACATTTACAGAATTAGTGCGTTTAAGGGGACCATCTGGCTGTTCCCCTTAACAACCCCTTACCAAAGCCTCGATTCATCTATCCCCTAAAGGGGATAAAGGTTTCTCTCGGCAACGGAACTAAAGAAATGCCCACTTTTTTTACTTCCAAATAAAATACAATAGTATCATTTATTTTGAAAGAATAATCTGCTATTCCTCTTTTGCCCTCTCTTCCCGCTTTGGGTCGTTTGTCAAAATCTCCTTTAGTCCAACCTAAAGCTTCAAACAAAGGCTCAATTAGTTTAGTTTCAGTATCCGCTTCCGAACCCTGCTCATACTTTGAATAATTAGCCCTAAAATCATTAATTAATTCTTGAATTTTTGCCTTGACTTGTTCTTCTTGCATACTTTGTTAAAGACAAAAAAACTATATAAAACCCACTTTAACGAATTTAGGGGTAGATTTGTTAATTTAAGAGCAGAACGAAATAAAGGTGCAAAGTTTGCTGCAACTGTTCAATAAGTTTAATCAGTAGGTGCTTTAAAACCCGCAAATTTTTTGGTTATTATAAAATACGCTCCACCGAGTAATTCCAAGCCGACTATTATTTGATAACCATTAATATTATGTGAAAGAATTGGTTCAATAATAATAAAAGCTCCAAGTAGCATGACTAAAATAGCAAGACCTAAACGGCAATAATACTCCCCTCTTTTTTCTTGTTCTAACTTAACTGCGTCCATACGAAAACCAAGCCGAGTATTCCAAGAGCTGGAAGCCATTGCCCAAAGAATGCAAAAATTCCAGCCAAAATTATTCCGCCGACAACAACTGGTTTATGCCTGACTGATAAACCCAAAATCCATTTGCCAGCACCAAGAATCCCCATATATACCATTTGGAATACGCTTTTCTGGCTTAAATGCTTTTCCATTGCCCTGTTTTCTTGTTTTTTCACCTCCTTTTCGCTTACTCCGTTGTCCATTGCTCCGTTTGGTTTGCTCCGTTGGGGGCTATTCATTTACAGCCCCCCTGAAAATCCGCCGACAATGCAAAGGGCGAAAAAACCAGCCGAGAATGCAAAAGAACCCGCAAACAATATGTTTAAATAGAACCACAACACAGTATTATATAATTAACATTAATAAGTGAATTAAACTCTGGTGGGTGTAGGGAGTGGGTTTTTTCGTGCATAAGGCTTTGCTGGCTTTTGCCTGTGTTTTGGCAATTATGGCTTGCGGGAGCGCTTTGGCTGCGGATTTTTCAGTGAGCGGTTTTCCTGCAACAGTCAGCTTTTATGCTGCGCCAAAAGACATTTCATTTACTGTGAAGAATGATTCCAATTCCATAAGGAGCCTCTCCGTGGATTTCTTTGTTCCAGTGGAAGTCAAATTTTTGGAATTGCCTGACTTCATTGGCGCTGGAGAAGAAGCGCAAGTTAAGGCAAGGCTTTTTCCGAAAGAGGAATTGATTGGTTCAAAGTACAACAGCCGCGCGGTTATTTTTGTGGGCGCGGAAAAGGCTGAGAAAACCTTAAGGCTGAATTTTTTTGCAGCGGAAAAATGCATGTTGGATTTATCAATCGCAAAAAAGGAAACCGATGTGAACGGATTGCATGACATTAACCTCCTAATACAAGCATCAAACCCAAGCCTCGCTTCGGCGAAATTGGAATTGCTTGAATTGAAGGGGCTGCCAAGTGACTGGGGTTATTCAATTGTTGGCGGGGAAAAAAAAGTTTCAGTTGAAGCGCAAGGGAATTCCGTAATAGAAATTGACTTGATTGAAAAAAGCGCTTTTGACGGAAATGTTTCCGCAATTCTTTCCTGTGATGGCTTCCGCGCGGGGCAAACAGTTTCCGTTAAGCATGAATCCAGTGAAAGCGGGGCTGGGCTGATGGTTTTAAGCGGTTTGGCGTCTTTTTTCACCTCTGAACTGGCATTAGATATATTTTTAGCCTTAATTGCCTCAATTCTGCTGATTGCATTCCTGGCAAGGCTTGTGAAGAGAGTGGCGGTGAAGTGAATTGAAGGGAAGAATTAGCGCTTTATTTGTTTCATTAATATTTATTATGCTGGCTGCGGGTTTCTCGCTCGCGGCAGACGTTCAAGTGGTTCAGCCAAACGGCTCCGAACTTATAAGCCAGGCGAACGGAAGCTATTCAATAATTTTTGACATAAACGCTTCCGGCGCTGTTTTCGCGGATGGAAACGAATTCAATTACATTTTGGATACAGCAACTGCAACAGTTTCGTACGGCGCAACAAAAATAGCTGACCTCAACTTGCTTGAAGCAGGAGCATGCAACAGCGCAAACCTTTCAAACAAAAGCACTTGTTCGCTTGAATGGAACACAAGCGGCATAAACGGCGCTTATTCAATTACGGTTAATGCAGCGCTTTCACATGAAGGCGGCACGATTACGTTAAGCGATTCAAGCGACGCGCAATTCAATGTGGATAATGCGGCTCCAACCGCTTCACAGAAAAGCCCGGCACCGGGAAGCGCCACAAACAACAGGGCTAAGGACATTTCCTTCCTGCTCTCCGATGCCGCAGGCGTGAACATAAACTCGCTTGTGTTGACTGTAAATGACACGAATTATTCCTGGCCTAATCCATCGCTTTCATTTGACGCAAACGTTTTAATGTTTGACAATCCAGTGCAGTTTGCAGCGGAAACAGATGTAAACATTTCAGTTGACGTGAAAGATGTTTTGGGAAACAGGCTTTTCGATAAATGGGCTTTTGTTGTGGACGCAATTCCCCCTGCGCCAATTGACAACCTCGCCTATTCACTTGATTCATTCAACCGCTTAAACCTTTCATGGAGCACGCCGGCATCAAGCAAAAGCCCTGTAAGCAATTACAAAGTGTACAGGGCAACCTCTCCGCGAAATGAATCAAACAAGGGAACCGCGCTCGGCACAACCTCTTCAACTTCTTACACGGACGCAACAGCCGTTGAGGGAACCTCCTACTATTATTACGTTGCATCAATTGATGCAGCGGGAAACGAGTCATTGCTTTCAAACGAATTAAGCGCCACTTATTCAACTGATTTCGGGTTAACTCTTGACAAAACCGCGGTGAAAATGGAGAAAAGCGGTTCGGTCGCGGTAACCGTTACGGCTTTCAACAACACTGCTGAAAGGAAATGCTTTGAATTGAAGTCAACGGTTGACAACAGCAATTTGAAGGTTGCGATTTCCAACAAAAATTTCTGCTTAAACAAAAATGAAACCCTGAAAACAAGCGCTGTGCTTTCAACATCCTCTTCAATAAGCGACGGGGCATACACTGCAAGGCTCAGGCTCATCAGCGGTGCAACTGAAAAAAACGCGGAAGTGTCAGTAACAGTCGGCCAGGTGCAGGCAATTGAATTAACGCAACTGAATGCAGGCGCGGATTTCTGCATTGAAGGCTATTCAAAAAACCTCAAAATAGATGTGAAAAACAATTCCGCTTCAACTGCAACTGTTTTGCTTAACGCGGAATCAGAATTGTTTGTGCCGGAAGTGGAAGAAACTGAATTGGAGCTTGCTGCTGGAGAGTCAAGGGAATTGAATGTAAAGGTTAACATAAACCAGACAACGCAGCCGGGAGATTACACGGTTACGGTTTTCGCGCGCTCAGGAAGCCTGTTGGTTCAGAAAAGCCTTTCATTCACTTTAGAGGACTGCGGCCCAAGCGCGGAAACAAAATTCTCTGTTTCAATCTCCGGCGGTTGTGTGGAACTGGACAAGAACGCGGGAACAAAAACGCTTTCATTCACTTTGAAGAATCTCGTGAATTACGATTACAGCGTTTACCTGAGCGCTTCAGGCGGCTTAAGCTATGACCTCAATTCGCCAGTGGAACTTGAGGCGAACGGCTCTTACAGCGGAAAAATAAAGTTCACAGGCAGTTTGGATGACGTGAACGGAGACCACAAGATTGTGTTTTACGCTTCAGGCGAAGGCCAGACAACTGACAAGAACCTCTGCATAAGGGTTAAGCCAATCCATTGGGCGGAAGTAAGCGTTGAAAAAAATACCGCGGAAGACCATCAAGTCAAATTAGAGCAGGCTGAAACATTCCAGATAAGGGTTAGGAACAGGGGCGACTTCACTGAAAAGCTTGACTTAAGCATTGAAAGCGTTTTCTCCTCAATTGAATCTGATTTAAGCGAATCCTCAATAACCCTTAAAGCAGGGGAAACAGGAACCGTGTTTGCAAGTGTGGCGCCAAAAACCGGAACCGCTTTAGGGGACAAAACAATTTACCTTATAGTGAAATCAAAGGGAGCGAAAACCACGACAACAAGGACTTCGGGGGACATTTACACGCTAAAGGTGAACAAGTTAAGCGAAAACCTCAACACAAGCTCAATCAAGTGGGTTGCTGGAGGCAGCACTTACAATTTGAACAGCAGCCAGTTAAGCTATGACAGCGAAGAAAAATCAATCATCTTCGAGCCAAGCATTGGTTTCACTGAAGGGCAGAAGGCAACGCAAAGCATTGACTTTTTTGACAGGCGCGGAAACCGCTACTTCCTCTGGTTTGACTTTTTGCCGGGCAATGAAAGGCTTTCAAATGAAAGAATCGTTTTAAGGTTTGACGATTTCAAATACGAAGTAGACGAAGGCAGCATCGAGCTTGAGGTCAACGGCATCACTTACAGCGAGGGCGGGGTTGAACTTAATTACAATTCAACCGACAAGGAACTTGTGTTCGAGCCCGAAGACGAATTCGCGAACAATGAAACAGTCAAAGCCGAGTTAAGGTTCAGCGACGTTCAGGGAAACCAGTTCACATTCAACTACGAATTCACTGTAGGCTCAACAACCATAAGGGAGCCTTCACTGAAAGTAAAAATCGGAATGACCGATGCGGCAATTGACTCCGGAACAATTGACTTCGGCTGGAACGGAAGCTTTTACGATGTAAGCGATTCACAGTTAAGCTATTCCTCTTCAAGCAGGACAATTTCCTTCAATTCAAGGCAGAACTACACCGCGCCGAAAGACTTTGACTTTGACATCACATTCAGGGGAGGCACAGCAAACCAAAACCTGCAGGGAACAATTAACGTGAAGGAAAACCTCAAGAGAGACGATGACAGGCTTGAAATAACCCTGAACGAACTTGACGGAACAATCAAAAGGGACAGCGTTGAGTTCACTGTAAACGGGGAAACATTTGACGCGGACAGCGATGAAATAACAGTCATTGAATCCCAGAACCGCGTAAGCTTTAACCTTGCGAACACGTTTTACTTCGGCGACACGATTGACTTTGAGCTTAAAGCGGAAGACAGCACAGGGGATTCAGTTGACTTAACAGGCGAACTTGAGCTTGGCGCCGAGCAGGGGGAAAGCGGAACAGTGACAACAAGCACCGGCGTTTACGTGAAAACACCGCTTCACTTCAAAGTCATTGAAGCAGACCACAGCCTGCAGGAAGGCGTAATAGAAATAGTTAATTTTCCCTCGGAAATAAGCCTTAACCCGGGCGAGGAAAAAGAGGCAAGCATTTCAATCAAAAACAATTCCAATGAAACGATTCCAAAAATAACGATAAGGCTCTGGGGCTTAGGCACTGCGACTTACTTCAAGAACCTTGAAATAATTGATTTGGCGCCAGGGGAAACAAGGACAGTGAAGGGAACGCTGATTGCATCAGAGGCAACGCTGAACAACAAGGCCTATGATTTAACGCTTGAGGCAAGGTCTGATAAATTCATTGCGACAAAAACAATCAGGTTAAAGGTAGGCGAAGTTGAAGAGCCACAGGGGCCTGTTGAACAAATCCAGGGATTTGTAATGGGGCTGGTAACCTTTATAAGTAGTCACGCATTAATTGGATTGGGTTTATTAATATTAGTGGTGGTAATAATTGTTATTGTTCTTGCGCTCAAAAGGCATTATATTGGCCCAAAAGAGCAGGAACAGGTTTGGCTGAAATACAAGCCCTAAAAAAAAGCTTGCCTCAGCCAAATAAGCGTTTTGAACGAGTGAAGCTTGGTATTTATTTGTTCAACACGCTTAGAAAAGGGATTGGTGGGGTTTGGCTTTGAAGGCATGGTTTTTGGCTTTATGCGCTGCAATGCTTTTGCTCGCGGTTTCCGTTAACGCAGCGGAATTCACGGGCGGATGCTCTTTTTCAGGAGTGCAGTGCGATTTAATGGTAAAAGAGCTCATGCTCTGCAACAACTCCGCTTCAGATAAAACTTTTTTTGTTTCAAGCTCCGGCGACAAGGCAAGCTGGCTTAACGTTGTCCCTGAAAGCGTTTCACTTGTTGCAGGAGAATGCAAGCCGGTTAACGTCGCGTACATTGCCCCCTGTTACCAGGCGCCTGGCAATTACTCAGCGGAAGTGACCGCAAAGGCAGGCACTGACACTGCAGCACAGGCATGCATTCTTGAAGTGAAGCAGGGAAACGAGGCAATGGTTTCAGTTTCTCCAGGGGCACAGAGCGCAACTCAATGCGAAAACAAGGCTTATGCGATTGACGTTTCAAACAATTCAACTGTTCCAAACCAAAACGAGCAAATAATTTACCTGAATGTTTCGGGAATTCCCGCTGAATGGTTCAGGCTGGCAAAGGAAAGCATTGTTGTCGGAAAAGGCGCAACTGAATCAGTTGACTTAAATGTAATGCCTCCTTGCACAGCGGCTTTGGGAAAATACGATTTCAAGGTAACGGCTTCGCTTTTCAACAAGGACTTCAAAAGCGATGCAACAGCATCCTATGAAATAACGCAGGGGCAGGCAGTGGAGTTAAGCGCTCCGGAAAAACTGGGCAAATGCATGGAGGAAACCGAGGCAAAAAAAATCACGGTAAAAAATACAGGAAAGCTTGCGGACGAATTCACGCTCTCAGTTGACGGCCCGGAATGGGTTAAGCTCGCAGAGAACACTGTTTCGCTCGCGGCAGGCGCTTCCAGCGACTTGGACTTGATTCTTGAAAAAAGCGAAAGGCAGGGCTCTTTTAAAGTGGAAATAACCGCTGAATCAAAAAAATTCGGGGTAAAGGAAAGCGCGGAATTCAGCGTTGTTTCGGAGAACTGCTTTGAATTGTCTTTGGAAAAGGTTTCCGGCGATGAAAGCGTGTGCGCAGAGGAAACCCCTGAAATGGAGTTCACTGCAAAAAACAAGGGCTCAAGGGACTTCAATGGGGAGATCAGCTTCAGGGGCTTCAATTCTCTGCCGCAAACTGTTAAAGTTTATTTAAGGCCGGAGGAATCGCAGAGCATAAAGCTGCAGTTGGATGTTTCAGGAATCATTGACGCTAACTCAGGTGGAAAAAAGGCAAAGCCAGTGAAAAAAGACCTCATCGCATCAGTTTCATCTGAATTCTTTTACTTAGACGAAAAATTCCCAATAACCGTGAACGACTGCTATAATTTGTCTGCGGAAAAAACAAAGGCGGCTTTGTGCGCAAAAACCGGCTCGGAAATTTCACTCACAGTAAACAATTTGGGCTCAAAGGACAGGGCGCTTGAAGTAAACGTTTTTCCGGGGTGGATTAGCGCGGAAAAAGAGTTAACAGTTAAGGCAAATTCAAGCGCAAAGCTTTTATTGAAAGCAATTGTTCCTGAAAACGCCCCTGAAAAAGAGGCAGTTGTCTCGTTAAAGGACAGGTTTGTTTCAATGGAGGAAAAAATCCCCATCGAATACCTTGATGAACGCGAATGCTTTGGATTAGAGGCATCTGCTTCCGATAAAGAGGTTGACGCGGTTGTCGGCGAGGGAACAAAATTCACTTTAAGCGTTTCAAACAGGGGAATGGTTGCGCAAACAATTTCTTTAAGCGCTGACAAGGAATGGGTTTACATTTTTCCGAAAACAATTGAGCTTGCGCGCAATGAAACGCAGGAAGTTTTCTTTCTCATCAGCCCGCCATTCGATGCAAGGGAGCAAAACCAGAAAGTTGTTTTTTCAATTGACTCAAATTATGGCTTCACAGCGGAAACCGAAATAACCGTTGGAATTTTCGGCGCAAGGCAAGGCATTGAGCCAGTGAAGCTTTCCATTGAGGCAGGCGAGGGAGGAAAAGCGGATGCGAACGCGATTGAAACCGCATTCACTCTTTCAAACAATGGCGCAAAGGCACTGCTTGTTTACTCAATTGAAGCGCTTGACTTTAACGCTGAAATAAAGACAAGCGATGGAAAAATTGACGTTAACTCCTCGATTAAAGGAATGCTTTCACTTAATCTGCCGGTGGATTCAAACGCATTAAAGGACAAAAACTCGTTCACAGTTGTTTTGAAAATTGAAACAGACCAGGGAACCTTTGCAAGGGAACTGAACATTGACCTTAAAGCAGTTGAAGCATCAGACCATAACGCGTCCGGCGGGGAAGGCGCTGCAGCAGCGGGCCTGATTGCCTTGCTTAACCCTTTGAACATTCTTTTAGCACTTGTTGTAATTGTTGCCGCAATTGCAATCATTGCCTTTTTCATGTATTCACGGCAGCCTGCATACCGTGAAGGAAAGCCTTCAATTGCTTTCGTTGAAGATGAAACCGCGCCAACAGCCCAGCAGCCAATAATTGAATTCGCTTCAGAGGAAAAGCCAAAGCCAAGGAAAAAAAGAAAGGCCGCAAAAAAAAGGCCCGGAAAAAAGAAAAAGTAAAACTATTTTTCCTTTTTTTTAAGTCACTTAACGAACCCAGTGCATTGCGTGAAAAGCTATTTAAAGACATTGCTGCTATTTTCTAAAAGTATTGGGAGTTAAGGAGGCAAGTCACACCGTTCACCAAAGCAATTTGGGGTTTTTTTCTAGGAAAAAACTGCGGCTCCCTGGCTTGCCCTCCAACACTTTTCTGATTTTAAAAAAAAAACCTTTTAAAACAAAAAAGGAAAAATTATTAAAGGTTAAATGGCTAATTGTAGGTTATGGCTGAAATAACCGTGAGCTTCGGCGGCATAGTGAAGACCTCACTCGTCACCGCATTCACTATTGCGGTTGCGCTGATTTGGAAGGACTTTATTGTTGAAGTCATTGCCTTGCTTGTGCCGCCGGGGGAGGAAGTGCTTTACAAGTTCATTGCAGCAGTGCTTTCAACTGCAGCGGTAATAATCGCAATCTATCTTGTGCTTGAAACAGAATCTGAAGCGGAAACATTGGTGAAAAAAATCAGGACAAAGAAAAGCACGATAAAGGTGGACATAAGCCACAAAAATGAAACCAATGTGAAGCAGCCTTAAAAAAATTAAGGGGCATTGGCTGCATTGAGTTTCCTGAAAGCACTTTCAACAATCTGGTGGTTCACGTAAGGCCTGTGGTGCCTGAAGCCTCCTCCGAAGTTATGCGGGATGTGCAAGAGTTCGTGAATCAGTGTTTTCGTTTTTTCCTCTTCGCTTTGCCTGTCAAATTTTTCCGAAAGCAATTCAATGACGTAAAACGGCTTTGAATTTAATGCGAGTTGCAGCACTTTGGGGAAAGCGTGGATTCGCGCAACAGTCCTCCTTGTCTTTGAGCCGTGCGAGCGAATGCATTTCACGCGGTCAACGTCAACGTGCTGCATTCCAAGCGCCAGGGCAATGCGCCTGATTTCCCCGTCAAGTTCCGGTGCAAGGGAGTACTTCATGCAGAAATTGAAACTGAAAGGTGTTAAAAAACCTTAACAAAAAAATTAATTAATGGAAGCAAAGCCAATCCTCTGGTTCACAATCATCGCAAACCTTGCCGGCGCGTACTTCGGCTTCTTTGTGTACTATTCCACACAGCTTTTGTCCACTAATCCCTTGCTGTGGGTTTTTGTGGCAGACTCCCCTTTAAGCGTAACTGTGTTCGCAATCGCCTTGGTGCTGATTGCCTTCAACAAAAAAAGCGATTTCCTTAACTTTCTTGCAAGCGCTTTGGTGCTGAAATACGGCTTGTGGACAATTTTTGTAATAACCGCTTTCCCTGACATCTTTTTTTCGCCGCAGAGCCTCTGGCTTTACATTGCAATGTTAGTGCTTCACGCTGGAATGGTTTTGGAGGCATTCGCCTTGGCTGGAAAAACCACGCTAAAAACCGCTACTTGGGTGATTGTTCTGGCTTGGCTGCTGTTGAATGACGTTTTAGACTATGGTTTTGGCTATTTTCCTTCATCCATAGCCCATACAGGCCTCTCAATCGTTGCGCCAGTGAGCCTGTTGCTTTCCTTTGCCTGCATTCTGCTGCTTTTCGCTGCATTCAGGAAAAACAAGCCGAACGCGCTCTCAAAATTGCTGTTTTTTCCGGAAAAACTCACTTAACCTTCGCCTTATACCCTTTCATCAGCAAAGAATTTGACACAACGAAAATGCTGCTGAAAGCCATTGCACCGCCCGCAATCATGGGATTCAAAAGCAAGCCAAAAGAAGGGAAAAGGATTCCAGCCGCAATCGGAATCCCCGCGACATTGTAAATGAAAGCCCAGAAAAGATTCTGCTTTATTTTGTTGACAGTGTATCTGCTCAAATCAATCGCGGTTGCGACGTCACGCAAGTCATCCTTGATTAAAACAATGCTGCCGGTTTCAAGCGCTACATCTGTTCCGGAACCGATTGCAATGCCGACATCAGCCTGCGCCAAAGCAGGAGCGTCGTTTATTCCGTCTCCAACCATTGCAACCTTTTTTCCCTCAGCCTGAAGCGCCTTAATTTGCTTTTCTTTTTCTTCAGGAAGCACTTCAGCCAAAACCCTTTCAATGCCAAGCTGTTTTGCAATCGCATTGGCAGTTCGGGAATTGTCGCCGGTAAGCATCACTGTTTCCAAACCCATTTTCTGCAGCAATGCAATTGCCTCGCGGGAATGCTTTTTCGGCACGGCCTGCGCGGCAATCATGCCGGAAGGCTTGCCCGCAAAGGAAACAAGCATCACTGTTTTTCCCGCATCCTCCAGGAAAACAATTTGCTTTTCAAAAGGATTGAAATCAATTTTTGACTCCAGCATTAATTTCCTGTTGCCCAAAAGAATCTTTCCGTTCTTCCACTCCGCTGTAATTCCTTTTCCGGGAATCGCGCTGAATTTTTTTGCATCCCCCGCATTAATGCCTTTTTCTCCGGCTGCCTTTACTATGGCTTCCCCAAGCGGGTGCTCAGAGCCTTTCTCGGCAACAGCAGCCAATTCAAGCAAATCCTTTTCTTTTCCTGAAAATGCGATAACATCCGTGACCTTTGGGGTTCCCTCAGTCAATGTGCCTGTTTTGTCCAAAACAATTGTGCTGACTTTGCGCGCGGTTTCAAGCGCTTCGCCGCCCTTGATGAGTATGCCGTTCTCAGCGCCTTTTCCCGTGCCAACCATTATCGCAGTGGGAGTTGCAAGCCCTAAAGCGCACGGGCACGCAATAATCATTACCGCAATGAAAATAGTGAGGGAAAAAACAAAGCCCTGCCCTGCAATGAAAAACCAGAAAAGGAATGAAAGGATTGCAATGCTTATAACCGCGGGAACAAAAACGCTTGCAACCCTGTCAGCAAGCCTTTGAATTGGCGCCTTTGAGCCCTGCGCTTCCTCAACAAGGCGAATGATTTGCGCAAGCGTTGTGTCCTTGCCGACTTTTGTTGCCTTGAATTTCAGCAAGCCGTTCCTGTTTATTGTAGCGCCAATTACAATGCTTCCAGGGGTTTTTTCAACCGGAATGCTTTCCCCTGAAATCATTGACTCGTCAACAGTTGAATGCCCTTCAACCACAACTCCGTCAACGGGAATTTTTTCACCGGGGCGGATTACAACAATGTCGCCGACAACAACCTCTTCAACATCAATTTCTACTTCCTTTCCATTCCTTACCACGCACGCTGTTTTTGGCTGCAGGCCAGCGAGCTTTTTTATTGCCTCCGAGGTTTTTCCCTTTGCAATCGCTTCAAGGTATCTGCCCAGAACAATAAGCGTTATGATAACCGCTGCAGTGTCATAGTAGGCGAAACCGCCTTGCGCTCCGAAAAAAGTCATTGCCGCGGAATAAAAAAACGCTGCGCTTGTGCCGACCGCAATCAAGGTGTCCATGTCAGCGCTCAGGTTTTTCAAAGCAACCCATGCGCCCCTGTAAAAGCGCAGGCCCACAAAGAATTGGACTGGAAGCGAGAGAAAAAACATCACGTAAAGGACAATTGATTCAGGCAAAAGCCTGCCGAAAAAATCCGGAAAGGATAAAATGAAAATTATTGCGCTTAAAACAGCTGAAATGGACAAATCCCTTTTCAAAACGGAAATCTCTTTTTCTCTGGCTATCTTTTCCCTGTCGCTGAAGCCCATTTTCATGTGCCCGTGCCCTTCGTGCTGTGGCTTGGCTTCAGGCTCGGAAAGGCTGAAAGCCTTATAGCCTATTTTGTTCACCAATCCGATTATTTTTTGCTCATCCAGCGAGCCGTCATGCTCGACTGTAATGCGCTCTGATGCAAAATTGACCGCGGCATTGTCCACTCCGCTTACTTTTTTGGCTGCCTTTTCAATTGTCAAAGCGCAGGCAGCGCAGTGCATGCCGGAAACGCCTAAAGTGATTTTCTTTTTTTCAGGCATAAGAATCAAAGATTGAAAATAAAAAAAGGAAAAAGAAAGGAAAAGTCAGTCGCAGCAACAGCAGCAGCCGGCTTTCTCTTCCTTCAGCTCTTTTTTTGCGGATTTAATTTTTTTATCAGGCATTTTTCAAGACCTCCGTGGAAAATTTTCCATATATGGATTTTTGGAGCCATTACCTTTTAAAAAAGTAAGCAAAAGGCCGCGGGGGCATTACCAGCCGCCCATCATTCCGCAGCCGCGTGCAGAGGGTGTATTTTCCACGCCGCCATTGTTTGCATAGTATCCCTGCATCATGCCATTCACGCCCATCATTCCGTAAGGCGTGCTATAGCCGTATCCGTTCATCATGCCGCTATAGCCTGCGTATTCCGTGCTTGTGAAATTCCCGCAGTACATGTGCTCAGCCATGTTTATGTGCATTGCATCATGCTCTGGTGTGCCTTCCTCAAAGCCCATCATTTGGTGCATTAACTCATGGGCTTCGCCTGGATGCATTTGCTCCATTAAGTATTCGCCGATTGCCTCCAGTTGCCCATCGTTAAGGCTGCTGCAGCTTGCGCCTGAATCCACTAACTGTTTTCCCTCTGCTATTTCCTGGCTGATGCCGGTTTCAGTTGGCCCTGCAAAAATCAAGAGCGCACTGAAAAGCATTACAGCCAGAACCGTTGAACCCAATAACACTTTTTTCATTTCCATTCCTCCATTAAAAACATCGTGTTCAACATCCCCCGACCTGCTGTGCGGGCGGAGCCGAAACAGTTGTGCTAACAGGTGCCTGTGGTGCTGAAATCGTTGAAGCCACGGAAGCCGTGGCAGAGGTTAAACCCGCTGTATTCTGCCCTGCAGCCGAGAAAAGCGCTGTCTCCTGCGCGCTAACCCTTTCATTCAGCGAGCCGAGTGAAAATGTTTGTATCAATGCAATGGCAAGCACTATTGCCAGCCCTGCCATTGCCAGTGTTTCGGTTTTTATTTCAACCATTTTAACAACCTCCTACCTGTGTTGAGCCTGAAACCGCCCCATTCTCTATTCCCTTGTATTTGTTTGAAGCAAGGTTAATGTAATTCAGCTCTATTCCCTGCTCCTGCAGCACCTGCGCTTTTGCAGCCATGTTGCTGGGGAAGTAAAGCGCCTTCCATTTGCCTAATTCCTCTAAAATCTGGTCGTTGGTGAATTCATTTGGGTGCTTTTCAAGCAGATACTTTGCAAGGCCCCTCATCGCGCCTGAGTGAGCGCAACCGCATGCCGCCTGGCCATTGGAAAAAGTTATTGCGTCAGCGCCGCAGCAGTACTCGCATGAAATGTTTGTCGTGACAGCAATGTAACGGGAAAGCGTTTCACCGCTCAAGGCGTCATTGTCATACCTAGCCATTTTTGCAATTGCATCGTTTGCCTTCTGCTGGTTTGAAACGGATACATCATCGTAAGAAACGCCCAATTCCGCCCCGTAAATCCTCGGAACGCCCTTGGGAATCACATCGGAGAAAGAAGCGGAAGAAACACCGGAAGAGGCACTGGGGGTGGGCGCTGCACCGCTTAAGGAGCTTGCGCCGCCTTTAACGGAAATCAGCGAAACCAGCGCCTCCTGCCGGTCAAGTGAAGAATCAATTCCTGCGGCTGTGAAAAAATTCAGGCCCAAAACAAGTATAACCGCGACCATTAGCGCGCCGAAAATAGTCCAGTTAAAAGAACTTTCCTTTTTTTCCGATTCAGCCATCAAAAAACCTCCAAAAAAACCAAAATGCTTTGCAACACACAAAAGGATTTACAAATTGTGTAAAGCATTACATTTTTAAACATATGCCGCGGAATGATAATTATGGAGCTTGGAAAGATTAACCTGGAGAAGGACGGCGTTGAAGCGCTTGTCGGCTCCCTTGAATCCGACATAATGAACTATTTGTGGAAGCACGGCAGCTGCTGCTGCAAGGAAATGTTTGAATCGCTTGGGAAAAAGAACGGCATAGCGCCGACAACTGTTACGGTTACATGCGACAGAATGTATGGAAAGGGCCTGCTTGAAAGGAAAGTGGAGAGGGGCAAGGGCGGATTGAAGTACATTTACTCCCCGAAAATTTCAAAGGACCAGATGGCCTCAAAGATTTCAAAAAA
>JAZDDZ010000047.1:0-107706 GCA_043809245.1 Candidatus Iainarchaeum sp.
CAGAAAAATCATTGGCGGACTACGCCGCGAAACCGGCGCACGAACAATGGAAACAATCACTTCCATGTTCGCCACATGGAAACAACAAGGCAAACCCCTCTACCCAACCCTCAAAAAAGCCATAAGCGGTTAGCACTTACGGGTTAACTTTTCAGGGGTTAAATTAAACACGCCGCAGGGTTATATTTAAAGCGTTTTGCATTCCCTTTCTATTTGTGGGTTTCTGCAAAAAATTATTTTATTCTTTTAGGAGGTTGGGTCCATGAAAGTAACTTTAAGTGTAATAAAAGCAGATGTGGGAAGCATTGCCGGGCATGTCAAGCCAAGCGCTGCACTGATTGACGCAGTGAAGAAAACAGTCCACGGAAACAAAATGCTTATTGACAGCTATGTTTTTTCAACAGGAGACGACGTCGGAATTCTGATGACGCACGATAAAGGCGAGGGAAACGAGGAAATCCACAAGCTTGCCTGGAACGCGTTCATGGAAGGCACGAAAGTTGCGAAAAAACAGGGGCTTTACGGAGCGGGCCAGGACCTGTTAAAGGATTCTTTTTCAGGGAACGTTAAGGGCATGGGGCCAGCGGTAGCTGAACTGGAATTCAATGAAAGGCCAAACGAGCCATTCGTTGTATTCGGCGCGGACAAAACAGACCCCGGCGCATACAGCCTTCCCCTCTATCTTTCATTCGCTGACCCAATGTTCAATTCAGGCCTGATTTTAAGCCCGAAGTCATCAAAGGGATACAAGTTCACTATAATGGATGTGGAGCACACTGAAGGCGACAAGGTAATTGAATTGAATACACCGGAAGACCTGTACAAGATTGCGTGCCTTTTGCGCGACCAGGAAAGATATGTTGTTGAAAAAATCCATTCAAGGAACACAGGAGAGCAGGCAGTTGCAGTCAGCACGACAAGGCTTCACAATATAGCGGGAACTTACACTGGAAAAGACGATCCGATAATGCTTGCAAGGGTTCAGGGAGACTTTCCCGCTACAGGCGAATTGTTGCACCCTTACTCAATCTGCCATTATGTTGCGGGGTTCATGCGCGGCTCGCACCACGGGCCTTTAATGCCGTGCAAAATCAATTCAACTATTTCATACTTTGACGGGCCTCCAGTCGTAACAGCACACGGCTTCTGTGTCCACGACGGAAAACTGACGGAAGTGGCAGACCTATTTGACCACCCCTTCTGGGATTTGGTCAGGGAAAAGGCCTCAAGGAAATCAATGGAGTTAAGGGAACAGGGTTTCTTTGGGCCCGCAATGCTGCCAATGAGTGAGTTAGAGTACGGCGGCATAGTGAATGCATTGAAAGAACTTGAGCCGAAATTCAAGGTAAGGAAGGAGTGAGGCGCGGAAAAGTGCCTCTTTTTCGTTCTTTTAAAAGAACGAAACGTTTTTAATAAAGAACGATTAATGTACTATTATGGATGCGATTGACTTCCTTGACAAAGACTCCTTTCTGCTTATTGAAAAGCTTTTGGAGCGGAAGCATTACCTGCGCGAATTGGCTGAAGCCGCGGGGCTTTCGCCGAGCCATGTGCACAAAATTGTTTCAAGGCTTGAATCCGCAGGAATAGTTGCGGTTGAAAGGCAGAAGAACCGAAAAGTTTTTGCGTTAAACAATGAATCGCCTTTAACCCGAAGGCTTCTCTCCCTTTTGTGCGTGCACAAAATAACTTTTTCGCGCGCATACAAAAGGCTTGAAAAGATGAAGCCGAAGGGCATTTACTTGTTTGGCTCCGCGGCGAGCGGCGAAATACGTTCAGACAGCGACATTGATTTCGCTGTTTTCTTTGAGCGTAAAACTGACTCTTTGAAACTAAGCGAAATCAAAAGGGATTTAAGCAACGAGTTAAAAAAAGAAATACAGTTGATTGTTTTAACGCCTCAGAAAATCAGTTCAATGAAAAAGGAAAAAACAGAGTTGTTGCAGCAGATAAGGGACAAGGGAATTGTCCTGGATGGGGAAGCGCTTGAGTGAAGTGGATGATTGCTTTGAGAAAGGGCTTCTTAAAAAAACCGGCAAAAGCAGGAAGCTAGCGCTTGATGACTTGAAGCAGGCGGAATTTTTTTTGAACGAAGCATTTGACTTATTAAATATTAAAAAGAAAGAAATGGCTTCCATTGCATTGTATAATGCGGTTTTTCATGCCGCGAGATCGCTTCTTTTCCTTGACGGCGTGAAAGAGAAAAGCCATTACTGCCTGCAGAAATACATTGAAGAAAAATACGGAAAAAAAGGCTTGCTTGAATCAAAGGACTTATCGCTGTTCGATTTGCTGAGAGGAATAAGGCAGGAAGTTCAATACAATGCCACAAAAATTGAAGTTGAAGAGAATTTAAGCGAATTATACGACCAATCCGAGAAATTCATTGAAAAAATTTCAAAAATTGTTAAGGCGGCAAAGGCATGAGGCTCTTCCTTTTGCGCCACGGCCAGACACAGGCAAACCTCGCCAACCGCTTCTCGGGAAGGCATCATTCCCCGCTTACAAAGAAAGGCGTGCAGCAGATGAAGGGCGTGCGCGGCTGGTTCTCTGAAAACAAAATTCAGGTAAACGCTTTTTACTGCAGCCCGCTGAAAAGGGCAAAGCAAAGCGCGCTGATTGTAAATGAAGCACTGCATAAGCCCCTGATTGTTGACGACCGCCTTGCGGAAATTGATTTCGGAAAAGCCGAGGGAATGACCAAAAGGGAAATTGGCCAAATGTTTCCGGGAATGCTTGAGGAAAGGTCAAAGCGCAGGTTTTTTTTCCAAATGGAGAAAGGCGAAAGCTATGCGCTCGGGCAAAAACGCGTTATTCCGTTTTTAGAGGAATTAAAAGAAAAGCGCGGAAAGGATTCGGTTGCGGTTTTGGCGCACGAATGCCTGAACCGAACAATCATAGGCTATTTTTTCAATTTGACGCCGGAAGAAACCTTGGCTGTGGCTTTCCCGAATAACTGCATTCTTGAAATAGACCTGTCCAAAAAAACAAGCAAATGGGTTCTCGCTGGAGAAAAAAAGAAAGGGAAAGGGTGGGTGAAGGAAAAAAATTAGCCTGTTTGAGATATACGTATATAAATGTTTTGTAAGTATATTATTTTGTGATGTTATATGGGTAATTTGACTGTTTCGCTGGAGAAAGGCGTTGAAATGCAGATTCGTTTAATTGCCAGGGAAAAGTATGGCGGAAGAAAAGGCTCCATTGGTAAGGTTATTGAAGAAGCCGTTGAAAAACTCGCAGAGGATTCAAAAAGAGAGAAGGCTAGGCAAAGGCTAAGCAAACTAATGGATAGGGGCTTTGACATGGGCAAAATTACTGTTAAATCAAGGGACGAAATATATGACAGGTTTGACAGAAGAAAATGAGCTTGTTCTTATTGATTCGAATGTATTGGTCTATGCTTTTGATTCAAGCGAGCAAAAAAAGCACAAAATTGCAAAAGAAATTCTGGATGCGCTTTCGGCAAGCGGCAAAGGCGTCTTAAGCATTCAGAACTTGGCGGAATTTTATTCGCTTGTCACAAAAAAAATTGAACGCCCCCTAGAACAGTATCTGGCGAAAGACATTGTTGAAAACATGTGCAACAGCTTCAAGGTTCTGCATTACGACGAGAAAACAATAATCAATGCAATTGAAACAAGCACTGCATTCAACACCAGCTTTTGGGACGCGTTGCTTGCAGCCACAATGAAGGAAAACTACATTGAAAAAATTTTCACTGAAGACGAAAAGGACTTCAGGAAAATGCCGTGGCTGGAAGTGGAGAATCCGTTTAAATAAATCAGGCATATATTTTTGACCAGCCGCAACCCCAGCAAATTAATAATGCTTATTAAAGATTTGTTAGTTTGTTATTAAGAGTAAGCCATAGTTTAGTGGTGGGAAAATTGAAAGTTAAGCCATTAGTTTTTGCTTTATTAATTGTATTACTATTTTTAGCGGGCTGTACATCTGAAACTAACACAAACGATAGCCAAAATGCGAACGCTAATACAGCAACACCTGCGGCAAAAAATGTGGCAACAACTGATGAATTAATACCCTCTGAAACAAGCCCAATAACAAATAATGCTGAGGTTGGCTTTAGAGGAGATATTTCAGATTTGCTTCCTACACGAGAAGAGGTTAATTCCGAATATAAAAAGGAAGCACAGGAAAATGAAAGTTATAATATTGAAGGCTTTTTCCCGAACTATCAATCACAGGGGCTTAAAACTACGGGATTTGTGGAAGGGGCCGTGAATGATTGGTATATCTCTGAAGGAAGCACTATTACGGATGGCTATATCTACCTCTTAAAGTTTGACAGCGTGCAAAATACAAAAACTTTTTTTGACAATCTTGTTTTAATGATTAAAAATGAAGGCGGCTACAAGGAGAAAAAAATATTTTCTATTGATGCCGAGTGCTTTGGTTTAGAAGGCGGCGATTTTTACGCAGGATACTATGTTGATTATTATTGCATCAAGAAAAATGTATTATTTAACACCGAAGTAATTACGTGGAAGAAATCACGTTTTGGTGATGCGGAGACTTGGGCCAAGAGCATAGCAAAAAAAATTTAAGTGGTTTTAATGAAGCCCGTAATTGAGATAAAATGCACCTGCAAAGAATGCGGTAAGATATGGCATTATTTACAAAGTGAAGAAGAATCAATGAAAAAACAAGCGGGACTGAATAGTCTTGTCGCGTTAGGCAATTTATTTAACCCGACTTCTGCGTATTATTCAAATAAATCAATTGATACTCAAAGGAAGGTAACTGAAAAATTTTACCGATGCCCCTCCTGTAATTCTGCTAATATTACAAAAGAAAAGCACGAAATTGAGGCACAATAAGATTGTGAAAAAATGAAAGAAAAGGGGAAAAACTTACCCCTTTATCTTCCCAAGCGCAGCCAGTTCTTTCCTTAACCGCTCGACTGTTTCCGGTTTAACGTCAACCAATGGAAGCCTTACAGGCCCTGCTGGAATTCCCATCAGTTTCAGCGCGGCTTTTGCCGGCGCGGGATTGGTTTCAGCGAACAAGGCATTTATTACTGGAAGCAGGCGGTAATGGATTTCCCTTGCCTTCACCCAGTTGTTTTCCTGTGCGGCTTTAAACATTTCAACCTCTTCCCTCATTATCACGTTGGAGACAGCGCAAATTGCCCCGTGGCCGCCCAAAGCAAGGTTAATGTAATTCAGGGCGTCTTCGCCGCTTAACACAAGGAAGTCCTTGGTTTGGCGCAATATCTCCATTGTGTGCGAAATGTTTGCCGCAGCGTCTTTCACTCCGACAATTGTGTCAACTTCTTTCGCTAATTTCACTAAAGTGGCTGTCGCGATTTCCCTGCTTGTCCTGCCGGGAATGTCATAGAGAATCAATGGCACGTCAACCGCTTGTGCAACTGACTTGAAATGTGAAATGAGGCCGTCTTGTGTGGGCTTGTTGTAGTAAGGCGTAACAACAAGGCAGGCGTCAACGCCAATGTCAAGCGCTTTTTTTGTTTTTTCAATGGTTTTTGCAGTGGAATTCGTGCCAGTGCCGGCAATAACTGGAACTTTTCCGTTTGCTTTGTCAACTGAAATGCTTATGACTTTCTCCCATTCCTCTTCGCTTAAGGTAGGGCTTTCGCCTGTTGTGCCGCAGGGCACCAAACCCATTGCGCCTTCGCCTAAAACAAAGTCAATGAGCTTCTTCAGGCCTTCCTCATCCAATGAATGGTCTTTCTTGAAAGGCGTGACCATGGGACAGTGGATTCCGGAAAATTTTTTCACAAAACTCATTTTCTTGCCTCCTGAAGAAGTTTCAACTTAAAAATTAGCCCGCGAATGGCTTAAAAAGTTAAAGTTTTTTCAAAGATTCAACCGCGCGGTTTAAATTCGCGTTTTTTAGGATATAAGAGCCTGAAATCAGAACATCAGCGCCGGCATTAACAGCCAAAGCGCCTGTTTCCGCGTTAATGCCTCCGTCAACCGCGAGGCCACAGGAAATGCTTTCAGCGTCTATTTTTTTGCGCAGAATCCCAATTTTTTTTAGCGCGGAAGGCATGAATTTTTGCCCGCCAAAGCCAGCTTCCACTGACATCACCAGAAGAAAATCAATTTCCTGCAGGAAAGGCAGGGCTTTTTTTTCAGAAACCCTTGCGTTCAGGCAGATGCCTGCTTTCACTCCAAAATCGTGTATGGATTTTATTGTTTTCTTAGGGTTTTTTGAAGTTTCTAAGTGGAACACAATCAAATCAGAACCTGCCTCGGCAAAATCCTTTACATATGCATCTGGTTTTGAAATCATCAAATGCGAGTCAAAGAAAAGCTTGGAGCTGGCGCGAAGGGATTTGATGAGGGGCGCACCGTAAGTGATGTTGGGAACATAATTGCCGTCCATTACGTCAAAGTGCAATGCGTCAACTTTTGCGCATTCAAGCGCGTTCACTGTTTCACCCAAACAAGCGTAATCCATTGAAAGCATTGAAGCGAAAACCCTTGCCATTAAAACCATCCCTGCAAAAATTTTTGTAAGCGAAAGAATTTAATAAACCTCTTCCCTTCATTTTTCAGGCGATTGGATGGAGCTTGTGGCTGAGAAGGGAAAAAGCGTTGCTGTTAGCGCAAAGGAAAAGAAATTCATTTCTGCAGGGCTTGCGATAGCGGAAGAGCTTGAGTCAAGGGCAATTTCATTTTATGGAAAGGCATCCAAAAAAAAGGGAGTGAGGCCTGACCTCAAAGACCTCTTTTCCCTGCTCATTCAGGAGGAAAAAAACCATTTGAAGGTAATTAAGGCACTTGAAAAAATAATGAAAAAACAGGGGGCATTTGAGCGCACGAAAGTGAAAGGCAAAACGCCTGCGAAAAAAATTTTCCGCAAAGGAAAGGATTTCTCGCGCGCGCTTAGCTCAGGGGAAATCTCAATGGGCTTATGGGCATTGGAAGCTGAAAGGCTTTCAAGGCAGTTCTATGAATCAATGGCGAAAAAAAGCAAAACCCCCGCAGCGAAAGGCTTTTTCTCGCAGTTAGCCGCATTTGAAAAAAGGCACTACAAAATGATTGACGACGCATTAGAGCAGATAGCGGGAACCGAAGGATTATTTTCCACTTAAGCCGTTTCCTTGGGTTTGCTTACATGCGTTAAGAAAATTTCCTTAAAGCCCGTCAATGCACGCGTTACTTCTTTCCTGTAAACAAGTATTTGAATTAAAGCCAAGCCAAGATAAACCAGGACTATTGCAGGCCTGGCTGGAACCCAGATGAATTGCACGAGCCATAAAACGAAAAGGCTCAATGCTTCAATCCAGGTGAACCGCAGCTTTAACAGGAGAATTGAAGCGTAAAAAGATGTTGCAATCGTCAAGAGAAGCTCTGTTGAAACAGTGAAACCCATTCCGGCAATAGGCGTGTTTAACGGAATTGATGAAATTGCGCCGGAACTCACGGAGAAAACAATTGGAATCATTGCCATTAAAAGCGTCCACTGCGTTAACTTGCTTGAAATTAAGTTCATTAAAGCCATCGGCGCCTTGTCTATCTTGCTCGCCCAATAGAAAGCGGATGTTTTTTCGGGGAACTCTGAGAGAAAAGGCGCAACCCATTGGATGAAAAGAAAAGTGGAAATCCCGAAAGACGTTGAAAGCAGCAATGCCTCGTTGTAAAACGGGTCTGCAACGAAAAAAATTATTGCACCGCCCAAAAGGAACATTAATGCAATGACTGGCTTAATGTATTTTTCCTTTAGGCTCACTACTTTCTTGGATATGCCCATCAGCATTTCACCGCTTTTCTGCCTTGAAAGGTGGGGCAGCCTTGAAACAAAGAAAAGATAGCAAACGTAAAGCGCAGCCATTACAACGCTGTCGTAAACCGTTAAAGAGTCACGGAAAAAAATCACAACAGAGTAAAGCGTTGCCGCGAGAAAAAAAACAACTTCAGCGCTGTGCTCTTTTCCAAGCAAAATTTCTTTGGGAAATTTTCCGTTTTTTCTCCTTGAAAAAAAAGCGGTTGTAAAGAACACCAATGGCCAGCCCACGCCCGTAAGAATTCTGTTTGCGCCAGTGAAATTTGAGAGCATGTTTGGAATGTCGCGCGCCCAGGCAATTGTTGCCTCAATCATGAATTCCGGAAAAACCTGCAGCCAAGCCACAATAGCCAAGGCAAGCCCTTCGGAGATGATTATTTCAGAGGACTCCGCTGCCCAGGCAATCAGCAAAGCGCCGAAAATGATTAAAACCGAGTAAATTGCGATTGAAACAAGGCTTTTCTCAAACACGCCGAGCAAAAGGATTGCGCCGAGAAAAAAAAGCGTCTGAATCACGTGTTTTCTAAGGGTATCCATTAGAGCCACCAGTAAAGCAAATTAACACAATAAATAGGCTCAAAGAAGTATTTATGCCTTGCGAAAGGAAGCTAAAAAATATAAACCTGAATGCACTATACTTATAGGATGAAAAAACTATTCCTGTTAATTGCATTCATTGCACTTGCAATTGTGTTAAGCGGCTGCACTTCAGAGGTCAAATGCGGCGACGGCGTATGCCATACACTGTATGAAAACCACGAAAACTGCCCGCAGGACTGCGAAGCCAAGACAGTGGGCTGCGTGGGCGCAGACTGCCCGGGAATCTTGCCAGTTGAATGCATTTCAGGCGCTGACTGCAACGACAACAATTCAGCGACAGAAGACAGCTGCCTGGGAACACCGAAAAAATGCTCGCATGCATTGATTGCCTCTTGCAAAAACAATGACGATTACTGCCCTGCGGCATGCACTGCTGCGAATGACTCTGATTGCCCTGTGCTCCTGCCAGACGAATGCAATTCAAACGCTGAATGCAGCGACGGGGATATTCTGACTGCGGATTCCTGCACCGGCACTCCAAAAAAATGCGTGCACGAACAGCTTAAGAAATGCGGGGAAACCGGAGGGGAAATCTGCCACGGAACACAGGCATGCCCCCAAGGCGTTGTGAAAGCGCTTGACACAGAGTACTGCTGCCCGGTTAAATGCATTGAGCCAACTTCGTGTGAGGGAATCACTTGCCCTGAAAATCAGAGGTGCTTGAACGGAAAATGCGTTCTTAAAACCTGCACGCAGTTAGGCGGACAGCCATGCAATTCAAGGGAAGTATGCCCAGGCAACTTAATAGTTTCATATGATTCAGCCAAATGCTGCGCAACTGTTTGCGCTGCAACAACAAGCTGTGAAGGCTTGGTGTGCCCTTCAAACCAGAAATGTGCTTCAGGGAACTGCGTGCTTAAAACCTGCGCTGAACAGTCAGGCATAACCTGTGAAACAAATAAATTCTGCGACGGCTCTGATTCCGGCTCACCCCTAATAGTTCTAACAAAATTCCATGACTCTCTTGAAAAGACAACTTCGTTCAGGGATTATTTGCAGGCATCTAATTCCAGCGCGTGCTGCAGCACGGGAAGCAACTACAAATGCGCAAGCGGAGACGTTTATTTTTCCACGCCGGCAACAGTGGAGCTGTCAGACACAAAGTTTTATCTGAAACTAGTATCGCATAACAGTTTTGCTGCAGGAACAGAGCATAAAGCGGTTGAACAGCTTGAGTACTCAGCCATAATTGACGGGTGGTTCAGTGTTTCAGGCATTGCGGAAAACCAGTCTGGCGGAAGGGCAATCGCTTACGGTGATTCAACCGCAAGAATCTTCATCTGCGACGGCTGCTTTGACACGCTTGCAGGAAAAAGCTTTTCCCTGACGATAGACCCAGATAATAGGCTGAAGGAAACGAATGAATCAAACAATTCACTGGAAGGCACGGTTCCAACGCAGTGAAAAGCCACCTCGAGCATTGACGATTGTTTTATTAAGTATGAAATTCATACTATTATTAGGAGGGGTTGCATGAGCGAGATTGCTGTTACAACTGTTTCGGAAAGGGGCCAGGTCGTTATACCCAAGGAGATACGGAAAGAGCTCGGCTTTGGGAAAAATTCCGGCGTTGCCATGAAAACTTTTAACGGAAAACTTGTTTTGATGAAAATAAAGCTTTCTGACAAGGATTTTGAGCTGAAGGAATCCTTTGTGAAGAAAATGAAGAAACGCGAAAAAATGAAGGGTTTTTTTGTAGACAGTTTTGCGAAAAGATACGGGTTGGAGTGAATGTACCGCCTTATTGTGCTGCCTGTTGTTGACCGTATATTCAAAAGGCTGGCTAAAAAAGACAAAATTCAGCTAATTGCAGTTAACAATAAAATAAAGCAGTTGCAAGAAAATCCGCTAATCGGAAAACCATTGCACTTCCCACTGCAAAACATGAGAAGGGTTCATGTAATGAAATCGTTTGTTTTGATTTACGACATTCAGGAAAAGGATAAAACTATTACAATGCGCGACTACGACCACCACGACAACATTTACAGAAAATGAATTGGCGCAGATCATTCCCCGACAGAATTTCAGCCATTGGTTATTTCCACTACCTTTATCCAGAATTCAAGGGTTTTGCCAGCCAAAGGGTGAATGATTTCAATCGTTGCAACGCCGCTGCTTATCGCAGTAACAGTTGCCTCCTGGCCTCCTGCATTAATCTTTGAGCCGACGTTCAAGTCTTCTCCGCCCTGAATTTGCGCCAATGGAACCTGCATTTCCTGCCCGCTGTCCGCGGCACCATACGCGTCTTCAGGGGGAATTACAACTGTTTTCTCTTCGTTTAACTTCATGCCAATGACTGCTGCGTCAAAGCCCTTATCATTTGCCCTGCGCCAGCAGTGAACTCTAAGGGGCCGCGGCCTTCGCTTTTGTCAAAGACCTCTCCCGTATCTGGAAAGGTTCCAATGTACTCCACTTTAACTGTGTCCCCTTTTTCCACTGTTTTTTCCGGTGAAACAGTTGCCTGGTTGTTCAAATCAATTCCCCCTGTTGAATTTGCCTGCGCGTTAGAGTTTGAAACCGCATTGCTGTCTGAATTGGTGTTGCCTTGAGTGCAGCCGAACAAAAGAAGCGAGGCAAAAAGCAAGGCAATTAATGCTAATTTTCCTGAAATCATTCAAAGAAAATTCCAATGCGAAAGCCTTAAAAAAAGCCATTATTTATTTAGGCGCCTTAAGGGAATTCCACATGAATTCAAAGTATTTGCGGTAACCGTCCGCGATTTTTTTGCTTACAACCATGAACTGCACTGGTTCTTCGGGAAGTTTTCCCGGGCTTACGCCGTAAAACGTGACAACATGGTCGCCGAAAACGTCAATTGCAACGCTTGAAGAGCATTCGGGGGGAAAAAATTTGTATTCGTTGAGCTTCATTTTCAGAATGTTTGGGGCAAGCCTTTTTACCTCATGGTCAAAGATGTGCCTGAAGTGAATTCCCTGCTTCACGCGCTGCCTGTCAAATTTCGGGAGAAAAAATTTAAGCCTTTCGTCAAGCCAGAAGCCCTTTGCGCCAATGAATGAAACAGGCTGGTTTTCTTCAAGGATGTCGTCGAGGTAATTCTTGAAGCCCTCAATGCCGCGGTAAATGACCGCCTCTTCCCCGCGGGCTTTCTGTTCAAATCTTTTCTGCAGGGGGGCAATGATTGACTCCACTTTTGATTCCTTTTCCCTTACAATGTCAAGTAGCCTTGAAGGGTTAACAGCCCTAACAAACCTTGTGCCTGAAACAAATTCCTCGGTTGCAAGGCCCTTTTTTATTAGCTTGTCAATGCTATCGTAAACATTTCTTCGGTGCACGTTTGCCTCAATTGAAAGAGTGTTAATGGAACAGGTGCCCGCATTAACCAATGCCTCGTAAACCTTTGCCTCGTTCGGGCTCAAGCCGATTTCCTCCAAAACAGCGGAAAACATGCAGGAATAAGGCAGGAAAAGGCTTTTAAATTGGTGGCAATTACCACCACATTGGGCTATTAATGCCGGAAAACAAGGTTATATCAGGGGGCAAGTGTTTCAAATGAGTGTCTTGAATTTGCTGGTTTCAATGGGAGAATACGGCTTTTCGCCTGTGGTGCAGCTGTTCGCGGAGCAGCCTTTCTGGGTTTTTGCCTTTGCTGTTACAGCATATTTTCTTTACAATAAGAAGATTTTGGTTGGCTTTCCCGTTGTGGTTATCTTTGTCTGGCTTCAAGTGGATTGGTCCAATGTCACGGGCCTTGCATTTGGCTCTCTCCCAGTCGTTTGGCTAATGGCACACATAGCTGTTTCCGCGTTTACTTCCGATTACAAGTTCATGGGAAAGCACGCGCCTTACGGAGCGCTTGTTTTATTCGTTGCACTGCTTTTGGTTAAAGTTAACTTCGGGGGATTTTAAGGGGGAAAACAAATTGGCTTTTTTCAGCAAAATCTTTAGGGCAGCGAATTTTTCAATCGCATTAACCGCTTCCTGCCTCGCGCTTGACTTCGCAGGAATCAAAATTTTCCCAGCGGAATTTTACTCACCAACAGGTTTATTCGTGTTAGGCCTGTTCATTCTTTTCTCAATCCTCTGGCTTAAGCCACCGGAATGAAGAAAAGCGCCAAGGAGCATTAAACCTCGGCATGCCTCCTTGCCGGTGCGAAAGCCTTTTGTCGATTCCACCGACAATAAATTCATTTCCATGGCACTGGAAACCTACCCTAGAAAGCATTAAATAGTGTTTAAATTATACTTTTATTAGCACAAATAAGGGTTTTTGCATGAAGGGAAGTTTTCGGATAATCGCGGAAAAAGAGAACATCATCACGGAGAAAGGGGTCAGGGCTTTTATTATGGAGCGCTTGCTAAACCGCGCGTTCAACAAAGGCGCTGTTTTTAACATTGACAATAAAACTGTAGAAGTCCAATTGGAGGGGGATGAAGAACAGATAAAGTCCTTTATAGAGGACTTAAAGAAAAGCCTCTCCAAACAATTTGGAAACCCAGTCATTACGCTAACCGCTTTTCAAAAAAACGATGCCCTGGAAATGCCTGAATTAATGAGGTCAAGCCAGGCATTAATGGTCGGGCAACTCGAGAAAGGAATAACCATCCAGTTAAGAATATTAAATGCTTTAGAGGAGCTGCCGAACAAATTGGCGAATGCCTTAAAATAAAATTATTTATGCTACTCAAATTGCTTACAAAATTGAGCATAATACAAAAAAGCGAGTAACATTCGCGGGGAGGGAGATTGCAAACCACCCGCAACCTTTTCTAAAGAAAAGCTTGACCAAAAGCAAAATGAAATTCCCAAACCAAAGGTTTGGGCGTTTTTAATGAACCCTTTTCTCAAAAGGGTTCGCGGAGAGGGAGATTCGAACTCCCGCTTCCTTTCGGAAACCAGCTTTCCAGGCTGGCGCATTAAACCGCTCTGCCATCTCCGCTGAAAAAATATTATCTTTCGTGCAATTCTTTTCTCTCTTTAAAGTTCATTTTTCCCATTTCAAAGCCTTTCTCAAGCAAGCCAAGCATCTCCTTTGCAATCTCTTTTTGCCTTGATTTAGCCATATTTTGCACTATATTATTCTTTAAAGATTTTACTTTTTAAATACATTGTGAAAACCGAAAAATTGGCTTCAATCAAAAAAGCGTGCGCCTTGACTGACAAATTGTTCAGCGAAATTTTGGCGAATTTTTCTGGCTTTCGCACGGAGCAGGACATAGGTTTATTCGTAAGCCACTGGGTTCACGGCAAAGGCTTAAGGCTTTCTTTTGCGCCAATCATTGCGACTGCGGGAAACGCTTCAAACCCGCACCACAAGCCCAAAAAAACGCGCCTAAAAAAAGGCTTTCTCGTTATTGACATCGGCGTGAAAGTGAACGGCTACTGCGCTGACTTGACACGAACGGTTTTTCTTGGAAAAGCTTCGCAAAAGGAAAAGCAACTGTATTCGCTTGTTTTGAATGCGCAGGAGAAATCAGCTAAAAAAATTCGCGCAGGAGTTAAGGGAAAGGAAATGAAGGCTTTCGCGGAAAAATTATTGGGCGCTTACGCAAAGCTTTTCGTTCACGGCTTGGGGCACGGCCTGGGAAAAAAGGTACACGTAAAGCCTTACATGAAAAAGAAAAGCAGGGGAAGAATAAGGGCAGGGGATATCATTACAATTGAGCCAGGGATTTACAAAAAGAAAAAGTTTGGCATTCGCATTGAAGATGATTACTTGGTGAAAAAGAACGGAGTGCAGCAGTTAACGAAGTCGCAGAAGAAGCTGATGGAGTTGCCTGTTCCTGCTTGAAAGGCAGGGTTTAAATAAACTTCTTACTTTTCTTACTTGTAATACGGGGGCTTTTTATGGTTTTGAACGAGATAAGGACTTCTACAATTACTTCCAAGGGGCAGATTGTTATTCCAAGCGATATGCGCTCAAGGGATGGCTTCAAGTCAGGGCAGAAGGTCACAATCTTTGCCTTTGACGACAAGATTGAAATCTGGCCCATTGAATACATCAGAAATTCGCCTGAATTCCAGGCAGAGGTTGAGAAAACCCGTGAGATTGCCCGGGCTTTCATCAAAAAGCACAAGCTGGACAAGAAAAAGTTCAAGGAACTCACAAAAAAGGATAAACGCGAACTCGCAAAAAAATTCCTCAAATGAATTCATCGGGTGAAATGCAGGGAATCAAGCGTTTTGCTTTTTCGAAATCTTTTTTGTTCCAAGTAACAATTGCATTGCTGTTCGATTCAAGTGCCGATGCAATGTGGGCAGCATCCAAATAATGAATGCCTGCGCATCCGGAAATGTTTAGCGTGGTTTTCCTTAAAGCCATTTCCACTTTTACTATTTTAAGTCCCTCTGAATTTAAAACATCCAAAACATTCTTTTCACTAAGCGAAATCACCTTTTCCACCTCCTGCAAGAAAAGGCGGGAAATTACTACTTCTATTGATTGCTCCCTGCAGATTGAAAAAAACCTAGCACTATCATTGAAACGCAAATTAAACGCTTTGTCAACCTCAGTCCTCAAAAAAGAAATCAGCACATTGGAATCCAAATACAGCCGCAAGCGAAAAACTCTCTTTTAGGCTATCTTGCAGCCAATTGAAGGCTTTCCTCTAGCAAAACAGGCTTTTCCTTTGGCATTTTTCCCTTTTCCGCTTCCGCCAAGGACACAAGCAATTCAAGTGATTCCAATGCGTTGTCCATGAAATAAAAGCAGCCCCTTGAATTGACAAGGCCGATTGACTCGAGTTCATTTAACGCCTTTAAGGCTTCGGCTTCGCTTAAAGCGCAGTTAACGCATATTTTTTCAACGGAAACAATTCTCCTTTCATTCGCGGCAATAAAGGAAAAAATCTTTGCATGCGCTTCACTGAAGCCCTCCAAGAGTTCATTGAACAAGATTTTCACGCAGACCGCTTCCACTAAATTCACTGAATCCATTTAATTCCCACCTCGAAAAGTTTTGATAAGATTGACGCGCGCTGCCGGGGTATGAACAACGGCAACGCGCTAAGGCAGTTAAAAACCAATCAACTGAATGGCTGCTTAAAGCCTGCCTTTAAACCAATAGCTGTTCCGGGAATTAATATAGCTATGGTTGAAAAAAGTTCAACTTTTTAGTTGAAGAAAATTCAACCAAACGTATATTAACTGTTGAAGCAGCAGATTGGTACGGTGGGGTTCCGTGGAGACAAAAACTCTAATGGAAAAAAAGGTTATTCTTTGCGTGCTGCTGTTAATCCTTTTGCCTGCGGCTTTAGTAGTTGCTGAGGGCGCTGGCGGAGGGGGTGGCGGCGGAGGCGGTTCTGGAGACATTACCCCGCCCGTCACAACTGACAACGCCCCAAAAGGATGGCGCGCGAACGACTTTAACGTAACTTTGACTGCAAGCGATGATAATTCAGGCGTTGCAAGCACAAGCTTCAGGATTGACGGAAGCGAATGGCTGAATGGAACACCCCTTGAAATAAATTCTGATGGAAACCATGCAATTGAATATTATTCAATTGATAATGCAGGGAATGTTGAAGAAACTAAAACAACTTATGCCGCGCTGGATAAAACAAAACCACAATTTGAGGACAGTTATTCTTATGTTTTGCCACCAGTAATCCCCCCGCAAGAAGAGATTGTTATCCCATTTGGCGATACTGCTGCAACATCCTGGGGCGACAAAATCAAATTTGAAATGTTAAATTCAAGTACTGATGGAAACTTACAAATTGAAATTGACAGCATTCGGCTGTGTATAAATGAGATAATTTATTATGATGGCACAAGATTTTGTGAAATATTGAATATTAAGCTAGATGGAAATAGTGTGACTACCCCCCATAGCGGTCTTACAATTAAAGTTGAAAAAATCGCATACGATTTAAATGGGCTTGAAATAAGTAATGTGACAGCAAATATTGCTGCCAGCAAAAGAATTGAGATTGTTGAAGCCGTGAATGATCTTACAAACGTTAAAATTAATGCCTTAATTCGGAATTCGGATGGCGTTATTGTAAAAAATCTAAAAATGTTTGCCGGGTATATAGATTTTAACGGATTTATAGTTGAACTTGAAGACTATAACGCGCTTTGGGGGGCATCTGAATTCAAAGCCTTTTTCGATACAAATGAATTTGTTGACGGAACATACTTTATAGATTTCAATGCCGTTGATAAGGCAGGAAATCTAACAGAAAAAAACAATGCTGCATCATTCATAGTATCATATGGTGTGAGAACAGCATATTATAAACAGGATATTTTAGTTACTGCCGCTGGTTCAACCATAATAGATGCGAGCGGGGATGCTAATGTAATCATCGGGCTTGAAAGCGCGGATGGAATTGAAAAAGGCTCTATTTATATTATAAAAGAACTCATAGGCCGGTGGGAACTGCCCTCCACGATCACCTTTGAAATAGGGGCTAATGATGAAATAAAAAGAAAAATAACCAAAGCAAGGATAAAGTTTTTTTACGATGAAACCGATATAGCCAGTAAGGGAATAACAGACGAGTCAAAAATCTATATATACAAAGTAAGCGCGACCAAGTATAATTTGATGCCTCCACAAGTGTACTCAATTGATGGCAATAGTTTTGGTGTTGATACCACGGCAAATTATGCGTGGGTTGATGTAAACGAATTCTCATTTTTTATGGTGACCAACGACGCTAATGCCCCTGTTATAACCACGGTAGAATCTAATTCTCCTTACGAAGACACTAATGTAACGATAACATTGACTTTAAACGAGCCAGTCTATTGCCGTTTCTCAGAAACAGACCAAAATTATGAATCAATGCAGACCTATTTCACGCCAAGCAATAATGGGCTAACCCACTCAAAAAACCTTACCGCGCCTATTGGTTCAAGCATTTATTACGCAATTTGCAAGGATTTTGCTGAAAATTATACAGGCACTGCATTTCCTATTGTTGTGAACGTTAGGTTCTGCGGCGACGGCATTCGTGACCCTGAAGAAAGCTGTTCAAGTTGCCCATCGGATGCAGGCGCCTGCGCTCCAATAAACAACGGCGGGGACAACACTGAAAGCAGCGGCGTTGTAAGTGTCGGTGGAGGAGGGGGTGGAGGCGGAAGTGGTTTAACGCCTGAAGCCGCATTAACCCAGATAAAATCTCTCAAGGAAGGCATTAACTCAAAACTTGAATTAATGAATTATTTTGGCTTGGAGGATTCGTTTAAGACTAAAACCGCCAAGGAAAAATTCAATGAAATGAATTTTGATGCAAACGATGTCACGACAATTTACCAGAACTTAAGCCAGTCAAAAAACATTTATGGCTGGCTGCCTTCATTCAGCCCAATACTTGACTTGAATGCATTGCAGACATCCGAGATTCCCGAAGTGGAAAAAGCGGTTATGGCGTTGGCTCCTGCTAAAGCGGAAATAAAAGCATTAAGCGTGAAAAGCACAGTGACAAAATATAAAATCTATTATTCTGACACCAAGAAAACCTTGTTTGGATACAAGATTGAACGGGAACTGCCCACTGGAGCCGGAACAAGCGGATACTATATTGAAGAGATCCCTAAAGAGCTCGTCGGAGATGCGAACCAGTTGCTAATCAAGACAACCGCTGGATTCAAGGTAATTGAATCCGACCCGGTCATTGCATGGGATGTAAGCGTTTCAGGCAGCAAAATTGAGTACGCCATTGTCTCGGAGAACGAAAAAGACGTGAACAGCATTAAGGCGTCCTTTATTGCATTTGAGCAGTTAAAGGAAATAGAAGCGCCAACCGTTCAACCGGAAGAAGAAATCGCTGCACAGCCCTTGGAAACCCCTGCTGCGCCGCCTGCTAACACAACGCCATCCCCAACAGGCTTGGCTGGATTAGTGGGATTGACACCAGTAAACATTGCATTGATTGTGCTCTCGCTTTTCGTAATCATTTCATTCACGGTCTTTATAAGAAAAAAATTCAAAGAAAAAGCCAACGGAAAAAAAGGGAAATAAAAAGGTGTTTTTTTGTTTTATTTAGGAAAAGACAGAAAAGTTTTGCTTGCACTCGCAATATTACTGCTATTTTCCATTACAAGTTTCACCCAAGCAACTCCATCCTATTGCGGAGCTGAAACTAACGCGGCGTTTTTCGCGGACGAAAACACAGCCACGCCAATTGTACTGCAGGACTTCAACGCAACCGATGCAAACACGCTGATTGCCACTGCTTTAACATTATTCCCGACAGCAGACGCAAACTGGATTACAACAAACATCAAAAACCTCTCAATAATAGATGAAAACAATTACTCAATTGAATGGATGCAGAACGATGAAAACTTCATTTCACAAGCACTCCAAGAAATAGGCGCACAATCAACATTCGTCAGTTCACCGCCATGCGGGGCATATTATTACATTGAACCAGATGGAACATACCATTATGACGCCCAATACTGTAATTCTGCATCATACACTGGTTCAAGCTTTGCAGACACTGTTTACAACGAAAACCGCTTCATCGAAGTCACATGGGCGTTATGCAATTCATGCACATTCAAACAACAACAAGAAGACCGCTATCACGCGAGATGCAGCGATCCGGGCTGCGATCTTGATTACACTTACAATGGATTACGTTTGCCAAACGAGCCGTATGGAGCAGTATTATGCACTGTATACTCTGGCACCCAAGACTGTTGCCACTATGCAACGCGGTCTACCCCAAACTGCACTCCAACACAAACCTGCGGAGCAAACGCAACAGGCACCTACCCCAATTGCTCCTGCAACACAGGATACGACAACTGCAACTCTAATTGGTCTGACGGATGCGAAGCAAACTATAAATCAGACCCAAACAATTGCGGAAGCTGCGGAGTCAAATGCGACACCGGCCTAAGCTGCTTAAACTATTCATGCGTAAACAAACAATGCGACCCCGGAAACACTTGCCCCTCAAAATGCGTCGGAGACGACAGATACTGGGGAGGCGTCTGCTGGGATAACGCAACCTGCTCAACACAAGACCACACAAACTGCTCAGACCAAGACAGATACGACAACTGGGAATACTACTGCAAAACCAACCAGTTATGGAAAAAACACCGCTACCTAGACTACACTTGCGGAAACGGAGGAGACGCATGCATTGCAGTAAACGACAATAACTACTCAGACAACCAATTAGTGGAAACCTGCACAACAGCCTGCATTGGTTTAACGCCATCAAGCAAATGCGACGACAAATGCTCCGGGTATTTAACAATCAAAGTGCAAAACAAATACGGACTAGAACTAGCACAAGCAACAGTTTACGCAAACAACGTACTCCAAGGAACAACCAACACCCAAGGAGAAACGCAAATACTCACACGAACAAACAGCTGCAACACCACGCTAAACATCAAAGCCATAAGCAAAGAAGGCATTGACTGCGGAACCAGAACAGCAACAGTAAACCAATACCTAGACCAAGACACAATATACTTTAGCTGCAACACACCCCTACCCCCAATACTCCTAACAATAGGCGGAAAAAACACCTACACACTAAACGAAACCATAAACCTCACAACATACGCCTACAACCCCCAAGGACAAACACTCAACAACACAGGAATCGGCATCAACGACCCCTACACAAACACAGCCAGCTACCGCACCATCACCCTCTTCCCCTGGACATACACCACAACAGCAAACCAAACAGGAACACAAGAAATCAAGATCACAGCAACAAAAAACGGATACGCGCCAACAACAAAACAAATAAACATAACAGTAAACAACCCAACAACAACCACAATCACCGTCAAAAACGCACAAGGGCAGCCAATGCAAGGAGTCAAAATATTAGTTGACAATAATCTGATAGAAGAAACCGGAATAAACGGCGAATTAGTAATACAAACAAGCAAGGGAATACATCAACTGAAAGCAATAATCTCAAATGAAACTTGTGGAACACAAAACATTGACTTTACAACACAAACAAGCGCACAATTCATTTGCTGTAAACTACAAAACGAATGCCTAAATGAAACAATGCAAATAAAAAGAAACGCAGATTGTTCCGCAAGCCAGCAAGCATGGTGCCAATATGGTTGCGATAAAAATAGCGGGAAATGCATACAAAACATTGAACCATACAAAGGAACATGCGACTGCAGCAAAGACTATAATGCATCCACTTACTATAGCCAAGATGGAGGAGTATCACTTGTTGTCGGGGGCGCGATGGCATGCGCCGAATTTTGTCCAACAATTGCAGAGGCGGCATACCCTGTGACTGCGGCGGTATTTTCTACATTCTTAATCTATGTAGCGACCCAAATACGAGCTAATTCATACTCATATAATGCATTTCCCTACTACGATGGAGAATTCCAACATTTCGAAGGACATTATTATGACCATGCGCAAGACTTCCAGGACCTATTTGGCCATTACGTAACGATGCAAGAATATAAAGACATTTGCAAAGATACACTTAATTCAAAGGACGAATATGGCCGGCCTAAATACAAACAACCGCCAAATCCGCCTAATGAAGAAGGGTATGCAGCATATGATTTGTGGAAAAATATATATGTAGTTGGCGATATGTATGGAAAAATAATTACTTGTTATAAACTAAGAAATGGTGCAAGGGATATTCTGGAAAAACAGTTAAAAGGCGAGTTAATAAAATTGCCAAGTTTTAGTTTTGTAGGTATATGGGGGGTGGAAAAATGAATGTTCAAACAAAAAGATTATTGGAAATATTGCATTTAGAAATCACGTTCTATGCGCTTCAAATGGAAGAAGTAAATGAATTTTTTGATGAACTCTCAGCTTGGGGGGCGCATTCTGCAAGCAGGCCTTTGGACACAAGAACCAGAATAACTTTTTTATTAAAACATTTGGATTCAAAAGAAATTGATTTAAATACTTACAAAAAACAACTCGTTTTTTTGGACAAAAGATTCGAAGAGATTAAAAAAATTAAGGCCAGGTATTATGAAAAAGTATTAAAAGAATTAAAAGAACTTGTTAGAAGTTATTCAATACATGTAACGAATATTAAAACCATTACCGCTGATTTTGAAAATTTTTTAAACATAAGAAACAGTTGTGAAATAATAGTTAGAGAACTGGAAGCAAACGGCTACAAAAAAAAACTAAACGAATTAAAGCAAAAAATTGAGGAAGCAGACGAAATATTCAAGCAAAACGCTGAATTTATAGCTGAGAAATTCAAAGGATTTTACACAGGCGAATGGGATTATTACCCAAAAAACTTCTGGTGGAGGCATCTAAAACCAAAAGGTGAACAACAATGAATGCAAAAAATTTTGTTTTCGCTTCTTTCGGTGAAAGGCTTGCAGCAGCGATAATCGACAATGTGCTGATGTTTTTCCTTTTAATTATTATACATTTAATCGTGCTTGTTGTTCAAGAAACTTTTATAATACAGTTTTTGTTTTATTTCTGGTACCTTGCAGGAATTGCCTATTTTATCACTGCCAACAAAAAAGGCCAATCAATTGGAAAAAAACTGCTGAAAATCAAAGTAGTGAACAGCGAAGGCGAGCAGTTAAGCTGGATTAGGGCGATTTTCCGCTGGTTTTTCTCAAACATTTCAATAATGCTTTTTTTTCTAGGGGACCTATTGATTTTATTCGACAAAAACAAGCAGGGCCTGCATGACAAAATCGTCGGAAGCTATGTCATCCAGGAAGCGAAAGGAAGTGACCCCAAATGAACAAACCTATTTTATCATTGCTGTTGTTTTCCCTCCTCTTCTCCACCCTGCTTCTTGTCGGCGCAGTCCAGCCTTCAGTTGGCTCTTTGAAGATTCAGCCTGAGTTGAGGGCTGATGCTTTAAGTGCGCCAAAGGCAAGGCAGACTGTTTTAATTGTGTTGAATGATGCATCGCAGCTTGCTTCAGTTGATTCTGTCACTAATTCTTTGAGGGGAACCGTGAAGGAAAGATATGCGATTGGAAGAGTTGTTGTCGCGGAAATTGGATTGGATAAGTTGAATTCTCTGGCAGCGAATTCAGCGGTAAAGGCAATTTATCCGAATGAAGAGGTAAGGGCAACGCTTGATTTTGCGGCGCCGCAAATCAACGCGCCAACAGCATGGGAAAACGGGTTGACAGGAAAAGGAGTGAAAATCGCGATAATTGACTCTGGAATAGATGAAACTAATCCAATGCTGCAGGGAAAAGTGGTTGCAGCAGCGAATTTCTCAAACTCGCCGTATACAACGGATTCATTCGGCCACGGAACCCATGTTGCGGGAATAGCCGCGGGAACAAATGCAAACGGAGGCGCTTTCAACGGAGTGGCTCCTGACGCAATGCTTTTGAATGCAAAGGCACTGGATGACTCGGGAATAGGCTCAACCGCGTCGGTTATAGCGGCAATAAACTGGGCAGTGGAAAACAATGCAGACATAATAAACCTTTCACTGGGAGCATCTTTCTCCGACCCGCAAAACCCAATTGATTTGGCAATACAGGACGCGGTTGCAAATGGAACAATTGTTGTCGCAGCAGCGGGAAACTGCGGGAACAGCTGCCCGAGCGCTGGCTGCGGAAGCTTCCGCGGAGTGGGCGTGCCGGGAGACAGTTTGGATGCAATAACCGTTGGGGCAGTTGACTCGGCAAACAATTGGGCTTGCTTTTCAGCGGGCTCAAACATTGAAGGAGTGGGAATAAAGCCGGACATTGTTGCACCAGGAGTGAATATTTTTTCATCAGTGCCGGGAGGAACGCAGGCGAAAAGCGGAACATCAATGAGCGCACCATTTGTTGCGGGAGCAGCGGCGATTCTGTTAGAGGCGGACGCTTCAATGACTCCTTTGCAGGCAAAGCAGTGGCTTGAAAGCAATGCAATTGATTTGGGTGCACCGGGAAAAGACACTTCTTTTGGGGCAGGAGTGCTTGGCTTGGAGAACGCGGGCACGCCAAGCGATTCAAACGCAATTGCATTCACTTACATTTTCGTGGAGCCCGCTGTCCTGCAAAACGATTCAACTGAATTCATTGTCAAAGTGGAGGGGAGAAACGAAGTTGAAACAGTTAATGCAAGCATAACCAAGCCTGATGGAGAAAACGTTTTGCTTTCAATGAATAAAGACAACAACGGCTTCTGGCACGCGTTGTTCAATGACACAGGCGCGCTAGGGCTTTACTTGATTGGATTTGAGGCTGAGGATGCAAGTGGGGCAAAAGCGAATGCTGCCGCAAGTTTTTCGGTTAAAACATCCATTGGCCTCCCGCCGGATTACAACAAATTCCTTTCAGTGGAATATTCTTTTGATGCACCGGATGAAATAACCAAAACTATTCCCTCGGAAATGGTTTTGAATGTGAGGTTGCTTGGGCCAGCGGAGTACGCGGCAGAGATTCCGCCAAAGGACACTGTCGCGGAATTCACTGTGAAAGACGAGTTCGGAAACATTGTGGACAAGGAATTCGTGGGACCGCAGGAAATATACGTGATGTCTGACGCGGATTTCAGGTTTTCCTGGACTGATTCAATGGTTGGAGACTACAACATTGAGGCAAGCATTTTAATGGAGGGCTCGCTTGCAGGCGAAGCGGAAAAGGAAACAAGGGTAACTGTGCCTGGCAACTCGTTGGAAATAACAAGCGTTTCAATGGATTCAAGCGTTGAAAAAGGCGCTAGCGCGGCTTACTCTGTGGGATTGCAGCAGAACATTGCGATTCCGCTTGACGGCTTCATTGAAGTGCAGCTGTTGGACAAGCAAGGGGAGCTAGCAGGGCTTGCAGTGAATGACGGTTTAAGGAATAACGCGTGCTCCAGTGACGCAGAATGGTGGAATGACTGGTGGGGTTTCAGGAAAAAAATAAAAATATGCAATGAATCTGCATCCGAAACCATTTACGCTGCCTCACCCGTAAGCTTTGAAAAGGAAGCACTTGATTTGGGAAAATGCGCGGAAGAATTCCAGTGCAGGCAGGATTTTTCGGATTTGCGTGTGATAATGGTTAACGAACAAGGGCAGTTCATTGAAGTGCCTTACGGAATTGAAAACAGTGACACGAACCGCGTGTGGTTTGAAGCGCAAAAGGATTTGGCGCCAGGTGAATGCACTTCTGACACTGGGTTAAACAGTTACTGGGTTTATTACGGCAACCTTAACGCGGATGCGCCTGCGCAGACAGATTTGCACTTGCCCGCAATTGATTCTGGATTAACTACAAATGCCCTGCTGCATTTGGACAATTCAGGCAAGGATTCTTCAAAGAACAGGATTAATGCAGCTCACAGCATTGATTCGTCTTTTTTCGTTGACGAAGGCGTGTATGGAAAGGCGGTGAAAACCGAAGATAATGGCGAATACGTGGAAATACCCGTAAACGGAACCTGGCCTGCTTCAAGCAGGTTTGCGCTGGAAATGTATGTGAAGCTGGTGTACAGCGGGAGGACTTCTAACACGTTATTCCAAGGGCTTGGCTGCGGCGAGTTTTACGCTGAAAGCTATAACGAAGGACAAATGGTTTGGCGCATAAACGGAAGAATAGTTTCAACCCCTACAGGTGTGCTGAAAGAAAATACCTGGCAGCACCTTGCATTCGTGAACAACGGCTCAAGCTACATTATTTACGTTGACGGAGTTTTCAAGGGAAACACTGCATCAAATGGCGACGTATTTGTCTGTTCCACAATAAACATCGGGAGATATTCAACCACTCCAATGATAACCATCAATGGGTTAGTGGACGAGGTGCGGCTGAGCAATGGCGCAAAACAATCCTTTAACGGCATGGGTGTAGCGGAAAACGTTGTGCCAGTGAAATTTTCTGTGTCTTCCTCTGCGGAAGAAAAAAGAGGTTGCCTGGGGGGAGAAGCAAAAAAAACTGTCATGAGAAGGCAGTTAAGCCTCTGCAATAATTCCGCAATGAATGCATCGCAGGGCTTTCCGGTTGAAATCAGTTCAGGGGAATTCGATTTGGAGCAATGCATTGCAGAAGGAAAATGCATGCAGGATTTGAGCGATGCAAGGGTTTACTGGATGAATTACGAGGGGGTAATGCAGGAGATCCCGAGAAGCATTGGGGAAGAGAACGGCAAGAGGGCGCCGTGGTTTGAACTGCAGAAAACGCTTTTGCAGGGAAAGTGCTCAACTGATGCAGGTGAAAACAATTACTGGCTGTATTATTCCGATTCATCACTTTCCGCACCGAATTATTTAGAGGAATTCCCAATGCCAGTGCCAGACTTAAACCAGTCACCGCAGAGAATAATGGGCTACTGGCACCTTGAAAACAATTTGGAAGACGACTCCGGCAATGGTTTCAATGGAAGCGCGGGCAACGGGGAAATTTACTCTAACGCCCAAGGCAATTTTTTCAGCGATTACAGTTATGGCCCGATTACGCCTGCGAACGACAAATACATTACAATTACGCCGGGATTATGGTATAATGTCAATCACGCCTACACGCTTGAAATGGTTGCAACAATCCAGGCATTAAACAACCCTTCGAACATCCTTTTCACGGTAAAAAACTGCGGGCAGCCTGTTTACGCGGAAATCCACCCTGACGGTGCAATATGGTGGGATACACCTGGTGGCTCAGGCGGCGTGCTTACTGATGCCGGAATTGTTTCAGCGGGAAAAACATATCACCTTGCGTTCGTGTTTGATGGAAGCAATGCAAGAATTTACGTTGACGGCGTGCCGAGTGCCGCGGTTGCAGCAGGGGACATGCCCGCAAGCTGTACTGAAACAGTCATAGGCAATTATTATTCGCTTAACTATCTGAACCTGAATGGTTTTGTTGACGAAATCCGCTTAAGCAGCTACGCAAGGACAGACTTCCCAAGCATTAACGGTTCGCCTTTGCTTTCCGGTTTTACGGCAAACGCGCTTGAAGAAGAGCCGATTGATGTTTTCGCGCCATTGGAAGAGGATTCAAACAGGGTTGTTGACTTGAACGTGCCTGTCGGCGTGGCGCCAGGCGAATACGATGTCAACGTAATAGTTCACTTTGAGGACAAAATTGTTTCAGCAGCGGGAACACTAAGCGTTGTTGTGCCTGAAACAGGCACAATAAACAGCGTTGCATTGCCTTCAAGCGTGCAAATGAATGAAAGCACGCAACTGGAAATTGATTTTGGAAATTCAAGCGCTACAGCGAAAATCAGCCCGCAGTTTTTGGCTTTAGTGCAGGACAAAAACGGAAACGCGCTCAAGGCATTGAATTTTGGCGGAGAAGAAATTGAGGCAAACAGTTCAAGGGTTTATTCAGCCGAATTTACTGCGGATATTCCTGCAGGGGGAATACGATTTGAATGTAATTGCAGATTACGGTGCACGGCCAATAAATGAAATAAAACCATTTACAGTCATTGACTCAACAAAGCCAACAATTAACTCAGTCTCATTCACAGCAACACTACAGTCAAACCAGCCCAATCTCATTGAAGCAGGAACATTCGACGAAAGCAGTGTTGCATCAATTGCATTGAATTTAAGGAAGCCAAGCGGGGCAACGCAAAACATTCCAATGCAATTGCTTTCAGGATTTGACGGAAACGCTTACTGGAGCGCAAGCCTCAACGACCTGCAGGAAAAAGGAAACTATTCCTTCACGCTTACGGCATGCGACGCGTTCGGCAACTGCGAGACAAGCGCTTCAAATGCATTCACTGTAATTGATGTACCCGCGGGATGCGCTGGAAAAAATGTGCTTGTAGCATCAATGGACAGCAACAATGTTTTTTCGCAGATTTTAAGCGCAAATTACTGCGTTGTTTCCTGGAACCTTGGGAAAACCGGCTCTCCATCACTAGGTTACCTGCAAAAATTCAACGCGGTTGTTTGGAGTGCGGAAAACGATTTGACGCCTATTGATGCAAATGAAACGCAAGTGCTTGAACAGTTCATTGCCTTGGGCGGAAAGCTGCTGCTTGAGGGTTCGGAAATTGCGTTCAGGCACTTTGACGACAATTTAATGCGCAACGTTGCGCATGCAACGCTTTACTTAGATCTGCAATTGGATGAAAACAGCGTGAACAAAATAACTGTTTCAAGAAAGCACCCAGTGACAAAAGGTTTAACGCAAATTGACCTAAATTACATTATATCGGCTTTCCCTGATGCTGTAATGCCTTACGGCGGCGTGGGCCTTGCGGACTGGAACAACGGGAAAAGCGCAATGGTTTTATGGCAGAATGCCATGGGAACAGCGAAAACCATTTATTTGCCATTCACGCTGAAATCGGTTGAAGGAACTGCAAGGGAAACGCTTGCAGGCAACGCGGTTGCATGGCTTTTGGAAAGCGCCTCGCTTGACTTGGCTGTAAACGACATTAATTTAGGCTCATTTGTAGTTGAAGGCACAGGCAAACCCGTAAATTTTTTCCTGACAAATTCCTCGGCAACGCAACTTGGCGTATACATTGACGGAGCACTGCAGAAAACAATCAGCGTAAGCGGAAGCACTGCAAGCACAACTGTTTCGCTTTCAAAAGGCAATCACTCAATTGAAGCATTCATCAACCCAAGCTTCAGCATTAAGGAAAAGGATTACGTGAACAACAGCAAAACAATTGCAGTGAACGTTGCGCCGCTGCAGGCAGACATAATAGTTGAAAAGGTTTGGGCTGAAACAGTCAACGACAGGAACGCATTGCTTTACGCGCTTGTTTCCAACAGGGGCGGGACAACAGCTTCGGTTAGCGTTAATTTCAGTGTAGACGGAAACGCGAACGGAACCCAAGGCATTTCCCTTGCACCGAATTCAAGCCAGGCTGTCTCAAAGCCCCATGTTATAGTGAAAGGGAAGCATTTGCTGAACGTTAATGCCTCAACTGCAACAGATGCAAACACGCAGAACAATTCGTTGAACGCACAGATTTACTTCTGCTCACAGGGAAACATTTTATTGATTGCAGATGACGACGCGCAAAGCGCTTCAACCGCGGAGCCAAGCAGCCTTGCGTCTTTCAGGAGTGCACTGCAGGCAAAAGGCTACTGTTACAGTGAATGGAGTGAAAAAGAAAAAGGCATTCCCCCGCTTTCCTTGCTGAATTCCGCTTCAGTGGTTGTGTGGAGTTCAGGCGATTACTGGAATAAGGCGGTTGACGAAAAAGATTCCGCACTTTTAAGCCAATTCAATGGAAACATTTTATTCGAGGGCTCTGACATTTCCTTTGACCACAACAATGATTTGTTTGCACAGCAAAAACTGCACGCAACGCTTGACAAGGATTTGGCGTTAGACGAAAACAATTCAATGCTGGAAGTTGACGGAAACCACACATTAATGCAGGGAATCACAGCAATTGACCTCAATGCTGCACTCTCCCCATACCCAGATTCAATTGCTCCGTTGGCAGGCACTGACAGCCCGGCAAGATGGAAAAACGCTTCAACTGCAATCGTTTCAAGCTTTTCTGGAACACAGAAAACGGTTTTCATTGCATTCTCAATCGACGCAATAAAAGACGAGAGCACGAGACAGAAACTATTGAAAAACGCAATTGATTTGCTTTCACAGCCCGCAAGCATTGCCTGTTATTCGGACAGCAACTGCGGAACAACAAGCTATTCAGCCAATTACTGCAGCCTAGAAGGGAATGCGGTTAGGGACAAAAACAGTTTCACTTGCCTGAATCCCGGCACGCCAAGCTCTTCATGCCAGAAAAATGCAGCCACGGAATTGGTTCAAGAATGCCCCAACGGCTGCAGCAACGGAGCATGCAATGCATCAGCAGAACAAGTCAATTGGATTGTAACGGGAACTGGAACGGAAACATGGAGTGAAACATTTTCAGAAAGCATTGAACTGACTTCAGGCGGAACCAAGCAAATGGCAATGCAAGCAAACGCAACAGTCACTTACAGTTACTATACTACGACAAACAAGTGGGCAAAAATAGGCACATTCAACGCAAACCAAGGAGACACAATTGAAATAAGCTATTCATTTGACGGAAGATACGGAACATACACAGTAAAGAAAAACAGCACGACAATAAAACAGGCAAGGTCACGCTATTACAGAGGAATAAAAGCAGAATACTCTGCAACCGCAACACAAAAAGTCACAAGAACCGCAACAGATTCCGGTTCAGCTTCAATAACTGCTGCGGAAGGAACAAAAGACCTAGGAACATTCAATGCAGTGCCGCAACCGCAAAACAGCGGAACAATTACCGGCATAACTTATTCCATTGAAGACGACAACCCCGAGATCAACACATGGATTTCCAGCGGGCATGTTTTCGCGAAACTTAATGCCCCAACAATTCAGTGCAATTCAAATGCGAATTGCGATGACCAAAACCCGTACACCGAAGACATCTGCTTAAACCCAGGCACGATTGAAAGCCAGTGCAGCCACAACGCAATCGCATGCATCAACAAATTAGACTGTGGAACAGACGGCCTTGTGGGAAGCACTTACTGCAACGGAAACAATGTGTACAGGAATTACCGCACATTTGCGTGCAGCAGCCCAGGCACAAGCAATGCAACCTGCTCTTACAGCGATTCACCGCAGTTAATCCAGCAATGCGCGAACGGCTGCTCCAACGGCGAATGCCTTGTGCCTTCACAGCAATTCACCTGGATTGTAACAGGCACTGGAACAGAAACATGGAATGAAACGGTTTCAGAAAGCATTGAGTTGACAGCCAACGGAACAAAGCAAATGGCAATGCAAGCAAACGCTACAGTAACATACAGCTATTATAACATATTCAATTCATGGAAACAAATAAGCACATTCAACGCAAACCAAGGAGACACAATAGAAATAACCTATTCATTTGACGGAAGATACGGAACATACACTGTAAAGAAAAACAGCACAATAATAAAACAAACAAAATCATGGTCATACAGGGGAATAAAAGCAGAATACTCTGCAACCGCAACAAAAACAGCCACAAGAACCGCGACAGATTCAGGCACTGCAATGATTACTTCGGCTGACGGCGCAAAAGATTTGGGTGCATTCAACGCCACGCCACAAGCATTGAACAGTGGAACAATCAGCAACGTGAACTACTCTGTTTCCGACGACAATCCGAACGTAAACACCTGGCTGCAGTCAGGGCACGTTTTCGCGAAAATGGGCTGATGAACCAAACAAATAAAAAGATTCAGGTATATACTTGTATATACCATGCTTAAGTCTTTTCGCGTTGAGGAGGAGGTTGTCAAGCCTGTTGTCAAGTTCGGCAATGGCTCGGTTGTTTTCACGCCTAAAAGGTGGATTGGCAGGAAGGTTACGGTTATTTTGCCCGAGGAAGTGGTTGACGTGAAGGCTGATGTGTTGAAGGCCTTGGAGCCTTTTTCCGAGCGAGTTCAGGGAGTGTATTTGTTTGGCTCTTATGCAAGGGGAGAAGAAACAAGGGAGTCGGATGTTGATGTATTGGTTTTTTCCAGCGCAAAGCTTGGCTTGAAAAAGAGTGGAAAGCTTGATTTTTTTGTTTCCTCCAAGGAAAAATTCGGGCAGGAGCTGAAGAAGGATAATTCGCTGTTTTTAGAGCAGGTTGTAAGCGAGGCAAAGCCCTTGTTTAACGGTGCTCTTTTGGATGAATTAAGGAAAGTGCGCGTAAAGCCGGATTTAGGCGGATTTCTTAATGAAACGCTTGGCGCGTTTAAAAGCGTTGAATCGCTGCTTTCAAATGAAAGAAAAGCTGGAAGGAAAGCGCTTTCAGGAAACGCCTCAATTTATTCGCTTGTGTTGAGGCTGAGGAGCCTGAACCGCATTCAGCTTTTCCTTAAGGGAAAACAATTCACTTCAAAGGGATTTAATTCAATGCTTGAAAGCCATGGCTTCAGCAGGCAGGAAATCGCAGGTTTCACGGAAACTTACCGTGCGGAAAGGGATGAAAGGAAAGCCAAGGAAAGCGTTTCACTGGAAGAAGCGGAAAGGCTCTTTGAGGCAGCGAAAATAGAGTTCCTGAAAACAGAGAAAGCGGTGAAAGCGCGTGGGCGGAAGAAAAAAGAAATGCATTAAGGCAATAGAATCCCTTGACAAAAGAATTGCAGAGCACAGAGAAAAGCAGAAACATGCCAGCCAATACAAACATTTAAATAGTTTTTTTCTTTAATATTAGTAATATAATTACTAAAAACGTGGAAAAATGCAATTAGGTAAATTGGAGTCGGATGTGCTTGAGGCGTTGAAAGGCAATGGTTTGGCGGTGTTCAGGGCAAGGGATGTTTCCCTTCTTTTGCGTTTCAGCATGGTTAAAACTTATAACCTGCTTAAATCGCTGAAAAAAAAGGGCTTGATTAAATCGCTGCAGGGCGGCGTTTATGCAGTTAAGGGAACAGACGAGCTTGCAGCCGGCGCCTACCTCAACTGGCCTTCTTATCTTAGTTTCTGGTCTGCTTTGAGTTATTATGGGTTAACCGACCAAATGCCTAAAACGGTTTTTTTTGCAAGCGCCAAGTACAAGAAAAGGATTGGAAACTGCAGGTTTGTTGTGCTTTCGAATAAAAGGTTTTTTGGCTATACAAGCGTGGGCGGCATAACCATCGCTGAAAAAGAGAAGGCAATCATTGATTCTTTGCTTTTCCCCAAATATGCCGGAGGAATGCACGAAGTGTTTAACGCAGCCAAATCATCCATTAAAGTGCTTGATTTGAAAAAGCTTTCAAGTTATGCCTTGCGGGTTAAGAGCAGGGCCGCGGTTAGGCGACTTGGATTTATTTTAGAGGAATGCGGAATCAGGGGAAAATATTTGGATAATTTGTTAAAGCGCAAGGGAAAAGGATTTGAATTGCTTGACCCCTCGCTTGAAAGAAAAAACAATTTCAACAAAAAATGGCTTTTGGATGTAAACTGGTGAATGAAATGATTTCAAGGGAAGAACTGGAAAAGGTTAGTGCGGCAAGGAAGACAAGCCTTTACTTCGAGGAAAAAGAATACCTGCAATACGTTTTCCTTCACTCGGTTTCAAGGTTTGCCGAATCATTTGCATTCAAGGGCGGCACTTGCTTAAGAATATGCCATGGCTTTGAAAGGGCTTCAGAGGACCTTGATTTCAGCTCTTCACTAAGCATTCAAAAAACGAGGAAAATCTTCGAGAGATGCCTTAAGGACTTCGCACTGCTCAACATAGAGCAGGAGGTTTTTTCAGAAAAAGAGTTTGAAGGAAACATAAGGTTTGAAGCGCGCTTCAAAGGCCCCCTGTTCAGCGGAAACCGCCACTCAACGAATTCGCTTAAAATTGATTTCAACAAAGGCAAATCAAGGAATACTGTTGCGAAAGCAATTCCCAAGCTGTTCTCTGACATCCCTGTTTTCACAATCCAGGCATTAGCCGAAAAAGAAATCCTCGCGGAAAAAATTCGCACCTTAATCAACAGGGGGCAGGCACGCGACCTATACGACGTCTGGATGCTGCTGCAAAACAAAACACCCATTGACACAAAGCTCCTTGAAGCAAAACTAAAAGAAGAAAACAGCAGCATATCCAAGCTAAAAATGCCCGAAAAACAGGCATACGAAAGAGACCTAAAGCCCCTTCTGAATTTTCTGCCCCCCTACAAGCAAGTCAAAGAAGAAGCGGAAAAAGAACTCAAAAAAATCAGGCCACTGCATTAAACCGAAAAGAACGGAGCGCGGAATTGCCCCGCGCAGGAAGGGGTTATGTAGAAGACAGTTGCATTTCTTTTAACCCTTTTTTACGATTTTTTTCACCGCTTCAAGGAATCCAGTGGCAATTTTTATAGCTGAATCCGCTTCGGATTCCTGCGCTTCCGCGTTTTTACCCAAGCCGTACATGAAGTCGTGCCTTTGAAGCCTTAACGAGTTAAGTTCGTTGAGATACTTTCGCTCTATTTTATCCGAATATTTTTCTTTCAGGTAAACGTAGACCGCAAAATGGCTTCTTTCCTTGAACCCGTCCCTAAATAAAAGCGCCCTAGCCGAATGGAACATGGAAGTGTAGGCGTTTACAATCGCGTCCTCGAATATTTCGTGCTCCAATTCTTTTTCAGCCAAATCAAGCTTGTGCTCTGCCATTTCAATGGATGACAAGGATTTTTCCTTGTCGGGCTTTTCCCTTACAAGCAAGCCTTCCCTGACGCATTCCTCTACATTCATAGTATCACGGGCCTTTCGCCGAGCAAAACAATTGAATCGTAAATAACCTTTTCATAAAACACCCTGTCTTCGGACGCCTTTTTCTTCCAATCGCCTAAAGACAGCACTGAAACATTCGCTTCCCTTCCGAGCCTGGAGAGGAAGCCGAAATCAATCTTTGCAGGCTTGTGCGCTATAACCAGCAAGTCAACATCGCTTTTCCCGTCATTCGTTCCCTTTGCAAGGCTGCCGTACAAAATTATTGCATGAATGTCCTTCAGCCTTTTTTTAATTTCCCCCACAACCCTTGCCTCTGCAAGCAGGTCAAGGTTGAATAAAACTTTCCACTGCCTGCACAAAGCGCTTTCAAGGTTCGCCTTAACCTGGTGGGTTCTGCCAATCTCCTCAAACGAAACAATTCCCTTCCGCTTCATGAATTCCAGTGCATCCCCTGCAGAGCCTGCACTCAAACCCGACTCCAATGCAAGCCCCCTGACGGAAAACGCCTTGTTCGGCCTGGAAAGCACGAATTCAATCGCTTTAACCAAAGCATACTGTTCAAGCATAACAAATAATAAAAAAGACAAATGTATTTTTAAATAGAACATACTCGGGTATAAATCAATATAAAATACATATGTTCATTTAAATGAACGTAAACCAGTAAGCCAATTCTTTTTCTACATAACCGCTTCCCCTTTTTCCCTTTCCCGCGCTCCGTTGAGGCGTTTGCCGCAAGTAGGTTTAAATATGTATATGCCTATGTATATATCTATTCATATAGATATCTTTGAGGTGTACTGTTATGGTTAACCTTTCCTCTCCGAAAACTTTTTCCTTTGTTGAATTCATCTTGGAAAAGAAATCGTTCACGCAGTACTCCGCTGTGAAAGAATTGAAGCTTTCCATGCCTTTGGTGAACCAGGTCACGAATTTTCTTTTGGACAAGGGTTTTTTGTCGCATGACGGCAAAAAATATGTTTTGCGTGACGCTGCTGGGCTTGTTTCCGCGGTGCATTTGTTTCGGGACATGAGGAAAGCACTGCTTGTTGAGGTTTCCACGAGCCTTGGAAAAGAGGAGGTTGTAAAGCTATTGCCCTCTGCTGCAATTTTTTGCCTTGACAGCGCTTTGGCGCATTACTCTAACTGGTGGCGCTCAAACAAGGCATGCGCTTACGTTACCGAAAAAGAGGCATTAGGCATTCAAAAAAAACTGTTTTACAAGAAAGGGGGCAAAACAATTGTGCGATTGTTTTTAGAGCAGCCTTTGGTTAAAGACAAGGTGAAATTTCAAGGCAGGCAATTCACTTCAAAAATCAGGACAGTCATTGACATGGTGTGCGACAACCAAATGAATGCAGTTGAGCCTCTTTTTTCAGAGCTTTGGGGTGAAAGAATTGGAAGGCATTGAATCAATTTACAATAAGGATGCAACTGAACTCTCCTTGTCCGAGTTAAAGCGTTTTCTTTCGTGGTGTGAATACACGCTGCATTATGCGCCAGTAATAATCGGCGGCTGGGCTGTTTACGCTTTCACTCCAAAAATCGGCTCAATCGACATTGACATTGTATTGAAAAAGAAGGACTTCAAAAAACTTGCGGTTTTTTTCTCTGAAAACGGTTATGCGAAAAAAGAGGATGAACCGAACATTTACTTCAAGGAAGCCATGCTGCCTTCAGGCAAAACCGAAACAATGCGTTTCGACTTGATTGCATTGGAATCAAAGTATGCAATCAGCAGGGAGCCGAACGTAAGCATTCCCATAAGGCTTGTGGAAAAACATTCAAAAGAAATTTCCTTCGAAAGACAGAAAATAATTGTGCCGGAAAAAGAATTGCTGTTAATCCAGAAAGTTGCCGCATATAGGAATCGCGAGGACCTGGCCAGAACAGGGCATTTAAGGCTGGCTTTCGGCCAAAGGGAATGGAATGAAAGAAAAATAGCCAAAGACAAGGAAGACATTAAAAACCTCATAGAATCAGGCATTGACTTTGAAAAACTGGAAAAACTGCTTGAAAAAACCGGGTTCAAAAAAATATACGAAGATGCATTAAAAGAAATCGACGCATTCAGGCAAAAATAAAAAGGGAAGGATTACACCCCTGCATAAATAACGGGGCGTCGAACCGCCCGCAGCGGAATTGGTTATGTAGAAGGCTGCACTGAAAACCGCTTCCAATTTCCTTCTTTCTACATAACCGCCTCCTCTTTTTCCCTTTCCCTCGCTCCGTTAGTTTCCCGGTTCTCAAATTTCTTGGCTTATGTAAAAGATTGGCCTGAATTTTATGTTGTTTTTTTCGGCATTCAATTTTTCCGACAGAATGAGTGCTTTTTTTGGCTTGTATTTTTCCGTGAAGCTTTGGAATGATTTTGATGCGATTGGCTTGTTTAGGCTGGATTTGATTTCAATTGGGATTATTTTTCCGTTTTTTTCCAGGACAAAGTCCACTTCGGCTTTTGATTTGGCACGCCAGTATTTCAGCTCGAATTGCTTTTTCACCAATTCTGTTGCCGCAAAGTTTTCGTATAATGCCCCTTTGTCGGCCCTGTCCTTGGCTGGCTGAAAGTTTTTAATGACCGCGTTCCTGAAGCCGTTGTCGTAAAAAAAGATTTTCGGTGCCTTTACCAGCTCTGTCCTTTTGTTTGAATAGAACGGCTGGCTTCTCTGGCAGATAAATGTTTTTTCAAGTATGTTCAGGTTTTTCAGCAAATCCTTGTAGTTCAAGGAAGTAATGCCTGACAACTCGTTATAGTTCAGAATGCCGCCTGTCTGCAGTGCGAGCGCGTGAATCAGTTTGCTGAGCTTGAAGTCCTCTGGAATGTTTAGGATTTCCTTTATTTCCTTGAGAAAATATGTGTTGTAAATGTTGCGCAAAACAAGCTCTTTTTCCTCCGAATTTTTGCTTAAAACCACCCTTGGATAGCCGCCGTACACGCAGAATTCATTAAAAAGCGGGATGATTTTCCCAATGACCGGTTCGCTCAGCCTCCCCTTAACGTAAATTTTCCCGAATAATTCGGGTTCCCTGAAGTTCAAAAATTCCTCGAAAGAGAATGGATATAGGTTAAATACAAGGATTCTGCCTACAAGATACTTTATGCCGTGAATGGACAACCCGCTTGCCGAAGAGCCCGAAACAAGGATTTTGGTTTCATGGTTATCGTAAATGAATTTCAGGTTTTTCCCGCCTTCCTTGGAGTACTGAAACTCGTCAATGAACAAATACTTGTAGGGCTTGACGTGCAGTTCAACAAACGACTTAATATCCCCGTTGAATAACTCTAAAGTCTCCCTGTCCTCGAAATCCAGGAAATGCGCTTCCTTTAATCCCGCAAAAATATGCTTTAACAGCGTGGTTTTGCCGCTCTGCCTCGGGCCAGTAACCGCAATTATCTCCCGCTTGCCCAGATAACGAAAAATCTCCCCCTCCAAAAATCTATCTATATACATTTTATCCCTGCTAAAATTTACACAATATAAATAATAGCAGGCATATATTTAAAGCTTTCTGCGCTTGTTTTCCTTGCTTTTTTTGCCTTTCAGCCGCTTTCTCCCCCCTTGCCTCTTGTTTTTCCGCGATTTTTTTCCAAGAAAGGTTTTTATATTAGGTCATCCTTTATCTATTACTTTAATTGATTTGTTTTAAGGTGTTGTTTTTTGGTTGAAAAGGTTAAGACTGGCATTCAGGGCTTGGATAAGGCTTTGGAGGGCGGAATCCCCAAGCGAAACATTGTCTTGGTTTCCGGCGGAGCCGGAACAGGTAAAAGCACTTTATCCATGCAATACCTGGTTAATGGCGCGAAACTGTTCGGGGATCGAGGCCTTTACATCTCCACTGAGCAGCGCCGAGAAGAATTGATTAAAGCGGGCATGAATTTTGGCTGGAACATTGAGGAATTAGAGCAAAAAAACCTGCTTAAGATAAAGTTTTTTGACGTGGTCGGCGGCGACAACTGGCTGCAGAAGATTTACGACCTCTATACTGCATTCCAACCCAAACGCATTGTAGTTGACTCTTTAACGACTTTCACTGACGCCATGCTTGTCGCTGGAATGGGCGAAGACACTGCGTTCTCCATGGTGCAAGTAGCTGAAACCGTTTCACCTGTGCCACGCACCGAGAAGATTATAGCGAAAACAACGCTGTACCATTTGATGAATAAGCTGAGATTGTTTGATTCAACTGTTATACTTACATCGGAGCTGGACGAGGGAACACAAAGTCTAAGTGCAGATGGCGTAAGCGAGTTTATTGCGGATGGAGTAATAATATTACATTATTTGGGCGTAGGCGCGGTCGACTTTAGAAGCCTGCTCGTAAGAAAGATGAGATATACCAACCACAACAAGCAAACTTTGCTATACGATATTTCGCAGAAAGGAATAGAAATTAAAGAAGAACAAAATGTATAACATTTATGCTTAAACACATTTTAGTTATTCCTGATGGCAATAGACGATACGCAAAAGAACGTAACTGTTCACTTCAGGAAATATACGACTATGCAATAATAGAACTTACAACCAAACTATTAAAATTTTTCCTAATTGAGAAAAACATCCCAGAAGTTACTATCTACGGTATTTCTTTAAACAATATCCTAAAAAGAAAAGCCGAAGAACTTGAACCAATTTTTAAGCCACAGATAAAAGCCTATAAAAAATGGTTAACTGATAATGATTTTAAGAATGCCCAAGTCGCATTTAGGTTTTTTGGGGAGATTGAAAAACTTCCTAAAAATTACAAAAAAATTATTAAAGAATTGGAAGCCGCAGCCCCAAAAAAACCAAAAAAAATGTGCAATCTTTTGGTTGGCTATGACGCAGAAGCAGAGATAGTTAATGCTATAAATTGTGCACAAAAAAATAAAGGCAGAATATCCCAAGAAAAATTGCGTGATTTCTTACAACTAAAAACGCCAATTGATGTTGTTTTTCGCTCAGGTTATGAAAAGAGACTATCGGGAGCACCTTTAATTCAATCTAGCCAAGCAGAGCTGATATTTGCTGACTACTATTACCCCGAATTAAATAAAAAAAGAATGGAAGGAATAATAGAAGAATACAATAATAGAAAAAGGAGGCATGGCCAATGATAGACTTATTCCAGAAATTACTAATGATGCAACAAATAAAGTTCGAAGAAGGCAATATTAGGTTATTCGGTCGAAGAATGGTTCTTTCTCCTGCAGAGATGCCAATCGCGATGACCGACTATATGTTAAATCATCCACAAGCGATTCCCGAAATATATGAAAAAATTAGGGTTAATATTGAGACTGGTTGGGCAGAAGCAGTACATGATCTTTATAAATTTGGAAGGCGAAATTACATTGACACTATGAAAGACATAGGAACGTTAAGTGGGTGGGGAAATCATCAATTTCTAACCTATGATGCAGAAAAATTAGAAGGTCTTGTCAGAACACCTAATTCTCCTGTGGGTGAATATTATAAAAATAAAGTAAAAGAGCCAGTAGACCATATTTTTAGGGGGTTAGCTGCCGGTGTTGGAAGCGCAATACTAAAAAAAGAGATGGATTGGATAGAGACAAAATGTATTGGAAAAGGAGATCCTTATTGTGAAATGCTTTTTAAGTTGCGAGAAAATATTACTTCTGAAGAAAGAAAAAAATATATAAATCAACTTCCTTAACGGTAGTTATTATGAGATTAAGTTTTAGTGATTTGCTAAGCATTTTTGTACCCCATTATATATTGTCTGCCGTTATAACGACTTTTTTTGTTTTTTTCCTATCCTCAGGAAGCGTAGTTGAGCAAAATTTGATTTTTGGCATTATTTTATATGCCACTTGCATTGTTGCATTTAACGCATATAACATGGTTTTTGATGAGGACATCGACAGCATAAATAAGCCGCTTAGACCAATCCCATCCAAAAAAATTTCGAAGGGTAAAATATTATCATTGAGTATATCCCTCTTTTTATTGAGTATTTTTTTGGCAATATTGGTGAACTGGCAGTTGTCGATTTTATTCTTCGCGTTTTTTATTGAAGCTATAATTTATTCAACACCCCCTCTTCGTTTAAGGAAAATTTTATTTTTCCATAACCTAAACGCCACTTTAATTTTTGGGCTAATCCCTATTTTTATAAGCCGAATTGTGACTGGGCTTATATTGCCGCTGGAATTCTCGTTCTATCTCATTAGTTTAATTTTTGTTACAGCAACTGTTAAAGACTACGAAGATATTAGTGGCGAAAAGAAATTTAAAATAAAAACAATCCCTAATTATTTTGGAATTGATATTTCAAATAAATTTATTTTATTTGGCTATTTCTTTCTGCACTTCTTTATGGCGCTTTTTTTTATTTTTATTAAATTTAGCAGTGGTCTTTTATTTGCGGCTATTTGCGGCATTATATTTTCGTTAACAATTTATTCAAAGTTAGTAAACTTTGAGAATTCTACCGAAACGAAAATCCACTCTCCGCTAGTTAATTTTGTTTTATTTTTTACCTATTTAGTTCAGCTAATTTTTATAATAGTACCCCGATAAATCGCTAATAAAACAATTTTTTCAAGCTATATTTTTTTCGCCAATTGTCTATTTCAAGGCGTATTTTTAACTTAGATACTAGCTGGTCTAAAGTTATGGGAATTTTGTTGTATTCACTGACATCAATTTTATCTGAAAAAATTAGTTTCTCGAAATCCTCATCCGCCATATGCTCGTATATTATCCGTCTCTTTAACGCTGCCAACAACTCTGATTCGATAGCACCTTTCCAAATTGTATCATAATTTGTCTTGTTAATAATAGATTGAGCTGCTGCGATTGCACTTTCAAGGCAATAATTGACTCCAAATCCCCTTGCTGCATCTACAAAACCCGCTGCTGATCCAATAAACTTAATTTTATTTATTTCCGCAGTCTTTGGAACATTAGCATAAGTAAAACCGCCGAATTTGTCTGCAGAACTACTATTTTCTATGATTTTGGATATTATCATATTCTCCTTCAAAAACCTTTCAAAGAGCAAAGGCAAGTTTGCATTTAAGTTAAAACTTACCTCGCCAATGCTGGCTTCATGCTTTCCGTAAGGTATTAACCCTAAATATCCGTGGGGCGCAAATTCATTATTCAGAAAAAATAAAATTGTATCTTTTTGAACGGTCACATCCTTAAAATGAACACCGTAATACGCAATATTTCTGAAAATAGAACTTGAAGAAACAATCTCTGCATTTTTCAAGTTTTTATTTTCTTTAAATTGAAATTTAACCCCTTCATCTTCTGCCTGTTCAAAAAGCTGGGAATCAAAAGAAGTCAATGCCTCTCCGCGCCGAAATATGTAGAACAGTGGTTCTTTTGAATTAATTTCCATTTTCCTGCCTGACGGCGAATATTTTGTTATTTTATATATTGGTTTAGTATAGTTTAAATCCAAACCCTCTTTTCTAAATTTCTGGAGCTGTCCATAATCCGGACCATAATTCCTTATAGCTTGAATATTTTCGCCTGTGTTGAGCCCTATTGCGCGGTTCTTTTCAAAGACAGAGGCCCTTTCGCCGCCCTTTGCCAAGATTATTGCTGCTGAAAGCCCCGCAATGCCCGCCCCAATTATTTTTTGCATGTATAGTAATAAGCGCTTTTCATTTTTAAACTTTAGTAGATTATTATTTTAACTGAAAACCACCAAAAATGGATAAAAAGCTTATTTAACGCTAAAGCCGACTTATTTTCTTCGTTTATTCTCCTTATACACCTTTTCAGCCTCTTCCCTCAACTTATCCGCCAGCGACGCGTTTTTCGTGATTAGCACGTTTATTTCCGTCTTTTTCGCGCATAATTCGAACAATTTTGGAAGATCCACTTCTTTTTGTGCTTTGGTTTCTTCGCACATTTTTTCAAATTCTTGGTAGTATTTTGACTCAAAGTACACTTGGCAGATAAAATCCCCCTGTACAAATGTGTCAATTGTGGTGGAAAAGTTAACGCCTGTTAGGTTCTTTTTGCCCATTCCCGTGAGGTATGACGCAAAATATCTGTCCAAAAAGGTATTTTCTTTTGCAAAACCGTAATGCATATGATCTGTGAAAACTTTTTTCAAATTCTCATGCTCTGTTTCGCTTATGCCTGTTATCGGATAATGGTGTTTCCAGAAACAAATGCAATCCTTGTTTTTTTCATTCGGGAATTTTAGAAAATACTCGTTTATCAGGAATTTTCCTAGTTCAATCATGGAATTGAACGTGAGGTGAATTGATCCGCTGAAATTTTCCGGATCCATTTTGTTGTTTGCGTAAACCTCACTTAAGGTATTGCTGAACTGTCTCACTTTTGAAATCCAATCCTTGTTCAATGACAAGCCTTTGCCGTTCTTTGTTATAATGCCTTCTTCCTGAAGCAGCGTTATAATCTTATGTGCCGCCTGGTAAGACATTTCACAGCTATACTCCCTTTGCAGCGTCTTGTATATCTCGTTTGGAGTTAAAGGCCATTTTCTGGACAGAATTGAAACAATTTTGTCTTTAGTGGAAGTGGAGTTCAGTTCGGGGATAGTGATGCTTATCGTCATTTTCTCTCGCCTCCGTAAGCAGCAATTAACTGGTTTCTTATGAAGTCAGCCATTTCTTTGTCTTTTTCGAAGGTAACTGTCATGTGAATTTTTCTTGATAGCGTCTTGTTTCTGGCGAAATCCATGAAAAGGCTGCCTGCAAGGTTTTTCGAGAAAACCTCCATTTTTTTAGCCCACTCGCGGTTCAAAAAAATCTTTTTGTCATCGGATTTAAGCAGAATTCCTTCGCCAAGCATTTGGTTCACGATTTTGTGAAGCGCCTGATAGGACAGCTGCCTTTCACCGTTTTCCTTCAAAAAAGAATGAATTTCGTTAACCGAAGCGCCTTTGTCAACGGAAATGCAGGACAAAATAAACGAACGAGTGGAAGAGCCAGCAATCAGATTGCCGTTGAATGAGGTATTTGGCAGATTCATTTTCCCACCCCCTCAAAGTATTTTCTTGCTTGTGCGTGGATTTGTTCTGCGGCGATTGGGTTGCGGTTAATTGTTAAAATGACTTTTGTTTTAAGCGCGCAGACGCTTTTGTATAATTCAATTATGTCCATTTCTTCGATTTTTTCAATTCCGTGAAGGGAGCCATGCAATGCTTCTTTTAGGTTGTCGCCGAAATAAGCAGTAACTATGCTGTCGCCTGGAACGATTATGTCACAATGTTTTTGTACGGGAATGCCCAGTTTTGGCTTCCATCCAATTTTTTGATAATAGCCTGCAATCCATTGGTCTGCTTTTTCAGTGCTTGAGCAAATCATGTGGTGATCATATTTTTCCCCCATGCGCAAAAGCTTTTCAAGGTATTTTTTCCCTAAAATCATTGGAAACCAGTTCCAATAATGATTTAAAAAAGAGGATCCAATACGCGTCTTATTTGAATCAAAGAAATCATTATCCAATCCGTCGATGACGAATTCGTACATTGCCCAAAGCGTGCTGAATTCCACTTGGGTCGTGGTTAAATCGATTTTTTGCCCAAAGCCTGAGCCGGAATAGCTGTTTTGGAGTTTTTCCGAGTAATCCTGCATTTTGTTGATCCATTCCTTGGAGATTTTCAGCTGCGAATTGATTTCTTCTAGAATGCCCGCGTCAAGCAGTTCTTTGGCTGTTTTGTGGACCGCTTGATAGGACACGTCAAGGGAATAGTTTTTCTTTAAAGCCGAATGAATTTCTTTAACCGATAAGGGCCATTGGCTGGCAAGCACTTCAATTATAAGTTCCTTGGATGACTTTGAACGCGAATTAAGGTTGGGAAGAAAAAGGTCAGTCATTGCTTTCGCCCCCCTTCAAAGTGTTTTTGGACGTTTTCTTTTATTTGTTTTGCGAGTGCGGGGTTTTTGGCTATGATTATGGGGATTTGGGTTTTTTTGAGGAAGATGTTGTCGAATAAGTGTTTGACGTCCAGGTCTTGGATGTTTTTGGTTTTGGAGAAAAAGCCGTTGATTTCTTTCATGAGGCTTTTCGGGTAAAAGGCTTGAAGCACTAAGTCGCCCATTGCAATGATGTCGTTGTCTCCGTAGTTGACTCCGCTTTTGCTGGAAAAGCCTTGTTTGTTCCAGAATTCAGAGCACCATTTGTCAATGACATTGCTGCCCTTCACTATGCTGTAGATTTTGGCTGTTTTGGGAATAAGCTTTAATTTTTCGTATTCTTTCATTGAAAGGAAAAGCGGCAGCCAGTAGTGCTGCCACTGCCAGGCAATTGCTTCCCCGTCCCCGGGATAATTTGTGACAAAAAAATCCAAAATGAACTTGTCTGCTTCATGCATTGATTCAAAGGAAAACGAGGACTCGCTAAAAGAAGGCGAAGCCTTTTTATCAAAGTAAGCCGAGTGAATGGAGTGGCTTGCGTTTTTGAGCTCTTCAATCCACTTCCTGTTCAGCGAATAATTTTTTTCGCTTTTTTCAAGCACTCCATCCAATACAAGCTGTGAAATGATTTTATGCGTTGCCTGGTAAGAAGAAGAAAAACCATTGCCCTTTGCCAAAGCGTTATGGATTTTGCGCGCTGAAAGAGGCCATTCATTGCTCAGCAAGGAAATAACCTTATCCCTTGTAGAGGAAGCCTTTCCATTCAGTTGTGGAACAATAAAACCCGACGCCAAAAAAAACCACACCTGAAATATATACATAAACGGAAAAGAATAAAAGCAGCTTTCCGCGAAAAAAACAATGAAAAAACGGCTTTAAATGGGTTTAATTGGCTAATAAAGCGCTTTTAGGGCTTTTTCGGAAATCAACTTTTTGGTTGATTTTTTCCTGGGCGAAGCGTTGATTTATTTTGCCAGGTTTTTCAGCTCTTCGTTTAGGTCTTCAATTGAATACTGTGATTTGAAGCCTTTTTTAACCAGGTATTGCTCTAGTTCCCAGACCGTTGAATTTGACAGCTCCGCTGCCATGCTTATTGTTATTTTTCCCGCCATATAGTTTTCTGCTGCCTTTTTTTTGACATAATCGCCGTAACCTTCCTCTAACAGCAGGCGGATTATCGTTGACCTGTCAAAGTGCTCTGCTTTGCTTAGCCGGTCTATTTTTTCCAAAAGCCCTTTGTCAAGCCTTATCCCTATTGCCTTTGCTTTCTCCATTTTTTTCCACCTCCAGCAGTATTTTGTCAAGCACTTGGCTGCCGAACCAGCCAATCTTCCTCAGCTTGTTCAGCGCCTCAGCGGTTTTGCCCGAATCAATTGCCTTGACCTTGAAAAGCGCCAGGATAATTGAAGGGGTTCCAATCAAGTTAAGCCCCAAAACCGCCTTTTTGCTTCTTACATTGTCGTCATCCGAAACCAATAAGCCGGCATTCTCCTGCCAGTAAAGCGCAACTGCCTCCGCCTCGCCCCCGAAAATGTTGAAGTTATTCGCATTTTTAACTAGCTGTTTTTTTGACACCCCTTTAACCTTAATCCATTTCTCTTTAACCAGGCGCTCAATCAGAAAAGAGTCGGCATAGCCCTTTTCTTTTCCCGTACTCACTGCTTCGGCAAAAACAAGTTCAGGGATAAGTACCTCCTTGAAATGGCGGCAGCTCTTCTCAAGCAGGGAAATCTTCGCCAAATGAATCAAAACCATTGCGTCATTTACAACAAGCACAGTCTCTGTAATACAATGTGCACAATGTATATATATTCTTTTCGTTTGGTGTTTAAAGGATAGGCGCCAACCTTTGCCTATAGCTTTTGGGAACCGCATGCGCGATTCTTTCTTTTTGAAGAACAATTTTGGTTTAAATCTTTCTTTTAAAAGAAAGATATGCTTGCAAGGCATAATGCCTGCCGTGTATTCAAATTCAATGCTGCTTTTGGGCTTTTTTATCTGTGACTCTAAAAGCTCTTTTTCTTTCAATGACTGCAATAAATTATTTATAAAGGTTTCAATAAACGTTGAAACCTATAAAAACAGGCGCAAATCCCTCCAGCTAAAGTATCACTTTTTAGTGATACTATCACTATTTAGTGATACCTTTAAAAGCTTGTTTGCGCATGGTTTTTGTATGAAGCTGACTTCAAAGAAGACGTATAAGGTCATTTATTTTTTGCTTGGGAACAGGGGTTTTACGCAGCTGCAGGCTTCAAGGGAGTTGGGCGTTTCTTTCGGGCTCGTTAACCGTGTCGTTCAGTGGCTTGTAAGCAAAAGGTTCGTTGAGAAACAGAAAAACGGCTATTATTTGACTGACCCTTCGGGTTTGGCTGCATTGTTCGCGTTTAACCGTGACATGAATTCTTTGCTGGCGGAAAAAATTCTTTTGGCTCTGCCTAAAGCAGGTGCTTTGGAAAGGATTCCGAAAAACTGCGTTTTGTGCCTTGACTCTGCTTTGGAGAATTATTCCGGCTATTATCGCTCTAACCGCGTGTGCGTTTACGCTGAAGGCAATAAAGAGTTGAAGGAAATCGGAAAGGCGTTTCAGGGGGAGCCGAAGGGAAACACCGAGTTATGGGTTTTCAAGCCAGACCTTGAACCTGAAACCGTTAAATTAAAGGGAAGGCTGGTGGTCTCCAAGCTTAGGACTTTGATTGACTTGGTTTGCGACAATAAAACATTTTATGCAAAAGACCTTTTCAAAGAACTGTGGGGGGTTGAATTGCTTGAATCATGAAACTTTTGGCTATGGCTTAGAGGCAACGCAGAAATCATTCAAGGAACTGGAGGGCTTAGCCGCATGGCTGAACATCCACGGCCATTCGCCTATAGTCATAGGCGGCTGGGCAACTTTTTTTTATGTGAAGGGAATGGGAAGCAGGGACATTGACTTGATTCTTCCGAAAACCGCTCTGCCTGCAATTCAAAAACAGCAATTGAACGCAAAGATTTGGAAAGACGAGCAGGACATCAAGGCGCTTCTTGCATTGCCGTTGGATCAGGAAAAGCTTGAAGAATTGCTTAAAAAAACAGGGTTCAAGGAAGAATATGAAAACGCGGCAAGCCAACTCTAATGCTGCCCAGTAAGCCCGCTATAGGCTTTCCTTGTCTCCCCGCTGAATTTGTTCAGCCCATCCCATTGCCTGCAATTCACTTAAACCCTATTATTATTGAAGAGTTGAGGTTTCTGTACGCCACTTCGGTTTTAAAGCCCGCGGCGTTCAGGAATTTGAGGTTATTGTTGAGTGAGGCGTATTGGTGGTGCTTGCCGTCAATTGAGAGTATTTTGTCCCTGAATTCTTTTCCGTTTTCTTTTTCCATGTGGCCAGCCCATTTTGAATGGAGGTACTCATTCAATTCTTTTGAATCGCTTGCCATTACATCCGCTAAAATGAATGCCCCGCCCTGTTTTAATGAATCGTAAACTTTTTTGTAAGCCTTTTGCTTGTCTGCATCGGAGAGGTGATGGTAAACAATGGAGCTTACCGCCAAATCAAACTCGTTTTTCCTGTCAAGGTTAATCACGTCATCGCAGACAGCCTTGAAGTCAAATCCCTTGAATCTTTTGTTTGCGCATTCCGCCATTTTATCCGAAACATCAAATGCCAATACGCTTGCCTTTGGCTTGGCTTCCAGGGCTGCCTTGCTGGTGTTCCCTGTTCCAGCCCCCAAATCCAATATTCTCGGCGACTCTGAATGCCCGCAGAACAGGTTAACCATTTCCCTGATTGTTGAAACCATTTCAGCATAGGATATAACGGTTCCATGCACGAATGACTCGTATTCTTCCACTCTTTTGTTGAAAAGTTCCTTTGTTTTTTCCTTGTTCTCATTAGCCATGTCATTCCCCCCAAAAACTTTTTTTTAAAATTTTTTAGAACGTTCAAGCAATTGGTTTGCCGGTTCACCGCCATAGGCTTTTCTTGTTTCCCCGCTGAATTTGTCCAATCTTTCCAGCCACTCCGCGTCAAGCAGATAAAGCGACTGCTCTTTGCAAAGGATTCCCTCGCGCAAAAGTTTTCGCGCGGCCTTGTGGATGCCTTGAAAGCTCACGTTCACAGCATGCCTGCGGTTGATGCGGTAATGCATGTCCCTCAAAGACAAAGGCCATTCGCGCGCAAGAATCAACACAATCAAATCCGCAACTGTTTTCTTTCCCGCGCTGACCTGCGGCAGTTTCAGCGTTGAATCAGCTGTTGCTCCGTTTAATAGTTCGCCGGAAAAACTCGCCATACAATAAATTCGGTTTAGCGAATTAATATGGGTTTGGTTGAAAAAAGTTCAACTAAAAGGTTGAGGTTTTTCTGCCTTTAAAGCACAACCCTCGCGTCAACCGCTATCGCTTTTTTCTCGTTCACGAATAAGGGGTTGATGTCCAATTCTTTGATTTTTTCTTCCATCATTAAATCGCTGACCCTTAACAGCACGTCTTCAAGTGCTTTGCGGTTCACGGGCTTCTGTCCCCTAAATTCGCCTAAAACCTTTGCGCCCTTGATTTCGGAAATCATTTTCCGCGCTTCCTTGCGGTCAATTGGGCAAACGCGCAAAGAAAAGTCCTTGAAAACCTCAGTGAAAATTCCCCCCAATCCAAACAAGATTGTGGGCCCGAACTGTTCGTCCAGTTTTCCCCCGACAATGAGCTCGCGGCCTTGCTCCATGTGCTGGACTTGCGCTGCCTCAAAGCCTTGAATGCGTTTTAATGACTTGAAGGCATGAATTGCTTCGCCAAGCGAGTGAATGTGCAGTTTTACTCCCCCTACATCTGATTTATGCGATACCTTGGAGCTAACCAGTTTCAATGCAAGCGGATAGGATGCAAGCTTTTTAACGGCTTTCTGGAGCTCTAACTCGTCTTTCACGCGAATGAATTCAACGCACGGAATATAGTGTTTTTTCAAGAGCTTCATTGAGGCATTCAGGTCAAGTGTCGGCATAAGTGATTCCTTAAGAGATAAAAGCGCTGGAATATTTAAAGCTATTCGCGGACCACAATGCACCCAAAGCCCAAAGGCAGGATGCAGGGGCAAAGGTTTAAAAAGATAATGTTATCTATTTCTAACATAGTGTTAGAATAAAATAACTTTTAGTTGTTTGCTTCTAACATTGGAGGTGTTTGGATGAAGCATGATTTGAGGGTTCTGATCGGGCTTGCAGTGGTTGTCCTGGTTGTTGCCTCGCTTGCGGTTTATTTGGCGAGTGTAGGGTCTGCCAATTCATCGGAATTGGTGCTTGTGATAGTTGCTTTGGTTATTGTTTTCGGCGCAGTGGTTTTTTTGCGCGACAGGATAAAGAGCTCGCGTGAAGGCCTTCCGGCTGAGGATGAGCTTTCCAGAAGAGCCGTGCATAAGGCAGGCTATTATGCGTATTTTGCCTCAATCTATACTGCGTTGGGGGCAATGTTCATCAATGATTTTCTGGTTGGCGAATCCGGTTTCCAGGGAATTGATGCAGGCCAGCTTTCGGGAATAGTCATTCTTGTTCCCGCGATTGTGTTCATGGCCTTTGCCTTGTATTTCAGGCATAAGGGCGCGGTTGAGTAGTGGTGCAATGAAAACTCGGATTAAGGAGTTCAGGGCGCGGCATAACTTAACACAGGAAGAGCTTGCGAAAAAGGTTGGCGTGAGAAGGGAGACGATTGTTTTCATTGAGAGCGGGAAATACAATCCCTCTCTCAGGCTTGCGCATGATGTTGCAAAGGCTTTGAAGGCATCAATTGACGAGCTTTTCATTTTTGATTAGCCGGAAAACTAAATATTTAAACTTACTGCAATTGAATATTTGCTGATATAATGCATAAAATCAAGTTTTTGGGAGCTGCAAGAGAGGTCGGCAGGAGCTGTTTTTTGGTTGATGTGGGGGAAAAAATCCTGTTGGATGACGGGGTGAAGCTTTCCTCTGAGGAAACCCAGTACCCTTTGCCTGTGAAAGTTAATTTGGACGCGGCAATCATTTCACACGCGCACCTGGACCATTCAGGCAACTTGCCATACTTATTCAACGGCCCCCCATGCCTAACCTATATGACTGCTCCAACGCTTGACTTGGCGAAAATGCTTTGGTTTGACTCGTTAAAAATAGCGGGCCTCGAGGGAATGGATGCGGGTTTTTCAAAGGAAGAAATACGGCGCACGGAAAAATACACTTTTGCATTGAATTACAACAAGCACATGGACATCAAGGGAAAGGTTTCAATGGAGTTCTTTGACGCAGGCCACATTTTAGGCAGCGCCATAACAAAGCTGCACATTGGAAAAAAATCCTTGGTTTACACCGGAGACTTCAAGCCAGAGGAAACAAGGCTTCACAATGGCGCGGACTTAAACCGCGTGGGTTCCTGCGATTACTTGATTACTGAAAGCACTTACGGCAACCGCGAACACGGAGAAAGAAAGCAAACGGAGAAAGAATTTGTTGAGGATGTGCAGGACACGATTGACCGCGGAGGCCATGCCCTGGTTGCGGCTTTTGCGGTTGGAAGAAGCCAGGAAATAGTTGACATTTTAAACGAATACCACATTAACGCGCCGATTTATTATGACGGAATGTGCCAAAAAGCCGCGAACATTTATATGAATTTCCCCAAATGGGTGAAAAACCCTTCCTTTCTCAAAAAAGCGTTAAAGAGAGTGACTTGGGTTAGGCGTGAAAAAGACAGAAAGGAAGCGTTAAAGCAGCCCTCAGTTGTTGTAACAACTAGCGGAATGCTGCAGGGAGGCCCGATTTACGCCTATCTTCCCTCGGTTTACAGGGATCACAATTCCAAGTTAATGCTTACAGGCTACCAAGTGAAAGGCACGCCCGGCAGCATACTGCTTGACACTGGCAGAATTCAATTGAACGGAATTGACGCGGAAGTGAAAATGCGCGTTGAAAAGTTTGATTTTTCGGCCCACGCCGGAAAAGCCGAGTTAATGCGTGCAACGAAAAAGTTTTCCCCTGAAAAGATTTTCTGCGTGCACGGAGACGAAGAGGTCTCGGAGTTTTTTGTGAGGGAATTGCGCGCGGAAGGCTTTAACGCAATAGCGCCAAAACAGGGAGAGGAACTTCCACTATGAAGCTATCCGAAGCGCTCATTGATTCACTGCGATTGCTTTTAAAGGAACCCAAACTTTTTTTACCAAAACTTTTTGTTGCAGCGATTTACGGTTTTTTAATGCTTTGGAGCGCGGCAATAGCCCTGGGCCTTTTCAATGCGGTTGCGCAAGGGCAGGGCGCTTCAATTGCATTGGCTTCGCTGCTGCCGGAAACCGCTTTGTTTTTCCTTTCAATTTTTGCTGCATTCATAATTGACGTTTTCGTTTCCGCAATGTACCCTTCGCTTGCAAAAAACTTTGAGGCAAAGGAAAAAGTTTCGCTTTCAATGGCGCTTGGCTTTTCACTGAAAAAATCCGCGGTTGTTTTGCCTGCAGCGTTTTTCGCGTTAATTGTTTCAATAGCATTGATTGCAATCCCCTCGGTTTTTTTTGGCTTCCTTCTTGCAACAGCTTCAATGGAGCTGGTTTGGCTTTCCATTCCCGTGGAGCTAGCGATAATTTTTGCGACTGACTTCATTTTCTTTTATCTTTTCGCAGAGGCAGTCCTCGGTAAAGGAAATTTTCTAGGCGCTGTTGGAAAAGCCTTTGGCTTGAGCGGCAAAAACAAAAAGCTGACAGCAATTGCCGCACTGATTCCGTTCAGCGTTTCACTCATGAATTACGCGCTTGCTTTTCTCGCGGAAACCCCTGCTTTTCTTTTCCTTTTCATTTTGATGCGCTTCTTCATGGGCTTGTTGGCTGCTTACGCCGCAATAGTGAGCCCTACAATTTACCTCGGGCTGGAAAGCCAAAAAAAGTAATGTTTATATACTTATATATGTATAGATTTGTATAGTGTGTTTTTGTGAAAAGCGGTTTAACAGGCACTGTACTGCATTACCCTCGCCTTGACACTGTACTGATGGTTGAAGATGCAATTAGGGTTGCAAAGGATTATCCTTCCAAGAACGCGCTTTGGAGAAGCCTTCCAAGGCAGGTCCAATACCAAACTTTTAACGTTATACTGGAGTACCTTGAAAAATCCAATAAAATAACTTACATCAAGTCAGGCGGGCTGATGTGGATTGGCTCAAACCAGAAGCTTGACAGCCTTGTGAAAAAGGGAAAGGAACTTTGATGTTCAGGGTAATTTCCTCGGATAGCTTTGAAAAAGAGCTGCAGGGGCTTAAGGAAAGGGCGAAACAGGGAGAAAATGAAAGCATTCAACTGCTGAAGCTGATTGACAAAGGCGTTGAAAAACTGAAATATGACTTTAAATACGGAGACCACATTTCAAAGGAAAAGATTCCAAGGGAATACAAGGAAAAATTTGGCGTTGAAAACCTGTGGAAGCTTGATTTAAGTTCTTTCTGGAGAATGATTTACACTGTAAGAGGCACTGAAATAGAGGTAATGTCAATTGTGCTTGAAGTGCTTGACCATAAAAAGTATGACAGAAAATTCGGCTATAAAACCAGCTAAAATAAGGTGAAAAAATTTGAATGAATTCTGCCCGCGCTGCGGTTCAACTGAAGGCCCTTTCTTCAAGGGCTTTTGCCAGAAATGCTTTCTGGGGCAAAATGAATTGATTCAGATAGAGCCTGAGCTGCGCGTAAAGCACTGCACGCGCTGCGGAAGAGTGCAGTTAACCGGAAGATGGCAGGAACAGGAAAGCCTTGCATTGGCAGGATTGGTCAAGTCAAAGGTAAAGCCTGCGCATGCCTTAAATCCTTCAATCGAAGTGGAGCTGATTCCCCTTGAAAACGGCTCAAGCAAGGCGCTGATTGAAGTGGAAGGCGAAGTAGAGGGGAAAAAAATTGTTGCGGAAAAAGAAGTGCTTGTAAAGCCAGAGAAAACAATCTGCGATGCATGCATGCGCCTTTCAAGCGATTACCGGGAAGCAGTGCTGCAGGTAAGGTTTGAGGAAACGCCCTCGCAGAAAAGGTTTGATGAAATGGTCAGGGAAGTAGAGGGTGTTTTAATGCAGCTGCAGAAAAAGGACGCGCTTGCAAAGGCAGTTAAAATTTCCAAAGAGCAGAAAGGCGTTGACTTCTGGATCGGCTCAAAGCGCGGCGGAAAAATCGCGGCAGAAAAGCTCGCAAAAAAATATTCGTCAAAAGTTGTCCGTTCCTCAACGCTCACGGGCGTTGACAAGAAAGGAAAGGCAAAAAAAAGATTCACTTTCTGCGTGCGCGTGAAATGAGCAGAAAGTGTTACTGCCTAAATTCGTAAGCGCTGTCGTGATGCCCAAACTTAAGCAAAACCACGGCATTCTCTTTTTCTTTTATTGAATAAATCAAAACAAAGCTTTTCATTATGTGAACCCTCCTGACGCCGTGAAGAGGCGCGTGCATTGGCTTGAACCTGTGTGGCTCGTTCAGAATCTGCTTAACTTTGCGGTCAATGGCTTTTTTTAATTCGGAATTTTTTTTGACGGCTTTCTTGTATTCCTTCTCAAAGGCTTCGGCAGTTTCAAGGTCAAAAGCCATCAAATCACTTAAGCAATTCTGAAAGGCTTTTTATTTTCCTTGATTTTGATTTGCCGGCGTTTTGCACTTCTTTAACAAATTCGGGCTTGTAATTCATCGCATCAACCGGGTGCCAGTCCATTTCATCCATCCATTTCCATTCCTCGGCACTTATCGGTTTTCTTTCAAGGTATTTCTGAAGAATCTCGACCTTTCTCAATTTTTCTGCTTCTTCCCTGATTGCATTTCTGGCTATTTCAGTCCATTTAATGTTTTGGTGGCCCTTAACCAGCGATTCAAGTTCCCCGCTTACAGACAAAGTAATATTCATAGTTCATCTCCACATAATTATGTGAACCACATAATATTTAAAAATATGCATTAGGCAGGATTCATTCGAATTTTTTCAGCGCTTCAAGTATCTCGGAGACAGGCTTGGCGGTTATCAGCAAGGGGATTTTTTCCGCTTCAGCGATTTTAACCGCAATCGGGTCAACGTTTTTGCTGATGCCGTGAAGCACGACTAACGCGGGCTTCATTTCCGTTGCAAACCTTCCCACTCTGACAGCAATCATTGGAGAGCGGCCTGTTTCCACTTTTTCAAAAATAAGCGCCCTGTTAGGCGTTTTGCCGTACAACTGCATGTATTCGTGCACCGGCACTTCAAGTATTACCTTTAATGAATCAATCAGCGTGAAGCCGTAAATCTTTGTTTCCTTTAACTTTCCTGAGTTCGCCACGACTTCCGCGCCGATTTTTTCAGCAAAAGCCTTTCCCTCCATCGCGGCTGAAAATTCATGCGTGTCGAATACATCCTGCCTTGGCTGGAAATTCTTTTCAAGCTGTTTTTTTATGCTGCCGCCTTTTTTTTCATCAATTGCAATCAGCGCGTCCACCAAGCGCTTTACAACTCCTATCCCCGGGCTTTTTCTTCTTCCGCCCTCGTAATCGGAAATCGTCGAACTCGAAACCTTCAAATAATCCGCCAAATCAGTCTGCTGTATTCCAAAGATTTCGCGCCATTTCTTCATTGATCCCCCCGGATCCTTGGATAAGGCGATTTCCCCAGCAATAGTCAACTCCAATTGGTCCAACGTCAATCACCGATGCATTAAACAATAAGCCTTTGGAGTTTAAATAGTTTTCGTTGATTGTCAAACAATTTTTTGGCCGTAATTTTCTCCTCGCATTTAATTTGTTTGCCATATATAGAGTTATAAATTTCTTGTTGAACAATAATATTATGCGCTTGCCTAAGGAACCTGGACCCTGGCAATATACAGGAAAAAGAGGAATTGTTAAGGCCCATAAAAGCGATAAAAAATTAGCAATGAAAGCCGCTGCAAGGAAAACTGCGGAAAGGGAGAAATATCAGGCACATTTGAGTACAGGCACCTTGTCATACCCTGAGTTTGTTAAAAGGCGAAACAATTTTCAGAATTGTGTTGAGAACTCTCCTACTGCAGGGCGGCTGAAGAAAAGCATGCTTGAAAAGGGCATTGACCTTTCAAAGGTAGAGGCCGAAAACCCCAAAGTGTTTTCAGGGCTTTGGAGTCTTGTTAGTGAATTTAAATCTGCAGCTAAAGAAGGGCGCTGGACTACTGAATTAGAAAAAAAATTGAAAGAAGACGTAACCCCTAGATTGTATAAAGCTTACCTCCTTTATAGAAAAGCAGGTGTAAAAGACAACAATGCGCTAGGCATTGAATGGTGGCTCTAATTTTTCCAAAGAAAAAGTTGGCGGGCGGGGAGGGATTTGAACCCTCGACCTACAGCTTAGGAGGCTTGCAAGAAATGCAGAAAAAACTGTCACCTCATGTTGCCCTATCCAGGCTAGGCTACCCGCCCAGCAATTCAATCATCTTACGTGACCTTATTGCCTTATTGGGGTGGTAAAAATCTATGTTCTGCAAGAATTTAAAAAGCATCTCCTTATTTCTAATTCTTAGCTCGTAAGTATCAGATATACGGTCAGAAGAGGGGGATTTTGCCACCCGCTTGTAAATTTTAAGGGTCTCGATGCCAAAGTTTAGAAGGGTCTCTTTAATTTCTTCTATAAACTTTTTATCCTTGAAAGTGAGATCTATGAAAAGCTGCTTGGCTTTTTTTGGATTTTTTGGTAAAGTTCCATCAGAATCAAATAAACCGGCTAAGTAATATTTTAGGACTGATTTATCATTTTTAATTAGGCCCGGAATCCTAAGATTTTCTTTTACTCCCCGATTTATCCCGAATATATTATGCAAAAAAGAATTCACAACAATGCTCCTTAGCGGGAGACAAGGGATAAATCTTTTAGATAATGTCGATTTAACGCTTATTATTTTCCCCGATAAACCAAAAAGATATTCTGAAATGGAATTAACTTTTTCCAACTGTTCCTTGTATTCATCAGAAAAAATAACCCGCTTTCTATCAGAAGTTAAACAACCAGCCCCTTGCAAATACCCGATGAAATACGCTAAATTCGGATCAAGTTGTTTAGGCAGGTGCACCTTCTTATTTTTTCCCGTAAATTCAACATTATCCAAAGCATAAACTTTAGAAAAAATCGATGAATCAATATTTTTAGCAAATGATTTAAGCACTCTGATTGAACAACAAGGTTTTGTTGTCAAATGCCTATGGTAATAGCCTTTTGAAATGTTTAGGAGATCAGCTGCTTGTCTACAAGTTAGACCCGAATTCATATGGCTTTCCTTTAGAATTTTAGCAATGCCGAAAATCATCACATTACTGTCAAGTTCTTCATAGTAATCTAGAAGTTTAGCCATAAAAAAAGTTAAATTTTAGAGTATATATTAGTTTCTGGACCTCATTTCCTCTGCCAGCCAAAGGTGCAACCATCTAAATTAAAATTGTTAACGCTGCAGCGCAGACAAGGGGAATCATGAGGTTGTCGTCAACAGGCAAGTATTCTGCGAGCATTCCGATTACTGCAACAATTATCGCGGCGCTTAATGGAAATAGCTGCGCCAAGAGCGCGGCTGAAACGATTATTCCCGCGATTGTCCCCTCAAGCGTGTAAGGCGCAACTGTTTTGATTCTCCCAATTGCCTTTCCTGCAATTGTGGAAATGGTGTCGCCGTAAACAGAAACCAATAGCGCGCCGAAAACGATTTCCTGCCCTGGAAAAAGAAAGACAAGCAGGAAAAAACCAAGCAAAAAGTACAGCGCGCCGTAGCCCGGAAAATGCTTTTCCTTTTCCCTGCCGAATTTTTGCACAAAAAAATTTATTGCAGGAATATTCGCGCCCCTTTTCACAAACCACGAGATAATTATTCCTGTGAGGAAAATCGCGGCAACAGCCAAAAGAAGCAATTGCCTTTCAATGAAAGCCGCGGCCAGAAGAAAAATTGTGCCAAGCACCGCGTGGAACAGCTTGCGTTTTGTTTCCCTCATTAAAGTCATCGCGTTCTGCCCCTAATGAAATTAATTGCTTCACTTAAGCTTTTTTTATTGCTGTAAGAGCGCACTATTTTTTTCAAGGAAGTTGTTTTCTTGCCTTTGAGTTTTTTTGCCTCTTTCTCCAGCAATGGAATGCATCTAACAACATTGTCAACGATTGAAATGTCTGCCTTCTGCGCTGTCCTGCTGAAAGGGTTTAAGTCAACGGCAACAACTTTTTTCCCGTTTTTGCGGAGCGCTTCCGTTCTATCCCCGTCCTCAAGCATCACAAGCACGCAGTCAGCGCTCCAGATTCCATTTGAGCTGACGAAAGCGCGCTTTGATTCAAGGAAAGCAAGTTTTTTGCCAGGATTAACGCCAAGGATTTTTGCGCCGAACTTGGAGAATTCCTTTGCAATAAGCAACTCTCTTTTTCTGCTGCGGTAGAAAAGATTCACTTCAATTTTTGCGCCAAGCGTTTTGGCGAGCGAAACAATTTCTTTTGCGCACAACGCGGTTGTGTTTCCGTTAACAGAGATTACGGGTTTTTCCGCGAGCAGCAACTGCGCAGCTGCAGCAGAAATTGCTTTTTTTGCAAACTTCTGCGTTTTTTCCCCTAAAAGATAATCAAATGCCTCGCCCCTCCCCTGTGCAATCATTCCCGCGTGCGCGGCAATCCCTTTTTTTGCGGCCTCTTCAATGAGGTGCCTTTGCATTAGCGAATTAAAGCGGGGATGCGATTTCGGCGGCTTCATTGTTCGTGCGCCCCCTTTTCTGCAATGCGTGAAACAAGCGTGCTTTTAGTGAATTTTTTCAGCTGCGCTTCAATTTTTTCCGGTTCACTTGTTGGAACAAAAACTGTTTCCCCGAGCATTGCCATTGAAGCCGGGGGAATTTCCTCCATCACTTTGCGCACGTTTTCCGATGCAAGGCCTGTTTCAACTGAAAAAACGCGTGAAAGGTGGATGAATTCCTTGATTGAAGGCAATAATGATATTTGTTTCATGCAGTAATCCCCTGAACGGTTGATTTTTTCCATCCAGCTTTTGTCCTTGATTATTTTTTTGGTTTTCATTGCGGAAAAAAAACCGCAAACCACGAATTCTTCTTCGCATTTAATTTCCTTCACTTTCTCTGAAGGATATGGCTGCAGGCCATACATCACGCCCTTAAACTGCTGTGCAATCACATCCCCCAAGCCTGTTCCTGCCTCTATTTCAGCTTGTTTTGCGAGCTCCATGCATTCCTTTAAGGAAAGCCTTGCGCCGAGCGCCTTGTTCAACGCAAGCGTAAGGGAAAATGCGCCTGCTCCGCTTGCACCCAAGCCAAAGCCGATTGGCACTTTTGATTCAAAATTGCATTCAAGCGCGAATTTTTTGCCTGAAATTTTGGATAATTTTTCCGCTGCAATGCGGGAAGTCGAAGCGTTGAATCTTTCGCCGTTTAGGAAGAAATGCATTGAGTTTTTTTCGGCTTCCCTAACCTCCACTTCTGCCTTCACGCCTTCGCTTAGATTGATTCCCGCGCCAGTGCTTCCATTGGAATAAATTTTAAAGAAGCAGGTTATGTGTGAGGGCGCATAAGCGCTTGCAGTTGATTTATGCATTAATTTCACAAAAGAATTTTTATGCGAATGATTAATAAGGAAAAACGCTGTTAAGTTTTAGGGAAAAGAGACTTTCTATGCATGGTCAGGAACTGATAGAAACAAGTCACCGTTTTCTTAAAGAAATAACTTCGAGCATCAAAGACATCAAATCAGGGAGAGTTAGAAGGATCCGCTGATTTTTCCTTTTTCACTTCCTTTTGCATAAAACCATTGCATGCTCTGTGTCAAAGGGTTCAAGGGAAACGGGCTGGATTATTTCAAATTCTTTCTCCAGCAGTTTAATCTCTTTTTCAACGACTTTTTGCGCTTTTTCGGTTTGGCTGATTGAGCGCACCTTAATGACCAAGAGGCCATGGCCTTCGCCTTTGAGGTACATGCGCGCGTTTTTCAGAAAAATCTGCGCCTGGTTTTTCTGGCTGACATCCTGGTACAATAAATCAACTTTTGTTCCGGAAAGGTCTTTCAAATAGCTTTGCGGCTGCTCTGCATCGCCTAAAATCGGCGCAATGTTTTTCCTGTGCTCGCACAGCCACAAAAATTTCCTCATGACCCTCTCGCTTATATCAACGCCGAAGATGACTCCTTCCTCTCCAATGATATCAGATAGGTGTGAAATAGTCGTTCCCTCTGCGCTTCCAAGGTAAAGGATGTGCGCGCCTTTTTTCACAGGCATTTCCTTTAAGCCTTTTTTTATCGCTGCAGCAAGCTTTGACCTTTCAGGCATCCACTGCCTGAACTCCTCTCCTTTTGATTCAAGCAATTGTTCGCCGTAAACTTTTACGCCTTTGCAGAGGTTTTTGGTAAATAAAAGCTGCCCAAACCCGTAGATTCCTGGAAACAATTCCTTCATTTCAGCCATAAAGAATCAAAAGCAATTTTTTTCATTTAAGGGAAGCCGCTCTTTGCTCAAGGCCTTTTCTTAATTTTTCACCCAGGGTTTTTTCTCCGCCAAAATAATCCGCCTTAACGGCTATTGCGAGCTTTGCTGCAAGCGACCTCGCAATTTTTCCCCTTGCATTTCGGTTAACGCTTTGCACTAAAGTGTTCTGGAACAAATAACCGTGCTTTGGCGGCTTTCCTTTTTTCTTAAGGTGCTGGAACAATGCTTTTTCCGCCCCCAAAACCTGCAGAGTGGAGGAAGGCATGAGCATTAATTTTTTCTTTGAGCCTGCTTTTGCTAAAAGCCTTGCGCCAACAAGCGCCCCAGCAAGCGCTGTGAAGTTTGGCAATTCCTCGTTCATTGATTTTTCAATGAATTTGAACAAAAACATCCTTTCCTCCTTTAGGTTCAATGCATTTAATGCAAGCAGCTTTATTTCAGCAAGGTCTGTTTCCTCTATTTCAGAGCCGATTGAGTTTTGGGCTGCCTTGATTATTTTTGCCGCTGCCTCTTTTTGCGGGTAAATTTCAATGATGCTTTTTTCAGAAAAGTTTTTCCTCTGCCCCAAATTGTAAACCAGCTTAAGGTATGCCTCCGGGTCCCTGACAGCGGAATCAAGCTCAGGGAAATGGTAGGCATACCATTCATGCAAATGCTCGCTTAAGAGGTTGAATACCGCGTCAAGGTCCTGCAAGGCGTTCACTGCGCGGATTATGTGCGCTTCCCTTCCGCTGTATTTTTCCTTGACCTTTTCCTTCACGGAATGCATCATTTTTTTGCGCAAAGCGTCAATGTTTGAGTTCATTTGAGCACCAAGAGATTTAAGCCATTGAATGATTAAAAAGCTTTGCTGTAACTGCCATTAAAAAACAGCTAACCACTAGAACAATGGCTTTGAATCGGCTTTTTTTCCGATTGGTTCCAATGGCAGCGTGAAATAAAAAGTTGAGCCTTTTCCTTTAACGCTTTCCACCCAAATTTTTCCGCCGAGTGCGTCAATGATTCCCTTTGATATTGCTAAACCCAATCCAACTCCGCCGTGTTCCCTGCTCATTGCCTTTTCCTCCTGAAAGAAGGGATTGAATATTTTAGGCAGGTTTTCTTTTTCTATTCCCGCCCCCGAGTCCTTGACGCTGAAGAGAATGTCTTTTTCCCTCAGCGCGGATTTCACTGTTACTGCGGAGTTGTTAGGTGAAAACTTTACCGCATTGTTCAGCAGGTTGTTCAGCACCTGCATTGTTCGCATGGAATCAGTTTCAATTTCAGGCAAATCAGCGAGTTCTGTTGCTATTTTTATTTTTTTTTCGGGAAGAAAGTGTTTTTCCTCCTCTATTAGCTCAACTATAAGTGGATTCAGTTTTGTTTTCCTGAAATCAAATTTAACCCTTCCTGCTTCAATCATGGATACGTCAAGGAAATCCGCGACTATGCGGTCAAGCTTGTTTGTGTTCCTCAGTATTATTTCAAGCGATTCCCTTTGCTTTCCACTGATTTTGCCGTAATAATCCCCTAAAAGAAGCTGTAGCTGGCCTTTTATTGGCGTCATTGGGCTTCTCAGCTCGTGGCTGCTTATGGATAGGAGGCTTGTTTTTGCGCTTTCAACTTCCTTTCGCTCCCTTTCCATTGCGCCCAATGCATCCATTGCATTGTTGAATGTTTTTCCCAGCTGCTCCAGTTCGTCGTTGGTTTTTATTTCAACCCTTGTGTCCAGGTTGCCTTTCTCCAGTTCTTTTGTCGCGGAGTAAAGCCTCCTTATAGGCTCTGATATTGTGCTGGAAATGTAGATTCCTGCGAAAATTGCAAACCCAAATGCAGCTATAACCACAAGCATAATTCTCCTCTGCAGTGCCTGGGCGTTGGTGTTCACTTCATCCAGCTCTTGGTTTAGCCTCTCGGTTTCAAGGGATGAAATCTCTATCGCGGCAAGCCTCAGGTTTCTTGAGCTTTCAAACCATTGCCTGGTTAATTCAGCGTGCCCTTCAAGCTTGAATGTTTCGGGGTTTTGTTCACGCAAGGAAACCAATTCGTTTGCAAGTTCAAGCACCTTAGGCGAACCTGATTTTATTGACTCTAATTCCTGTTTTTCCGCTGCAGTAACATTTTCATCCCTGAAATGCCAGTCAAGCAACGCGATTTTTCCAAGGAATGAATCATAGTTTTCGAAAAACAATTTTTTGTCGGAATCGCTGCCAAGGGCAAGGTATGCCAGCAGGCTGCTTTCGGATTTTTTTGCATATCTCTGCGCCTCGGTTGCTTCCTCAATTATTCCATGGGTTGTAAGCGCGGTGGCGTTTTCCATCATTGCGTCTGTTGTTTCAAGCAATTCCTTGGTTAGGCTTTCCTGGGATGCAAGGCTGAAATTTTCAGGGTCGCTGTCATGCAATTCCAGCAGATTGTTTGCCAGTGCAAGGATTTTGCCTGAACCTGCATTTAATTGCTCTAATTGCAGCCCGCAGCACCCTGTGGGGCCCAGGGTTTCCTCAAGCGTTTTTATTTGGCTGGCAAGCGATGCGTATCTTTCAAAAAAAATATTCTTGTCGTTCTCGTCGTTCAAGGCAAGGTAAAGCAGCAGCCTTCCTTCCGCGCGTTTTGCGTAAACGCTTACTTCAAGCGCTGCAACCTGGTCTTCGCTTAGCTTGCCGCTGACTTTTTCGTAAGAGGACGCGATCTGCTGGCTGGCGTAAAAGCCAAAGGACCCCACAATCGCCACAAACAATGCGGTTGCAATGAAGCCTATGATGAGTTTTCTGCCTATTGTCCCAAGAAAAACCTGCCTTTCCCCTGCAATTCGGGTTTGCTTTTTCATCTGGCATTACCTGCTAAGGTCAATGGCTCTGTCCACAAACATCACGGATTCCTGTATCGCTGTTTGTTTTTCCTTTGAGGCAAGGGCATAAAACAGCCCGTGCTTGTTTTTTTCCTTTACTTTCGCGGCAAGCCCTGAGAAGAATTTCAATACTTCCTGTTCGTTGTTGTAAATCAGCAGGTTTGTGAAAGAGTCAAGGACAACAAAATCGTAATTTTCATCCAATAGCTTTGAAAGGAATATCATTACCTGTGTCATTCCGTTTCTTGAGTCCAGGAAATGGCAGTTTTCAATTTTATCCGCAGGCGGATTGGAAATGGATTTGGTAATGCCGTCAATGAAGAGGAACTTGCTGTAATCAACTTTTTTCCTGTCGAATATCTCTTTGAGTGACGAAAAGGTTTTGTTGAGTGATATGTAGATTACCCCTTTGCCTGAGAGCTGGCGTGCAAAATCAACCACCATTTCATTGTACTCCATTGGGGGAAGTATAATGAGAATTGTCTTGTAATCGTCTAGTTCTGCTTTTAGTTCCATGTCAGCCACCAACGATTTTCCTGACTCTTTTAACCAAGTCGTTTATGTCAAATGGCTTTTGAATGAAGTCCACCACGTTTTTTTGCTTTAAGAGGTCGGCTTTCTCGGCTTCGCTTGCCCTTACAACGCTCAGGAAAGCAATCTTTATGTTCTGGACTTTTTCAACGACTTTTTTTACCGGCATCCCGGGCATCATTATGTCCAAGAGAATCAGGTCAATTTTTCCCGTTCCCATTTTTCCAATGAAGTCATCGCCGTTTATCGCTGTAAGCACTTTGTAGCCGTTCTTTGACAGCACGGTTTTGACTGTTTCCCTTACATCCTCTTCGTCATCCACAACCATTATTGTTTTAGCCATTTTACCCCTCTGAAAAAAATTAAACTTTTAGATATGGTATGGAAGAATTGTTTATAAACACTATCAAAACCAGTTAGTTAAGTGAAAAGGAATGCCAACAGAGGAAATCATTAATCTAGCGCTCAGGAGAAGCCTTTTCTATCCCACGGCGGAGATTTACGCTAACTCTCCCTCCGGCTTTTGGGAGTTCGGCCCAATAGGCGAGAGGATAAGGCGCAAGGTAGTTGACTTCTGGCGCAGGGAGCTGGTGGAAAAAGAAGGCTTTATTGAAATCTTTGGCTCGCAGATTTTGCCGGAAGCGGTTTTCCGCGCTTCAGGGCACCTTGAGAGCTTTAACGACCCCATAGTCCAATGCAAGAAATGCAATTCCCTGCACCGCGCAGACCAGTTGATTGCATCTGTTTCAAAGGGATTGGTGCCTGAAAGCCTTGCCACAAAAGAGCTGGATGCACTAATAAAAAAACACGAAGTGAAGTGCCCGAAATGCAAAAGCAACCAGTTCAATGAAGTCAGGAAATTCAACATGATGATGAAAGTTGATATTGGCGCAACAGGAAACCAGCCCTGCTATCTTCGCCCTGAAACCTGCCAAAGCATTTTCCTTGACTTTGACCGCTTGTACAAGACAATGCGAAAAAATCTGCCGCTCGGCATTGCACAGGCCGGGGCTTCTTTCCGAAACGAAATCGCTCCAAGAAACACTTTGCTGAGGGCGCGCGAGTTCGGGCAGATGGAATTGGAGATTTTCTTCAACCCGAAGAAAGCGGATGAAGTTGAGAAATGGGTTGAAGTGGAAAAATATGAATTGAATTTAATGCTTGACGGTTCGGAAAAAATTCAGCAAATTTCCTGCTCTGACGCGATTGCGAAAAAAATTATTTCCGGCAAAATGATTGCCTATTACCTTGCGCGCACCCAGAAATTGTTTGAATTGCTTGGCGTTCCGCTTGAAAAAATGCGCTTCAGGCAGTTAGGCAAAGACGAAAAGGCGTTTTACGCGAAAGAGGCCTTTGACTTTGAGGTTCTTTCCTCACTTGGCTGGATTGAATTGATTGCATGCAACAACCGAAGCGATTATGACTTGAAAGGGCATGCAAAGGAAAGCAAAAAGGCTTTGACAGTGAAAGAGGATGGCGAAGAATTTTTGCCGCACATTTTTGAGTTAAGCGCAGGCATTGACAGAACATTCTTTGTTTTGCTTGACTTGGCTTACAGGAAAGAAAAGCGCGGGCCGGAGGAAAGGGTTTTCCTTGACCTGCAGCCAAAGCTCGCGCCTTACTTTGTTGCAGTTTTTCCTTTGGTGAACAAGGAAGGCATTGACTTAAAGGCAAAAAAACTTCATGATGAAATTGTCTCGTTTGGCTTTGAATCACTTTTTGATGGCAGTGGAAGCATTGGGAAAAGGTATGCGCGCGTTGACGAAATCGGCGTGCCTTATGCAATCACCTGTGACTTTGACTCTTTAAAGGATAACACGGTTACACTGAGGGAAAGGACGTCAATGAAGCAGAAGCGCGTGAAAACAAGCGATTTGCCTCAAACGCTCTGGCTTTTGTCGCTTGGAAAGGAAAAATTCTGAAGGAAAAGAGTTTTAATTCAATTCCACCAAATTCTTCTTTTGCTGCCGCGGTAGCACAACGGCAATGCAGCGCACTCGTAATGCGCAGACTGGGGGTTCGATTCCCCCCCGCGGCTTTTTCTCTGCTTTTACCTTGTGCCCTGCCAGTTCAGAGACAAAGAATAAAAATTGATTGCTCCTTTTTTATAATATGAATAATAGGGTTAGTTTTAGCTCTAAAAAAGAAGCTTCAAATTTTTTTGAGTGCGCTAGAAACACGGGAAAGTTCAATTCATGGCGGGAACTCGCTGTTTTTCTAAATGTGCGTATTGGAAAATTGTGGGATTACAGGAAAGGGACATATTCCCTGCCTTCGGGCAAATTCGAGGCTCTGATAAATCTCGTGCCATCGCGCATGCGAAAAAGGTTCGAAAATGCCGTAACAATAATGCCCTCCAACTGGGGCCAATCAAAGGGCGGCTGCATTACTTATTCTAGACATAAAAAAATTTTCGATGACGGAAGGGCTAAAGCCAGGGAAAACAGGTTATTAAATGCAAAATACGACTTTGACTCAGCCATGCCTTTAAATGAAAAGCTTTGCGAATTTTTAGGCGCATTTATAGGAGATGGTTTCACAAACGCTTACAACGGGCATTACATGACCCAGTTTGCAGGACATTCCAAGTTGGATGCGGACTATTACAACAATTTGATTATTCCGTATGCGAAGCAATTATTCGGCTTTGAAAAGCCATATATAAGAACAAAAGCCAATGCGTTATGGGTTACTTTTTATTCAAAAAGATTATTTGAATTTATGACTAAAAGGTTCGGGTTTCCTGCAGGGAAAAAATCCGCTTCAGTTTTAATACCTGGAGAGGTATTGGATTCAGACAAGACCAACATTTGTGCGCTGTTGAGGGGGTTATTCAATACTGATGGTGGAGTTCACTTTGACAAACGAAAAATTTACAAAACACCTTACATGCGAATCGAATTACACATGAAAAATGAACGGATCATCGAACAAGTTTATATTGAGTTAATAAGATTGGGAATTAATGCCAAAAGAAATAGTTCAAGCACGAGAGTGCAGATAAATTCAGAACAAGCAGTTTCAACATATCTCAATCAAATCGGGTTTTCCAATAAAAGACATCTGGACAGAATTAGTTCCAGGGGCGTTTCCAATTCCACCTCATAGCAGGGGGTCGGGGGTTCAAATCCCTCTCGGGGCTTTTTCATTCAGATTAAAGGGATTTCTAATGGTTGCAAACGACAGGCAGCAGAGCTGGAGCGAATACCTTGACAAGGAAAAAGAAAACAAGCTGTTTGTGAGGTTTGTTTTTTCGCCGGACTTCAAGGAAGTGGAGGAATTCGCAGTAATCTATTTAACGACGGTTGGCGATGAAATATGCGAGGTTATTAGATTTGACTGCTCCGAAAGGGAAGCAGTAAACGTCCACCAGTTTTTTCATAAGCCGCCGAAAAAAATTTACCTGAAAAGGGAAAAATGCTACGAAACTCTTGAAGAGTTTATGGAAGACATAAGGAAAAAATGGGCGGTTTACCGCTCAAAATTCCTTGAAAAATAGGGAAAAACCGCAAAGGTTTATATAACCTAACAGGTTATATATCTGTTAGGTGAAACAAATGAAACGGCTTGTAATAAACATTGGCGGGGAAATGCAGAGGGACATTAAAGAGGTCTTTGAATACCCTTCAAAGGCAAAGCCTGGAACGCACTCGCTTTACTTGAAGGACACTGAAGAGTTTCATCAATTGCTTTCCCCTAAAAGGCTTGAACTGCTTGGTTATATTATAAAGCACCAGAGCGGGAGAAAAACGATTTCCGAACTTGCTAAAAAACTGAAAAGAAAGCAGGAGGCAGTCAGCCGCGATGCAAACATTTTGACAAAGTATAGAATCATTGAGAAAATAAGGGAAAAGCAGATGATTTACCTGAAAGCACTCTATAATTCGCTTGAAATAAGGCTGACTGGCTGAATTTTCACCCGCTTGTCTGCACAACGAATTGCTGTTCGAATGCGTTGACTTGGCTTCCGCTTGCGGGGTCTGCATAGTCTAAGCGGAAAAAGCAGTATTTGATGCTTTCCGCGGGCTCTGTGTTGGGCACGTTTATCTGCATGTTAATTAGCTGGTCGTCTCCCGCGTCAAGGCTCTGGAATAGGTCAGGGTTGATTGAAATCCAGTTGCTTATCGTGCCATTGCACTCTGCGTTAATTGTTATAAGCGAAACCGGCACATCGGAACTGTTTTTCACGGTGACCTGCTCTAACTCGGTCGTGTAAAGGCCTGTGCCAGAATCCTTTTTTATTGAATATGATTTCTGCACTCCGCTTACAGAGAACTTTATTTCCGTTGCCTTGACGCTCGTGCTAACCAGGTTTATTTTGCTTGACCAGAAATCGTTGGAAAAATTAACTGTGCCAGCTATAGAGTCAGCCTGCGCTGAAACAGGCGGCCTGAAAATGACCGTTACAACGGTCTTGCCGCTACTTCCTGAGGGAAGGGAATCGATTGTAGTCGGGCTGATTTCAAACCATTGCTCGGCGGTTGCAGGGTCGTTGTCGCCTGCAGTGGAAATGGACAGGCCAACGCTTATGCCGTCAATCTCGCTTCCAGTGCTGTTTGTCACATCAATTATTTTTGTGACTGTTTTTCCCGCTGAAACCGCGCCAAAGCTAAGGTTTGACAGTGAAAGCTTGATTTTCGAAAGGTCCAGTTTCACCAGTTCAAATTTCGCGCTGGCCTTTGCGTTCTTATTGTTCAGGCCCTTAACCCTCAACTCTGCTGACAGGCCTTCCTTGATTTTGTCCTTTGAAACGTCATCCTTCACTTTCAAAACGATTTTTGCGTCAGTTATTCCAGGGGGAATCGAGGAAAGCCTTGTGCCTCCCGCCTGCAGTTCAAGAGAGGAAACAATTGATGCCAGGTCTCCGCCTGCGACAATCTCTATTGCCTCTTCGCCTGACTCCTTGTTTGAAAGCGAAACATCTATTTCCTTTGTCTGGCCAGTGTAAAGCGTTGCGGGAAAATCAAGCGATAATTCAAGTGAAACGTTTTTTTCAAGGACAACCGTCTCCTTTGTGCCTTCGCTGCCAACTGATAGTGCGCCAGAAACAGCCTTGTAGCCTGGGGCTCCGGCATCGTAAGAGTAGGAGCCTTGCTTGAGCTTGATTGAATCCCCTGCCTTAAGTTCCTTTATTGGCATGCCGTCTTCGCCTGAAACCTGAACTGTCCAGCCCCCGATTGAATCGCCTTCAGTGTCATTCACCGTGAAAGATACATCGTGATAGCTGCCTACAAAGAAATCAAATGCAAACCAGCCGATTGCCGCTATGACAATCACTAAGACAATAAGGGGAAGGAATTTTTTTCCCTGTTCGCCCACTTCCATTGCCCTGCCTAAAGGCGTTTCCTCGACTATCTCCACCCCGCTTCCATATGAAGGCGAGTCAAACCTGTCAAAATCCTGCATCGGCAAAAAAAACCACTTTTTAACGCTAAGATAAGGCATTAAACATATATAAATATTTTTGTGCGCACAAGCCTTTAATGGATGAAAAGATTCAGCCAAAGGAAAGGGAATTTAACTGGTTTTACTGGTTTATGGCAATACTTGTGCTTTTGGTTGCGGCACTCATTGCATTCAGCGTTTACTCCAAGCCCCCCGCGGGTTTTTCCGAGGCATGGCTGAACGAATCAAATGGAAACAATTTTTCGTTTTCAATTAAAAATTCTTTTGATTCAGCGAAAAACTTCCAGTACAAAATATTTTTGGACGGCGCTCAAGTTGCGGATGAAAACGTTTTGCTGCAGGCAAAAGAAGAAAAAAGCTTATCACGCAAAATTGATTTAAGCGCCTCCAATGAAAAGCAGAAAATCGAAGTGCTTGTATGGCTGGAAGGAAGGCAGGAACCATTTGATTTGTGGAAATGGGTGGAGTGAAAGAAATGAGAATAGCAATAATTTCTTCAAAGGATTCGTCTTTGGATTTGACTGAGGCAATGCAGGAGTTTTTGGAGACAGAGATAATCAATGCGGAGGCAGAGGTCTTTGTTTTGCCTGGCGCGCTTGACATTCCGGGAAAGGCAAAGCGCCTTGGGGATGAATTTGAATTGATTGTCGTTTGCTTTTTTTATTCAGAGGGAGAGGAAAGCGGAACTGTAAGCGTTTTGCTTGAAAAGCTTGTTGACGTGGAAGTCGCTTCCGGTGTTCAGGTGATAAAGGCGGTTGATGAGACTTCAGCGGAAAATGATTCTGATGAAAGGGAAACTGAAACGGAAAAAAAGCGATTGCTCAAAAAATGGGGCGAGCTGATAATTGAATCGCTGTTCCCGCAGAAAGAAGAAATTGAATGAAACTTTTTTTTCCGGTTTATTTTTGCGCAATCATTTCGTTAATCATGTCGTCAATTGAGTAAAAGCCTTTTTTGCCTTTAACCCATTCCGCAGCCTTTAATGCGCCTGATGCAAAGCCAAGCCTGCTTCTCGCAGTGTGTTTCAGTTCAATAGTATCTGCTTCCGAGTCAAAGCCTATTATGTGCGTGCCTGGAATTCTTCCCCCGCGAACAGAAGCGAAGTGTAGCTCGCTGGCTTCAGGGGCGCGGTCAAGTTTTTCATAAACTGCTTTTGTTTTTCGCGGATATGATTTCAGCACTGATTCCGCAAGCGTTTTCGCTGTGCCGCTCGGGGAATCCTTTTTCGTGTTGTGATGCAACTCGTAGCCGAAAACATCGTATTCCGGGAACTTGTGGAACCATTGCGATGCGTCCTCCACAATTCGCTTGAACAACGCCAGGCCGATTGAAAAATTTGAAGCGTAAATCAATCCAATGCCTGACTCTTCAACGATTTTTTTAACCTCGGCCTCGTGTTCGTTCCAGCCAGTTGTGCCTAAGACAATGTTTTTTTTGAATTCCGCGAGCTTTTTTATGTTATCCATTACCGCCGAGGGATTTGTAAAGTCAATGCATACATCCGCTTTATCAACCGCCTCTTTGCTTATTTCCTTGTAGTCAGCGTCCTTTGCAGTGGGGTCGATTGTTGCCACTATTATTAGTTTTTGTTCTTCCGCCAGCTGTTTTATGGTGCGGCCCATTTTCCCCAAACCGATTAAAGCGATGTTCATCAATGCTTTTGGGCTTAAAAGAGTTTAAAAAAACTGTGCTTTGTAATTTTTTCGTGGAACAATGCAGTTTAAGCCTTTTTTAAACCCGAATTTGCGGAAGATTCTGAATGCCCCTTACCCGTTTGAGGCGGTTGAAGCGAAAAAACTTGAAGCGCAAAAAAAATGGGGAGAAAGGCTGATTGATTTTGGCGTAGGGGACCCCACTGATGCAACTCCAAAAGTTGTCAGGGAGGCATGCAAAAATGCTGTTGATGCAAGGAAAAGCAGCGGTTACCCTAATTCAATTGGCGAACAGGAATTCAGGGAGAAAGCAGCGGAATGGCTGAAAAAAAGGTTCAGGGTTAAAGTTTCAGGTTCAGAGATTGTAAGCAATTTTGGCGCCAAGCAATGCATTTTTCTGATGCCACAGCACTTCATTGAACCCAATAAAGGGCACATAGTGCTTATTCCAAACCCGGGCTATCCGCCTTACACTGACGGAACGGTTATAGCCGGGGGAAAAACGCATTACCTCAACATTTTAGAGGAAAACGATTTCGAGCCCGATATTGAAAGCCTGCCGAAAGATGCTGTGAAAAAAGCTAAAATTTTGTATGTGAACAGCCCGCATAACCCAACCGGAAAGGTTTACGGAAAAGAAAAGCTGAAAGAGCTTGTTGACTTTGCGATTGACAACGGAGTAGTGCTTGTTTCCGATGAATGCTATTGCGAGAACTATTACAAAGAGCCACCTCACAGCATTCTGGAAGTGCGGAACGCGGAGCAGTGCAGCATTGCAGTGCACTCGTTAAGCAAAAGGGCTTTGATGACTGGCTACCGCGTGGGCTTTGCCGCAATAAAAAACCCCGAAATAATGCGCGCTTACAAATTGTTTGAGCAGAAAAGCCATTCAGGCGTTGCAACATTCATTCAGGACGCTGCGATTGCCGCGCTTGACGCGGATGAAGTTGTTGGGGAAATGAATAAAGTTTACGTTCAGAGAATGGACGCATTGGTTCCCGCGCTCCAAGGCATTGGAATGGAAGTGAAAAAACCGGAAGCAACATTTTATTTGTGGGCAAAATTGCCAGGGAAAAGGAAGCCCGAGGAATTCTGCGTTGAGTTGCTGCAAAAAAAAGGAATCAATGCGACTCCAGGCAACCTCATTAGTGAAACATTTAACGGAGTAAACCCTGGGGCTGACCGCGCGAGGTTTGCATTGGTTGCATCGCTGGAGCAGACAAAAGAGGCAGCGGAACGCCTTACGGGAAAGTGAGAAAATTATGCGGATAGCTTTTTCCAAAATCCACGGAATAGGAAATGACTTCATTGTCATAGACGAGCAGGCAAAGGAACTCGTGCCGGAGAAAAACAAGGCTGCTTTCGCGAAAAAATTCTGCAACCGCCGCTTCTCAATCGGCGCTGATGGAGTGCTGTTCATGGTTTCGTCAAAAAAAGCGGATTTCAGGATGCGCCTGTTTAACGCGGATGGCTCCGAGGCCGAGAACTGCGTTAACGGATTGAGGTGCGTTGCATTGGAAAAATTTTTGTTGGAAGGGAAAAAGAAAAAGGATTTTTTGATTGAAACAATTGCGGGATTGGTTAATGCAAAAGTTGTTTCATTTCAAGGCAGGGAAAACAAGGCGGAAGTGGAAATACAGGTTTTAGGCAAAGCAGAGGCAGGGGCAAAGGCAGTTATTTCAGTTGAAGGAAAGTCGTTTGAGTTCTGGCCAGTTGATGTTGGCAATCCGCATGCAGTGATTTTTTTAAAGGAAAAAGTGGAGGGCTTTCCAGTTGAAAGATTCGGCCATGCAATGGAGTTCAGTGAAAAATTCGCGCCGAAGAGAGTGAACGCGGAATTCGTTAATGTTCTGTCCCCCTCTAACGTGAAAATGCGTGTGCACGAGCGCGGAGCATGCGAAACACAGGCCTGCGGTTCAGGAAGCATTGCAATTGTTCTTGCGGGCATAAGCGAAGGTGTTTTGGAGAAAGGGAAATGGGTGTCAGTGGAGCAGCCTGGCGGAACCTTGCAGATAAAAGTTGATAAAGGCGTGCTGCTAAAGGGTTCCGCGGAAAAGGTTTTTGAAGGTTCATTGGAGGCATGAGATGCAGTGGTGGGAGAAAAAAGGGAATTTAGAGGTTAAAGGCAACAGGCTTTTTCTCTGCGGAATTGCATGTGCGGAGCTTGCGCGCGCTTATGGAACACCGCTTTACGCAATCAATGCGGACAGGGTGATTGAAAACTTCCAAAGCGCCAAAAAGGCGTTCAGTGCCTGCGCTAACAGGGATGTTAGGGTTCATTTCGCTTTAAAGGCAAACAGCAACCTCTTTCTCTTAAAGCTTTTGCAGAAAGAAGGCGCATGGGTTGACGCTGTTTCGCCGAATGAAGTGAGAATGGCTTTGCTTGCAGGTTTCCCCAAAGAAAAAATTTTGTTCACTGGCACAAGCGTTTCAAACAATGACCTGAAAGAATTGGCTGAATTGGGTGTTACGGTCAACGTTGATTCTTTTTCCCAGTTAAGGCGCTTTGCAGCTTTAAGGCCGGAAAACAAGAACATTTCAATCCGCTGGAACCCTGGAGTTGGCGCGGGGCATCACGGGCATGTCATTACTGCTGGAAAGTTCATTAAGTTCGGCGTCCCGGAGAAAAAAATTTTGAATGCGTTCAGCGAGGCAAAAAAACTTGGCCTTAACGTAATCGGATTGCACCAGCACATTGGTTCCGGCTGGCTGGGAAAAGATGTGAATGCTTTCCTTGCAACTGTTGGCAAAACGCTTCTCATTGCAAGGAAAGCGGAAAAAATTCTTGGCAAGCCCCTTGAGTTTGTTGATTTCGGCGGAGGCCCGGGAATAAGGTATAAAAAAGAGCAGAAAGATTTTCCGCTTAATGCTTATGCGAAAGGAATCTGCAATAAAATGAAGAAATCAAAACTCGGAGCCGCGATTGCAATTGAACCTGGAAGATTCATTGTAGGCGATTCAACTGTGCTTTTAACGGAAGTGAATACAGTTGAGGAAAAAAACGTTCCAATTCTCGGAGTTGACTCTGGCTTTAATTCCCTGATACGCCCCTCTTTTTACGGCGCCTATCACGAAATAGTGAACTGCAATAACGTGCATTCAAGGAAAACGAAAAAAGTCCTTGTTGCAGGCAACTTATGCGAGTCCGGGGATGCATTCAACCAGCCAAAGGAAAAACTGCGCGCCTTGCCTGAAACAAAGGAAGGCGATGTCCTTGCAATCCTTTGCGCTGGAGCCTATGGTTACTCAATGGCTTCAACTTACAATCTGCGCGGAAGGCCTGCTGAAGCCATTGTGCAGAAAGGAAGGCATTTCCTTGCGACTGAAAGGGAAAAATTCTATGATTTGATTGCATTGCATAAAAAGCAGTGAACAAGTTTATTTTTTCTTCGCTTTTTTTTTCGCGTTTTTTTCCGCGAGCACTGCATTCAGTTTCCTAATGCTTTCGTCTTTTTCCTCTGCAATGGAGCGGAAGTGATGCAATAAGTCGTGCTTGTCGCGCAGTTCCTTTTGGAGCCTTGAAGTTGTTTTGCCCAATTGTTCCCTGACTTGCTTTTTTGCCTTTAATTTGTCCTGCTCCAGATTCAGAAGCTGCTTTGAATAGGAATTGCGGAGCTGCAGTGTTTCGTGCTCTATGTCTAAAACGATTTTTTTCGCGTAATCCCTTTCCTTTTTCAGCGAGGTAATCAGAATGGAGGATTTTTCCAGCTGCCTCATCAGCAATTCGTCAATTATTTTTTGCCTGCGCTTTAATTCAAATTGCGTTGACAGAAGGTAGTTCAATTGCTTTTCGTGAGCGCTCATTTCCTTTTCAAACAAAACATTCTGCCCTTCAAGTTTTCTTGACAATTCATTCAATTCGTGCTCCAAATCGTTTGAGGTGTTTTCCTCAATTCTTCCTAGGAAAATGTTGCTGCGCGCTTTCTCAAATTTTCCGCGCATTTCCTGCAGCTCCTCTTCTTTTGATTCAAGCAGCTGCAAAACGTTTCTGTGAACGCCTTTCTCCGCGATTGGCGCAGAGTACACTTTTTTTTCAAAGACGCTTATCCTTTCCCCGAGGTAACGCATTTTCAGCAGCAGCGACAAAAGCTTTTGTTCAATTGAAGAGTAAAGCTCTCCAGCGTGGACTTTTGCTGCAATGTCCGGCATGGCGCTTTCGCCTTCGCGCATTCTTTCCTTTTCCTGCCTTGACTGCTCCAGGTTCGCGTTCCTTTTCAGCACAGCCAAAAGCGAGTGAAGCTCTGTCAGATAAGATTCAACGTCAGGGGAATTTGATTCAGGGCTCCTGTCCAATTCAATGCGCATTGACTCCAAAATTGACTCTATTCCCTGCAATTCGTGGATTGATGAGTTAAGGCTGTGAACGAAGGATGCGCGGTTAAAAGAAGACCATTTTTTGGAGCTGACCGAGTTATGCAGCTCATTTAACGATTCAAGCAGCTTGTCGTTTAAGGCGCCGATTTCAGCCATTGCAACCAATAACTATTACGCAACTCAAGTTTATATTTTTTGCCTTCGTATTCTATTCATGCCTGACTTGTTTTCTTTTGGGGGAGGCGTCTGCATCCAGGGCGCAAAGGGCGCAAAGCTGTTCATTGATGCCTCAAAGTCAAAAAACTCAAATGTTTTGATTTCGCACGCGCACTCAGACCACGCGAAAACCAATTGTTCCAGTGATTTTTTCGCCTCAAAAGAAACCGCGGAACTGGTCAAGAAAAAGGCTTCGGCTGAAGCGCGGATTCACGGCCATTCCTTCAAAAAAAAATTTTCTTTGGATGGCTTTGACGTTTCACTGCATTCCTCGGGGCACATTCTGGGTTCAAGCCAGTCAAAAATTGAAGCGGATGGAAAAACAGTTGTTGCAACCTCTGATTTCAAATTGCAGAAAAGCCTTTTGTTTGAGCCAGCTGAAATTTTGGCGGGAGATGTTTTGCTGATTGAAAGCACTTTTGGAATGCCGCAGTTTGTTTTTCCCGAAAGGGAAAGGGTTTACGGGGAAATGGAGAAATGGCTTGAATCAAATTTGAAGCAAAACCGCTTTGTTGTCATGGCGGGTTATGCAACGGGAAAAGCGCAGGAGTTGACACGCATAGTGAACGAGTTCTCGCATGAAACTCCCATAGTTCATGAAAGCATTTTTGAAAACAATAAAATTTACGAGGCAAACGGCGTGAAGTTAGGCAAATATTTGAAGCTAAACCATAATTTGAAGGAAAGCTCGGTTTTGATTATGCCGCCTTCGCTTGTTGACGCGAATTTGCTTGAAGCGTTAAGCTATTCGCTTGGAAAAAAAGTCGTTTCCGCTCTTGCAACCGGCTGGCATTACGGCAACGGCTATTCAAAAATTTTTCCGCTCTCGGACCACGCGGATTTCTCGCAGTTGACGCGTTACGTGAAGGAAGCCGAGCCAAAGCTTGTTTTGACGCACCACGGCTATGCAAAGGAATTCGCCAGCTCCGTGCAAAGAAAACTCAAGATTCCTGCCAGGGCGCTTAACGCGAAAGGCCAGAAAGTGCTGGGAGAATTTGCCTAGAAACTTTGCCGTTTATTGCATGTAATGGCTGTTTTTTTAAAGCTTTACCAGTTAATTCTATTCGGATAACCCATGTATCGCTCAAATTCATGCGGGGAATTGACTGAAAAGGCGGTCGGCAAAAAAGTCCAGCTTGCGGGCTGGGTTTCAAGCAGGCGCGACCATGGAAACCTGATTTTCATTGATTTAAGGGACAGGGAAGGGGTAACGCAAGTGGTATTCAACCCTGAAAAGGAAAAAAAAGCCCATGAAACCGCGAAAGCATTAAGGGACGAGTTTGTTGTCAAGGTTGAAGGCATTGTGGGGAAAAGGCCTAAGGGAACAGAGAACGAGAAAATCCACACTGGAAAAATTGAGGTTAACGCGAGCGTGCTTGAAATCCTTTCAAAGGCAGAGGCACTGCCATTTGAGTTAGGTGGGAGGATAGGCGTTTCAGAGGATGTCAGGCTCAAATACCGCTACCTTGATTTAAGGCGCGGGGAAATGCAGGCAAACATCATTGCAAGGCATAAGGCAGCAAAGGCAATGCGCGATTATTTTAACGAAAAAGGCTTTTTGGAGATTGAGACGCCGATTCTCGCTAAAAGCACTCCGGAAGGGGCAAGGGATTACCTTGTTCCAAGCAGGGTTCATGAAGGAAAATTTTTTGCCTTGCCCCAGAGCCCGCAGTTGTTCAAGCAATTGCTCATGGTTTCAGGCTTTGACAAGTACTACCAGCTTGCAAAATGTTTCAGGGACGAGGATTTGAGGGCGGACAGGCAGCCGGAGTTCACGCAAATAGACGTGGAAATGTCTTTTGTGAACGAGGATGACGTTTTGGCGGTTGCAGAGGGAATGCTGAAGCGCATCTGGAAAGACGTTTTAGGCGTTGAGGTGAAAACGCCTTTCCCGCGCATAACGCACGAGGAAGCAATGGCGCGCTTTGGCTCTGACAAGCCTGACACGCGCTTTGGAATGGAATTGATTGACTTGACTGATTTGGTTAAGGGATGCGGCTTTGAGGTTTTCAGCAAAGCTGTGAAGGAAGGCGGGGAAGTCAAGGCAATTGTCGCGGAAAAATGCGCTGAATATTCAAGAAAGCAAATTGAAGAGTTAACTGAGTTTGTTAAGATTTTCCGCGCAAAGGGACTTGTGCCAATAAAAGTTTCCGCTTCCGGAATTGAATCCCCGGTTGAAAAATTTTTGGGAAAAGAGCTTTTGGAAAAAATCGCGAAAAAATGCCTAGCGAAAAAAGGCGACCTTGTGCTGGTTGTCGCCGGCCAGAGAAAAATCGTGGCGGATTCATTGGGGAATTTGCGTGTAAAGCTTGGAAAAGAATTGAAATTGATTGACGAAAAAAAGTTTAATTTTTTGTGGGTAACGGATTTTCCCTTGCTTGAATGGAGTGAAGAGGACGGGAAGTGGAATGCAATGCATCATCCATTCACATCCCCTAGGGAAGCTGATTTGCCTTTGCTTGAAAAATCGCCTGAAAAGGCAAAGGCCCGCGCCTATGACATCACTTTGAACGGCGTGGAGCTCGGAGGCGGAAGCATTAGGATTCACCGCGCGGATATACAGTCAAGGGTTTTCTCTGTTCTCGGAATCTCCAAGGATGAAGCGCAAACAAGGTTCGGCTTTCTCTTGGAGGCATTCAAGTTCGGCCCCCCTCCGCATGGGGGCATTGCCTTTGGCTTTGACAGGATTGTCGCAATTCTCACTAAAAACGAGTCCATACGCGAAGTCATTGCTTTTCCAAAAAACAAGTCCTGTGTTTCACTGATGGACGGCGCGCCCTCTGATGTTGATTCAAAACAGTTAAAGGAATTGAAGCTAAAGATTGATTCAGGGAAATAAACGTGGTGAACGGATGAGGCATTTAAAAGCAAAATTGAGTAAAAGTTATTCATTTGTTCAACACGTTTAGAAAAGGCGAATGCATGGCTAAGCCTAAAATTGACCGGGAACTGCTTGAAGCCGTTGCAAGGAACGCAAGGCTAAAGCTGAGTGAAAAAGAGATAGCGGTTTTTCTGCCGCAATTGCAGGAAGTACTGCATGCCTTTTCAAAGCTTGATGAGCTTGACGTGAAAAAAGAAAAGCCTTCCTTTCAGCCGATTCCAATGAAAAACGTTTTAAGGAAAGACACTGTGAGCAAATGCTTTTCACAGGAAGAAGCTCTTTCGCTCACAAAGCTGAAAAAAGACGGTTACTTCAAGGGGCCGAAGGTGCTGTAATGGTAAAAGTGCATGCAAAGATAAGGCGGGCTTCGGCAAAGGATTTTCCCGCAATGCTTGAAATAAACCGGAACGACGGCTTTGATTACGTTGCCAAAATGAATATTGAGTGGCTTAAAAAAGCGCAAAGGGGAAAGGACGCCTTTTTCATTGCCGAGCACAAGGGAAAGGCACTTGGTTTCTGTTCAGTGCAGCCAAATTACACTTATGGCTCAAGGCTCCGCTTTCTCTCCGTGCTGAAAAAATTCCAGCACAAGGGAATCGGCGCGGCGTTAATGGAAAAAGCCGAAGAGCACGCAAGGGGAAACGGCAAAAAAAAGCTTTTCCTTTACGTTAACCAGAAGAATTTTGACGCGATAAGGTTTTACTCAAAGCACAAATTTTATGTCACGGGAATTTTCCTTGAAAAATACGGAAAAGGCGGCAATGCCTTGCTGATGGCAAAAGACCTCGGAGAGGGAGAAAAATGAAATTGCTTTCGGTTCAGGAATTCGCAAGGCAAGCGCGGGACGGAAGCCTTTCAGTGGAAGACCACATGGAAAAATTCCTTAAAGAGGCAAAAAAAAACAACGCGGAATTCAACCACTTCAACCTGCTGGCGGAAAAAAACGCGTTAGAGCAGGCAAAAGAGCTGGACAGGCAAATAAAAAAAGAAAAAGGAAAAATTAAAGGAAAGCTCCTCGGAGTTCCATTGTCAGTCAAAGATGCAATCTGCGTTAAAGGCATGGAGAGCACTGGCGGAAGCAAAATACTTTCAGGTTATAAGCCATTGTTTGATGCGACAGTTGTTGCACGCGCAAAAGCCGAAGGCGCAATAATTGTGGGAAAAACCGCGCAGGACGAATTTGGCTTCGGCTCATTCAGCGTGAATGTGGGCATTGGCTTTAAGGTTCCAAAAAACCCTTTTGACAAAAACAGGTGCACTGGCGGAAGCAGCGGAGGCAGCGGCGGGATAACCGCGCAAACCTCTTTAACGCACATTTCCTTCGGTGAAAGCACTGGGGGAAGCATTGCTGCCCCGGCATCCTTTTGCGGCGTCACGGGCTTCACCCCGACTTACGGAAGGGTTTCCCGCTATGGCTTAATGGATTACGCTTCAAGCTGTGACAAGATAGGCCCGATGGCAAAAACAGTCGAAGAAAGTGCCTTGCTTTTGGAAGTGATTGCGGGAGCGGATGAAAAGGAAAGCACCACACTCGTGCAAAAAACTGATGATTATGAAAAGGCTTGCGGTGAAGGCGTGAAGGGAATGAAAATAGGGGTTGTAAAGGAATTAATTGATTGGCAGGGCATTGACAAAAAGGTTTCAGGCGCCTGCTGGAATGCGATAAAAAAACTTGAAGGAGAAGGGGCAAAAGTGGAGAATGTTTCCCTGCCGTTGAACGCAAAGTACGCGGTTGCCGCATACTATATGATTACAACCGCAGAGGCAAGCACTAACCTGGCAAAGTACTGTGGAATGCGCTATGGCTTTGAAAAAGAGCTTAAGGGAAACTTTGATGAATATTTTTCTTCGGTGAGAAGCGATGCTTTCGGTGAAGAGGCAAAGCGAAGGATAATCATCGGCACGTTTGCGAGAATGAGCGGTTACCGTGACGCCTATTACCTTAACGCAATGAAGGTGCGCACAAAACTCATCAACGAGTTCAAGCAGGCGTTCAAGAAATTTTCCGTTTTGGCTCATCCGACAATGCCTTTCATTGCGCCAAAGTTCTCGGAAATTGAAAAACTCACGCCCTTGCAGCATTACCACGCAGACCAGTGCACTGTTCCCGCAAACTTGGCGGGAATACCGCACCTCAGCGTGCCCGCGGGAACTGAAAAGGATTTGCCCATTGGATTGCTGTTGAGCGCAGACCATTTAGAGGAAAAGGAATTGTTTAAAGTGGGTTCAGCGTTAGAGGAAGTGGTTAAATGAAGCAAAGCGCTGAAATGAAGGTTGCGTTAAAGGCAGCGCTTGAGGCCGGCAAAATCGCACGCAAAATGTTCGGGAAAAAAATCAAGGTCAAGCCAAAAGGCATCAAGGGCTTTGTCACCAGCGCGGATTTTGCCTGCGAAAAAAAAATCATCAAAGTAATTTCAAAAAAATTTCCAGGCGACGCCTTTTTCGCAGAGGAAAGCGGGAAAAGCGCTGACGAAGCTGTTAGGGAATGGCTGATTGACCCCATTGACGGCACAACAAATTTTGTTTACGGTTTCCCTTTCTTTTCGGTTTCCATTGCATTCGCTGAAAACCGCGAAGTGAAGGCAGGCGTTGTCTTTAACCCTGTATCAAGAAATCTTTTCTCTGCTGAAAAAGGGAAAGGCGCTTTCCTTAACGGCAAAAAAATCCATGTTTCAGGCAGAAAAAAGCTGGGCGATTCAATCATAATTGCGGGTTATCCTGAGGAGCCAAAGGAACTTGTGGAAAAAAGCATTCAGATAAACAACGAGCTTGCATACACTGCGAGAAGGGTCCGTGGCATGGGCTCTGCTGCGCTTGAAATGTGCTTTGTTGCCGCGGGTGTCTTTGACGGTTTCGCGCAGATAAGCCTTTCCCCATGGGATTACGCTGCGGCAAAGCTGATTGTCGAAGAAGCTGGCGGAATAGTTACTGACTTCAATGGAAAAAAGATTGACCTCAAGGAAAGGCACAGTGTTTGCGCTTCAAACCGCTTTATCCGCGAAGAACTGCTGAAAAAAGTGAAGGTGTGAAAAATGCAAAGCGAGGGAAAAGCAGTCATTGGCCTGGAATGCCATGTACAGCTCCACACAGCGTCAAAGCTTTTCTGCGGCTGCACAACAAAAGCAACTGAACCTAATTCCGCGACATGTGAAATCTGTTTGGGAATGCCTGGCTCAAAGCCTTCGCTGAATGAAAAGGCATTGGAATTCGGGTTGAGAGTAGCGCTTGCATTGAACTGCGAAATTAACCGCGAGTTCTTTTTTTCGCGCAAAACATATTTTTACCCGGACCTTGCGAAAAACTTCCAGATAACGCAGTTTGAGATTCCCCTTGCGAAAAATGGTTTCGTTAAGCTCCGTTCGGGAAAAACGGTTGTTATTAGGCGCGTTCATTTGGAGGAAGACCCAGCTGCATTAGTGCATGAGGGGGGGATGGCTTCAGCGAATTATTCTCTTGTTGACTACAATCGTTCAGGCATTCCCTTGGTTGAAATAGTGACAGAGCCAGTAATTGATTCGCCTGCGGAGGCAAGGGAGTTTTTGGATGAACTGCTTAACATCCTAAACTATCTCGGTGTTTTTGTGCAGGGCGAGGACACGTTAAAGGTTGACTCTAACATTTCAATCAAGGGCTCTGAGAGAGTGGAAGTGAAAAACATTTCCGGGTTTCAGGCGGTTGAAAAGGCGCTTTTGTTTGAAATTGAAAGGCAGAGAAAAGCTTTAGGGAAAGGCGGTAAAGTTGAAAGGGAAGTTCGTTCATTTGACGAGGCAACTGGTTCCACGCGCAGCCTGAGGAAAAAAGAATTTGAAGAGGATTACGGTTACATTTTTGAGCCGGATTTGCCTTCAATTGAGTTAAGCGAAAAGCAGATTTCCGATGTGAAAAATGCCTTGCCTGAACTGCCGCAGGAAAAAGCGCAAAGGCTTGAAAAGCAATTCGGCTTGCCTGCATACGATGCAAAGGTCTTAAGCTCTGACATTTCCCTTGCAGGGCTCTTTGATGAAACCGCTAAAACCATTGACCCAAAACTTTCCGCAAAGTTTTTGACGCGCGAGTTGCTTGCAATACTGAATCACGGCAACCTTTCCCTGAGCCAGTTGCGCCTTGAAGCAAATGAAATTACCGCACTGCTTGAACTGCTGGAGAAAGGAATGGTTTCCGAGAAAAACGCAAAGGAAGCCATGATCAAGTACGTGAATGAAAAGATTCCGCCAAAAGAATTTTTGCAGAAAAACAATTTATTGAAGGACATGAAGTCTGATGAAACCGCTGCAATTGTTGAAAAAGTTTTGAATGAAAACCCGCAGGCGGTTGAGGACCTGAAGAAAGGCGAAACAAAAGCCCTGAATTTTTTGGTTGGATTGGTGATGCGGCAGACAAAGGGAAAAGCCGAGGCAAGGGAAGTGCAGAGGATGATTGAGGAAATGATGAAAAATGCAGATTAGATATTTAAATCGTTTATCGATTGATATTAATGGGTAATGCCAAACTGGAGAACCTCAAAAAGATTGGAATGTAAATTCATGGCAAAAAGAAGGTTCAGACCAAAATCAAGTGTAATGGGGGCGGGTGTAACCCCTAAACACACGCAAAGGAGGCCGAGTGAATTAGGCAATATTAAAGCCAAAATTAAAGCTATACTAGATTTAGAAGCGCTTCGAAGCCATGCGCCAAAACCAGAACCTTCGCCAAGAGAACAACAAATAAAGGCACTCCGAGGAACGCTTGAAAGCATTCAGAAGCAGATTGTCGGGAATCCGTACGCAGGTTCAGGTTTGCTGAAAAAAGAAGAAAAATTGATTGTGGAGATAAGGCAACTTGGCCAAAATGAGCACCCTCATTTTACGGCAAATCTATCGCGAGAAGAGCAGTTAAGTGGAATGAGAAGACGATTAAGGGTAATTGAAGGGCTTCGTGCACAGGGAAAAATATCTTATGAACTCAACAATGAAAGAATAGGATTGGAATCACAAATTAATGCATTTGAAAAAAGTTTAAATAAAAAATGAATAAAATGTTTTCCGAAATCTCCGTCAAATCCTCCAAAAGAAACGAATTGATTGACGTTTCAGCGCAAATTGAAAAAGCAGTAAAAGAAAGCGGTGTGAAAGAAGGGTTTTGCCTTGTTTTCTGCCCCCATACGACTGCTGCGGTAACAATTAACGAGAACGCCGATCCCTCAGTGAAAGAAGACCTGCTTGGCTATTTTTCAAAGCTTGTTCCAGAGCACGGAAGGTATTTGCATTCAGAGGGAAACAGTGACGCGCACATTAAATCCTCGCTGATTGGCGCAAGCGTTTTTTTGCCGGTGAAAAACAGCGGGCTTGTTTTGGGTGCATGGCAGGGCATATTTTTCTGCGAATTTGATGGGCCGAGAAACAGGAAATTAATGGTGCTGGTGAAATAATTTACGAGTAAAGCTTTAAATAGTATATGACTCATATATGAGTAAGGAGATTTGTCATGAAAACCCTTACAGCCGTTGTTGATGATGATTACGTTCAAACCCTTGATTTCGTTATCCGTTCATCCAAGCTTTACTCTTCTAGAAGCGAATTCATCAAGGATGCCGTTAGGGAGAAAATGGAGGCGCTTGTCAGGCTAAGTGAAGAATTGAGGGACATAAGGGAAGCCTCAAAACGCCTTGCATCAAAGGCAAAGGCAAGGGGCTGGAACGGCTCTATTCCCTCAAAAAGCGAGAGGGAAAAAAATGCAAACCAGTTTTTGAAGGAAAAAGGCTTCAAATGAAGTCCTTCGGTTCAATAACGTTTATACTTCGATTTATTTTTTCAAAATCTTTTGCATTGAATGAAACAATACAGTCACACCCTGCCTTGATTGCGATTGCGGCATGAATTGAGTCTGGTCGGTGGACCCCGCTTAACGCAATCCTTTTTTCTTCCAGGGAATGCTCTTCAGTGAAAGCAGCCTCCTCAAATGTAACGCCAATTGATTGAAAATATTCGTTGGCCTCTTCCCTGCTTATTTTAATGCATTTTTTTACCTCAAAATAAAACAGGCTGGATAAAACAACGGTATCCCTGTTTTTCCTTACCCGGCTAAAAAACAGCTGTGCTTCTGCCGACAAAAACCTGAATTGCCTGTCCATTTCATCTCTTAACGCGGAAATCAGGACATTGGAGTCAAGGTAAACCCTCTTTGGCATAAAAACAATTAATGCCATACATCTTTTTTATTATCCGCTTAAACAGTTCACAGAACGCTTTCCAGAAGTTTTATATGCCCTTCTTCAAATTCAGCCAGCTCTGAGAAAAGGCTTTTTGCGTCAGGCTCTGTTGTGTTTTCTTTCATGAAATCATAGAACTTTTTTGCCTCTTTTTCCCATTCAACAGCGTAAAGCAATGCTTCCCTTTTGCTTTTGTCGCTTATCTTGGGAAAAGGGTAATCCTTTGAAAAAATTCCTCCCCCCGCGGCTTTGGACAAAGCCAGTTGCTCTTCGCTTAAATCCACCCATCCTTTTTCCTGCCTTAACTTCTGCCGCAAGCCCACGACTATTTTGAAGTGAGCCTCTTCCTGTGAAATAAGGAATTCAAAAAGTTTTTTCAAAGCAGAATCAGCAGCCGCGCCTTTTTGCTGGCGGTAAAAATTCATGCTCTTTTTTTCAAGCTCCACCGCCAACTCCACGCCAACAGCAGCGTCAAAACTGGAGCCTTCAAGAAAAGAATCAACCTGCTGCTTGAATTCATCTTCCGGCATACATTAATAGAAAAAGACCGTAAGGGTTAAATTAGTTGTTTTTTAATGGGCACGGGCGGATTTGGCAGCGGCAACTCACTGTGTTTGCGGAGATTTAAATATAAAAAAGCCGAATATTTAATAGTGGTTAAATGGAAGATAAAAGGCTGAAATTTCAGCCCGGCAAGCAGAGGGCTTTGTTGGAGTTATTTTTTTACAAGCACGGTTTCACCCAAAGAGAATTAGCCGGAAGATTAGGGGTATCAAAAGGCACAATAGCAGCATATTTCACGGAGAAAAACAACCTATTGCTTTCAACTTTCCAAAAGCTTGAATCAATTGATCCCGCTGTAAAAGGATATGAAAAATTCATAGAAAAAGAATTGCCTCTCGGTTGGGGCGCAAAAAAGGGCGGTATCGAAAGGGCAAAACTTATTCCAAACAAGAAAACCTATTATGAAGGTATAAGGCATATAAAAAAATTGAAAGAATTAGCTAACGCTAGGAAAGAAAAAGAAAAAATAGAGAATCACCCTTTAGTTGAGGAGCTAAAGAAGGCTAATGTTGATTTGGAAGCCGTACTGGCAGTTTGCCTTTTAACGGATGGCTCACTCTGCATTAAAGGAAAAAATCTTAGGATTAGTTACACAACTAAAGACCATATTCTAGAAAAGCTGCTTTTTTCAATGATGAACGAACTGTCAGCCAGGGTTCCAGGAATTGGTTTTTCACAAAGTGCTAATACCGTAAGGGTGAGTGATGACGCGCTAGCGAAAAAATTACTCAACCTCAGCCCGAATTTCAAAACAAGCCCAAGCAGACATGAGACCAACGAGGATTATCTTAAAGAACCGCAGCCAACCATACGCTTTCTTTCAAAATCCAATCAACAGACAAAAAAATGGGCTTTGAGGTTTGCATTCACTGCGGACGGCTACATCAGCAAGGCGGCAAATGGAAAAACAGAATTGGGGCTCTCCTGTTATCACACGAATCTTGCAATTGAATGGAAACAGATTATAGAAGAATTTGGCTTATCCTGCACGCTTGCCCAAAACAAAAATTCTTGGTGCGGCATATCTGGAATCAGAATTCAAAACATGGATTCTATTGGAAAATTTTTTCAGCTTGGCGGGTTCATAGATGGAGTTAAAATATCCAATAAAAGCAAAAAATTCAGGGGGCTGGCAAAAAACGAGCTGTTGACACAGATTGTGGAAATGGGAAAGGGAGGACTCGAACCTCCGACCCCCCGGTTATCAGCCGGATGCGCTAGCCACTGCGCCACATTCCCAAAATAAAGCAAACAAAACGAGCAACAAAGAAATTCCGTAAAAAAAGGGTTTTAAACCCTCGCTACGACAATAACAAATCCAGTTAAAAAAGGCTTAAAAACGGTATTTTTGTTGCCGCAGCGGCAATCTACTCCCCCGAAAACTGCTTAAAAGACAAAACAAGAATCATTACATGAAGTTCTCCATTTTTGATGTAGATAACCAATGGCTTGCAGAAAAAATCTGCATTGATGGAATAAACCAAGAAGCTAAAGACATTATAAAAAGTTTGGGCGGACCATCAAAAACCTGCAAACTTTTAAACTGCAAATATACGCGATTAAAAGAATGGTCTAACGGCAGGTCGCCCATACCTTTACATGTTTTGCTAAAAACGCTTAATGCATGCGCCGACAGTTTTAAGGAAAAAATCAAAAACAAGATTGACTCAAAAGAAATTAACCTCAAGGCACAATACTCGCCGCACAAAGTAAAATTTCCAAAGAAAATGACTCCTAACTTGGCTTACATAACAGGAGTAATTTTAGGGGACGGACATCTAGCCAGCAGCAAAGATAATGAAAAGGGAAACTGGGCAATATCTGTTTGCTTTGACAATTTAATGCATCTCAAGGTCTACAATCAATATATTAAGGAAATATTCGGCATCGAGCCTAAATATTATTTTTGCCAAAAGAAGAATTATTATGTTTCCTATTTTGCATCATTGACTGTCCACTGGTTTTTAAGGAATTTCCTCGAAATTCCAAATGGTAATAAAAGCAGCCTAATCCAAATGCCCGAAGTAATTGCCAATGGAGATGAAAAAATAATTTCAGCCTTCATTAGCGGGCTATTTGATTCCGATGGCACAATAACCAAAAACGGGGAACTTAAATTTGCAAGCACAAGCGAAAGAATTGTACACCAGGTTAAGGCTGCGCTAGCTTGTTTCTCAATTAAAAGCTATCATTCAAAATGGCTTAAATCGGAAAAATACAAAATGCTTCACACAATCAGAATAGGCAAGGAATCAATTCAATCATTCGAGAAAACAATCGGATTTAAGCATCCAAGGAAAAAGCAGCTATTAAAAATGTTTTCAAATAAGACTTTAGTTAATAGCCCCGTCGTCTAGCGGCCAAAGCAATAAACGTATTTTCGTTAAAATTATGGTTGTTGCTGCCGAAAGGATGGCAGGCTCTGGACCTGCGGACAGGAGTTCGAATCTCCTCGGGGCTATTATCCTTTTTATTTAAAATAAAAAAAGAAAAAGCAGCCCCTTTTTTTTGGGGCTTTGTTTTTTGCGTTTACACGATTTCGAATTGCACGCTGGCTGTCGCTTTGAAAGGCAAAAAGGTTAAAAACACTATCTGCACTAATATTAGTGTAATCACTAGGGGGGTTTTTTGTATGGCTAATGCAACATTAACGCTCGCTATTCCTGAAAAACTTAAGAAGGATATTAGGGAGTTAAAGGAAATCAATTGGTCCGAGGAAACAAGGTCTTTTTTGGAGGACAGGGTTGAAAGGCTCAAGGCTTTGAGGACACTGGATGAAATCCTGAAGGGCAGCAGGTTAACTGAAAAGGACATTGAGGAATTGGGCGCAAAAATAAAGCAGGGAATAGCCAAAGCGCATGAAAGGAAATGATTGAATGCAGCCAATTGCATTAATCGCTGACACAAACGCCTTGCTTTCAGCGCTGCTAAAAGACAATTTGTCAAGAAAAATTTTTTTAAACCCGAAAGTGAAGCTTTCCTCGCCACAGCACATGAACGAAGAAGTCAACAGGCACGCAGAAGAATTAGCCAAAAGAATCGGCATAACGCAAAAAGAGTTCGTTCACGCATTCGAATTGCTTTTAGAAAAATCAGGGCTTGAAATTATTGCGGAAAAACAATACGAATCCCTTAAGCCAATGGCATTGGAATTATGCCCTGAGGGGCACAAGGACGACTGGCCTTTCCTCGCCTTGGCTTTAAAGCAAAACTGCGCTTTATGGTCAAACGATAAAGCGCTCAAAAAACAATCAACAATTGAAGTACATTCAACATTTGAATTAAAGCAAAAACTCGGAAAACTGTTATAGCGCTGCATTGAAATAAAAAAAAGAAAAAGCAGCCCCTTTTTTTTGGGGCTTTGTTTTTTGCGTTTACACGATTTCAAACTGTACGCTGACCGTTGCGCTGTATTCTATGTCGCCTGGCGTGATTGGCGTTGGCGCTGACGCGGCACCTTCCGCTACTGCGTCCAAGGCGTAGTTTCTGTACATTGGCACTACATAGTTTGAGCTTTCGCTTGCGCTGAAAACCTGCCCCACGCCTATTCCTAAACCGGAGGCAATGCTTTGCGCTTTGACTTTTGCATTGGCAGCTGCTTCCTGTAAAGCCTGTGTTTTTAGCTGTGCTTCAACTGCTTTTGAAAGCGCGAAGGTAACTCCTGAAACCCTGTTTGCCCCTGCCTGAACCGCTGCGTCAATAACGCTTCCTGTTTTTGAAAGGTCTTTGACTGTCACCTGAATGCTGTTCGTTGTCCTGTAACCGACTGACTCGGATTTTCGGAGCGTTGAATTGTATTCAAAGTCCTCGCTTAAATTATAGGAAGTCGTTTCAATGTCGTCTTCCGCTATTCCCGCGTTCTTTAAAGCAGTCATGACTTTGCCAGCCAAAACAGCGTTGTCACTCTGGCTTTTTGAAGCGCTTTTGTCAAGCGTTTCAATGCTCAGGTAAATCAATGCTTCATCCGGTGCAGCTGTCTTTGTGATGGTGCCTGAAACAGAGAGCAGCCTTTTCTGGTTGCCTGAATCATCTGCCGCAAAGCTGATTACTCCCTCGCTTGCAGGCATTACTGCGCCTTCATTTGTTGAAGTGGTGCCCTGGCTTAAATAGCTTGGAAGCTGGACTGCGAGTTGCTTGTTTTCGCCTGAATTATCCGTGTTGGTTAAGGCGTTAAAGTTAAAGCCGATAACCAGTACAAGCACTGCAATGACAACTGCTGCCGCAATTATAACCACATTTTTTGAATCCATTCTTTTCACCTCCCTTTGCGTTTTTTTCTATAAACCCTTTGTGGCTGAACTTCCTTTAAATATCTTTGTTTTAATGAGGGAAAAGGCTAACCAAGGGCTTTAAATTGCTTAGGCAAAAAATAATCTATTGGTGTAATTAATGGGTTTGCTGGATTTTTTGGGCAAAAAAAAAGATGAAAGCAGTGAAGCAGAAAACGCAAAGGAAGCCAAAGCGGCAAAGGAATCAAAAGAGGCAAAAAAGGAAGCCGCAAAAGAAGACGCTGCCTCTGACGCAAAGTATGAGGGCAAGGAATGCTCGATGTGCGGCGGCATGGGCGCTGAAAAAAAATGGATGGGGCAATACTGGCACAAAAAATGCCTTAGGTCGATGAAGAAAGGCGCGCGAAAAATGATTTGATTCCGCAGCGGAAACGCACCCTGAAAAGCTATTTAAACAGCCCGAAGCCAACTTTTTCTGGAAGCAGTGGTGGCAGGGTGCAGAGGATTTATTTGGATTCAAATATTTTTATCGCTTATATCAGGAGCGATATGGGCAAGCCGTTCAAGCTGATGTTCAAGGATGTTGAGGATTTCTTTGACTGCTGCCCGAATAGGTTCGTTCTTGTTTTGTCCGAATTTTTTATTGAAGAAGTCGAAAAAAAAGTGCACTATTCAAAAAGCATGGTTGGAGAATTCTTTAAAGATTACAAAATTTCAACTGAATTTATTGAAACAACCAAAATTGAAAAGAAATTGGCTCCCGAGTTTTTCAAAAAAGGGCTGCACGCTGGCGATGCATTGCATGCTGCTTTTGCAATAAATTCAAAATGTGATTTTCTTTTGACTTTCAACATTAAAGATTTTAAGCGACTGGAAAACAGGATTAAGTTAAGAGAGCCAAAAGAACTAGTCGAGTGAAAAACCCTTTTTCTTCATGAACTCCTTCGCCATTTTATCCCTTTCTTCCCTTGTGAGAAGCTCCCCGTTCCAGCCGTTTTTCAGCGCATTGTCGCGGATTTCCCTCAGCATCTTCCTGACCTTTGAGCGCCTGAACTCCAAAACCTTGCTTCTAACGGCATCCCTGATGAACTCGTTCCTAGAATTGTGAAGCTTCTCGGATTTGACGATTTTGTCAACCTCCTTAATCAAGGCAGGCTCCATGTTCATTACATACTGCTGCATAAAAATCACGCTAATATTAGAGTTAATATTAGTGTTTTTATATGTTTCGGCGGACTATTTTTTCTTTGCCCTTCCGTATTTGTCCTCGAACCTTTTGATGTCGTTCTCTTCGAATTTTCCGAAGGAAATCTCCAAAACCATTGCCTCTTTGGAGGAATTGTTTTGAATTCTGTGCCTTGCCCCCTTTGGAATGAAAATGCTCTGCAGTTTTTTCAGCAGGGTTTTTTTGCTTCCAACCGTTACTGTAATCCCTTCGGTTAACGCAGCCCATTGCTCTGAGCGCTTTTTATGCGATTGAAGGGAGAGGATTTGCTTTGGCTTGACTGTTAAAATTTTTACGGTTGTTTTTTCATTCAAAGTGAAGCGCCTGAAATTCCCCCAGGGCCTTTTTTCAAAAAAAGTTTTACCCAAGCTATCACTCTTTCAATAATTTCCCAATTTCTTGTTTTAAGGCTTTGCTTATCGCGTCACCGGATGCTTTTCCGCGCAGTTGCTTCATTGCATCGCCCATTAAGGCGGATAATGCTCCCGAACCTTTGGCTTTCACCATTGAAGCGTTTTTTGCGGCAATTTCCGCAATAATTTTCTGAACTTCCCCTTCATCTGCGCCCTCAATTTTAAGTTCACCCAAAATTTCTTCAAGGAATTTCTGCGGTGCGCTGCCCCAGTGCTTTAAGACAGCGAGAAGCACTTCCCTTGTGATTTTCTTTTCCTTCAAGGCAAGAAGCGCTGCCTCAAGCATTTCATCGCTTAAAGCGTCAACGTTTGCCTTTTCGCGCTTGAGCTGCGTCAGGCCTTCAAGCAAAAGCACAGCAGTCGGAACAGCCTCAAATCCTTTTCCAACAAGGTGCTCAAAAAAGCGCGCAAAATTGCTTGTGGCCATTTCCTTTGCAAGCTTTTCGCTTAAGCCGAATTTTTCAATGTAAAGTTTAATTCGCTCTTTTTCGCTTGAAGGCAAATGCTTTTTTATTTCTTCAAGCATTCCAGCGCTTAATTTTATTGGCGCCAAATCGGTTTCAGGGTACATTCTTGCGGCTCCGGGAAGTGGGCGCGAGTACTCCGTGTTTCCATCAGCCAAGGCGTTGCGTGTTTCTTCTGGAACTCCTTTCAGGCACTGCTGCGCCCTTTCAATTACCGCATTGAATACATGAACCGCTTTCTGCTGTTCAGCTACAACAATTACAAAGGCATCGTTTGCATCAAAACCGCTTTTTTTCCTTAAAGCCTCTTCAACTGAAAAGACTTCTGTCTGCGTTATGCCATAATTCGGGAGTTCATCTGAGTGAAAGATTCCCTTCAAGCCGGCTTTTGCCTTCACGTGCGCTGCAAACTCCGAGCCAAGCCTTTTCCCGGGCTGCAGTTCTTTTCCGATAATTCCCTTAAAGCCAGCGAGCTTCATTGCATAAGACGCTTTTCCTTTCGTGATTTTGCAATCGGATTTGTCAAGGATTTTTGAAACTTCAATGAAATCCATTTTCGCAATCTTTTCCTTTGAAGCCTGCCTTTTTTCCAGAGCCCATTTCACTTCCACTAACTTCAATTGCCTTTCCACTTCGCGCTGAACATACAAGTCAATCAAGTCCAGTTCCTGCACGCCCTTAATTTCAACGCGCGCTCCGCCGCGGATTGAAACATTCAAGTCCTGCCTAATTGTGCCCAGGCCGCGCTTCACTCTTCCAGTCAGGCGGAAAATTGTGCCGATTGCACGCGCAGCTTCCTTTGCTTCCTTTGGCGAGGAAATGCCAGGCGCGGTTGCAAGCTCTATCAACGGAATCCCCAAGCGGTCAAGCCTGTAAAAAATTTCATTATCGGTTTTCTTTGTGGGCCTTGCAGCGTCCTCTTCCAATGCAATTGTCTGCACGCCCAATTCTTTTCCGCTTTCCAGCCTTATTTTTCCGCCTGTTGCAACAAGCGCGGTTCTCTGAAAACCCGAGGTATTGGAACCGTCAATCACTGCTTTTCTCATAACAAATATTTCATCCATTACATCCGCGCCAAGCATGAGCGAGATTTCAAGCACTGTTTTTAGCGCATCTTTGTCGGCTGGCTTTACTGGCTCTTCGTCCAGTTCAATCAGGCAATTGGTGTCCTTGTATGCCTCGTAAACAAATGTAATGCCTTTAGCCGCTGCTTCTAGAGCAGCCGCATCATATTCCCCTAACTCTGATGCAACCGCGCGCAGCTGCCTTTTAACCAAAAGATGCGGTTTGTCTTCGCGTAAAATGCTTGGGCACCTGCAGAACAGTTTGCCGGATTCAAGCTGTTGGTGCACTTCCAAGCCGCATTTCAAGCCCAATTGTTTGAAGTCAAGGTCCATCAGCACACCAAAAGAAAGGTGAACAAAAAGGGTTTTAAATGGCTATTTGCAGCCTATTAAAAGTATTTTATTTTGTGCACTTTGTGGAACAGGAAGTAATCGTAGTCCTTCACTTTTCCGGGGAATTTTGCGCTGAATTTTTTGACAAAGCGCTCCATTTCCTCGGGCCTTTCAGCCAGGATTTCAATTTCCAAGTCTGCGAAGCTGATTGACTTGTCGATGTAGATTGTTGAAGGCTCCGCGAGGGCAAAGGAAACCATTTCAGCGTATTTGTCCAGGTCATTTAACTGAAAATTTATCTTGTACATTGCGAGCCCCATTTTCTCCAGGTTCAGCCTTGCCCTGAATCCTTTAATAATTCCGTTTTTTTTCAGGTTTTTCATCAGGAGCTTTATGCTTGAAACGGAAATGCCTGTTTTCTTTGCGAGTTCAACAGTAGGCAGCCTTGCGTTTTCGCTTAAGGCGGAGAGGAGCTTTTTTTCCGAATCAGAAATCGAAATCGAGCCAAATGTTTCCCCCACAACCTGCACCGGCCTATCAAGGATTTTTTCAGGCACAAGGAATGCCGCGGCACAGTCATGCACTTTCGTGTAAGGGCAAACCACGCTTTTAAGCATAAATTTTTTGTATTTAGAGGTTATTTTTTCCCAGAATTGCTCAAACTCATATATGTTCTTCATGTAGGAGACAAAGCCGAAATTGAATTCCCCTGAAATGCTGCCAACCCACCAAGTGAATGGGCTTGAAGTAATTGCTTCAACGAATCCTTTTTCCTCCTCTACCGTATCAAACCTTACCCTCAGGTAAATCCCGATTCCCTGGAAGCCAAGCAAAGGCTTGTCAATCACTGTATAAAAAGAAACAATGAATTCTTCCCTTAGAAGCCTGTTAATGCGGTAATTTACCACATTTTTATCCATTGCCATTTTTTTTGCAATCTGCGAGTTTGACTGCCTTGAATTGCAGTCAAGCTCGAAAAGAATAAGCCTGTCCTTTTCATCCAAACCACCAAACTTTGCCTGTTTAGCCATATTTAATCATATAGCTCAAAATAGCATAAAAATATATCTGTTTGAACAAAAAATAGTACTTAATTTTTATTAAGTTGAAATGATGCTATTTATTTGTGGTGTTATAAAAAAGAAAAAAAACAAGGCCAGTCTTCCGAAGCATTTGTTTAACTGCTTCAGCAAGTTTTGAGGAAAGGCATAAAACTATGCAGCAGAAAAAGTTAGCCTCAGCCATTAGGCGCGAGGCAAAAAAAGGGAAAGCAGTTGTGCTTTGCTCCGGCGGAGTTGACAGCACTGTTTGCGCAGTGCTTGCAAAAAATGCCTTGGGCAGCAAAGCGGTTTTTTATTTCATTGATTCAGGTTTCCAGCGGAAATTTGAAGCCCAAAAAGCTGAAAAAAATCTGGAAAAACTTGGAATCACGCTAAAAATTTTTAATGCAGGGCATTGCTTTTCACAGCTGAAAAAAAGCAGGGCAAATTCAGTTGAAAGAAGGGCGCTTTCCCTGGCTGGTTTTTCCCGCGCGGTTGAATTGATTTCAAAAAAAGAGAAATGCCGGGCATTTATTTTTGGGACAACCCAAGATGATTTGGCTGCGTCGGGAAAACAGTCAGGCGCGAATAAAAGCGGGTTCACGATTATTGAGCCGCTTAAATGCCTGGAAAAAAAACAGGTGCGCGGGCTTGCGGAACAACTGGGCATTCCAAAAAAAATTATTCACGCACAGCACTTTCCTGGGCCTGGGCTTTCATTGAGGGTTTTAGGCAGGCTGGATGGCAGAAACATCGCGTTGGCACAGGAACTTCACGCGTTTTTTGAAAAGAAAAAGAATTGGCTTGTCGGGAAAAAGGGGGATTCAATCTTTTTTCCTTTTGTTATCCCTGCAAATGAAAATGGGAAAAAGTGGGTTGGGATTAGGGCACTAAAACAAGTTAACGCAGAAACTGCAATACTGCCGGAATTAAGGTTAGAAAAACTATGGCTGCTTGCAGCAGGGATATTGGATGAATTTCCCTCGGTTGGAAGAGTGCTTCTGGATATATCCCCAAAACCACCGGCAAAAATGGAGATGCTTTGAATGAAAAAAGAAAACAACATCGCTCTAATCTGGGACGTATTACTTCACTTCATGTATCCACAGGAATACGCGGAATCGCTGGCAGAATTCCTGAAGAAAAAAAAGGCGCACTCGATTCTTGACGCCTCATGCGGCACTGGCTTTCCGTCAATAGAGCTTGCAAAGAAGGGCTTTAATGTAATAGGCGCTGATGCGGATGAAAAAATGCTTGAAAGGGCAAAGCAGAAAAGCGTGGAACAATGCGCGAAACTTGAATTCATGAAGGTTGACTGGACAAAACTATCAAAAACATTCACGCAAAAATTCGACTGCGTCATGTGCAGGGGAAACTCGCTTCCTTATGCGGCATCGTGGGGAAAAGAGTCACTTGACATCCCAATTGCAAGGAAAAAAATTGAAAAGGCCGTTGAAAACTTTTATGCGGTTCTGAAAAAAGGCGGCATATGCTATATTGATGCGGCGCCAAAAGTTGATTTCCTCCCGAACCACAAAAAAGAAGTCATTTTTGACCCGCTTGTGATTGACGGCAAAAGCGTCAGGATGATCCAGCGAATTTACCACGACAACAAGAAGCACATCAGGCACTGGAAACCAATTGTTGAAATTACCGCCAATGGCAAAACCAAAACCATGTGGAAAAAATACAAAGGCTATCACTTGGGGCACGATATCCTTGTCTCGCTGATGAAAAAAGCCGGTTTTTGCAAAGTGGACGAATACGTTGAAATAAAAGGCGAAAAGAATTATGACGTGTTCGTCGGCTACAAGAAATAATTAAGCGCTTTTTTTCGCAATCCAGATTCTCTGGAGTGCCGTGAAGTTTGAGAGCACTGCAAGGAAGGCAATAACGTAAACAAGGAATGAAAGGTCAATTGACGCGGCAATGATTCCAGCAAACAATAAAATCATTCTCTCAGCCCTCTCCAAAAGACCGCCTTTCAGTTCCTTTTCCACTAATTCTTTTTCTTTTGCCGCAGCCTTAACGTAAGTTGTCATCATTGCGCCGAAAAAGTAAAGGAAAAGCCATGCAACAGCCGGAATGAAGAAAAACGGAAGGGAAACGAATAAAAGAGCGAAAACAATTATTGCCTCAATGTACCTGTCCACAATTGTGTCCAGAAAAGCGCCGAACTTGCTCACTGTGCCTGTAACGCGAGCAACAGAGCCGTCAACAAAGTCAAGGAACGCGGCAACAATCAATGAAACCGCGGCAAAAACAAACTGCTGCTGGAAAATGAACCAAAAAGCCGCAATAGCGGGAAGGATTGAGATAAGAGTCCAGGCGTTAGCGCTGAAGGGGATTTTGCTGAATGCAATGCCTATTTTTACCGACAACTTTTCAAACCTTTCACGGTTCCTGTAAAGCAAGCATTCACCTTTTATGAGATAATTTTGCAGTAATTCCGCAGCGGAAATGTACTCCCCCCAAAGCTAAATAAATGCTATTTTTCCAAATTAATAGGAAACAAAGTAGTTAAAATGCTTGGTGATTAAGATTGGAAAATCCTATTTTGACTTATAACGAATTCATAATACATTTCCCATCAATTAAGCCGAAAAGCAAGAGGTTAGCCAACAAACTGTTGCCACTGTATCCTTCCACTGAACTTGCCCAGATAACTGGCGCCTTGTTGACCGACGGGCATGTCGACTGGTATGTTTCTGACGGCAGTCCGAGAACAAGGAAAATTATTTTATACTCAAGCAATGAAGAGGAATGTGAGTGGTTTTCTGGTTTGGTCAAAAAAGTTTTTGCCGTTGAACCAAAAATTACAGCCTATTTGCCAAAATACGGGCAATTCAAGTTGCAGCCCTACAAAGCGGTCTTAAATAATTCAGTCGTTGCCCAAACAATGATTCTTTTAGGGGTTTGCGCGGGAGACAAAACAAAATGCGGGTATAAGGTTCCAGAATGGATTCTGAATGGAAACAAGAAGATTAAAGCTGCATTCCTGAAAACTGTTTTTACTTTCGACGGTTCAAAACCATACAAGAGAAAAAATACGTGGACTATCAGCTATAGCACAACCGTGACAAAAGAAGCCCTGCCTAACGGCTTTTTGCTTTTCAAACAGCTTAACCAACTTTTAAAAGAATTCGGCGTAACTTTCAGTTCAATTCCAACAGCACACTTGAAAGAGAATGGGAAATTCATGCTAATATCATCCGCATCATCTAGAGAGTCAATTACTAATTTTTTACGGAATTTGGGCTATCTTAACGAAAACAAGCAAAGAAGGCTGGCTTACGCGGTTGCTGAAATTTTTAAGCTCGCAAGAATACGCTCTCCAAAAAATAACCACTTGTTAAGCAAATTCAAAAAAATTTTTGGAACAGACAAAGAAACAGCTTTTTTTGTTAATAAGCTCCTTAAAACAAAGTATACAAAAAGGCAATTTGAGCATTTCCGGAGAAACGAAACAATGGCGCCTTTGGAAATACTTGCCTTAGCGCTGAAAAAAACCAAAACAAAAAATTATTTGCCTGACTGGGCAAAATTTTTGCACAGCCATTATCTTTCTCTAGTTCCGTTGATGAATTCTTCAACCATTTCTTTGGCTGCAGATGGAGAGTAGTGCACTGGCGGATGTTTCATTAAATACGCGCTAGGTGATATTAGGGCTCCGCCAATTTTCCTATCCAATGCAAGTTTTATTGCTCTTATTGCGTCAATTACCACGCCCGCCGAGTTAGGGCTGTCTTCGACACTTAACCGAAGTTCAAGTTCCACGGGCACATTGCCGAATTTTCTGCCTTCAATCCTAATGAAACAGATTTTATTGTCATTCTGCCAGGGAACATAGTCGCTTGGGCCAATGTGAATGTTGTCTGGCTCAAGCCTCACGCCAAGCATTGCCTGCACTGCTTCCGTCTTGCTTATCTTTTTGCTTTTAAGCCTTGCCCTTTCAAGCATGTTAAGAAAATCCGTGTTCCCGCCGGTGTTAAGCTGATAAGTACGGTCAATTTTGATGCCCCTGTCCCAAAATAATTTTGTCAATGCCTTATGGGTTATTGTGGCGCCAAGCTGTGAGGCCACATCATCCCCAATTATTGGCAAGCATTTCTCCCTGAATCTTTTCTCCCATTCAGGCGTTGAGGCAATGAATACAGGCATGCAGTTAACCATTGCAGTGCCTGTTTCAAGGCAGGCGTTCGCATAATATTCTACAGCCTGCTGTGAACCGACAGGCATGTAATTAACCAGAACATCGGCTTTGGCTGCCTTTAGCGCGGAAACAACGTCAATTGGCTTCTGGTTTCCGTCAACGCGAAAAGCCCGGTCATCGGGAAAATTCTCCATGTGGGCTGCAACGCCGTCAAGCACAGGCGCTTTCTGCACAATGACCCCGCTTTTAGGCAGATCTTTCTGGAAAACCGTGGTGCAGTTTGGCTTTTCAAAAATCGCCTCGCTTAAATCCTTGCCGACCTTTCTTTTGTCAACGTCAAAGGCCGCAACGAATTTTATGTCAGAAATTTTGTAGCCGCCGAAAACATTATGCATTAAGCCGGGGATAGCCTCGTCTTTTTCTGAAACAGATTTATAGAAGGAAACGCCCTGAACAAGGGAACTGGAGCAGTTTCCGACTCCCGCAATTGCAACGCGAATTTCTTCAGCCAAAAAAACAACCTCCGAGCCACTATTTTACCGTTGTAAAATAACTATTTTATGCTTGTAAAATATTTAAACCTTTCGCTCGCCTTTCTCTTCATGGCTTCCCTTGAAAGCAGCCCTGAGATAAGGCGCCTGGAAAGCAAGCTTGGCGTGGAGCTTTTGTGGCTTTTCATACTATCCCTGCTTAAAAAAGAGGGAAAAACGCATGCCTATGCGCTCCGCAAGAAAATCAAGGAAAGCTTCGGCTTTTTGCCGGGAAATGTCTCCGCTTACGTGGTGCTTTACAAGCTGGAGTCAAGGGGCTTTGTGAAAACCAAAAAGGATGGAAACCGCGTGGTTTACTCTATTACGCAGAAGGGAAATGATTTGTTCAGGGAAGCCGAGAAAAGCATGGGAAGGAAAATGAATCTTATTTTCGGGTAAAAAATTCGCGTTATCTTCTTCTCATCCGGTCTGTTTCCCTGATTGCATCCGCCATGCTGCCTTCGCCGTACTGGGAAATGTTTGCCTCAAGGTTTTTCAGCTGGCCTTTTATGAACATCTTTTTCGCAATAAAGTAAAGCGCAATGAAAGCAAAAATCGCGTTAAGGGCAAGGAAAATTGCGTCGGATTTAAGGAAAGCGTAAAAGCTGAGTAGCGCCGCGCCGAGGAAAGCTATGCCGTTATAGGTGTAAGTGAAGCGCTTGAATTTTTTCAAATGGTTAATGTAAAAGGCGAGCAGAATGAAGAACATGCCCAACGCGCCAATAGCGGTTACAAGAATTTCATCCATTTTTTCATTCACCTGCAACAGAGTCAAGGGGCGTCCTTTCGCTTATTTCCCCGCGAAGATTTAGCGCAATTAATTCTTTAACCTTTTCCTTCGGGTAATTGCCTAAAAGCCAGGCAAGCTTCACAAAGGCTGTTTCGGGCAGCATGTCTTCCCCTGGAACCACGCCCAGTTTCACCAAATCGGTTCCCTTGTCGTAAACATGCATTTGAACCCTGCCATAAAGGCATTGAGTTGCCATAACCACAACGCAGCCTGAATCAATCACTTTTTTGAGGGCGGGAAAAATTTTTTCATTCGGCTTGCTTAGTTCATCAGGAACATGCCCGGGAGTATGCCCTAAACCAGTGCCCTCCAGCACCAATCCCTTAAAGCCGTTTTTTTCAAAGAATTCAAATTCCTCGGAGTGCATGTTAATGTGAATTTTGAGAACACCTGTTTTTTCCTCGAATTTTGGCTTCAATGAAAATTTCGCGCCTTTTTCCTTTTTGGCGTGATTTTTTTTCAGGAACTGTATTTCCTTTGTTTTGAAGTTAACTCTTGCAATCGCTGAATCGTTTACGGGTTTGAATGCGTCCCTCCTGGAGGAATGCATTTTCCTTGCCTTTGTTGCTGGAAGGATTGCGCACCATTCATCCGCGGTTCCCTCGTGCATGCAGATTGCCACTCCCGCGAAATCAGTTTTCGTTATGAATTGCGCTGCGCTTAAAAGGTTCATTGCAGCGTCACTGCTCCCGCGGTCCGAGCTCCTTTGCGCTCCCACAAAAATAACAGGCAAAGGGCATTTTTCAAGGACAAAAGACATTGCCGCAGATGCAACCGCTAAGTTGTCTGTGCCCATTCCAATGATTATTCCTTCAACGCCTTTTGCCGCCTCTTCTTCAATTGCTTTTGCTATTTTTTCAAAGTGCGGAAATCTGAGGTCATCTGACCACATTTTTGCCACAAGCCTTGAATCAAAATTTGCTGTCTGCCCGAGCTCAGGGAACATGGAGAGAAGGTCTTTGGGTTCAAAGGAAGAGAAAACCGCGCCGGTCCTGTAATCAACCCTGCTTGCAATCGTGCCCCCCGTATGAAGGATTGAGATTGTCGGCAGCGAAGCGTTTTTTTTGAGTTCAATTGTTTTGGGCTTGCCCATTATTTTTTCTTCACCCAATTTTTTAACGGAAATTATTTCATTGGAATTGATGCCAATGTTATAGCCTGTTTTAAGCTTTAAGACAAGTACGCCTTCTTCTTCCGAGGGAACAACATAGCCGGTAAACAACTCAGCGCCTTTTTTTGCCTCAACAAGGTCTCCGGCTGAGAGGCTGTGTTTTTCCAGAAAATTTTCCTTCATAAAATCAACGTTTTCATTTGCGTGTAACGCCCACTATTCCGTTTGTTTCCCCTGCAATGTTTTTATGCATGAGTTTTTCAACTTTTTTCATGTTTGAAGTCTGCCCTAACACCCACATCAGCTTGATTAGCGCGGTTTCAGATAGCATGCCATAGCCGTGGATAACGTTAAGGTTTTCAAGGCGCTTGCCTATTTCAGGGTAGTATATTTTCTGCCAGCCCCTGCCAAGCTCGCATTCGCTTGTTATCACAACAGGAATCCCTGCGCCTTCCGCGTTCCTGATTGCTTCATTTAGCCCGCGTTTTTTTGTGGGAACATTGCCCAGGCCATATCCCTCAAGCACAATTCCCTTGACGCCCTTTTCAACAAGCAATTCAATCATTTCAGGGTCAAAGCCGGGGTGGATTCTTAAAAGTGAAACACTTGGTTCAAGCGTATTGCATAGCCTGGGCTTTTTGTTGTTCCTTTTCCTTTGCTTTCCGTTAAGGTAAATGAACTGCTGGACTGTGCCGAGCTTTTCACAGTCAAGGCTCCTGAAGCCATTGAACTGCGAGGCATTGACTTTCTTTGACCTTATTCCCCTTATTATTTTCCCGTTAAAAACAACAACTGTTTCCGCGAGGTCAGCGAAGGCCGCGACATTCAGCGAGTCAAGCAAATTTCTTTTCGCGTCAGAGCCAACATCATCGAAAATTGCCTGTGAGCCTGTTAAAACAATTGGCACATTCAGGTTTTGGATTAGGAAAGACAATGCAATTGCAGTGTAATGCATTGTGTCTGTCCCATGCGTTATCACCACCCCGTCAACTTCCGGCAGCTTGTAGTAAACCATTTGCGCCAGCGTTAACCAGTTCTCGGGCTGGATATCGGCTGAATCAGTCCTGAAAAGGCTTGAAGCGGTTATCTGCATTTTATCGTTTACCTCAGGCACTATTTCAAGTATGTCTTTTGCCGTGAATTCGTCAAAAAGCCATACGCCCTTCACTTTTTTGGCTGCAATTGCGCCGCCAGTGCCTACAACAAAAATATTGGGCTTCAAGCAAAAAACACCATAAGCTTAATGGAAACAAACTCTTAAATGTTTAATTAGGCTGGACTATTTAATGAAGCTTTGCGCGCTTTTTTCCGGCGGAAAAGACAGCGCTTTCGCGGTTTTTCAGGCAAAAAAAGAAGGGCACTCCATTGAATGCCTTTTAACCATCCACTCCAGTTTCACGGAGTCCTACATGTACCACAGGCCAAACATACACTTGACTGAGCTTGCCGCCGAAGCAATGGGTTTGCCGCTGGTCACGGTTAAAACTTCAAAGGGAAAGGAAGATGAATTAAAGCCATTGAAAGAAGCGCTGGAAAAATTAAGGGATGAAAAGGGAATTGAAGGCGTTTTAACCGGCGCGCTTGCATCTGTTTACCAGGCGAGCCGCATTGAAAAAATCTGCAAGGAACTCGGGCTTGCAAGCGTTAACCCATTGTGGAAAAAAAACCAGAAAGAATACCTGCAGGAATTGATTGAAAGCCAATTCAAAGTAATGGTTGTCGGCGTGTATGCCGCGGGATTGGATGAAAAATGGCTTGGCAGACTACTTGACAAAAAAGCCCTCGTGGAACTTTCCGCGCTTGAAAAAAAATTCAAAATCTCTGTGGGCGGCGAGGGAGGAGAACTAGAAACGCTTGTGCTGGACTGCCCGCTGTTCAGTAAAAAAATTGAAATCCTTGAATCTGAAAAAAAATGGGACGGCACGCGAGGAGAACTTGTTGTGAAGAAGGCGGCGCTGAGGGAAAAGAATTGAGTTATCCTATTGTTCCGCCGACTGCCGCGCATGCCGGCTGGTAATTTTCAGTAAGTATTTTTTCAGCATACTTTGCGCCGTAACCATAACCCGAGACTTGTTGCCCATATGCAATTCCTGGCTTGCCGCAGCAGGCATAAACATCAAAATTTGAGTGGGTACAGGTAGAGCCAGGTGCGTTTTGAATGTAGAAATATTCGCATGCCGAGTACATTGCATCAAACAAGCTTTGACCTTGACTTCGATATTCAATTGCAAGATTTGCCGCTGCCTTGCCCCGGTTATAGGAAAACAAGATTAATTGAATTGCCTCGCTTCCGCTGATCCCTTTGCCCACGATGTTTTCGTAATTGCTTGCCAGTTCCTTTGTGCCCAAATCAATATTTTTCTCCAAGCTGCACGGGTAATTTGCGCCTCCTGAGTCACAGCTTACCACCTGCATCAAGCCCTGATTGTTTATATTGGGATTACAACTGCTTTCCTGTTTTATAATTGATTCAACCAAAAGAATGTCAATTCCCCTGCTAGTCAAGCCGCTCTGCGTAGAATATTGCTTTAACAAATCAAGGTAAGGATTACACGCGCTTATAGGGTTGTTTGCCGTTGTTATTTCAACTGAGAATTGGCAGAATCCCGCCTGCGACTGCTGTTGTTCGCATGTTCCCTGCGAATTGGGGTCGCCTTTGACTTCGAATAAGCCTATGCCAACCGCTTCCACTGTTTTTCCAAGCGATTCGGCTTTCTGCCTGCATTCGCCAGCCGAAACACAGTTCGAACACGAAATTGCCTGAACGCATTTGTTTAACGTTGCATTAAGCGCTGTAATGCCTGATGATACTGCTGTGCATTGCGGCTGCATTTGCACACAGGTTCCGTTTGCAAAAGGGGGAAATATTTTTTCCGCGAAATCGGGATCGGAGAAATCCAGTTTTGCATTGGGTTCGCTTAAGTCAACGCCTTTACCTTGCCACAACTCGCGGCATTCAAACGCGTAATTGCATCCCGTGCAGTAGAATTTTTGCTCGCATTGCACGCCATCAATGCTCAGTGATGGAGCGGTTTCGCTTGTTGTTGCGGTACAGCCAGGCGTTATTCCTGGCGCGGTTACTTCGAATTCAACAACAGCGGTGTCATAGCCTGCTTCGTCTGCTGAAACCCTTAAATCCAATTCATACAGCCCGCTTTCGGTTAATGAAAGCTCTAAGGGAAATTCCTGGCTTTGGCTTTCTTCAAGCGAGAATTGCTGTGAAACTTCTTTTGCAAGTGTTTTCTGCCATTGGCCGTTAACAAGCCTTTTTTTGTATGCTTTTGCTTCAAGCAATGCGTTGAATGCCTTTAAGCTGCCTGTGTTTTCAACTGAAACGCTTCCTGAAACTTTTTCCGAGCTTAAATCGAATTTTTGCTTGAAGTCAATTTCCTTTAATTCAAGCTGTGCAGGAGTTTTGCCGAAGTAAATCCTGCACGCGTACAGCTCTTTTTCGTAAAGGCACCTGAAAGTCGTCATCAGCGACTGGTTTTCGTTTGAGGCAAAATACCTTGGGTCAACGGAAAGCGAGCCGTCAACACAGTAATCAGCGGCAAGGCATTGGAATGTAACGCTCCTGATCTGCGTGTCAAGCGCGCCCTCTGCATCCAATGCAAAGTCTTTGTTGTAAAAGATTTCCTTTGAATACGATTTTCCGTCAATTCCCTCGGAAAAATTAACCGCTTTAGAGATTTCATCAAAAGTTGTTTGCGGGGGCCATAAAGCCGGAACAATGTAGGCAAAAAAAATCCAAACCATCATTAAGGCAACAATCGCGTAAATCAAAAGCCTGAAAACGCTGAATTCGCCTGAGGAATTCATTTCTTAACCCTTCTTTTCTTGTGCGGAAAGGCGGCTCTTACCTCCCACAGCACCATTTTCTTCAAAAAAAAACCGGCAATTAAAACCGCGGCAGTAAGGCCAAGGAAAGCCACATAGTCCCCTGTGAACAAAAACCAGTGCTTGAAGGGATCAGCCCAGTTGTTCATCAACTGAATAAAACCAACCACAATTACAAGGGCAAGCATAACCAATCCAAGCCCTTCAATCAATCCAATAATCTGCCGCATAAAGCCCAGTAAATTAAAGGGAAAAGAAATATTTAAAGGTGCGCCCAAAGTAAAAGCTTTACGATTACTTTAATTCGTTCCGCCTGAATGCCGCTTCAAAATCAGCGGCTGCAGCAGGGTTAATCAATTTGAAAGTATTAACCATTCTTCCAATCTCGCCAACAGACATCAAAGAGCCATCCTTAGCCAGAGGCAATTTTCCTGTTTTAATACACTCTTGGACAAATTTATTTACATAAGCAACAAATTCCTCAGGGGGCTTCTCGCCAGTTCGGTATCTTCCTAAAGAGCCCTTATCTGCTTTTGAGATTTCCCTCAACTTTTCAACAAACTGAACATAGCCAAGTTTTTGCATAGCACTCTTTTGATCAACCGGCCCAGAATAGGTGTGGTCTGCAAACTTTTCGCTTTTCCCTTTCCCGCCAATCGGGCCGACAGCGCCCCTCTTGCTGCCTAAATACGATAAAATTCGACGACCAGCACGTCTTAGGAGCCCCGGCCGCATTTATTTCCCCTCACTTAATTGTAGGTGTTTCTGGTTCTTATACATTTGCCTTATTTCTTTCACGGTTGTGGCTTCTTCGGCTTTTTTGTCGGAGCGCAGCTTAATGAAGCGGGGAAACCTTAACGCAAAGCCGTCCTCGCCTTTTCCCTTGCCCGCAGTGTGGATTGGGCTGCGCGTGATTTCATCCGCGCGGATTTCTGCAACGAATTCAGGTTCAACCCAGACATCTGGCTTTAACTCGGAGTCAACGCGCGCAGGCTTTTCCTTTACTTTGATTTTCTGCAGTTGTTTTTCAAGCGCAGCCATTCCCTCTTCTTTTAAGCCCGAACCGACTTTTGCAATTGTCTTAAATGAATCGCTTTCCTTGTCGTAAACCCCTGAAAGCAATGCACCCAAGCCAAAGTGAACGCGCTGGCCTTTACCCTTAAAGAAGCCGAGAATCACCGCGTCAACCGAGTCGCTTAACTCGCCTTTATACGAGCGCTTTAATTTAATCCATGAAAATTTTCTCGCGCCGGCAATGTAAGGCGCATTCAAGTCCTTTGCAATTATTCCCTCCAATCCGCGTTCAATGCATTCATTGAAAAAAGAGTCAATTTTTTCCGCATCCTTTGTCACAATCGTTTCAGTCATCTTGATTGTTTCGCCTTTGCCGATTATTTTTGCAAGCGCATCCCTTCTTTTCCTGAACGGCTCTTTCATATAGTTTTTTCCATCAGCGTACATCAAGTCAAATGCAAAGAGCTTGAGGGGAAAATCTTTTGCCATCTGCTTCACGTCATATTTTCTCTTCCTTTGAATGGTAACCTGAAATGGCAGGAATTCTCCTGTCTCCTCGTTGACAGCCAAAGCTTCGCCTTCAAAAATCGCATTATTCGCCTTAACTTGTTTTTTCACTGCTGAAACTATTTCGGGAAACATTTCAGTCATTGGTTCCGAGTGACGGGAAAAAATTGTTACATTACCTGCATTTTTATGAATTTGACAATTATGCATTGCAAGCATTGTCGCACAATAACTTTCATGCCCTTCAACCTGCAGATTATACAGGCGTGTCCTCGGATCAGGATATTTGAACTCCTCCAATCTCAAGATTTTTACAAGAACGTTTCCATCAACAATTTTAGCCTTTATTTCAGATTTTGGAATCACGAGTTTATAATAAGTCCAATCATATTTTTTCAGTTTCACTTTAACTTTTTTTACTCCAATAAGTTTTTTGAATTTTAACCCCAAGAGCTGGGCGAACATTGCCAGATCCTTTTCTTTAGTGGTAATGGCAATTCGGCCCTGCTTGTCTATGGTTCCATCAGATTCAATCCAGCCTCTTAAAAACTCTGAAAATTCCCGTTTGGAAATGTTGAAGAACCAATTAGGCAACATTTTGCCTTTCCATTCTCTTCTAAAGTTTTGAGTAAGCCATTTTTTAAACGGGGAATCCCTCCAATACAGGTATATCGCCCCGTTGTGAGTGTTCTTTGATATTTTTTTTAAGCCGAACAACTCCTTTACCAGTGATTCATAATAGGAACAAAGCCGTTTTTCTGTTTTTTCGTTAAAAATAAGGCCGATTCTCTCAGTGTTATGAAAACTATTGGTGAATCCATCTCCAATCCAATAACCAATAAACCTGAAAAAGGAATTGTCAAGAACAATCCTTTTTTTATAGCAATCAATAGTTTCCAACTCAAGTGCCATCAGCCGTTTTTCTTTATAAGTCATTTTTGGCAATGGGAAAACCAGATAATCTGTCTTTTGTAATTTTTCCACATTTACCCACGCCAATTTTTTATTCCTATTTACAAGCACAGGGTGTTTTTCTGTTATTTTAAATTTGTCGCCAAAATAAGTTTGAATCCTAAATAATCTCTCCCCCTTATCAATCGTTCTTTTATTTTTTGCAATCACTTTCTTGAATTCACCCTTATGCGTTAGCACCCTATCCCCAATTCTTACATTGCTAATCTGAGTAAACCCTTTTCTTTCAACATAAATTGAAGCAGCGCCACTAATGCACCTAAATCCATCATATTTACTTTCTACGGCGCATTCCCCCAACTTTTCCACTATTTCTTGAACGCTTGGAAGCCTTTCCGCAAGCGTTGGCCGAATGGGAATGCCTGGCTCAATTCCAATGCTTTCAATTCCCTTCAAGCCCTTTTCTTTAAGCACAGAGGCAATTGCACCCAAATCAGAGTGAATGTTGTATTTCTCTTCAATCATTTCCCTTAGCCTTATCCGCAGCCTTCGCTCAAGCTCTTCTTTTCTTTTCTCGGGCTTTTTTTCCTTCAAATTTTTTTCAATGCGCTCAACTTCCTTTTTCTCGGTTTTCCTGAATTCATTAATGTAATTCACTGCAAGCGCGTCCATTATTGTTGGGTCGCCTATGCCCAAGCGCAAATTCTCCAACGGAATCCTTACAATGAATTTTGCCTCAACTGGGGAAGCGCTGTTCAAGAGCTCAGCCAAAAGCCGTATTTTGGATTCCTGGCTTCCTGTGCCGGAAGAAGACGCAATCTTCATGAGGTTTCCATGCACTTTTTTCACGGAAAGCCTCTCAGAGTAAAGCGCAAGCTGCTTTTTCTTGCCTAAAACCTCTGCAGCCACTAAACCCAAATCGCCTTTTTCCTTGAACAGCTTGTCTATTTCCACGCGCGAAAAGCCGCTTACCTTTGAAATGGCTTCCGCTACAAACTTTTCACCCATGCCGACATTCACCTGCATAAAAGCCGGCGCAAGAGTGCCCTGGCAAAGGTAAACAATGTCAGCGATTTCATCAGCAGGGGGAATTCCAAGCAACTGTGAAAGAAGCGCAGTCATTTCCAAACGCGAGGGAACAGCCTCGATTTTTTCAAATGCCTCGGCAACTATTTTGAATTCCATGCACAAGAATTAATGCTGATTGGGAATAAAAAAGTAATTGAACGCGATTTTCATCAATTAACGAAAAACCGCGGAAGAGTAACAGTTTAAAATTATCCTGTTTTTGATAGTTTTTTTGTGTTGTTTTGGCGTATAGGTAGGTTTAAACGCATATTGTAGCTACAAAGTAGCTACTATGAAGAAGGCTATTTCTTTGCGCATGGAGGGTTTTGAGGTCATCGAGAAAGTTGCCGAGTCCAGCGGCAACAGCGGCAGGATTTACGTCCCAAAAAAGTGGGTTGGAAAAAAAGTGCGGGCTGTGCTGATAGAATGAACGAGACTGATTTTTACAAAATAATAGAACGGCTTGAAGCGCGTATTGTCAAACTGGAAAAGTCTAACACGGAACTGGCTGATGAGCTAGCTTTTCTGCGAAAAGAAAACAAACGGCTTGTAGGAGAACTGCGAAAGTATTCCAACGAGAACACGCCTTCAGGGAGTGTTCCGCCTTATTTGAAACCTGCGTTGCGGAGAGAGGTTGAGGAAGCCAACAAAGAGCCAAAACCAAAAGCAGAGAACAATCCGCGTAACAATAGGCCGGAGGTTCATGATAGGGAACGAGATGTTACTCTGGAGCACTGCCCTCACTGTGGAAGCACTCGGTTGAGAAAAAAGAAAATATATCTGCGGACAACGTTGCACATTCGGCTTCCAAGCATTGAAAGCATTCTCAACAAAATACGTGTTTATTTCTGTTTGGATTGTGGAAAAGAAGTCACTGCAAAACTGCCTGATGCTTTGCCGTATTCCAAGTTTGATTTGACAACAGCAATCTTCATCTCCACGCTTTTTACCGCTTTCAATCTTTCAGAGGATAAGATTTCAGAACTTTTTAGAATGATATTCAAACTTGATATTTCCCCTGGGAGTGTCAGCAACACGCTTGCCAGACTCAGAGAATACCTCAAAGAGGACTACAAAAAACTTGAAAAAGAAATAGAAAAAGCAAAGTTTGTTCACCGTGATGACACTGGATGGCGAAAAAACGGTGAAACCAACTGGTTAAGCGTTGCAAGCACAGCCAACGCTGTTTATTTCAAAATAAGCAAGCGTTTGAATGCAAAGAACGCAAAAAAACTCAAACTCGCAAAAGACTGTGTCCAGATTTCTGACGCCCACTCAGTGTATAACAATACTTGCAAGGAACAGCAAAAAGACTGGGCTCATTTATCCAGATTAGCAAAAAAACCCAAGCACTATTTCAAAGACAAAAAAGACAAACAGGACTATGAAAAGCGTGTGAGCAAAATAATGAAACTGTACAGCCAGGCAAAAAAAGACAAACTCTCACTCGGCTGTTCAAAAAAGCTACAGGAAGAATATGACGCAAAACTGGCAGAGATTTTAGGAGAAAAAAACAGACGCGAAAACAGGTTGTTTGGAAAAAACGCGTTGCGCCTCAAACAATACATTCTCAAACAACAAGGCAAATGGTTCACATTCCTCAAATACGAATATGTTGCTCCAACAAACAACAGAGCCGAGCGAGACATCCGCCACTCAGTCATCAAACGAAAAATCAGCCAACAAAACAGAAGCACTGTCCACATGCACAGCTACGAAATGCAAGCCTCAATATACGCAACCAGCAAAACCAGAGGCTTGGAATACCCCCAAACACTCCAAGACATCATAACACCCCAACTAACGGGAGAAATTTAAACTGTTAC
>JAZDDZ010000048.1:0-51356 GCA_043809245.1 Candidatus Iainarchaeum sp.
CCTAGACCGAAAAGTAACACCCTTTGGCAACTCAGCCAAAGCAGACGTGCCAATAAGATACGTAGGAAAACGCGCTTACGTGGTCATTTTGGGCTAAAAACACCCAAAAAACCAAAATCACCTAATTTTGTCCCAAAGTCATAGTCAAGGGAAGAATTTTAAAGGCAAATAGCATTATTTATACAATGAAAAGCGTAATCACCTTGTTTTTTTTTATCTTACTGTTTAGCTTTGCTTTTGCAGGCACACCGACTGCAACAATTGGCTCTGGCGGCACAAAAGGCCAGGCTCCGTTCACAGTGCAGCTTTTAGGCGTAGGCATCGATGTCGGGGAGGACGGCACCTCAATGACAATGCAGTGGAATTTCGGGGATGGAAGCACTTCAACCGAATGGAACCCAAAACACACTTACACTTCAGCGGGAACCTATGCCGCAACATTCACTGTGACGGACAGCGGCGGCAACAGTGATTCAGAGCAGATAACAATCACTGTTTCGCCTGCAGGAACCCCTCCTCAAATCTCATACAAATATGTTACACCCACAGCAACAGGCTCGGGAAACGGAACGCAAGGCAGCCCCTGGACAGTGGCACAGGCATACACCTTGGCGCAGCCGGGAGACATTGTGTTGTTTGCAGACGGCTATTATGATGTAAGCGGCAACACCCGCATAACAGTTTCAGGAACCCCAAGCGCTCCAATCACTTACAAGGCACAGAACCCAAGGGGCGCGGTTTTGGACGGAAAATTCCTAAATATGCCGATTTCAGGAATGAATGTAAGCAATATAATAATCGACGGGTTCGAAGCAAAGAATGCAATCTCAACATATAGCGGTGGCGGCAACCTTTCCGGCGGCGCAATCATGTTCTACTTTGGCTCGAATATTGTAATTAAAAATTGCCTCATCCATGATGCGCATCATCAAGAGAATGCTGGCGGCATTAAAGTTAACAGTGTCAACAATGTGTTGATTGAGAATTGCGAAATTTATGACGTTTACTATCCTGTTACCGCAGGGTCATACCTGCAGGATACCGCGGGCACATTCCAAGCCGGCATTTTCACCATGTCAGGCGGCGGTTACGGAAACCCGGGGAACGGACTTAACATAATCATTCGAAATAACCTGATATACAACGTCAATGACGGCATTTGGTTCAAGAACGGCGATTATGGGCCTGCATGGGTTTACAATAATAAAATTACAAGTGTGCTTATTGGGGTCTGGGCGAGGCTGCAAAACACAAGAGTATTCCAGAACATAATTATAGGTGATCCTGCAAAAAATCAGTCCAACGGGCTAGGCATCGGAAACAGTAATTGGCCTTTGGAAAATTCATTCTTTTATAATAATACGTTAATCAACCCCCCCTACGGCATAAATATCGACTACGCAATAAGTCCACAAATCTATAACAACATAGTTTATACGCCAACTGTTATAACCGGGCTGGGTGAGGCCCAGTGGGGCGCAATTAGATATAATAATGTAACAACACTCATATCAAATTACAACGACTTATTCCAAAACCCTGTTGGAACAATCGGGTACGCAGATTATTCAACCCTTGCACAATGGCGTACTGCAACAGGCCAGGACATGCAGTCAATCAGCGCAGACCCATTGTTCGTGAATGCTGCCGCAGGGGACTATCGCCTGCAACCAACCTCCCCTGCAAGGGGAACAGGCCAGGGGGGAGTGAACATGGGAGCATACATTATCGGGAATGAGGTCATCGGATTGCTTGACGGCAGCACGCCTCCGGCATGCACTAACAACCAACAACAAAGCTGTTCCACTGGCTTGCCTGGAATATGTTCTGCTGGAACAAGAACCTGCACCAACCAAACATGGGGTGCTTGTGAACAGAACCAGCAGGCAACTGCCGAGGTGTGCGATGATTCCGGGAGCCTGGACGAGGACTGCGATGGCGAAAGCAACTGCAACGATTCGGACTGCTTCTCCGCACCAAACTGCCAGCAGGGAACTGGTTTTGCGAAAATCGATTTCGGAACAGGCAGCTCTCCAGTTATGGCGGAGTGGACGAATTATTCAGCGAGTGCATACTCTTCTTCAATTGGTTTTGGTTGGGAAAACACTTCAAGCATTTTCACAAGGGACAGGGGAACAGGAAACAACATGGAACGCGATTTACACCAAACAACTGTCACAAAAAACTTTTTGGTTGATGTTCCAAACGGAGCATACACTGTAACGCTTTACTTTTATGACTCTGCTTTCAGCCACAATGGAATGAATTTATCCCTCGAAGGAACGCAAGTGATAAACAACTTGCAATTATCAGCCGGAACAAAATCAACGCAAACATTCAATGCAAGCGTTAATGACGGCCAGCTGACAATTGGTTTTTCCGGCTGCGAAACAGGGGGATGCATAATAAACGGATTAGAGGTAATAGGCTCAGGAAGCAGCTGCACAGAAAACTGGTCATGCACGCAATGGAGTTCCTGCTCCAACGGAACGCAGACAAGAACCTGCACTGATTCAGCTGGCTGCGGAACAACAACGAACAAACCAGCGGAAACGCAAAGCTGTTCTTTGCCTGGCGCAGGAGTGATTTTCGAGGATGATTTTGAGGGATGGCACGACCAAACCGGTTCCGGGGATGATGTTATCTGCAATCCAAGCAACAGCATAACCGCATGCAGGCCCGAGGGAAGCGAGTGGTGTAGACTTACTAACTGGCCTAATTACGGCCTGCCTGACACGCAAATACTTAATTACGGGGGGCGGCTTAACAGCAATTCTATGGCATTTAACACCGAATCCCGTGTTGCGCCAGCAGGAGGGATTACTGGCTGGCTGCCTGAAAAAAACCACGACGAACTATACTTCCGCTGGTACATGAAATATGATGAAACATGGAGCTGGTGGCCGAACCAGAACGGGCAAAAACTGGCAAGAATCGGATGGAATTCTGACACAAGCGTTGCCTGCCCTAGCCTTGAAGAGCATATTATTCCTGGTTGGGTATGGGGACGGATGGCTTATAGGATTGCACCAGGAACTGGAAGTATATATTCTAGCCCGGAAGTATGCCTGACTGATCTGGAAACATGCACAAAAAATTATGGTTTCGGAAACTGGATTTCACTGGAGACATATGTCAAACTTAACACCGTTGGCCAGAGTGATGGAATCTTAACCAGTTGGATGAACGGCAGGAAAGTCCTCAATAGTAACGAAGTAATATTAAGGACAAGTGATGTGCACATAAACCGCATCAATTTCCCTGACAACATCATTTACACCAACCAGCCAGGCTCTTCAGCCGTTCCCTGGCTTCCGCCCGAGGAAAAGCCAATGTGGCTGGACGATTTTGTAATAAGCACCAATTACATCGGCCCGGAAGAATGCCCCAATGGCACAGAGATAACAATGGAAAACGTAGGCACATGCTACTGCGGAACAAGCACGCCAAACCCCGCTTGCTCTGCAACAAACACAGCAGCATGCACAGGAATAGTTGAATCCGGCTACTGCTGCAGTGGCTCCTGGCAAACAACAAGCTGCACTCCCGCAATACAATGCACAGTAAACATAGCAACGCCCTGCACGATTTCAATTGCGGGAGGAACAATCAACTCCTGCTCACAGCAAAACCTAATCTACCAGTATAACACGACAAGCCCGGTAAACCATGCAGTGAACGGCTTGCAGGCAAGCAAAGCATACGACATCAAAATAGAGAACACGACAACTGGAACAACGCAAAACAAAACCGCTAATTCAAATGATTCGGGGGTTTTGCAGTTCGGTTCCTGACTTGTTTTAATCAGATTCAATCCTTGGCGCCAAAAAATAGGTAATGGTTGCTTCGCCGATTTTGTAGGAAATTCTTACAGGCGCATTTGCCTTCAGGTTAAGGTCTATTTCCGTTCCAGAATCAGCTGCCTTTAACATGTCAGCAAGGTAATCCAATGGAAACATTGCCTTTGCCTCCTTTTTAACTTTTAGTTCGCTTAATGTTTTCTCCTTTTTCGTTGTCTCATGGTTTAAGGTGCCTTTGCTTGAATGCGCTTTCATGAAAAACTTTTCAGCGTCAACCCCCAGTGAAATGTGCGTGCCGATAAGCGAAGCGTCCTTTAACCCGTCCTGAATGACTGATGCGTTGATTTTTATTTCCGCGTCAAAGTCAATTTTCGGGCTCGGCAAATCAACGCTGCTCACGTCAATCAATGGGAGGGAAAAGCTTCTCTTGGCTTTTCCGCTGAATTCAAGCAAAAGGTTTGTTGCCTTTTCATCAACCGAAATTCGCAGTTCCTCTCCGGCTTTAGCGCGGGACATTATCTGCGAAAGATAGTCTAAGTCCACGCCTATTTTTGACTGCCTTTCAACCTTGAATTTTTTGAAAGCCTTTTCCCCCAATTCAAAGTCAACCATTGAAATCTGCGATGGATCAGTTGCCTTCAAAGTCAAGCCGTTTGCGCCAATCAAAAATTCGGCTTCATCCACAAGCACTGCAATAGAGTCAATGCAGCGCTTGAAAAGAGTCGCATCAGCCAATTCGAGTTCAATCATTTTTCTCACTTTTCTTTCTCTAGCCATTTGTGGTGGGCAAGAAATTTAAACCCCATTCACGGAAACTGGCAGCCGTATGGGTTCCTGCAGCCGAACAAAAGCGTTGGCAAATCGTCAAAGAAAATGAGCTTGACGTAGCCAACCAATGGAATCTTCAGAACCGCCCTTCCCTGTATTTTATCTGCTTTAACAGGGTAGAGGTTAATGCATTGCTTTGAAACAATCACGCTTGAACCGTTCACGGAAACCGTTCCGCAGTCCTCGTCAACGCCTGTATTGTGGTCGCCCTTGGTTAAAAGATAGACGCCGTCCTTTGCCAATAGCTTTGCAATAGCGCGGTGGATTATGGGTTCCGCGCGGATGTCGGAGTTGTAAACCACGGTATCTCCTGTACCAATCTGCTGGAATGCAAGCGACTGGCCGTCCTTGAACAGGATAACGCGTTGAATGGAATCCAATTCAGCAATCGTTGAAAGCGGAACTTTTTCAAGGGAAGGCAAACCCGTGTCAATTTCAGGCGCGTTTATTTGTTCCGGGGCAACTCCCTGCAAAACAATCACGTCGCCCCTGTACATTGTTGGCTCCATTGAACCGCTAACAACAATAACCATTGGAGAGCCAGTGCCGAGAATAAAGCCGAGAATTGAGTAAATCGCAAAGGCGAAAACAAATGCGCTTACAAGATAGACTGCCCATGAAATAACTTCATTGTTTTTCGGGTTAATTTTTGGCATCAAGAAAAGGTCAACGTAAGTAAAGGGGTCAAGCCACTTGAGCTTTTCCCTGAATTCCTTCCAAGCGGGCATACAAAAAAAAGCATTGGAAACGGTTTAAAAAACCCGCGCAGAAATCCGCACCGGAAATCCACTCTGTTCCGAAACCATTTAATTAAAAGAAAAAGCAATTGTTTCAGGAGGTGGGCAAATGAATTCTCCGTTAAAGAAATTCAGCGCCGGCGCAATCCAGGTTGCGGTGTGGGAAAACAACGGCTCAGAGGGAAAGGTATTCCAATCAGTTTCAATTGACAGGCGATACAAGGACAAGAAAGGCGAATGGAAAAGCACTCACTCGTTAAAGCCAAGCGATGTCCCGAAAGCAATTGTTGCACTGCAGAAGGCATACGAGTTCGTTGTATTGAAGGAAACCGGCGCAGAAGTACAGATTGCAGAGTGAAAAATGCAGCAGGCCGAAGAGGCAGCAAAAAAGGGTTAGGCGGCGCCATGCAGAAAAGATTCTACGTTGACACCTCGGCGTGGAGGGACTTCCTGGAGAACAGGAGCGACGGCTTAAGGCCTTTGGGCGAGTTCGCCTTCAGGTTTTTGAATAAATGCAGGGAAAATCAATGCATAATCTTTGTCTCAGATGTGGTCAAAGTAGAACTTGAGAAAGATATCTCTAAGGAAAGAATAATGGCAATGTTTTCTCCCTTCGAAGAAATCATAAGGCACATATCTGCCACAACCAGGGAGTTTTCAAATGCAAAGAACGAATGGATTAAAAGAGGGAAAAATTTGCCGTTCAACGACATTTTTCATGCAGTTATTGCCAAAAGCCACGGCGCCACATTGGTTTCAAGGGACAGGCACTTTGATTTGCTTGACCATGTTGTGGAAGTGAAAAAACCAGAGGAACTCATTTTTTGTTAAGCCCGAATTTTTTTTCAAAGTGTTCCCTCAATTCTTTGCTTCCCTCGTTGCTTCTCCAGTTATGCCATTCCTCGTAGGTTTTGAACCTCATTTTTCCCTTGAATGCGCCTTTCAGTGAAAGCAGCTTGTCCCAAGCCTCATCCGTCCGCCTTTTCTCTTCCAGCTCTTTCAGCTTGCTTCTGATTGCGTCGCGGATGAATTCTGTTTTCGTGGAGTAATTGAATTCGCGCATAACTTCGCTTATCTGCTTTGCTATTCCGCCTTCCAGCTTTAAGCTTACATTCTCCATACTACTTAGTAGTACTAAGTAATCCTTAAAAAATATGCAGTTTATGGCGCTTCAAGGAGGCGTGCTTTCCCCGAGCGTCACGCCCGAGGCAATCAGGTGTGCAAGGCGCACGGGCTCGGGAAGGTTTGAGTGCAGCAGGAGCTTTTTTATTACAAGCTTTGCTGCCTGGGTTTCGCAGCCAATGCACTGGAAGTGCATTTGCCTGAACTCGTGTATTGGCCCGGCTTTTTTTATCAGTTCAAGCCTTTTCTCCGAATCAGGGAGCCTGCTCAACGCTGCCTCGATTTTTTTCATGCGCGGCTTTTTCCTGAAAACAACTATAACTGGCTTGGAAAATTTTTTGAACAGCTTTTGCGCGTCAGCAACGTTGAAGCCCGCAAAGTTTATGCCGCTTAAAAGAATGAATGAAACCTGCGGCAAAAATTTGCTTTCGGAAACAAGGCGAATTAGTTTTTGCGTTGCATCAAGGCCGTCAACTGTTATGTGAGTTGAAACAATGCCTTCAATGCGCGCGTCATTTCGGTAAACCACGCCAACAAGCGTTGAGTGCCTGCTTTTCCTCGGCTCAAAATAGCCGTCATCGAACGCGATTACGCGGATGAATTTTTTCAGGTTCATTTCATCGCTTTCTTGAATCCTTTCTCGAAGTCATCCAAATCCTTTTCTATTTCGCCGCATGCCTCTGCCAAAGCCTTTGAAGGGGTTTTGCTTGAGGTCCTTAAAACAAAATGCGACCTGTTGTCAGTTGGGTGGTCGAGAAGGAATGAAACAAACTCCACGTTTTTGTCGCCCAACAGCTTTGTTTTCAAAAGGTTGGGAAACGTATAGCGCTCTCCCTCTACATAGAATTCAATCAGGTTTTTTTCGTTTTTCACTACGCTTAATTTCATTAAAACACCTCTTTATCCGAAAAAATTCACTTAAGCATGTAATCGCTTGAAATTTTCCTCGGCTCTGTCCTGCCGCAACAAGGGCATTTCAATTGCTCGCCTATCATGTGCAGCGGCTTCCTGCATTTAACGCAGAATGCCTTTACAACGCCGAAGCTTTTGTCCTTTGTGTTCAGGTCGATTCCGTAATTGGTTACAGTAACAACGCCGGCCTTCACGATGTCCCCAACCCTGAACATGTCGCTCAGGAATTTCACATAACCCTGGCTAACATTGAATACCGGGAGAGATGCAAAAGTGTTAAGGATTGTGCGCGGCTCGTTGTTTTTTTCAGCCTTGAATAATTCAATTAAAACGCTTTGCTCTTTGACCAACGCAACTTTTCCGTAGGCAATGCTGCCTGGTTCAAGCGGCTTGACTTCCTTGGAAATTTTTTTCACTTTAACTTCCCTGCGCTTGTGGTCAAATTCCGGCACGCCGATGCATTCGCTTAACACATTCCCGTTCCCGTCCTCGAACGTGTTCTTGCCGCCCACAAACTCTTCTTCAATTCCAAGGAATTCCCCTGGAACAACCAATTGCTTTTTTTCCATCATGCGAATTCTTTCCAGTAAAAGCCAAAAATCAGCCTTAATGTATAAATAATTCTTCCTCAAGGAAATTTATTTAAAATAGGGTGTTTGCAGTCTTATACCGGGGAGAGAATGGTTTTAGAGCTCATTTTAAGCGTTGTGGCATTAAGGCGCCATCCTTTCAACATGCTGTTCCTTTCCTTCCTGCTTTCAAGCATTGCATTGTTTGTAAGCTATTACACTTTCCCTGAAAGCTCAAGCATTTTAGCGCTTGCATTCGTTACAATTGCCTTGATGCCGATAATTGAAAGGATGCTTGTGGAAGAAGAGGAAGAAGAGGCAGTTAAGCCAGGTTCTCCAGGCAGTTTTCTCGCAAGGCACTTTGACCTTGTAGAGGTTTACGCCTGGTTCTTCATTGGCCTGGTGCTTAGCTATGGCTTCTGGTATGCCGTGCTTCCCGCAACAGCGCCGGCTTCATGCATTACTGATGCGTCCTTCCAGTGGGACTGCATTTTGCCCGCAAAAGACAAGGTTTTCGCTGAACAGGAAAAAACCTGGAGCGTGATAAGCGGCTGGCAGAGCATGACTGGAAAAATCACTGGCTTTGTAGGGATAGGACCGGAAAGCTGTTTGGGGCAACAAAAGGAATTGCTTGCATGCACTGAATTCATTTACTTGAACAATTCCTTTGTGCTGGTGCTCGCAATATTTTTCTCCATTCTCTGGGGCGCGGGAGCGGTCTTTTTGCTTGGATGGAACGCCTCGGTCATTGGATTGTTCATTGGCAAAGAGGCATTAAGCGGAATCGGGCCAGGGGTGCAGAGGGCAATAAGCTATCTGCCGCATGGAATTCCCGAAGTCTCAGGCTACTTCATTGGCGCAATTGCGGGGGGAATAATTTCCGCGCTTGTGACAAAAAGAAGATACAAACGCCACGAACTCTCAACAATCGCAATGGACGCATTCGTGCTAATATGCCTTGCATTCATCATTCTCTTTATCGGCGCGCTTATTGAAGCGTGGCTGATTGTGGGATGACCAGTTAAAAAAAAGTTTCACTTTTTCTTTTTCCCGTTTTTTTCCACTATTGCCTGTAGCGCGGGAGCGTATTTTCTGAATAGCTCTTCTAGTTCCCCTGATTGTTTTCCGCCAATCCTTCCGCCAACTGCTTCGGCTAACCTGCTTATCTCCATGGGAAAAATGAATTTAGTGGATTTGCCTTCGCCTAATTTCTCAAGCGCGCGGATGTAATAGTATGCGAGCGCCTTGTCGCTTAACTGTTCCGCGGCTTCCCTTACCGCGTCGATTTCCGCCTGATGGGCCTTTGCTTCCTCCATTCGCCCAAGCTTTCTCTGCACTGCTGCCTTTTCCTCATGCATTGCGTCCATGACTGTCTTTGGAATTTGGACGTCCTTTATTTCAACTGACGTGCATTCAACTCCCCAGTCCTTGGAGATGGCTGTAAGGCCTTCCTTGAGTTTGGTGTTAAGGGTCTCAATGTTTGAAATCACTTCATTCAATGGCATTGAGCCGACAATGTCACGAATTGAAGCAAGGACATAAAGCACCAAAGCCCGCTTGTAGTCCTCTACTTCAATCACTGCCCTGTAAACTGATTCCGCGTCCTTTTTCACCCTCACGTAAAGAATTGCGTCAATGTTCAGCTCTATGCCATCCGCGGTTATCACGTCCTGTTTTGGAATGTCAACTGTCTGAATGCGCGTGTCAATTTTCACGTACTCGTCAATCGGCTGAAAAATAACCACCCAGCCGGGCCCCACAACCCTGTGGAATTTGTCAAAGCGGAAAATTACAGCGCGCTCGTATTCCTTTAACTGGAGAACGTAATCGTAACGCCATAAAAGGAAGAGAATTGCAGCAGCAATCGCAACCAAGACAAGGTTCTGCACTATTATTTCCTGGAACTGCAGCAAAAGGAATAAAAGAAAGAAAACCAGTGCAACCATTAAAAGGAAAAAAACCTGCTTTATCTGCCTTGCCTGCATCTCCACACCCCAATTGCCTTATATCCGTTTCACAGATAATATTAAATATGAACTTAATTTAATATATAATAGTTAGCCTGCTTTGATTGGGGGCTTTTTTTTGGCAAAAGAGACGAAAAGCGTTTTGGTGCTGTCAGTTGACAGGGACAATGACTTGGGCAGAAAAACAGGCATTGAAGGCCCTGTTATCGGAAGAAAAGCGGTTTTGAATGCCGCTGCAAAGCTTGCAGTATCAGACCCAACAGAATCAGACGCCAACTGCATGTTTGCGGCTGTCAAAAAATTCGATGAAGCAAAAGGCGAGTTCGCAAACGTTGAAGTAGCGGCTTTAACAGGCGTTGACAAAAGCGGTTTCAAGTCGGACAAGCGCATAAACGAGCAATTGGACCATTTGCTTGACTCTTTTCCCGCAGACGGCTTTGTTTTGGTGACCGACGGCGCGGAAGACGACCAGGTTATTCCAATACTCCAGTCAAGGGCGAAAATAATTTCAAAGGAAACAATCATCATAAAGCAGGCAAAGGAAATTGAAAGCACTTATTTCACTATAAAGTCCGCGTTAAAGGACCCCCTGCTTTCAACCATGTTTTTCGTCATTCCCGGAATAATCATGCTTCTTGTTGCAGTGCTTCCAAACCTTGGCTTCCAGATTGTTTTGGGGGGAATAGGCATTTTCTTCCTTGTTTACGGCCTCGGAATTTACGACAGGCTCATTGACTTGGCGCAGACTTTTGCAAGGCCGATTTCACTTCAAAGGACTTCATTCATTTTTTACGTTGCCACGCTTATATTATTGGTGTTCGGCGCAATACAGGCCTACTCAACCTATGGGAGCGTTCTGGCAGAGGAATCAGACCAATTGATTGCCGCGGGAGAAGCCTTTGCGCAGCTTGTCGCGTTCTTTGCGTTAAGCGGAATCTCCTTCCTGTTGGGAAGGGCAATTGACTCGATTCATTTGAAGAAAGCGTTCAGGTTAAGGCGCTATCTTCTTTCAAGCGTTTTCGCTGTTCTCATATGGTTCATTGTGGAGGCGGCAAAATACGTTATCATTGGCGTTCCAAAGGCAGGGGCAATTGAACGTGAGAAAGGCGACCTCTTCTTTTTCCTTATTTCAATCGGCTTCAGCTTTGCGGTCGCAATGCTGGCCTACTGGGTTTCAAATTTGCTGGATGTAAGGAAAAAAGTCACAAAGCTCTTGATTGGATTGCCTGTTTACAGCAAAGAAGGCAGATGGATCGGAAAAGTGGAGAACGTTAAAACAAAAGAAGAAGTAATTGAATTCAAGGAAAACAAAACCAAGCAGGTAAAGCCATTAAAGAAAAAACAATTCGTGTTGCACGATGAAAGGATAACGCTTGTGAGCGGTTAAAGTTTAACCGCGGTACTTTTTCCTCGGCAGCCTGCCTGTTGGCTCGTCATTCCCATATTCAACTTCGCCTGTAACCGTGTTAAAAGGAAGCTGACGCTTATGCTTATTGTAGGCATTCAATAAGCCCCTTGCATAACCAACATCCCAGCCGCGCTCTGCAGCTACCGCCTCAACCCGTTGATTTTTTTTTCCGTACCTGCTTAATATTGTTATAAGGTTTCCAGCATCCTCATAACTACTGAACCCCAGAGTTTCCTTTAGCTCTTTTCTAAAGGCACCCAAAATATACCCGTTAAGACTTTTATACACAAAGCTTCTGAGCTTCCTCATGTCTACTTCTTGGTTTCCTGTGGGCTCAAACCGGGATGCAAGAAAATAAGATTCCAATTGAATCGTAGACCAAAGGTCTTCAAGATAGTCCCCCTTTAGGCTATATATACTTTTGAACTTCCCAAACAAATATTTTTTCAGCAAAGGCAGTATTTGTTTTTCCCTCAGCATTTCTTGTTCAGGTGAAAGTACTGGCATTTCCCTGTACACCCGCCCTGATTTCACTTTTGCTGCAATTTCCGGAAGAAATAATCTGAGTTCATTAAGGGCAGCGTTAATAGTTGTGTGGCTCTTGCCTGTTTTTTCTTCAAGCTGATGAAGGGTTAAGCTATTCCCCTTAAGCAAATCAATAATCTGGTTCATTAAGTTTGCCCGCTTCTCCAAGTGCACATTAAGTGAAGGAAGTGGTTTAACGCCTTTCAGTTTCTCTAAAAGTTCAGGGCTCGCATTTTTAATTATTTTTTCACGAAGAATTGAGGTTCGCTGATGACTAAGCCTAACCTTTTTAGCTATTTCACCTACTCGGACTCCATGAAGCATCAAATCAGTTATTTGCTTATCCCTTTCCGCAACAGCTTTTCTTGACCACGTAGGGTACTTTGGAGGCATGAAAAAAATAGGTGCGGAATCTTATTTAAAATGATTAAGCCTTAACCGCGGCTTTCTTTATTTCCCCGTTTAAAACTTCGCCTGCGCCGCCGAGGTTAATGAGTTTCTTTAGGCTCTGCAAGAGCTTTGCCTTTTTTGCGGATTTTTCAAAAGAGTTTTCAAGGACTTCTGAAAGCGTTGAAACGGGAATAACCTTGATTTTCTTCAGTTCTTCTTTTGCAATCACTATGTCCTGCAAGTTGGCTTTTGGAATAATCACTTCCCTGAAACCAGCCTTGATTGCGGAGCTTACCTTTGCAGTAATGCCGCCGACAGGCATTACTTCGCCTCTCACGCTCAAGGAACCAGTCATTGCAAGCGATTGTTTCACGGGAATTCCTTCCAACGCGGAAATAACTGCGGTTGCAACTGAAACGCTTGCACTGTCCCCTTCAACCCCTGAATAGGTTTGCAGGAACTGGATGTGCAAATCAAAAGTGGAAATGTCTTTTCCGCTCAGTTTTTTCACCAAAGCCGAAACATTCTGCACTGCTTCTTTTGCAATTTCCCCAAGTTTTCCTGTTGCAATGATTTTTCCCTCAGCCCTTGAAGCTGCAGGCGCAACCTCTGCCTCAATCGGCAGAACCAACCCCGCGTCTCCATCGCCTGAAACCGCCAAGCCGTTAACCCTTCCAACAGCTGTTCCCTCAAAGAGGTAAACCTGGTAATCCCTTTTCTCTTCCAAAATTTTGTTCATCATCTGCTGTTCAAGCGTTCTGGCACTCATTTTTGCTTCAAGAACATCCTGCGCTGAAACGGATTTGTGGCCTTTTTCCTTTGCAATGTCTCCCGCGGCCCTCACAAGGCCCCCCAAATCACGGAGCTTTAAAGTCAGTTTGTTTTTCCTTCCCGCTCTTCTCCTTGCCTCGAAAACAATTGATTCAACCGCTTCCCTTGAAAAAGCAGGAATCTTTGCGTCCTTTGCAACTTCCTGTGCAACGAATTGCACTATTTTATCCCTGTTCTCAGGATTATCATCCATGTCCAGGTTCATGTAAATCTCGTAACCATAACCCCTGATTCTTGAACGCAAAGCAGGATGCACTTTTCTCAGGTCCTCGTAATTGCCTGCTGCAACCAAAACAAAATCGCAATTATGAACAGCAACCCCATTCGCAAGATATGTGCCGGCGCTGGTTTTAAGATTGTAAACCATTCCAGCATAGTCAACCTCTTCAATTGAAACAATTTTTTTGGTGGAAAAATTAAACATTTAAATCACCTGCCTTTTTCCAGTAAAGCAGGGTAGTGTAAGGCATTTCAAGTTCGCGCGCCGCTCTTTTAAGAGTCAACCCGGCATTAAGCAGGTCTGATGCGGTTCTTTTATGCATGGAAGAATAATGCCTATATGTAGGCCCGACTGTTTTCATAATCGTGTTTTTAGAAAGCATGATTCGCCTGCCAATTTCGTTTATTGTTAAACCGCTTGCCCGAAGCTCCAATGCCTTGGCTTTGTTTGATCCAAGCTCAACGCAATCTTCAGAGTATGCAACAGCTTTTCCAAACCGTTTTTTCATGTACTGTGCTTTACGGCTTGCATAATGAATTTGAACTGCCTTTTCAAATTGCATCACATTCTTATAATTATTGAAAATAGTAAAAGAATAACGCGCTGCTTTTTCAGCAGCACCCCCCTTGGATCTCGTATATTCTGTTGCCGTGATTTTACTGGTTTCCACGCCGTTTTCAGACAAAAAAGCCCTTATCTCATTTAAAAAAGCTAAATGTTGCTTTTCAAACCTTTTAACCTTGGCCATCACAAAAGAAATTTTATCGCTAGCGTTTTTTATTTTACCGCACATTTCACAGGATAACAATGCTGAAAAGAACTCCTTTTTTGTTTCGGCAGAAAAATTAATCCACAATGGAACAGCAATTGGCTTGGGTACCTTGCTGCCCACTGGGACTCCGAGCGCTGAGAAAAAACGTGAAATGAAAGCATTATGCGCTGAAACTTCTAATCCGCTTCCTTTTAGGGAAGTCGTTTTTCTAAAAACAAAATTTGAACTCAAATCTGTTCCAAAAACCTGGAGCAAATCGCGCTTAAACATCTCCAAGTCCGCCAAACTATTTGAATCTGTTGAAAAAAAAACGCCTGTTCTTGTTAAACCCCCATCACCGAACAGTGCTCCGCTAATCCTTGCAATCAACGGTAATCTGGGATCCGAATAAAGCAAAGGAAATAACCCTCTTTCCCCCAACCAATCAATGCAACGGGAAGCCCTTGGAACAGTTCCTTTTTTCCAAGCAGCAATTGTTTTGCAATCTACCCCCAGACCTCTGGCCTTCAATAAGGGGTTTGCCTTCCAAGCAGCATATGCTTTTGCAATGCGCTGATTTTCTTTACTGTAGGTTTCCATAATTTTCACATCAGAAATTATTGCCTGAATTGCTTCCACTTCCTGCCAAAGGCTAAGGTCTTTTGCCTGAACAAAATCAGCCGGTGTTTTAATCGGATGCTCTTTGGTCGCCAATAATTCAGTGCCATCGTCAAAAATAATTTTCATCAGTTTACCAGAAAATGGCCTCCTGTAAACCCGTTCAAGCATATCCAAAAAAATTCCATTATCTTTTGGAACCCAAATTTTAATAGAATCATTTAAGTCCAAAAACTCAGCATAGCCCTCTCTGTTAACTTGCCCTGCTCTGCTTTCAAACAACCTGTTTACAAACTCGTCAATCGCGGTTAATCCGTTTTCAGTGGCAATTAATGTTCCGCTTGGAAAACACGGCACTGCCTCAGTCCTAGTCATTGCCCCGCTTGACATCTCGCTCTGGCCTGTAATGGAATACTTTTTTTCCTGCATTGCGGTCAAAAGCTCCTGCTGTGCCTTGGGTGAAAGCGTTGCAATTTCATCCAAAAACAATACTCCCCCAGAAGAGCGGTGAATCATGCCGGGTTCAATGCGCAAATGAGGGGGGGTGCCCAAGCCACCGGAATTGTGCACTAAAATATCTTCAACGAACAAGTTGCCGGTTTCAGTCGTAACGTTGTAAACGTGGCCTTTGAATGGGTGCTTTTTCACGGAAGAAACATTTCCCTGCGTGGTTTTGTAATTCATAAATAGTTCCTCTTACAAAAACATTAAATAGGTTGCTCTGGGAACAGCAAGATTCCAACATGCAATAACTGCCACAACCCGCGGCATTCAAATTAAACCGCTACATGACAATAGCGCACCACCTTGTCTGGCATTCAAAGGGTCTTTTCAACAGTTGCTCTCTTTATAACTTCATTAAATCTTTCCTTTTTATCCTGTGCATAACGCAATGAAAATTTCTCATTGCAAGAAATCACGTGATGAAATGTTGTCCTCAAGAATATTCTGTAGTTTGCAGTAAATGCCCCGTCTTTCCTGTGCCTACCGCCAGAATAGTTTTTGTAAATATTGCCGGTTGTTTGTACGCCTACGGACTTTAAAAGCGCCTCAACGCCTCTGAGGAAGCCCCTGTGCTCATCTTCAAGAAACTCAATCTTTGAAACTCCAATTGAAAGATCCGTGAAGCGATTATTGCCTCGGGAATCAGGCCGCCACCTTACAACTGAAACTTCTGATGCGAGGTAACCGTCAAGGAATGCAATGCTTGATTTTTCTGAAGCTTTGGAAATCCATTGCGGTAACAAGTAAGCAGCGGTTACCTTGTTTCCAACTGGCGCGCCCAAGGCTGCAAAAAATCTAACAACAGCCCTGTCATAGCAGCGAATATTGAAAGAGTGCCCGTATTCGCCTCCTTCGACAATCTGAGTTTTTCCCTCTGCAAAAGGGAAGACCCTTAGCAAATCCAAATGCCATAAGTCAACATCCTTTTTATCTGAAGAAATGAATGCGACTGTGTTGAGCCTTACGTCTATTCCTCCATCGCCAAAAAGCACGCCAAGCATGTTTAAAACAATCTTGCAGTCCTTATGGCTTTCATAAAAAGGAAGCATGCCAGCAGAATTTAGCTTTTGAACTGCCTTCAACGGCAACGGAATGGCTTTCTTATCGCCCTTTGTATGCCACCATCTCGCCATTCCTTGTTTTACACCGAGAAGCTTGGCTGCCTTCTTATAGCCCATTGAAGGATTTTCTTCAATGAGTTTCAGATACTCAGAATATTTCTTACAGGAAAACTGTTCTCTGGCAGAATACGTGTTGATTATGTCCTGTTCAGTTAGAATCGGCTCCATTAAAGAATTCCTTTTTCCGGCAATATCTTTGTTTCGGGACAGGGAGTGGATTTCCGCTGCGATATTAAATAGCCCGGCAATGAACTATTGCATTATGCTTTCGCCAGCGTTATCAGCTTGTCTGCAGGAGAAATTTTTTCCGCAGCCTTGTCCTTGCCCGAAGTGATGACCTTGTGTTCAGGCGTAACTGTTACCTTATTTTTGCCTGACTGGATGTCGACTAATTCGCCGTCAAAAGGCTTTCTGTTGAGTGAAAGTATTCTGGAAAAAATAACTTCACCATTTTTATAGCCAAGGGTGAAAATTTTTTCTTTTTCAGGAAGCATTATTGCTTCGTATCCTTTTTCTGCTTTGATTATCTCCGCAAAATATTTTTGGCTCATTTCATCCCAAAGTTTTTCAAATGAAATTTTTTTCACAATTCCATTTGAGATTAGTATTAACTCGTTAACGTTAACAAAACATTGAAGTGGATCGTGACGAACATCGCCAAGCAGTGCGCCTGCCCTTGCACCGGTAGCTTCAACGAATGGCGCGATTTTTTTGCCTGAATTGTCAACCAAGAGCTTCGGCGTTTGAGCAGAGGAACGCGAACGCATCTGCGAGCCAACCGCAAAGCCAATCAATAAAAAGCCGCCTAAAATAAGTGTCGCGGCATAAACAATATCTGAAATGAATCCAAGCTGCCAGATGACGCTTGAAAGAATGAAGAACCCAAGCGGAAGCAGGAAACCCATTAACCGCATGTTGTCTTCCTCTCCTTTTGAGTCAGCCCTTGCCCGCTGGACAAGCTTTTTTCCCTCTCCCGCTTTCACAAGCCTTACCTTTGGGTTATTGGGGTCGGCTTTGTTGGGGTAAATAAGTATGTCGCTTAATTGCTGGACTGGCATCAATTCAGCCATTGCCTGAGCCAACATCGACTTGCCGGTGCCAGGGAGTCCAACCAACAAAACATTCCTTTTCTGGGCAGCGGCTTTCTTGATTAATTCAACGCTGCTGTCCTGGCCTAAAACCTGGTCAACCAGGCGCTTTGGAACCGGAATTTCTTTGGTGGACTCAAACTTCTTTGAAACCAAATCAGGCATAAATAGGCTAAGAAGACAAGAATTTAAAAAAAGAAGCATTAATTGGGGCAACGCTGTTTATGCCGTGCATTTATCTTAAGTGTTTGGCAACCGGCCCTGTATTTTAAGGCATTCGTCAATCGGAATGCCTGAAAGCCAGATGCTCAGCTTATTTAGGTTTGGATGGTTAAGTATTGAAAAAATATTTGAAACAGAAGCATAACTGTTTTGGGTTAAATGCTTTGGCGAAAATGCCTGCACGCTCACTTCATCGCCAGCATTATTATTTCTTCCTTGTTGACGCGTATAAGTTTCGGTTTGGCTGGCCCTTCCTTAAATGAATTTTTTTTCAATTGTTGCAGCATGGCAAGCGCTTGCTTTTTTTCGGTTCCCGCACGCATTGAGTTCCTTATCCGTATTTCCAATCTTGGCAGATTAATTTTTTTTATGGCAAAAAATGCAATTCCTTTACCGTCTGCGCGGCACCCAACATTAAATGCCCTTTTGTCAACCTCTATCCCGCTTTCATCCATTATTTCTTTCGCCCTTTTTTCTGCGGCTTCCTTTATGGCTTCAGCGTGCATTCCGAATTTACCGCCTATATCCATAAATGAATACTGTGCTTCAATTCCCTTTTGGCTTAAGTTATCCAAATAAACCCTTTTGGAATAAGTCGTGTGCTTATCCAAGCCGCTTGCAATTATTTTCGGGAATTCTTTTGGATAAAGCAGGTTTGCAAGGCAGAAAGCAGAAGTGTACACAGAGGAAAGCTTTTCATCGGAAACACGCCTGACAATCTCAAAACCCCTTTTGAATCTTTTTCTTTCCAGCCATCCAAGTGATTCAACCATTGAATGCCCTGCGGAAATCCTTATTTTTCTCCTTTTACTGTTTTTTGCCCGAAACATAAATAGAACAAAGCAAAACCAGTATTTATTACTTCGTTTTTATCCAGGGATTTTAAAGCAAGTGAAAGCCATTGTTTTAATATTCTTTTAATTACTTTATATTAAAGGTGTTCTTGTGAAAATGTCTTTGGTGTTTTTGGGTACAAGCGGCGCGACGCCCACGGTTGAGCGGAACCTTTCAAGCACTGCGCTGAAAGCCAATGGTTCTGTTTATTTGTTTGACTGCCCTGAGGGAACGCAGAGGCAGATGATGAAAGCAAAGATTAGTTACATGAAGATTGACTCAATTTTTTTAACGCATTTTCACGGCGACCATATTCTCGGGTTGCCGGGTTTGATTGCCACTATGAGCATGCATGAACGGATGACCCAGTTAAAAATTTTCGGGCCAAAGGGAGTTGGGGAGAGGGTGAAGAAGTCATTGGAGTTAAGCTTATTGCAGGTCAAGTTTGAGGTGAAATGCGTTGAAGTGAAAAAAGCAGGAGAGATTCTCAAAGGCGAGAATTTTTCCGTTACCGCTTTTCCCGTAAAGCATGACGTGCCCTGCTTTGCCTATGTGTTCAGGGAAAAAGACAAAGAGGGAGAATTTGACAAAAAAAAAGCGCATTCTCTGGGGATTCCCGAAGGGCCTTTGTACAGCAGGCTGCAGAAAGGCTATTCAGTAAAGTTCGGGGGAAAAACATTCAAGCCAGAGCAGGTAATGGATTACTCCAAGGGAAGAAAGGGAAAAAAAGTTTCAATTGTAATGGACTCCTTGCCGAGCAAAAGCTATTATCCGTGGATAAGGGAATCAGATGTTTTGGTGCATGAAAGCACTTTCGGTGAAAAGCACGCTGAAAGGGCAAAGGAGACAATGCATTCAACCGCAAAGCAGGCTGGAAAAGTTGCGGGGGAAACGAAAAGCAAAAAATTGGTGCTGACGCATTTTTCCCCGCGCTATAAAGAGCTGAATGACTTGGAGAATGAAGCGCGGACAGAGTTCGGCGAAGTGGTTGTCGCGGAAGACCTATTGGAGTTAGAGGTGTAGCGGGTGAAAGCCGTTGTTTTATGCGCGGGAAAAGGCGTCAGGCTCAGGCCATTGACTGACAAAGTTCCAAAGGTAATGGTTAAGCTTTCTGGAAAGCCCTTGCTTGAAAGGGTTTTGGAAAAACTGGATGAAGCCGGAATAACAGAGGCCTGCCTTATAGTGGGATACAAAAGGGAGGCAGTTGAAAAGCATTTCGGAAAAGAATTCAAGGGAATCAAATTGGAGTACGCCTTACAGGAAGAGCAGATGGGCACAGCGCACGCAATTGCATTGGCTGAAAAATTTGTTTCAGGGGAAAAGGATTTTTTGGTTTTAAACGGAGACGTGCTTGCATTAGGCGGATTAATCAAGCAGATTGCGGAAAAAGACGAATTCGATGACTCTGATGCTTTAATGGTTGCAAGAAAAGTTCCAGACCCATGGCGTTACGGAGTATTAGTGGTGCAGTTGAATGAAGTGAAAGACATTGTGGAAAAACCCTTGTTCGGGGAAGAGCCAAGCGATTTGGTTAACGCGGGAATTTACCGCTTCAATGAATCAATTTTTGAAGCGATAAGGCAGACTGCGCGCAGCATGAGGGGCGAATTTGAAATCACGGACTCCATCAAGAATTTGATTTCGCTTGAAAAAAAAGTGGTTTTCGTTGTAAGCGATTCCCCAATCATTGACATTGGAAGCAAAGAGGATTTGGAGAAAGCGGGAAAAGTGCTGGAAGAAAACGAGTGAATTACGCGGGTTCATTCAACAATTTTTGCACTTCGTCTTTTAATTGTGTTAGCGATAATTGGGCAGAGCGTGAAGCGTTTCCCAAAAAATCCCCTGTTGAAAGCCGTATGTCTTCCTCCAAAGACCTGCGGCCCCCATCAATCCTTACTATACTATATCTTCTTGTAATTTTGCCTCGCATTTCAGGGCTTATTTCCACTTTTGATTCAGAAAAGTTTTTCACAGCGATATAGGCGGCAGATAGGTCTTCTTTGGCACGTTTAATTTGCTCAAGAATTTCATTCAGTTTTTCTTTCCCCAGGGGGCCTTTTCCAGAAATTTTTTTCAGTTTTTTTCTGATACCGCCACCAGAACTCAGCTTAGCGTAGTTTATGCCTGCCTTAGAATAAACCCCTAGAATAAACTGTCTGAATAATTTGTTTGTCTGCGGTTTGCAGTAGTTTTCCAAAAAGAAACTAACAATCCTTTCTTGGTTAGCAGCCCTGTTTCCGGTAGCACGATAAAGAGACAACAATTTAATGTGAACTGAAACCAAATCCATTGCAGCGGCTTCTTCTTTGGCAACTGGTTGCAAACACGCTTTTCTTTTCCTGAAGGCACCCAACAAACAGGCATATTGTGCGCGCTGCTCTTTTGTCGCCCCGCCCCAAAGTGATTTTGGCGTTTTTCCTTGAAAAAGCTTGGCTACGCTTGGCGGTTTAGCCATAAAAGATTCACAGCCTGTACTTTTGCCCTGGCTTCAGGATTACTGCTTTTGTTTTCAAATTGCTTTTCTCTATTCTTGCCTTGAATTCTTGGGGATCGGCTTTAATGCAGTCAAAGGTGTTGTAGTGCATTGGAATTGCGACTCTTGGTTTCATGACCTTTGTTGCCTTGACCGCGTCAACGCAGTCCATTGTTGTTCCGCCTCCGATTGGAAGCAAGGCAATGTCAGGCTTTAACTGCTCGAATTCATCCATTAACGCCGTGTCCCCTGCGTGGAAAACAGTGCAGCCCTTTCCTTTAACCAAATAGCCTACAGGGTAAAATGAACTGGGGTGGTGTGCGGGAAAAACTTCAACTGAAACGCTTCGTGAATTGACTGTAGAGCCGATTTTTGCGGGAACAAGCTGGCCGCGGGAAAGGTTTAACTCGTTTAAAATGCCTTCGTGGGCTATAACACATGCATTGTTTTTTGAAGCAAGTTCCTCAACCGATGCCTTGTCAAAGTGGTCAAAGTGCTCATGGGTTAAAAGGATTAGGTTAATGTTTTTCAGCTGTTCCTTGGCCACACGGCAGTCAATGAGTTTTTCCATTCCGTGCTTTGCCATGGAGTCAGTTGTAATGAACGGGTCGATTAGTATGTTTGCGGAGCCAAGCGACAGTTTGAAAAAAGAATGCCCAAAAAAACACAGTTCCGCCAAAATAGCCCCTCTTAACAGATATTGCTGCATTGAGTTTAAATACCCCTTTTTGTTATGTGAAAAAAAGAACAATAAATTTTTAAGCAATTAATCACATTACTTAGGAATGAAGCAGGGCTTTCTTCTTGTTTTGGCTGTTTTTTTTGTTTTGCTTAGCGCAGGCGTTTCCGCAATAAAGGTATCAAACCACCTCATAGAAATCAACGTGGACAGGGATGGCTTTGCGCATGTAATAGAAAACTACGAGCTTGTGTTCAATGCATTGGAAGCCGATGAATTCATGCAGGCGGCACAGGAAAACAGCTCCAGCCTTCTCGCATGGCAGGCTGACTACAACTGGTTTTTTCCGCGCTTGGGGGAAACAAACGGCCTAAACGTTGTTAAGGCGTCATATGTTACCTTTGATGAAAAAAACAATACCTTGACACTTGATTACTTTATCCAGGACCAAATTGCAAGGATTCAGAAGGATGCGCCGCGTGCAACAATGTGGTTTATAGCGGATGAACAGCTTTCGGCTTTTGAAAACCAGGGTGTTATCTCCATTCCCGAGGCCACGCGCATTGTATTCAACCTTCCCTCGGGCGCGGAGGTTGCAAAGGAAAGCCTGACCCCAAAGGCAACTGTTTTCGGAAACAGCATTGTCTTAAGCGGCGTGACCACAAATTACATTAACATCACTTATTCCATTGCAAAGCCGATTGCGCCAACTGTTAACGCTTTCGCCTTGTTGAAGGATTTTTTCTCGGAACCGCAGAACATTATTTTGCCCGCGCTCATAGTAATCATAGTTGTGGCGCTTGTTTTCTGGAAAAGGGAAAAGTTAAGGGAAAAAATCGAAGGCTATGTAATAGAGCACTCTGATTTGGAGGCAACAGAGCCATCGGAAGAAACAGAAGTGGAACTGGAGTGAAAATCAATTCGTTTTTTTCTTGAACCGCTTTACTTTTTTTATTTCACCGCGCATTACGCCCTTGAAATTTATTTTCTGCTTTTTTAACAGGTTCTGGAGGCTGAAGTCATCGGACAGCACGGAAAAATTCTCTTTTCTCTGCTTTAACTCCAAGGCAAGCGCGAAAACAGATTCATCGGCTTCACTAACTGAACAATTGATTTCCCTGCATTTATGCAAAGCCTTTTGAACAGACAAAGGGCAGGGGTCAATTATTTCCAAGGCACCGGAATGAAGCGCGTTCTCCGCGAGGTTTTTGGAACGCACGTCCTTTAACTCGTTAAAGCACTTGGAAGTAATCAGATAACGGGTTCCCTTTTCAAAGGAAAAACCGAAATCATTCAGGATAGCCGAGGAATCCATGAGGATTATTTTTTGAGTTTTAGCCTTTTTGTCCATATTAAAATCAACCGGTCTAAATCCATGCGCTCAAGGGATATTTCACTTGGCAGCTTGGATTCATTTTTTTTCAAAAAATCTTGAATCAATGCATTAACTTCGCTCCTGTCCAGTTGTCCCCTTAATTTTTTCATTGCCCCAAGAAGAGTATTAACTTCTGAAGCCGCTAAGCCGTTTGAAATATGCCTAGGGTATCCAATTCTATCATTGGCTATGCGCTCAGGCTCAGGTATTCCCTCTTTTTTTAATTTATTGAATAGTCTTTGCCTTACTTCAAACAAGGTAAAAACATGCACTGCCTTTGAAAGTCCCAAATTTTTTGCAATAATTGAAGGTTTAGGGTCGTAATAAACATCTCCAATATGTAAGCCATATCTTCCCCGCCCATCTCTCTTTGGCGGTGCTGTTTTTCTAAGCATTTCTTTAACCTTTAAATAAAAAAGGAAATCGTTTATTTAAAGGTTTACTCTATAATTAATTGTTATTCAAGCGGGTGGAGTAATGGCTGATTTGGGTGCATTGGCGCAGTCTTTAAGCGAAATAGAGAGGGCGGCTTTGAAGGCGTTAAGCGCAGGTGAAGCATTTTCCGTTAAGGAATTAGCGGGGAAAAGCGGCTTGAACCCTGATTCTGTCAGGAGAGCGCTTGGCTGGCTTTTGGAGAAAAAGCTTGTTGATGGAGAGGAAAAAAAGGAAAAGCAATGGAGTTTAACGGAGAAAGGGGTTATTGCGGTTGAAAAAGGCCTGCCGGAGAAAAGAATGCTTTCCACGCTAATGAAAGGCAATGACAGTTCGTTTAACGGAGTAATGAAAAGCGCGGGGCTGACACAAGAGGAATTCTCCGCTGCATTGGGGCAAAACAAGGCAAAGGCATTCGTGCTAGTTTCAAAGAAAGGGAATGCGCCGTCACTTGAATTAACGGAAGTTGGAAAGGAATTTGCAGGCAAAGAAAATCCCGAGGAAGGCGCATTGAAAAAAATTTCCGAAAAGGATTTTTCATTCAGTGAAGAGGAAAGCAAAGCGCTTGAATTGCTGAAGAAAAGGAATTTCGCATTAGAAAAAGAACTGGTTGAAAGAAAGGCAAAAATCAATGCAGAAGGATTAAAGGCATTGGAGTTATTGCCTGAAAAGAAAACAGCAAGGGCTTACAACATCTTTGGGCCGGTTCCGAAAAAACCAATCGGGAAAAGGCAGCCGTACATTCAGTTCCTTTCACTCATCAGGCGCAAACTAGTCGAGTTAGGCTTTCAGGAAATGCCAGCACCGCTAATAGTGCACGAGTTTTACAACTTTGATGTTTTGTTTCAGCCGCAAAACCATCCCGCGCGCTCCTGGAGCGACACCTATCAGTTAAAGCAGCCGCAGCGCGCAAAATTGCTGGACCGCGGGAAAGTTAAAGCGGTTAAGGCAGCGCATGAAACAGGCGGGGTTTCCGCTTCAAGCGGATGGCAGTACGACTGGTTAGAAGAAGTAGCTGAAAGGCTAATGCCTGCAGCGCATGGAACAGCGCACAGCGCGCGCACTTTAACGCAAAAAATTGAGGTGCCGGGAAAATACTTTGCGATTGCAAGGTGTTTCAGGCCTGATGTGTTGGATGCAACGCATTTGATTGAATTCAACCAGACAGAGGGATTCATCATCGGCGAGGACCTTAACTTTCGGCATTTGCTTGGAATGCTGGAACAGTTTGCAAAAGAAATCGCTGGAGCGGATAAAGTCAAGTTTTTGCCTGACTACTATCCTTTCACGGAACCTAGCTGCCAGATTTCAGCAAAGCATCCCGAGCTCGGCTGGATGGAGTTAGGCGGTTCCGGAATCTTTCGCCCGGAAATGATGGAAAACTTGGGCTACAAAAAAGAAAAAGCAATTGCATGGGGAATCGGAATAGACAGATTGGCAATGTTCAAATTAGGCATTAAGGACATTAGGCAGTTGTTCAGCGACGACTTGAATTGGCTGAGGGCAGCGAGGATGGTGGAGTGAAATATGGCGCAAAACCAAATTGACCCAATCGGCATAATAAAACGTAATTATGCTGCCTTTTTGGAAAAAAACAAACGCGGAGCCAATGCATTTGACCGGAAACTGATGGACGGCATTATTGATAATTTAAGTGTTTTGCTTGACCCTAAAGCTTCAAAAGAAAAGCTTGAAAGGGTAGCTGAAAGGTTTGCTTCAAACATCACAAAATACTCGGATAACTCAACTGAAATGCGTGACGTATCATATCCCTCCAAGTTTTTGGAAATAGCGAAATTAGTACCTGAAATGCTGGAACGCCTTCCGCAAAAAAAAGCAATCTTATCTGCGCTTGAAAAAAATGGATTTACTTTCAGCAGCACTGCTGCAGGAAAACAAAGAAAAATTGGCAGAGGCATAGAGCCAAGTAGACTAAGCGATGCCGAAAAACGAATGGCGCTTGAGAACGCAAAGAGAATATTGCGTGGAGAAAATGAAAAACCGCAACCGCCCGCAAAACAGGCAAAACCCGATGGGCCTCCCAAAGCGGTTGTTCCAGCAAGGCAAATGAGAAAACATGGAGCCCAAAAATATCCCAAACCGCAGCCTCCAAGGCAGTCGCCTGTTCCATGGTATGCGAGAGGCAGGTTTAATCCGCTAAAGTTTTTGCGGAGAAGGGGGCCACGCTGATGCCGACAGTTGATGCGAGTTTGAATGACCTTTGCGGTTTGATTGGAAAAAAATTGTCAAAAGAAGAGTTAGGCGAGGCGCTTCTTTTCGCGAAAGCAGAAATTGATTCCAGTGAAGGGGATGCGTTAAAGATTGACGTGAAGGACTCAAACAGGCCTGACCTCTGGAGTGCGGAGGGAATTGCAAGGGAGTTAAGGTTCAGGTTGGGGCTGAAAAAAGGATTGCCAAAGTATAGCGCTGCAAAGCCAAAGGTTTCCGTTTTCGTGGAGAAAAGCGTTGAAAAAGTCAGGCCAAAAATAGCAGTAGCAATCGCGAAAAACGTGAATGTAACAGAGGATTTCCTGATTCAGCTGATTCAGTTGCAGGAAAAGGTTGCGGGAACCTTCGGGAGAAAAAGAAAGGAAGCCGCGATTGGAATATTTGATTTTGACAAAATCACCTGGCCAATTTATTACAGGGCTGTAAAGGACAATGAAGTGGAATTCGTTCCATTGGAGTTCAATGTGAAAATGCGCCCTTCAGAGATACTGAAAGAGCACCCAAAAGGAAAAGAGTATGCGCATTTGCTTGACGAGAAAAACTTTCCCATATTCATTGATGCCGCAAAGGAAGTGCTTTCAATGCCCCCAATAATCAATTCGGATTGGACTGGAAAGGTAACTGAGAAAACAAAAAACATTTACTTGGAGGTAAGCGGTTACAGGCAGGAAACCGTGAATACTGCGTTAAATGTGCTTGCAATGGCTTTGGCTGACCGCGGAGCAAAACTGGAGGCGGTGAACGTTGTTTACGGTCAGAGCAAAAAAATCGTAACGCCGCAGTTCGGCGTGAAGAAAAAATTGCTGGACCCAAAATTCGCGGAAAAGCTTGCAGGAATTGAATTGAGTGAAAGGCAAATCATTGAATGCCTTTCACGCGCGGGAATGGATGCGAAAAAGAAAGGCAGTAAATTGGAGGTAACTTATCCTGATTACAGGCAGGACGTATTGCACGAGGTTGACCTGATTGAGGATGTTTTGATCAGTTATGGGTACAGGAATTTCAAGCCGCAGAAAATTGAATTGGCTGTCACGGGAAAAGAACTGCCTCAAACAAGGTATTTGGATGTTGTGAGAGAGGCGTGCATTGGAATGGGTTTGCAGGAAGTTCTCACATTTAACCTTACAAGCAGGGAAAAACAGGAAGCGAAAATCGGCTTGAAAGAAGAGAAATTTGTGGAGATAGCGAACCCTGTTTCATTGAATTACTCTTTGTTCAGGAAAAGGCTTTTGCCTGAACTGCTTGAATTCCTCGGGAAAAACAAGGACAAGGAGTTCCCGCAGATGATTTTCGAAGTCGGAAGGGCCTTGGAGCTTGACGCGAAAAGCGAGACAAGCGTGAAGGAAAAAAATTCGCTGTGCATTGTTTCAAGCCACAAGGAAGCCGGCTTCACAGAGGCGAAAAGCCTGTTGGAAACGGTTTGCAGCGCTTTGGGTTTAAAGTACGAGTTAAGCGAAACCAAGCTGCCTTTCCTTAAAGCGGGAAGGGGCGCGGAATTGAAAGTGAACGGAAAAAAAGGATTCATCGGCGAATTAAACGAAAAAACCCTCAAAGAATTCGGATTGGAGATGCCGGTTAGCGCAGTGGAATTAGAGCTTTGATTAAAACAGCCTTGTCTGGTTTTGGTCTTCTTGTTGGATGCTTACTTTTTGTTCCGGGTCTTCTTCTGCTTGCTCAAATGCTTTGTGAAAGATGCCTCTTTTTTCCGCGATTATTTTCTTTTTGAGTTCCGTTGCCTGCGCTAAAATGTTCTGCACTTTTTTAGTGGAAGAAGTTGTCTCCATGAGGAATGCGAGCTCGTCTTCATCCAAGTCAAATGCTGCCGCGAATGAAACCGCTTTCGCTTTGTCCTTGAAAATAAGCTGCAAAAAGGGAAGGTCCTTTGACATCACTTCACGCGAAGAAGAATGCGTTTTCGCGCCAATCTTTTTGCCCAGCTCTTTTTTTAACGCGCGCAGGGAACGGCTTTTGCTTAGTTTCTGCAAAAGCGTTGGAAATTGAAATGGCGTAAAGGAATGGTATTCGTTGCTTCGGCTTAAAGCAACGCCTGAAGTCATCAGCTCCGAGCTGTAGCGCAAAAAGCCATAGTACTGGCGGCTGAAAATCCTGCCGTTAAAGACATCTGCCTTTGAAAGCATGTTGAATGCATTCGCAGTGTCAACCGGATCAGAGTACTGCCTTGGAATGTTTTCTTCAATCCAGCGGAAAAGCAAGTCATTGTCAACGTCACTTGAAAACCTGGCGGAACGGATTTCCTTGAAGTCTTTTCCCTTGAAGATTTTTGAAAGAACTGAAAAAATTTTCTGCCCCCTTTCCCTGAAGCCAAGGGATTTAACCGCCTCTGAGTCAATTTTTCCGAAAGTCGCTGAAAGCGTCTGCAAATCAAGCAAAGCCGAGCGAAAATCGCCCTCCGAGTTTTTCGCGAATTCTTTGACTGCTTCCTCTTCAAAGGGAATTTTTTCAAATGCCAAAAGCTCCTTAAGCCGTTTAGCAATTGAAAGGTAATTTATTTTTTTGAACTCCAATGGCTTTGCAGCAGAACGGAGCGCGGCTAATTTTTTGTCCGCATAAATGTCGTTAGCCGTGAGAATCACGGGGTTCATGCTTTCCTTCAGCACCTGAATTATTGCCCCTGCGCCTCCGCGGTCCTGTGCCTGCAAGCCATCCACTTCGTCAATTAGCACCAATCGCCTTGAGGAGAAAAAAGATGCATTCAAAGCCGCGGCTCCTGCAAGCCTTTCAATTGCGTCCTTTGAACGGAAATCAGAGGCATTTAACTCAAAGACCTCCCAGTTGTTCACTCTGGCTATAAGATAGGCAAGCGAGGTTTTGCCTGCGCCGGCCTGACCGAAAAAAAGCAAGGGTTGTTGCTTTATGCCGTCAGCCCACTTCTTTGCCCAGTTTGATGCTTCCACAGCTATCTCGGAGTTGCCGATGAATTCCTCCAAAGACTTGGGGAAAAATTTCTCGGTCCAGAGTTGGGGCATAATATTTACTTGCAGGGAAACGCATAAATAGTTTATATAAGCCATTATCTTAATGCCGCAGAAAAGCCCTGATGAAAGGCTGCTCCTGCTTATCACTTCCAGATGTTCTGGGAAGTGCCCTGAATGCCTTTACAGGGAAAATCTTGGAAGGCAAGCAGACCTTTCTTTGAATGCCCTTGAAGAAAAAATTCTTCCTTTTATAGGCAGCCGCCATGAAATTCACATTGCTGGCGGAGAGCCCACCGAGCACCCGCAATTTTTTAAGATAATTGAATTGATTGCGGGCAAAAACCCTGCTTTCATCCAGATAATTTCAAACGGCTTGCCTTTCAGCGGTTCAAAAAGGGATGCTTCGGCATTTGCTTTAAGGCTTCAATCAATAGCTGACAAATCGCCCACTAGGATTTTTGCGCGCTTCTCAATTGATGACATTCACGCAGAAGGCATAAAAGGGGGCAAGGGCGAACTCGCAAGGCGCGCAAAAATAATAAATGAAGTTTTCTCCAAAACGCGCGGAAAACTAGGATTCGGTTTTTACTCGCTTAAGGACAAAGGACAGAAGGAATCTGAAATTCTCAGGGCTTATGGCTTGCCCAGGAAGAGAACAATGTTTAGCCTGGGTGAAAGGGGCTTCAAACTTGGGGGGAATGAGCCAACCACTTTTATTTCAGCCGAAGGAAATGTTTACAGGCATGAACGCGAATTCCTAAGAAGGCAGGCGCCAATGGGAAACATAACCAGCCTGCCCTTGCAGGAAATACTGAAAAGGCGCTATACGCACAGGTAATGCAGCCATACAACCGCAGCGGAAACGCACTGTCCCGAAACCTTAATATGCCTGAATAAGGCAAATCAATATGGTGGCGGAATGGATTCGCATAATGCGCTGGTTGTTTTTGAAGGGAAAAAAATCAGGAGAGTCTGGCATAACGAAGAATGGTTTTTCTCGGTTGTTGACATAATTGAGGCATTGACCGATAGCCCTACGCCTCGCCAATATTGGGGCAAGATGAAGGGCAGGGATTTTTCACAACTTGAACTGTCCCCAATTTGGGTACAGTTGAAATTGCCTGCAGATGATGGAAAACTCAGGTTTACAGACTGTGTGAACACCAAGAGCGCTTTCAGGATAATCCAGTCAATCCCTTCAAAAAAGGCAGAGCCATTCAAGCAATGGCTTGCAAAGGTAGGATATGAACGCGTGCAAGAGATTGAGAACCCCGAACTGGCACAGGAACGGATGAAGCGATTGTACGAGCAAAAAGGCTATTCCAAGGAATGGATTGAGAAAAGGATTAGAGGCATTGCGGTAAGGCAGGAATTGACAGGCGAATGGAAAAACAGGGGCGCAAACCATAACGCGGAATTTGCCATCCTGACTGACGAGATTTCGAAAGCAACGTTTGACAAGACAGTTGAAGAATACAAGCGGCATAAAAATCTTTCAAAAGAGAATCTCCGCGACCACATGGATGACTTGGAATTGATACTCACAATGTTGGGCGAGGCCACGACAACAAGGCTTACGCGTGAAAGGGATTCGCAAAAATTTCCCAGGCTGAAAAATGACGCAAAGGACGGCGGGGAAGTTGCCGGGAGCACCAGGAAAAACATCGAGCAAAAGCTCGGAAAAAGCGTTGTTTCCGGCGACAACTATTTGGAAACTCCTGAGAAAAAGAAACGGCTGGAAAACCAAAAACAGATAAAATAAAGAATTAACTGCGCATAAATGTATTCGTGGTTTAATGCTAATCGGTGTCGTGGGAAAGCCGCAGCGGAAGTCTACTCTGTTCCGAAAGTGATATATCTGCAAAATTGCCAAAATGATTAATGAACGAAGATTCGGTCCATATTTGGCAGTTCCCAAAAAATACTTCGATATCGATAAGCCCTCTTTTTCTGGATTTCATTAATTCAAAAATCATTGAATCACAATTGAGCTTGAACCAAGTATATTCGGAAATGCGGCTTGATATGCCATTTAGCTCATTCAAGAGCTGTCTGAAAAAGTCGTACCCTAATTACAGGCCGCTTGACTTGATTTTGAACTTATGTAAAAAATTCGAAATAAGTTTTTATGAATTGGAAAAAAATGTTTTGGCCTACAGGACCACAAAAAGCAGGATAATCGTGAGCCGCCCCGAGCTGCCCGTAACTGTTAGCCCGATTTTCAATATGCTAATGGCGCATCTGCTGGGGGATGGCGGATTGATAAGGTTTAAGCACAAGAAATCAATCTATTGCGCCTACACCCAATACGATAGCCAGTTCAGGAAAAACTTCATATTTAAAGCAGAAAGAGTATTTGGCAAATTTGACTTCAAAATAGATTATGAGAAAAATAGGATAAAAGTATTTTTACCAGAAGTTGTGACAAAAATACTACTGTGCAGATATGGGTTAAAAGAGGAAGACCTGCTTTCGGACAGGGGCTTAATCCCATTGGATTTGGAAAATACTGAAAAGGACTCGCTGCTGGCCATTTTGGTTGCATTTATTATTGACGAGGGCCATGTAGATTCTGGGCAAATAGTAATTGGGTTAAAAAATCACGGATTAATTAAACAACTGGAAAAAATATCAAATCTACTCGCCTATAAGAATTCAGTCACGCTCAGGAACGACAAGTACGGATTTGTTTATATTTTAAAAGAGGGGGTGAAAAAATTTTGGCAAGACTACCTTGCTTTATGCAAAAGATATCCAGAAATTGGTTTAGGCTATAAAGGTCTCAAAATTCAGAAGTTTATTAATCGGACGGAAAAAATTTGGAAAAGCCAAGGTCAGAATGTAACAAGAAATAAGATAGTGGCATTACTAGACAAAAAAAATATGGCAATAAACGAAATAGCCGATGAACTTTTGATTTCAAGGCAAGGCATAAAATGGCAGCTAAAATGGCTGAAAGATGAAAATATAGTTTCAGTAAAAAAAGGCGCAAAAAACATGGATATTTATTGCCTTGAAAAGGCAGTAAAATTTAAGGAATCTCCAAAAGGTAGAAGCAAACAAATTGGAGGAACAAAACGAAAAATACTCGAAATGCTGGCCAAAGGAAATTTTTCAACTACAAAATTATCTGAATTAATCGAATTGCAAAGGGCCTCAACAATGAATCTCTTGAAAACAATGGAAGCTGACCGACAAATAAAGCGAATCGGCAGGGAATATAGCGGTGCACGACCCGCCATCATTTGGGCAATCCAAGCAAACCGTTAATAACACTTTCAAAGAAAAAGTATTTGGTGGTTTTATTCTCATTGGAATTGTTGGACGCACTAACACCGGAAAAACTACCTTTTTCTCCGCAGCCACTCTGGTTGACGCGGAGATAGCCAACAGGCCGTTTGTCACAATTAAGCCTAACCAGGGAACTGCTTTTGTCACGGCAAAATGCCCGCATCTGGATTTGGGAAAGGAATGCAACCCTGTTAACAGCAAGTGCGTGAACGGCACAAGGCTTATCCCGATAACTTTGCTTGATGTTGCGGGATTGGTGCCGGATGCATGGAAAGGAAAAGGTTTGGGAAACCAGTTTTTGAATGACTTAATGCAGGCAAAGGCATTGATTCACGTTGTTGACGCAAGCGGAAGGACTGATGCGGAAGGAAACGCTACAAGCGGCTATGACCCCTGCAATGATGTAAGGTTTTTGGAGAAAGAGATAGCGGAGTGGATTCGCGGAATACTGCAGAAAAACTGGCATGTGATAAGCAAAAAGGCTTCAATGGATGTGAAGGGGCCGGCGGAGGCACTGGCGCAGCAGTTAAGCGGTTTGGGTGTTTCAGTTGATGACGTGAAGGAGGTTTTGAAGAAAGGATTTGACTTGAAGCCAGAACATTGGGGGGAAGAGGAATTGCTTAAGTTCAGCGATGAAATCAGGAGGAAAAGCAAGCCAATGCTTATAGTGGCAAACAAAATGGATGTGAACGGAGCAAAGGAAAACTTTGAAAAAATGAAGCGAGAGTTTCCCGAATACAAAATCGTTGCGTGCTGCAGTGAAGCGGAACTGGCGTTAAGGAAGGCAGCAAAAAACGGGTTGTTAGAGTATTTGCCTGGTGAAAAGGATTTCAAGGTGTTGAAGGAATTGCCTGAAGTGCAGGCAAAGGCACTGGAGTTTTTGAAAAAAAACGTGCTGGAACAGTTTGAAAATACAGGAGTGCAGCAGGCAATCAATGCGGCTGCATTTGACTTGCTTGAATTGATTGCAGTTTATCCTGTACAGGACCAGCACAAGTGGATGAGCGGGCAGGGAAACATTTTGCCTGACACATTTCTTCTCAAAAAGGGAAGCAGCGCGCTTGAATTGGCTGGCGCGGTTCACACGGATTTCATTGAAAAATTCGTTTCCGCGGTTGACTGCCGCTCAGGGCAGAGAATCGGAAAAGAGCATGCGCTGAAAAACGGCGATGTCGTGAAGATACAGCTGGGCCATTAAAAAATAATTCACTTTTTCATTGCGGGAACATTTCTTCTTTTGTTTCCGTGCTAAGCTTTTCCTCTTCTTTTTTGACCATTTGAACGATTTCCTGCAATTGCTGGTCTTTTGTTTTCAGGCGGTTTAAAGTGTAAAGGTATGCGTTCACTATTGCGTCTAAGTCAAGCGAGCGCTTGAAGCCGTGGCGTGCGACTTCTTCAAAGTAAATTTCCACAAGCATTGCCGCAATCTCTTCGTCAGCCAGTTTGTTTTTTTCAGACATGAACTTTCCCCCTAAAAATGCGTTGAAGTGATTTTGTCTTTTTTCAGCGCTTCAAGGATTTCCCTTGACTCTATGCCTTTTCTTTTAAGCCTTGAAAGAGCGTAAAGGTAAGCGTTGATTATCGCGTCTAACTCCAGGTTTCTTTTGAAGCCAAGGCGCGCTATGTCCCTGAAGTAAAGCCTTGTGAGCTTTAATGCGGATTCCTCATCTGAATGCCCTGGAAAATCAATCGGCGCGTCAAATGAAACGGGAACAGAAACCTGTGTGGAAGAAATCTCTGACTTGATTGTGTTCTGAATCATGCTCCTCAAAGAGCTGAAGTCAACCGCTGGCGCGGCAGCTTTCCTCACAATTCGCCTGACGGCTTTCTTGATTGCGCGCTTTCTGCGCCTGCTTGTTCTTTTTTTCACGCGCTTTCTTTTAGTGGGCTTTTTAATTTTCCTTTTTTTAGGGTTCTTCTTTTTCCTTTTTACAACAATTTTTTTGACAATCTTTGGCCTGACAATTCTCCTGATGACTTTTTTAACAACAACCCTTCTTCGCAGTTTTCCGCCGCTTTTCATAAAGCGCTGCTGCATTTTCCAGAGCTTTACCGCCTGCTTGAATGTCTTGCCTGCCTGAAGCTGCCTTCTCATGAACAGATTGTATTCGCTTAACTGCTTTTTTTTCGTGCCCTTTTTCCTTAAAGTTGAAAGGTTTTCCTTCAAAGCGGCGAATTCCTTTGAAAGCGTTTTCGCCTTTGACTCGATTCTGGCAGACCTGCGTTTCTCTTTTCGAATGCTCTTCTTTACCCCTTTAATCTCTTTTTTCTCCTTTGATTCAATTCGCGCAGACCTCTTTTTTTCCTTGCGCAGGCTTTTCTTCACGCCCTTCAGTTCCCTTTTCATGGTTTTCGAAATTTTTGCCTTTGCCATAAAAAACCTGTTAGAAATTGTGGGTTAAAGGGTTTTTAATTGTTTGTGGTTAACGGATAAAGAAAACTATAAATACATTGGCCTGCAGAATGTCTTAATGGAAAAGATTATCGGGCTGCCGAAAGAAGGGCTGGCTAAAAAGTTATGGAAAGAGGATCCGCGGATTAAAAAAATGCTGGCCGGCTCGAAAAACCTTAATATGGCCAGGGACAGGCTTTTCGAGTACCTTAACGGCCTGGAGAGGGATTACTTCAACGTGCACGCCGAAAGAAAATTAAGAAAATTGCCGCCAACTGAAAAAAACAATGCAAAGGAATGCATCAGGGTTTTCAAGAACTTCATCAGGACTGAAAACGAAAAACTGGCTGGTTTTTCCGCATTGAACGCATTATTCCGCCTCGCCAAAGGGAAAAAAAACGCGCTTTCAGGAATAAGCGAGGGCTTCCTGTGCGAATTCATTTTTTTGTTCAAAGGCATTAACGGAAAAACAAGGGCTGCGCCAAAAGCATTCAGGCTGCCTGAAAACGACGAAAAAGCGGCTTTGGCAAGGTCACGCAAGCTGGACGAATACTCTGCATTCATCCAAAAGTATTTCAAAAGATATGCGGATGGGCTTGCGCCTGAAACAGTCGAAAAGAGGCGCAGAATGAAAAGCAAAATATTGAAGCATTTTAAAGCGGGAAACAAGGAATGGGAAAACTACCGCTGGCACTTAAAGCACGTAATCAAGGATTCAAAAACATTGTCCTCGCTTGTGAAACTTAGCGCGGAAGAAATCGCGGGCGTGAAATTGGCTGAAAAACACGGAATCCCATTCCATATAACGCCTTACTATCTTTCACTTTTCAACGAAAAAGGCAGGGCAATGCTTGACAATGCAATCCGCGCCCAGGTGCTGCCAACCCCAACATATTGCATGAATCTTGTGAAAAACCGGCAGCAGAAAACCAGCATGGATTTCATGGGTGAACGGTCAACTAGCCCGGTCAAATGCGTTACAAGAAGATACCCGCAAATCGTGATACTTAAGCCATTCGATTCCTGCCCGCAGATATGCGTTTACTGCCAGAGAAACTGGGAAATAAAAGACATCAATGAAGCGGGAATAACCCCCAAAAACATTGCGAAAGCACTCAGCTGGATTAAAAAAAACCAGAACATAACCGAGGTACTGGTTACGGGCGGCGACCCCTTAACCCTTGATAACAGTTTCATTGATTCACTGCTGGAAAATCTTTCCAAAATCAAGCACGTTGAAAGGATAAGGCTTGGCACAAGGGTATTGGTTACGCTTCCGTTCAGGATAGGCAAAAAACTGGTAAGCATTCTTGAAAAATACCACGAGTTAGGGAAAAGGGAGTTATGCATTGTAACGCATTTCGAGCACGCCTCGGAAATAACCCCTGAGGCAATTGAAGCCGTGAAGAGGATAAGGCGCGCGGGAATAAGCGTTTACAACCAGCAGGTTTTCACTTATTTTAACAGCAGGAAATACGAAACCGCTCTTTTGAGGAAAAAACTGAAACTCGCGGGAATAGACCCTTACTACACTTTTAACGCAAAAGGAAAAGAAGAGACAATTGATTTCCGCGTTCCGCTTGCAAGACTAGAGCAGGAGAGAAAAGAGGAGGCAAGATTTTTGCCGGGAATAGTGCGAACAGACGAGCCGGTATTCAATGTTCCAAAACTCGGAAAATCGCATTTGAGGGCATGGCAGGACCACGAACCGATAATGGTTTTGGCTAACGGCCAGAGAACATATCTTTTTTACCCATGGGAATCAAAAGTCACAATGGCGGGCAATTACATTTACACTGACGTCTCAATTTATGAGTATATTAAACGGCTGGCCAAAGACAGGGAAAAGATCTCTGACTACAAGTCAATCTGGTATTATTTTTAAAAAAAAATCAGTGTTAAACGCTTGCATCTATCTGCGCTTTTTCCACGCAGCAGCTGAAGCGCTTTGTTTTGCCCTTATTCCCCAAATCAAGCAACTCGGATTTCACCAAGCGCTTCTGCTCAATGCCGTTCATCAAATCCCGGAGCCTTCTCTCGCTTAAAGGCGATTTGGCTTTCTTTTTGTAAAGCGAATAAATTTCCCCAGAATCAATCGAATGCTTTGAGGCAACAATTGAAAGCAAAAGCTTTTCCTCTTCCGACAAAAACTTCAAGGATTTAAGCGAGGAAGCCGAGTCAACTGATTCGAATGCCTTGTGAAGGTGCTTTAATTGCACGGTTTGGGAATTTTCCTTTTCTGCCTCGCGGCCGGCGCGCAAAAGCGATTCAATTGCAATCCGCGCATCTCCCCCAAGTTTTGCGGAATGCGCAGCGGCAACAGAAACAACGTCGGCTGCCAAAGCGTTTTTCTGGAAAGCAAACTCACAGCGCTCAGCCAAAATCTGCTTTAACTGCTGTGGAGAGTAAGAGGAAAAAGAGATTGTCTCAGGGGAAAGCGAGCTTTTGACACGCGCATCAAGCTTTGCCGTGAAAGCCTCGTCATTGGATACAAGGACAACGCCAATGCGGTTTTTCTGCTGCTCCGTGACGCGGAGAAGGTCGTAAAGCAAGGAGGAAAGCTCTTCGCGCGGCAGCTGGTCAGCCTCGTCAAGGACAGCAATTGGCGTGAACGATGATTTTTTCAGCAATTCAACCATTTTCGTGTAAATTTCATCCGTGGCAATGCCCCTGCGCGGAACCGCGGCACCCAAAAGATTCGCTATTCCTGAAAGAATTGAATGACGGGAGTTGAATTCAAAGCAGTTAAAGTAAGAGGCCTTTGCGCGGTCACTGAATTCCTCCAATTGCTTTAAGACAAATTTAACAGCAACAGTTTTGCCAACTCCTGTCGGGCCGCATACAAAAACATTCTGCGGCTTCCCGCCTTTCGTTACAGGGTTTAACGCGAAAACAAGCGAATCAATCTCCGAGTCACGGAAAGGCAGGCGCTCGGGAACGAATTCAGGGTAAAGGAACCTCTCATCCCTGAAAACAAGTTTATCTTTTTTTCCCGCGCGCGCGAAAAGGTTTTGTGGCATAATAACAGCTTGGGGCGTAAGAAATAATATAGTAATGCTGCAACCATAAGTTATGGAAATGCTGATTTTCGGCACAGCAGGGGTTCCGCATTCCTCTGCTTCAGGGGATTCGGTTGCGGGAATTGAACGCGTCAGGAAATTAGGCCTGGACGCAATGGAACTCGAGTTTGTTAGGGGAGTGCACATGAAGGAAGACACCGCAAAAAAAGTAAAGGCGGCAGCGGAAAAAAACAATGTTTTGCTGAGGGTGCACGCGCCTTACTTCATTAACCTCAACAGCGCAGAGAAAAGCAAGCTGCACGCTTCAATTGAGCGCATATGGCAGAGCGCGAAAATAGGCGATGCCGCGGGAGCAAGGATTGTCACATTTCACCCCGCTTACTTTCAGGGAACAGAGCCAAAAAAAGTCATGGAAAACGTTGAAACTGCGCTGGATGGATTGCTTGAACGCATAAAGGAGAAAAAGCTGAAAATCGTTCTCGCGCCAGAGACAACTGGAAAGCCCTCGCAGTTCGGCTCGCTGAGTGAAACGCTTGAATTATGCAAAAGAATGAAGGGAAAAATAATGACAATGGTGGATTTCTCGCATTTGCATGCAAGGGAAAACGGACGGTTCAAGGAAAAAAAGGACTTTGAGAAAGCGCTTGAAGAAATAAAGTCTGCAAACCGCGCTCACTTGAAGGAACTGCACATGCATGTCTCCGGCATAAGGTTCTCGGAGAAAGGCGAAAGAAACCATTTGAATTTGCAGGACAAGGAAAACACGTTCAATTACAAGTGGCTGCTTGAAACACTGAAGGAATTCGGGGTTAAAGGCGTTGTAATATGCGAAAGCCCAAACCTTGAAGGCGATGCCTTGCTGATGCAGAAATACTATGAAAAACTGTGAAAAAGGCGTTGTTAGGCGTTTGCCTAACAAAAATTAAGTATTTAAATTTAGCGCAAACAAGTATATTTTATGGCTGAAGAGAAAAAAAGCAGCGGAAGCAGAACAGACAGCTGGTTTGACAAGTTAAGCGATTACGTGACTGGAACAATCAGCGGCTTTGTTGCGTTTTTATTTTTCCTTTTTGCTGCGGGGGCTGTTTACGGAGCATTGATTGTTGCAAAGGGAAGCCCTTTTGGAGGATACCTAATAGTATTGCCTGCTGTTCTTGGCCTGATAACTTATTACAGCAGGGACATTGCACTTGTTGTTTTTGTGTTTTTTCTTTTGTTTTTGCTGCTTGTTTGAGTGCAAAAATCTTTGAGGCAAGTTTATGAGCCAGATAACCCTTTCAAAAAACGAGTTTAAGGTTTTAAGTTCCGACACAAGGGTAAACATACTCAAGCTGTTAAAGGAAAGGAACCATACCTTAAGCGAGTTAGCGCAAAAGCTGTCAATGGCTTCGCCGAGCATAAAGCAGCACCTTGACTTGCTTGTAACATCACAGCTAATAGAGCAGCTGGATGAGGGAAGGAAATGGAAGTATTACAGGCTAAGCAGAAAAGGAAAAGAATTAGTGGTTGAAGAACACCAGCCTGCGCTTGTAATGCTTGCATTGGGCGCCTCCTCAATCGTATTGATTGGCTTGCTTGTGATTGCATTCCTGAGCATCACCGCGCTGCAGTCAATGGGCTCAACATCAAGCAATCTGCTTAACGCGCCTGCAAGCGAAGCAGTAATAGCAGATTCAGCCGAGAAAAGCTTCGGACAGGCTACACCTCCCTTGCCTGAAATAGCAACTGGCAGCGGAAGCGAAGAGGAAGGAAATGCCACGCAGGCAGGCGCAGGGGACGCCGCAACCGAAGCAAGCAGGGCCACTGCACAGGCAGGCGAACAGGGCATAATACCCTACATGCTGCTTTTCTTCAGCACAATCGCGGCTTTGGCGGTTGGGTTCTTTGCAGCGAAAGCCGCTAAGGGAAGAAGGCAAAATTAGGCTATTACCCCAAAACGATTTGTGCTTGCTTGATTCTATAAAAAGACTGTGTTTTGGATATTTTTGAAGTGCTCATCTCCAGTTACAACTTTTGCCGCGCATTTTCTTGCAGTTTGAAGTATTATTGCGTCAGCCAATCCAAAATTTGTTTTATATTTTTCCCTTACAATGTTCTTGACCTTTCCCGCCAGCACTGCAATGTCTGCAGTCAAATCTATTACTGCTGTTTTTGCTGTTATGAATGAAAGGTCTTTTTCCAAAAAAGAATGATTTTCCCTTCCATAAGAGTCAGAGATTTCCGCCAAAACAATTGTCGGCGTGGCAATGCGGCTTTCTTCCAAAAGGCGCCTGACTGTTTCGCCTTTTTCGCTTCCCCTGAAATATTCAATCCAGGCATAGCTGTCAAAAACATAATCAAATTTCATGGAAATCTTCTTCCAGCCTTTTGAAAGGTTTTAATTCAGGGTGCGCTCCAAACAAGCTTTTCGGAACATTCTCCTCTTTTTGGATTATTTTCTGTATAACCTTGTCATATGATTTTACGCCGTATTTTTCCTTTAGCTTATTCAAAACCTGAACAGTAGCTTTGCCAACCTGAATAGTCGTATTCAAAATAAAACCCCAAATATTGTTATAGCTATAACTATATAAAGACTTTTTCATAAAAGACCTCACCAAATATATTCGTCAATCAACGAAATAATTAAAAACTGTTTTGTGCCTATTTTTTGAATGCTTTCAGAAGAAAAAGCGCAGATTTCCGTGGAACTGATAATCGTGCTGGCAGCGGTTGTGGCAGTTGTTTTGGTGCTTGTCGGGCAGATGAACAAAACCGTTCAGAACGGCGTGGGAAAATTCTCCAAGAGCTCGGATGATGTTTTTGCACAGATTGACAAGATGGCTAAAATTGACTGACTGAATTCCATGGCTAAAGCGCAGGCAAGCATTGAATTCCTCCTGCTAATAACCGCATTTGTTGCCGCGCTTGGGCTTCTGCTTCCCGCAATCACTTTGGCGGAAAAAGCCTCTCTCCTCGGAAGCGAGGCTAGGAATGCGGAAAGCTTCCTTGCATCAGTAAAAGGCGCGGCTGACGAGCTGAGGGTTTTCAGCGAGGGAACGGAAAGGATTGTGGCTGCAAAAAATCTCCTGCCGTGGCGCGTTCATGCTGAAGGGAAAACTGTTTTTGTTTCCGTTAAAGAAAATGAAAGTGGAAAAGGATTCACGCTTTCAAAAAACATCGGCGCGGAAATTAATTTTACGGAAAAAGAGTTCAGGGAAAAAATTTCACTCAGGCTGTGGAGGGAGGGAAGCAGGCTGCTAGTGGAAGACAGTCAGCCTTAATTCCCCTGGTTCAAGCGAATCCGAGAGAAGCATAACGGACGCGGTTGTTTTCACGGAATACTCTTTTTTGGGGCCAATGCTTATTTTTTTGCCATTGAAATAAATTTCACCTGAAAGCGCGGGAAAAACAAGCGCGAAATCCGCAAGCATCTGCTCTTCGCCTGTGCGCTCTTTCTGCCATACAAGAAGCAAATCATGCTGTTTTTGGAGCAAGTGCAGTTCACTCAAATCAGGCTGCTGCAGGGGAAAAGGCGCGAGTATAATTAAGGTTAAGGCAATCAGGCTGACCGCCGCCTCAATTGAAAGAAAAAACGCTTTATGGTTCACTGCAGACCACTCCCCTCAAAAGCGCTTTTTCTTCCGGAATTTTTTTCAATAAAACAAAGCGTTCAACTGAAACGCATTCGCGTGAAGGCGAAAAATTTTGGATAATTGTTTCGGTTGCGCCTGACGCGGAAACAATTGAAAGCTCTTTGAGGAAAGTTTTTTCACCCAAATAAATATCCTGTGTTTCTGCCTTTTTCAGGAGCCCATAATCAACTGTGTTTGCTTCAATGCTTTTGGCGGAAGAGTCAAAATATGCTGAGCCGAGCAGGGGCTTTTCCACATTCCTGTTTTTCACAAGCGAATCCATCAGCGTTAAGCCTTTCCTTTGAAGCGAGAAATGCTGTAATGCATCTGTTTCCGCTTTTGCCCTGGAGCTTAGCGCGGAAAACATCAGCAAAAGCATTACCGCCAGCAAAAAAAAGGCGCAAAAAAAATCAAAGCTGAAAAGCGAGCCTTTTTTGTTAAGGCGCATAATGGCTGCCTCCAACCGCTATTGTGATTCCACCCGGCGCCTGCACGATTTGCGTTTCATTGTTGAGGATTGCGGAGTTTGCAGTGCTGTTTCCGTCTGTTGAGGAAACAACTGAAGGCGAGCTGAGAAAACAGTTTGCCTGAAAGCCAGTTAACTCGCCGCTGCCCGATGCAAAAAGCAAATCAATTACCAAAGAGCATTTTTCCGCTTCCGCTTTCGCGGAAACCGCATCGCCTGCTTTAATTATGTTTTCGTTCGCGTTAAGCAGCGCATTTCCGAAAAGCGCGAGAACCGCGCAAAAAAAAGCCAGCATCATTACCGCGTCAAGCGTCAGCTGCCCTTTTCCTTTCATGGGGAAACCACTGTAAAAGTTTTTGAATAGTTAACCGGAATCACATAAAACTGCGTGAAGTTGCCTGAGCCGATTTCCCCGGCAACAAGCCTGTTTTTCAGCAGGCCGCCGGTGAATGAAACTTCAACTGTTTTCTCGTGTTGTGTTATTGGCAGTACGCTTACCGCAAGCTGTTCTGCAAGGTCTTCCCCTGCGAGTTTTTTCCTGTTTTTGCTTTTCATAACCTCCATTGGCCTGCCGCTTGCTGTTTCAACAAGCCGGAAGGAGACAAGCAAATCATTTCGGCTTGATTCCTCCACCGAGGCGAAAAAAGAAGCAATGTTGGCAGCGAGCTTTTCTTTCAGCTTTGAGGCGGAAAAAGAAGGTTTCATTGACTCCATTTCAACAGTGCGTTCGATTAGGAAGCCAAGGTTTTGCTCTAATTCAGAGCGCCGAAAGGAATCGTTCTCTATCTCCAGCGCGATTTGCTTTGCATATGAAAGCCCTGTGCCCAAATGGTTTGACTGGCCGTTAAGCGTGAAAAGGATTGCTGCAAACAATAGCACCAATGCAAAGGAAAAAAGCCCCTGAAAATTCATTTAAACCGCTAAAATTAGGCTAAAAAGGAATTAAGAATATTTCGTTTATTGACGAAATTAATCTTTATGCCTAACGGCAAAATAACGTTGGATTCTTTTCAGGGCAATTTCAGGATATTATTTAAACCTTAAATCGCATAATTTTTGCGTGAAAAACAAAATCAGTTATTCCGAGTTACCGGCTAACATACAGTCTGCAATTGATATAATCCTAATGCACAGGCGGCAGCTTTGGGATGCTTCCAAAATTGCTTTGCCTACGGTGACCATCCTTGCATTGCAGGGCTATTATAACAAAAGCATTCTGGCTGCCTCAACTGCAACAGTTGGCGGTGCCTTTTTGTTGCGGGCTTTGAGAAAACACGACAAGCAGTTTAAAAAAGAGGGTGCTGACCTCATAAAAGGACTCAGAAATTGCAAGGAAACACCTATCAAAGAGCTTGTCGCCAATTATCCCTTCATCACGGTTAACATCTTGGGTGATATCGTCGGAAAAAAACACGCGCCAAAAATCTGGTTTATTCCAGCGGGTAGAAGAAGGTTTCCAACAAGTTATAAACTAAAAACCGGGAAAATGCCTTCAGCTAAACCAAGGGTGCGGCGCTAAGCAGAGGGCGGCTTTTTATTTTTTCCCTTTTCTAATTATTTTGGTGTGTTTTTTTGAATAACAGGGAAAGGAATGATTTGTTAATTTCCTGGCTGACCATAAGCCTTGCTTTTGCTTGGGTTTTCAGCAGCTTTAATTTGCTTGGCGCGCTTGCAGGCACTGACCTTGCATCTTTGGGTTTTATTTCGCTTCTCCCTATCGCTTTAATCGTTACTGGCACTGGCTTTGTTTTTCACGAAATGGCGCACAGGGCAATAGCGAAAAGGTTTGGCTGCCACGCGGAATTCAGGATGTGGCCTTACTCGCTTTTGCTGATGCTTGCGCTTGCATTGGGCTTGGGTGTTGTCTTTGCTGCACCTGGCGCGGTTTACATTTACGGCGAAAACATTTCCCGCAGGCAGAATGGATTGATTTCAGTGAGCGGGCCCGCGACAAATATCGCAGTTGGAATTGCTTTCCTTTTGCTTTTGCTTGTTTCAGGCAACGGCTTCATTGCATTGGCTTCAATGATTGGCTTTCAGATAAACCTCTGGCTTGCGTTCTTCAATTTGCTGCCAGTCGCGCCACTTGACGGCTCAAAGGTTTTCGCTTGGAACACCGCGGTCTGGGCGCTGATGTTCATACCGCTGGCGCTGGTTTTATTCGTGCTGTAAAAAAACAGGTTTCAGTTTCAGCGCACATAGCTTGGCTTGAACGGCTGCTGGTGCGCCGAGGAATGGAACTGCTCGTAAGCATCTGTAACGTCCTTTGAAATTGACGGAAGCACTTTTTTCATGGCTTCATCAAAATGTTCCTTGGAAACCTTTGTAGGCTTGAGCTTGTTTTCAGCAAGCGCAATAAGAACGGCTTCGCGCACCAATCCCTCGATGTCCGCGCCGCTGTAGCCCTCTGTTTTTCGCGCCAATTCCTTTAACGAAACAGATGCATCAAGGGGAACATTTTTAGTGTGGACTTTGAAAATGGATTCCCTCGCATCCTCATCTGGCGGCGGCACCTGAATGAGCTTGTCAATTCTTCCGGGCCTTAAAAGCGCGGAGTCAATCAAGTCAGGCCTATTGGTTGCGGCAATGAACACAACGTCCTTTAATGCCTCGACTCCGTCAAGCTCTGTCAAAAGCTGGTTGACGACCCTGTCTCCAACCCCTGAATCAAGTGTGTTTCCCCTGGATGACGCAATGGAATCAATCTCGTCAAAAAAAACAACAACAGGGCTGACCTGTTTTGCCCTTTTGAATACTTTCCTTATTCCCCTTTCACTGTTGTGGGCAAAAATTCCTCCAAATCCCCCGACAAAATTCTGGCATGGCTCAACCGATACATCGTAAACAAAACCGTCATACGGGATTTCTTTTATTGCCACAACCTTGTCCCAGTAAATGTCGGCCTCCGCGACTGCCCATAACTCCCCCCTGTTTCTCGATGAATCAACAACCTGAAGCGCCCTTGCCAGCGTACCTAACTCCACGGCCTTGTTTTGAGGGTAAGAGCCGAAAGCGGCATTAAGAAGCTCTCTAACCTTAGGGGTAATTGGAACTGAGTTAGTCCTGTAAAATTTTTTTTCTGAAATATATTTTTCAATGCAGGAATTCCTTTTAACATCAATGAAGCCCGCGCCTTTGAATCTTTTAAAATTCTGGACGCCGTGAATTACGATTCTGTGGCTAACGCTTCCAGTCCATTCTTTTTTTAGCCTGTGCCTTGCAACAATTCCAAGTTTAAGTAAAAGCAATAGCAAGTCATCGGCAAGCTTTTCACTCACGGTCGAAGCTTCAATTAGATAAGTTCTTCCGTTGCTGCTTATCGTGCCATCGCCACTGAAATAACCGCGAAGGAAAGCGTGTGCCTTTTGAGTTGACGCGCCTAAAAGCATTTTGGGAATTCTTTTTTTGAACGCACCACTTTCCAGGCCCAAAACATCCCTGAATACGCTGCCAAAGATTGACGAATTCACATAGGTACTGCTTTCAAAAATCGAAAAAGGAAGTTTTAGCCCTGACAGAAGCGCTCTAACCCTTGCCTTAATCTCTTCATTTACTATTGTAAACCTAATAAATCCCCTATTATAATCCCCTTCCGCAACCCAAAGCCCTAAAAGTTCCATTAGCCCTTCATTCAATTCAAGCGCCGCGGGCATATAATGCCTTGCCCCCTTGATGCCTATTTTCATTGCATTTAAATCCGGCGTTAGTTTTGACTCATCAATTAAGCGCAGGAATTTTTTTGCCTCGACAGACACGTTTTTGCCCCACACATCATAAAGGTATTTTTCGCTTACCCCAATAATTTCTGCAACATTTTCATGACCAATTAATTTAACAGCCCCCCTTAATTCTTTTGAAACATTTTTAACCATGAAGCCCTCTTTTTGGCTGAAAAAATCGAACAAATTAATCCTTTCAACCTTTAAATCAATGTTTGGGATTCTTGCTGGAATCGCTATGACGCTTTCTCCTGCCACTAGCATAGAAGTAGGCACGGAAATAATGCCGTCATAATAGGAAAAAAGAGAGTGCTTTTCCGTAACCCTAATCTTTCTCCCTGTTTTGGTTAAAACCTCAAGCATTTTTCCGTCAAGGCTGTGCTTTATGTGGTCATTAATTCTTGAAAAAAGGACTTTTCCGTCAGAATCAAATGTTATCACAAGCAAATCCTTTTTGTTTTCAACAATTTCCCCAATTTTTTCCTTGAAAATCATTTTGCCGTCAAAAACAAGCAATTCTTCATCAAAAGGCAGTGACTCCCCCGCCCACATGCTTATCAGCTCGGGGCCTTTGACTGAAATAAAGTTCGCCTCGCTTTCAGTTGCAACCGCCTTAGCCAAAAGCGTTTTTCCTGTTCCGCTCGGGCCGAACAAAAGAATTCCCTTCGGGGGCTTTATTCCCATTTTCTTGAAAGAATCAGGGTTCTTTAAAGGCCATTCAACTGCCTGCTTTAATTCATCCTTGACTTTTTTCAGGCCGCCAATATCACTCCACTTGACGTTCGGAACCTCAATTGCAACCTCCCTTAATCCGCTTGGCTGTATTTCCTTCAAAGCACTCAGGAAATCGTTCTTGTTAACCTCAAGCGCTTCAAGGACTTCCTGCGGAATCGTTTCCTCCTCCAAATCAATTTTAGGAAGATAGCGCCTCAAAGCCTTCATTGCCGCTTCCTTTGCAAGCGCAGCCAAGTCCGCCCCCACAAAGCCGTGGGTTATTGATGCAAAGAAATCAAGCTCAACATCCTTTGCCAAGGGCATTCCGCGCGTGTGAATCTGCATAATATCTTTCCTTCCCTTCTTGTCAGGCACGCCAATCTCTATTTCCCTGTCAAACCTTCCCGGCCTGCGCAATGCTTCGTCAAGAGAATTCACGCGGTTAGTTGCGGCAATAACGACAACGTTTCCCCTTGACTCCATTCCATCCATTGCAGCCAAAAGCTGCGCAACAACACGCCTCTCAACCTCGCCAATGACCTCATCCCTTTTCGGCGCAATCGCATCAATCTCGTCAAAGAAAATAATTGACGGCGCGTTTTTCTCAGCGTCCTTGAAAACCTTTCTAATTCTTTCCTCTGCTTCTCCAACGAATTTTGAGTTATGCAAAACCATTAAACTGTGCCCTGCAAGGAAATTATTGAAAGGCTGAACAGTGAAATCAAATAATTCCTTTTCGCCCCCGGATTTTATTGAATCTATTCGAACCCATGCGATATCCGAATCCGCTAATTTTGTCAATTCATTTGGGTTTCCCATCAACTCGCTGATTTCCAAGAGCTTTCTGCGGGTCAGGGGATCCCTTCCGGAAATGTATCTTTCAGCCGGCCCTTCCGGCAAGTCTTTCCCGTATGTCAGGTTTTTTTCGTTTTTTATTTTTTTCAGCAGCGGGCTGATGTTTGGCCAATGCAGGTCATCGCCTTTTTTGATTCTTTTTTCAAACCAGTTCCGGATAACCTGAAATTTTGCTGCTTTTGAATTTAATTTCACCGCAAATATTTCGCGCGATTCATTGCCGGCCAAAACCAGCGCATGCATCAGGCCATAAGGGGTATTCCAGGGAGTAATTCTTGAAATCAAACCAATCTTTTTTCCTAAAACCGACAAATCAAACAATATTCTCTTGTGCTTTGCATAAATGCGGATTGTCGGATAGCCGCTAACCCCTTTTCCTGATGTTCCATCACCCTCCCAAAAGCCCTGCAAAAACCTCAAAGTTTGCTCCTTCGAGAGCCTGAAATACCATGACGGCAAACCATAATCCCCTTTCCTGCCTTTTGGGAATCCAAGCACTTTTTCAAAAAAATTTCTTGCAGTCGCCGAGTAAAAAACCGCTTTTGTTTTTTTGACCACCGCTGGCGCGCCAAAAACATGCTGGCAAAGGCGGTCAAATTCCTGTAAAAGGGCCTTTTCATGGTTTGCAAAAATCAAGCCATCATTTGACAAACAGCCCTCTGAATACATCAAACCCAGCAAATGCATCAGTTCCTGGGAAGGCCTGTTTGGAATTTTAACAAAAGAACGGTTATTGCACCGCTCCCAAGAATCTTTCATACAGACAGGCAACTGCCCATTAACCGCCTTTTCAAGGGGCATTTTACCTTTGGGCGTCATCACTTGCTCGCTTAAATCAACCCACTTGGATAAATCAAATTGTTCGGGGCCTGATTCTGGCAAAACCCTTGCAATGGCAACAAAATCCCCTTCCTTTAACTCGCCGGCGGTTCTCCAGGACAAGTTTCCGAACGCGTCAAGCACTGCAAATGGCTGATTTGCCGAAACCGTGACCTCATCACCCAATTGCGTTTTTATGTGAAGCGTCTTTGCCTTCAATTTGGTTATGTGCGTGATTTCCCCTTTTTGAATTTTCAAATTCTCATTCAAGCCAAATACTTTTACGGGGTTTGACAACTCCAGAATTTTTAAATTTCCGTCATTGATTACTTTTCCGCTTTGCAGGCATTCGTCAAATAATATTTCAGCGGTTTTATCTCCGCCAGGGTTAGTCAGAATCCTGGTTTCCCCTCCGACACACATCAGCTCCGGGGCATTCACAGGAATAAAATAGGCCTGAGTTTCATTTGCAACGGCTTTAGCCAAAAGGGTTTTGCCTGTTCCGGGAGGCCCATGCAATAAAACGCCCTTGGGTGGCGCTATGCCGAGGCGCCTGAAAATTTCAGGGTGGCGCATTGGAAGCTCAATGATTTCCCTGACTTTTTTCACCTGTTCCTCTAAACCACCTATATCTTCATAGGCAACCCTGGAAATTCCTTCCGCAGAGTCCTTTACAGGGGTTTCCTTTAAAATGAATTTAGTTGAGTCAACTATCTTCACTGTGCCTAAAGGGGCGGTTTCAACAACAGTGTAAACAAAGCCTGAGCCGAAAACACTTATCCAGACATTGTCTCCCTTGACCAATGGCCTGCCAATAAAGTTTTTCTTTAAAATAATTTCATAGCCCGAAGCAACAATCCTAACCTCTTGCGTGGGCGCCAGAACAATTCTTTTTGCCTCAGTGTACTCGGCTTTTCTTACGGTCACTTTTTCCCCTAAATTTGTTCCGCAGTTATGCCTTGTGAGGTTATCCATACGGATAATGCCCCTGCCCTCGTCTTCCTGGCGCGCGGGCCAGATGACTGCAGCGGTTTTTTTAGAGCCCTCTATTTCAACAATGTCCCCAGAGGTAACGTCAAGCAATTCCTTTGTCTGGCGGTCAAGCGTGACAATGTTCCTGCCGACATGGCTTGGATCAGGGTCCTGCACCCTTAAAACCGATTCCTTGCGCGAAAACGCGCTTGTCGCCTGCTTCAAAAAAATCAACTCTCAAAATAGCTATACTGTGAAAAGGAATAAAAAGTTGACAGCGAAAAGGCAAAAAATGGCATTAAGGAAAAAAACCCGTGAAAACGCTAAGTTTATATATATTAAAAGCGAATAAGTAGACGGGTGGTTTAATGAATTCACGTCTTTCAATTGCTTTACTGTTAACTCTTTCAATTTTCGTTCTGGCTTTTGCCGCGAACGCTTTAGCCGACACAAATTTGTGCTACACTAATTGCACTGGAAAACTGGGGGATGTGTCAGGCAATGGATACATCGATTCACAGGACGCAGAGATCATACTCAACATGTCCGCAGGAATAACCACCCCAACCGCATGCGCTGACCTAAGCAAAGACTGCTTGGTTAACAGCGGAGACGCAATACTGGCGCAGCAGGCAATAGCGCCATACACCACTGCAACATGCACCAGCACGTCAATTAAAGGAGATGTAAGCGGAGACGGGCAGGTAACAGAAAGGGACGCTGCAACAATTCTGGCGATTTCAGTCGGAACACTTGCAAAGCCATCAAACATATGCTGCGCAGATATAAGCGGAGACGGAACAATAAATTCCGGGGACGGCATTCTGGCGCTGCAGATAGTGGCTGGAACAAGAATTGCGGAGCGATGCAACCAGGATTACTGCAAGGATTCAGACAGCGGACTGAGTTATTACATAAAAGGAACCACGACATGGGGGGCTTCAAGCGGTGCTGAAGGCAGTTCAACGGATTACTGTTCAGGCCCTGATTATTTAGTGGAATCATACTGCAGTGTAAATAACTTTAAGCAAGCTGAATACAAGTGCGCCAATGGGTGCAAGGACGGGGCATGCGTATGCCCTAAACCTTACCATGGAATTTCGCCTGACGGAAGATGCGTTTGGTCTTGCAGTGAAGGCACAACCCCTGACACTGCAAGCAATGAATGCATCTGCAAGGAAGGATATGTTGAAACTGGAACAGACCAGTTTGGAAGGAGGGTCTGCACTTTACAGGGTAACGCTCCATGCACTGAAACAGACGGCGGAAGAAATGAATTTGTTAAAGGAACGCTTACAGGCGGCAGTTATGGCACAGTAGGCTATAACCACGGCCCATTCACGGATTACTGCAACACCAACTATGCGCCAAAACAATTGATAGAATATTTTTGCGCAAACACGGTTACAGTGCAATTCAACTTAATAGAATGCGCTAACGGCTGCACAGACGGAGCATGCATTGCCGATACAAACACAAGCAAATGCACAGATTCAGATAATGGAAAAAATTATTACACTAAAGGAAAAACAACAGGAACAGAATGGGCAACAACGAACTATGTGGAAAAAAACGATTACTGCATAACCGAAGGGGAAAAAGCAGGCTTATTGGCAGAATACTTCTGCCACGAATTAAACAACCAAGTAGCCTCAGAAAGCTACAAGTGCCCGAACGGATGCAAAGACGGGGCATGCATTGCTGACACAAACATTGCCTGCAGGCAAAACAGCGACTGCGGAACTCCCGCTACGAAAACATATTGTTCAGTTGGGACACCGTGCTCCAAAGAAACCTACAACGAAGGCCAGACAATAAGCGGATTAAAGGGAACAGGCTCCATGGCTGGAAAAGAGCTTACTGCTAAATTAGTGCAAATAACCCTTGCAAGTAGCGGAGCGATTTACAATGCAACACTATCGCTTTACGACGGGCAGACAAAAATCGGCACGGAAACCTCAACTGCGGGAACAGACTTGTCAAAAATATTCCTGGATTCAGGCGGCGACTATGTTCTCTCAACCAGCCTGAAAATCAACACGATTGCAATTGCGGCAACAACATCAATAGGATACATTGAAGTAACCAAAGGCACTTGCACAGCAGGGTCTGCATGCAAGGAGACAACAACACCAATATGCAGCAATCCTGGAACAACACAGTCATCGTGCACAAGCACTAGCTCGGGCGCATGCCAAAGCTGCCCTTACGGCTGCAATAACGGCGCGTGCATTGATTCAAAGCCAGTGTGCGGCAACGGGGTGTGCGAAAGCGGAGAAACACAAAACAACTGCCCACAGGACTGCGGAGCAGTTGCATGCAAGCAGGACAGCGACTGCGGAACAGCGACAACAAAAAAATATTGTTCCGGAAATGCGGCGTGCGTTGAATCAAGCAAGCCACTGTGCTATTATGCTGGAACCACAAAAGCCTACTGCACAAGCATTGGCTCAGGGGGATGCGCTATCTGCCAGAACGGCTGTGACAACGGTGAATGCCTGCCGGGCGCCTGCACCACGCAATGGGATCCGGTTTGCTGCGTTGACGGAAAAACCTATTCAAACGAATGCACTGCAAAAACCAGCGGCTGCAAAGGAATAGCCTATGAAGGAGAATGCAAGCAAGCGTGCATTTGCACTGCACAGTACGCGCCAGTGTGCGGAGTTGACGGAAAAACATACCCTAATTCCTGTGAAGCAAGGTGCGCAAACACGCCTGTTTCATATGAAGGTGAATGCAGGGAAACGCCCATAGTTGAATGCAAGAAAAGCGTTTACTCACTGGGGGCTAAGTGCGAGGAAGCGAACAGTGAAAAATGCACAGGATACCCTGAAAGAAAATGCGTTAAGATAAGCTGCACTGACGGCTACACCTATGATTCCTGCACGCAGAATTACTGCCCAATAATTGAATGCAAAACATA
>JAZDDZ010000049.1:0-78495 GCA_043809245.1 Candidatus Iainarchaeum sp.
ACTTAATGCTTCCCCGCCACTCAAGCCATAACCATAACCCTTGATTAAGCCCCTTGTCGGAGAGCCTAATAATTCCGCGCCAGTTGCAATGGCTTCAGCGCCAAGTCCGCCAATGTCGCCGATTACTTGCTTTGTTTTCACTGCGCCAAATTGTAGCGGGTAAACAGTGTAGCCGATTTGTTTTTCTCCAGTTAAAAGGTTTTGGGTTTGCCCAAGCTGACTGAATGCCCTGTCTTTTTTTGGCGGTTCGTAAGAGTAACCTAAATAAGAAACATTTGCATTGTAAGCGCCAAGCACGGGCATTGTGGCTCGGCTTACATTAATTGAATGCACCCCATAAAATTCTCTGTCGACTGCCCTGTTAAAAGATTCAGCGTATTCATCCGAAACCAGTGCTGGCAAAGCATTGTATTGGCTTTGGAGTTTTGCGGTTTCAAGCTGTATAGAGCCAGCTCTTGAAACTTTGGCGCTTTCATCTTCAAAGCCAGTTAGTGGTTGAAGGGCTTGGCGTGTTCCCAAAACTGACATTTGTTTTCCTTCGCTTTCATAGCCTTCAACAATGCCTGCTTTTTTGTTGTATTCGTCAATCAATTTGTTCAGTTTTTGTGCTTGCTGCAAGGTAATCCATTGCCCGTCCTCCAGTTGAACCATTGAACCGCCTTTCTTTTTCACGGTTTGCGTTCCCCCTGAAGTTGTTCGGGTTATTGTGTTCGCAGTGTCAAAGTCTTTTTTTGCTTGTTCAATTGCTTTCCTTGCCCTGTCAGCTTCGTTAAAAGAACTGGAGTAGTCTTTAACCCTTTGGCTGTATTGTGCGCCCAAGCGGTTCAAAAGGTTTTCTTGTTGGACTATTGTTTGCCCTGCTTTTTGCCCTGCGCTGGTTCGGCTTGGCGTTGGTGCTGGTGCTTGCGGTGCAGGCGCTGGGCTTGACGGCTCGCCTGACCTGTTGCCCCCGCTAATTCCCCCAGAAGCGTAAAACTGTTCAATGGAAACATACCCGCTTGGTGTCCTAACAACCCCGCCTGTTCCGCTTCCTGCTGGGGGGGCATAAATTGGTGTTGCCAATCCTTGTGCTGCAAGTCTTTGCCCTTCAGGGCTATCCGCAGTATAGGAAGCGTTTTGACCTGAATAGCCAACGATTTGTTGTTGTGAAGAATTAGAGCCACCGCTTGAACCACCAGACGAACCACTGGTTCTGTTTTGTGTTAATCCCCCAGCGGGCTTGAAGGGATTATATGCTGCCATTCTTTGCCCACTCCGCTTTTAGAAACTGGTAAAATGATTCAATCGGCAGATAACCCGAACAGGTTTTCACCGCCCCTTTTGTTCCGCTTCCTTCAGGTGCTTCAAAGACTGCAAGGGCTTTTCCTTCAAAATAAAGCGCTTCACCTTCAAGCGAATCCCCTGTATAGGCTGCGTTTTCGGAGAGGTAGCCGATTATTTTTGGTTCGGGGTTTTGCGCTTGAACGCCTATGAGCAGTGCCGAGGCTATAATTAAAACCCCAGCCAATGCAAGCAAAACCTTTGTATATTTCACCATGCAGAGATTGGGGTGTTTCTAAATTTTATGTTAAGGGGGTTAATCGGTTGGTTTTGCTTCTTTGATTAGCAGGTCGCCTTTTTCTCCAAGCAAAACCAGAAGCTCTTGCCCTTTTTTCCAGCCCTTGTGCTTAACGTATTCTTTTGGAATGGTCAGGAAGAAAAAGTTTTTTGATTGCTGTAGTTTCATTTTACCACCTTAAAGTTAGTTATAAAAATACTTATGCCTTTCCAATATTTAAGTTATGGGGTAATACTAAAGTTAGTGGTGCATTTAACTAATTAGGAAAAGCGCCCGAGGGAGGACTTGAACCTCCGACCTGCCGGTTTCTGCCTGAACAGGTAACAGCTACGCCTGGTTAAAGATTGTCGTGGAGTTCCCGGTGGCAGTTTGCGCAAACCAACAAAGTTTTGTCAGCCTCTTTCAATATTCTTTTCCAGCCCCTGTTGTAAATCAGGGAAATCTTTTTCTCTTTTTCATCTTTGTGATGAAATTCAAGTGCCGCAATGCATTTGCTGTAACCGCAAATCTGGCATTTGCCGCCCTTTAGCTCCACCAGTTTCTTTTTGTATTTTCTCCGCCTTTCGGAGATATACTCTGCCACCTTCTTTTTGTCTTTCCAGACCATCTTAAAACCAACGGACGCTCTACCTGCTGAGCTACTCGGGCATCCGCTGTCAAAGAATTAACTTTCAATACCTTTAAAACACTTTCACAAAATGAAAAAATCCAATAAAAAATTTTTCTGAAGAAACAAGATTTAATAGAAAAAAAAATCAATTCTTAAAAAAGAAAAAGCACCCAAGAAAGGATATGAACCTTAAGGCAAGTTGCTACATAAGTTAATGTGTTTTTTCGCGATTTAAAACCCCCTTCCCCATTAACAATAGCTTTCCCTAAACCTTAATTAACCCCATTTTAACGAAAATAAGCCTTAATTAACCTTATTTTCAGAATTAGCTGCTTGTTAAGTGTGGGCGCGCTGAAAGTGGAGCGCATTGCTTTAAAGGAATTGAAGCACTGCTTTTTCTTGCTTCCGCAACCCCTTTAAGCATTGATTGCGCAGGTTACCGTTGCTTTCTTCCGAACCTGGCGGGTTTCGCCCATACAAGCAATCTTAAGGGACAGAAGGTCATGGTCCAAGCAGTGGATTCCTCCAGAGAATGAACCCGCCCCTCAGCTTCGGTTCCGGCTGAAGCGGATGTCCGGCAACAGGGGACCGCTAACCCCCCAACCTAGCCCACAAAGAAATAGCGTTTTAGGTGTTTTTAACCATATCGCCTTAAGGGAAGAACACAAATTTCCGAAAAACAAGGTTAAATCAGCCTTTATACATAAAAAGGAATGTATTAAAAGGAGTTTAGGTGCAAGTGTATATGAATACTTTCTTTTTACAAATCAGCAGCCAAGTTGTTGTTTTTTGTTGGTTTGTGGGAAAAAACTAAGGGGTGAAAAAATGAAGTCTTTAATCGAAGAAGCAATGGTGAAAACCGAAAAAGCCGAGGACAAACTCGAGGAATTCGGAACACCAAAAATAATGGTTATCGGAACAGGCGGGGCAGGATGCAACGCAGTTAACCGACTGGCCAACATGGGAATCTCGGGAGCACAGCTTGTAGCGGTGAACACTGACAAGCAGCATCTCGCAATCATCAACGACGAACTCACAAAAATCTTAATCGGAAAAAGCGTCACGCGCGGATTAGGCGCAGGCGGCTATCCTGAAATCGGCGCAAAAGCAGCAGAGGTAAGCAGGGGCGCTTTGGAAGAAGTGCTTCACGGCGTTGACATGCTGTTCGTTTCAGCGGGAATGGGCGGCGGAACAGGAACAGGCTCTGCACCGGTAATCGCTGAAATAGCAAAAGAGCAGGGAGCAATAGTAATCGCAATGGTTACATACCCCTTCGCTTTGGAAAAAGCAAGATTGATAAAGGCAGAAGCGGGAATCGAATCACTGAGAGACGTAACAGACACGGTTGTTGTCATTGACAACAACAGGCTTGTTGAATTGGTTCCGAATTTGCCGATACAGGACGCATTCAAAGTCGCAGACGAAGTCACGGCAAGGACTGTTCGCGGAATAACAGAGACAATCACGCAGCCATCACTGATAAACCTTGACTTTGCAGATGTTCGCTCAGTAATGAGCAACAAGGGCTTAAGCGTTATCGCTGTCGGTGAAAGCAAGTCAGTAAACAAAGTGGATGAAGTTGTTGAAGACACTTTGAAGAACGCATTGCTTGACGTTGACATCGGAGGGGCAACAGGCGCATTGATTCACATTACAGGCGGCCCGGAGCTCACACTCGGAGAAGCAAACGCTGTCGGGGAAATGCTCACAGAACACATTGACCCAAAAGCAATTGTAATCTGGGGCGCAAGGGTCGATCCAACATTTGAAAACAAAATCGAGGTAATCAGCATCTTCACAGGCGTGCACTCTCCCTACATCAGGGGGCCGAATGCACCCGAGTCCTCTTCAAGAGGCGGCTTAAGCAGCCACAGGGGAAGAAAAGACCTTGATTTGGCACACATCTAAAAAACGCAAAACTTTTTTGAAAGAAGCGGCAACGCTTCTTTTCTTTTTCTATTTTTTTTATTTCACTAAAAGAACAAGGGCAAAGCGTTCAGCGCAATAAGAATAAGCACAAGCCAGAGCATCAGCCTTCCGATGAATTTCTCCGTGTCCTCTTTCGGCATTTTCAGGAATGCAAAATAGGGCAGGAAAAGCATTTTCGCAATCCTTCCGCCGTCAAATGGGTCAAGGGGAAGGAAGTTGCCGATTGCCACCAAAAAATTCAACAGCAAGAACCAGAAGAGGAAGCTGCCAAGCCAGTCAATTGCAGTTGAAAGAATGTTGTAGAGCGGTGGCGGGGTGAATGCCTCGTTTTTTATTTCCTTGACTTTAAATCCCAATGACCATTCGCTTGAAACAAAAAAGCCTTCGGTCAGGGTTGTTCCGTTCCTGTCAAAAGTGATTGAAGCCTCTTTTCCCTTCCTTTCCTCTACAAGCGAAACAAAACCCGAAGCAGAGTAAACGCTTTGGCCATCTATTTTTTCAATGAGGTCGCCTTTCTGAATCTTTCCATACAACGGGCTTTCAAAGGTTTCCCCGCAGATTTCAATGCTTTGGTTCAGGTCCTTTACCTCAATTCCTTTCACTGACTGCATTTTTATCGGCGCTGCCCAGGGCGAATAAGTGAATGCAAGCACTGAGGCGATTCCAAGAATCAATAGCAGCGTCAGGAAGAATGCTGCAACGTTTGCCATTGGGCCAGCGGCAAAAAGCCTTAACGCTTGCCTTGGCTCGGCTTTTGCAACCTGTTTTTCATCCGGTTCAACGAAAGCGCCAATCGGCAAAAACCCTAGGAGCAACAGCCCGGTTGACTTCAATGAGAAACCGTTTTTTCTTGCGGTAACGCCGTGCATTCCCTCGTGAATTATGAGAATGATGAGGATTGAAATCCAGGCATGCAATGGCACGACAATTGGAATGTTGGGTATCTCCACCCCTGGAATCAATGGTCCAACGCCTGGACAGGGCTGTTTTCCCGCAAGCATCTTTACAATTATGTCAAAGGCGTTTAATCCCAGCCAGAAAACCACGAAACCCGCAAAGCCAAATAGCCAGAAGAAAAGGTAAAAGAGAGCGGTGTAATTTCTTGTCAATGGGTTTGAGGAAATGAATCCGTTCAATGAAAAGTCAATTATGAACAGCACTGCACTCAAAAAAACGAATGAAATGAGGAAAACGAGCAGCCTTTTTTTGGCGCCCTTGCCTCTTCCGTAAAGATAGTCCGCTGCTATTGCGCCGAAGCCCAAAATCAGGCCAATGTCAGCGAAAGCGTCAAGCACTGGCGACAGTTTTTTCGCCAAAGCGTCAATCCACTTCAGCGGACGCGTGGTGCGATAAATCGTTCCCACAACGAATGTCTGCTGCTTATAGCGGCGCTTTAGGATATATGTTATGATAACGGATACAATAAGGAAGCCTGCAAGCCAGTAAAGCCATTCAAATTCAGCCAAATTATATCAGCTCTTTTTCCCGTTTTTTCTAAGCAGCCTTAATTCTTTTTCAATTTTTTCATTGAATTTTTCAGCCAATGAAAGCGCCTGTTCAGCCATGCCTAATGAAACAATGTCCGGCTCGTCGTAAACCGCTGTGTGCCTTTTTCTCCTGAGCTTGTCCAAAAGGAAGAGGAGCCCTTTGTCTTCGTCTTCTGCGAAATATGCCTGAATGAATTTTACAACCGCCAAATGCGCTGACTCGCCTGCGGGAATGAAGCCCAATTCAAACATCAAGGCGCGGCTTGATTGAACCACGGAATTGTATGCTATCGCGAGCGCCCATTCAAGGTTTTTCTTCGCAATGTTGTCTTCCGCCGCCTTTAAGTCCCTTTTTGCCATCACAAGGGATTTATCCGCTTTTTCCCTGCTTTTTTCTATTTTTTTTAGCAGCCCCTGATTCAACAATTCGCTTAAATTCCCCGGCATCCCCGATCACTGCACTGAATTTCCCTGCAACAATTTCTTTAAGCAAATGGTTTTCTTCCTTTGCTTTTTCAAAGAATTCTTCCTCACTCCACACAATGTAATTGATTTCCCTTAAAAGCCTTGCCTCAAAAGAAATCAATTCCTCTGCAAATTCCCTTTCATTAATCTTGCCGACTAAAAGCAAATCAATGTCGCTGCTTTTTGTTTCAATTCCCTTGGCAAAACTCCCAAACAAAACAGCAAACCTCACGCTGAATTTTTCCAATGCCTTCCTTAACTCGTCGCCCAAAAAATAGGTTTTAAGGAAAAGCCCCTTCAGCTCCGAAAGAAAAGGGCATTCGTTGTTCAGCCAGAAAAAACGCAGGTTTCCTGCCCCGCCTTTAGGACTGGAGCGGATAACCCCTGCCTCAACAAGCTTTTCCAGCTCCCCCGCTGCATGGGAAGCCGCAACCCCGTTTAGTTTGGCTGCCTCACGCAAATGAAACCTTTTGCCGCCGCTGAACAAAAAAAAAGCCAAAAGCCTGACTCTCGCCCTAGAGGAAAACAACACATCAGCAAACATGTTAAAAAAAATAGAACAATTGTTAATAAAAATAGAACACTTAAAGGAAAAACAGCTGGAAAGGGATTTAATTGTTGGGGTAATGGAAGGAAAAATGCAAAGAAAGGCTGTTAACAAAAATAGAACAGTTGTTCAAAAAAAGTTAGCATCTCCCCCAATGAAAAAACGGTTGGAAGAATTATTCTTCGCCTGTCGGCGATCTATTAAGCCCCAAAGTATGCGGGTCTTGACTGGGTGCAACACCAGTTAATACTGCATTTGCATAGGCGTGCACTTTCTCTACGTATTCCCTGTCATAATTGACATTTGTGCATGCAAGCCCTTGATAGCGCCTTAAAGCAGCATCCCAGCCAGCGTAAGGCGTTAATGAACTGTCAGAGAAAAAATATTGTTTTTGATTGCTGATTCGGTTAAGATATTTGTTTTCAGGGATTTGCGCCCCGCAGCCTGTTGTCGGCAAAGCCCTGTAACTATATTTTGTTATCATCCAATACAAGCCGCAGGCAATATTGTATTTCCATTTTTCTTTATCTGTGCTTGCATAATCTGCCGCAGCATCAATCCCTGCAGTGCTTGGAATGATTCCTCTATCTTTGCACTCCTTAAATTCTCCACTAATACCGTCCGCATTTGCATTGATTTGCATTAAACCATAAGACGTGCCTTTTATTTCTGCTGGACGACAGCTGCTTTCCTGAATCATCAGGCCAAGCATCAGCGCCTTAACCTCGGTTGAAAAAGTTGCTTGCCTCATTAGCTCTTCACTGTACTGCTTGCCGCACAAGCCAAGGGCTGCTGCATTGTCAATAAGTTTTTGCTCGCCCGCAGTAAACTCGCTTGTTGCAACTGGCGCGCCAGTTATTATAACTTTGGACTCGCATTCGAAGAGAGTTTCATCATTTTCTTTGTTTAAGGCAGTAGCCCGAACAATGCCTTCGCCTTCCGTTGCCCCTGCAGTTAGAGTTGATGACTCCGCATGGAACACAGGATTAACTGAAGCGCCCCCTATAAAAGTAAGCCAAACCAATTCAGGGCAGGCGACATTTACGCCGCTTGAATCATGGCATATTGCCTCTAATTTCTGTTCTCCATTTGGGGCGATTTCAACTGGATTAGGAGACAATTCACAGGAAGCTGCCTCTCCCGCTGTTACAGTTGGCTCTGCAGCCGCTGTTCCCGGCGCGGTCTCAACAACCGCTGCGGCTATTGCAGGCTCTTCAGCTGCCGGGGGCGTGGTCGGCTCTTCTGCAACTGGTTCCACTTGCGGCTGCCCTGGTTGTGGCGCGGCTGCTGCTGCAGAGCAATTCAGGTTTTTGCCAAAAATTGCGTTAACGAACTTGCAGTCAATTCGCGCCATGCATTCAAGCAGGCTTGAACAGCTGATTTCTGGAACTCCACCAAACTTAATGTCTATTCTTGCCTGATTAGGCTTTTGCGTTGCACTTGGTTTCTGGCAGGCAAAAAAGCTTACTGTTCTGTCCCATTCTGCGGCGGGTTTTCCTTCCACTTGCATAACACGGAGATACATTTCTTTGCTCAGCATTTCTTTTGGAATAAAAAAAGACTTGTTTAAGGGGATATTTTCCTCTGCGTTAAGTGAAATGTATGCCGAATTCTGTTTTGTTGGCAGAACTTGAAGTTCTTTCAACTGGTCAACGGAAGCTGTTTTAGTTTCTTCACTGTTTAAGCCCTGCCAAACACCGGAAATAAACCCGCTAGCCACACTCCAGGCGCTGCTCAGGCCTTCTCCAGTATACTCGCCAGTAATTCTTCCAGCTGCCGTTGCATTTTCGGTAAAAGTTCCTTTAAAGTTCGTCAGGGTTGAATCCAGCAGGTATTCTATCTTATCACAGGATAATGCGCCGCTTGAAATGTAAAGTGGCTTTGTTGGGTCTATTCCTTGAATTTTCAGCATAAATGGCTCAGGATTTGAAAAATGATAAGTGGGGTTTGCCTGCGTAAAGGTTTGAATGGATGTGCCGTCTGCTTTAAGTATTTCAGAGAAATAAAAATAATTTGTCGGCGCTGGCTGCGGGCTTACAGGCAGGGGCGTGACAATTGCGGGCGTAGAAGTTGCAGCCGAACTAACTGGAAGCGTTATTGTTTTTCCTGTTGTTGTTACGCCGGAAACAGCCCCTGATGCCGGGGCGTAAGCAGCCACTGAAAAGAAAAGCAGCAAAGCTAAAAACATAACTGCTTTCTTCATTTTGCCACCTCATAGATTGTTCCGCTTGCTTCTACAACCAAATCGTAAGGCACATTAAAAATTTTTTGCGCGCGGTCAGTTTTATCAGTGTAGTTTAACTTCAAAGTATATTTTACTCCATTGCCTGCAGGAAACTGGAGGAGATAGTCTTCCTGATTTGCGCTTGACTGCTCTGCTGTTATGGAAGGGTCTTCCTCAAATGCATTTTTAGATTCATTGAACTTCAATACCTTCACAGAGATGTCGGAAACCTTGCTTAAGTCACTAATGGTTAAAGTGTAAACACTTGGTTTTTCCAAAGCAGCACTTGATGTGGCTTGCTGAATCAATGCCGCGGTTTGTGCGTAGGAAATATCCCTGATTTGGTCATTTATCGCGGCTACTTGTTGTTCTGCAGCAGTCATCGCCCTCAACAAAACCCCATTATTAGGATTAGCATCAACAATTTTGCCCCCCGTAAAATCTTGCTGGGCAGAAGCATAATTGTTTCTTTTAAAAAAACCTCCATAACCCCCGGTTTCGTCTGGTTTCCACTTGCGGGTTGATTCATCATAAAACCTAACGCTAAATTCAACGCCTTTGGAGGCAAAGTTAGTGACCCAAAAACCAAATATGTTGACATTAGAACCCGGCTGATTTCTTTCGCAGTCTTCTACACCCCTGTCTTGAGGGGTTGCTGTGAATTCCACGCCCGGCCAGCCAGAGCAGTCAAGAGTTACTGGCTGGGCAAAAGGCTCCCCTATCCTTGCAACAGATTCTTTAACTTTTATATTTAATTCGGCATTTTGCGGCCCAAGAAAATTGTAACCCGTATTTTCAACAACAAATTTATGCACCACTTGCGGGTTAGAACTCGCCTCAACAGCAATTATTTCAGTTAAACTGCCAGGTGTACCATTAAGCCAGAATGCCTGTGCGCTTGACACAATTAGAAGAAAAACAAACAGGGCGAGAAGAAGTCCTGCTTTCACGCCAATCCCCCGCTTAAGCAAAGAGCCGATAGCTGTTCAATCTGGCTGTCAATGCCGCCTGAAGAAGAACTAATCTGTTGTTCGGGTGCTTCTCCAGCGTATTCAGGGAATGAATCCCTGAATTCCTTGCCCTGCGCAGCAAGTTCTATGTTTACCTTGTTCAATTCTTTAAGGTTTGAGGAAAGCGATTCAAGCGATTCAATGTTTTGGCAGGTTGCATCAAAGTCACCACTAAATTGCAGGAAAAGCACGTAATCTTCATCCATTTCATTGAATGCAATCATTCCATCTACAATCTTGAGCTGAATGTCAGAATATTTCAGCAAGGCATCTTTTTCCCTGCTTTGGGGCTTTGAGTTAAGTTCCTGCTTGTATTGCGTGAGACCTGATTTGAGTGCGTTCAGTTTTGATGTTTCCGCCAAGGGGTTTGAAGAATCAAATGAAACGCCGTTTTTCTGCCAGATGCCAGCAATGTCGCTTTTGCCTTCCTCAAAAGTCAGTTTGCTTTCAGTTGGCACAGTTATCGGAATATTGCCGTTCAGAATTAAAAAAATTGCAACGGCAACAACTGCAACAACCACTAAAACCCAAAGTGATTTCCCCATCCCTTCACCCTTTAACCGTGCAGAGTCCTTTATAGTATATAATTCAGTTTAGTAAATATAAATCCTTTCAGGTTTTTAAGGGTTTTGGTGGCTGTGTTCGGTTGTCTTATTTTTTCTTGGCATTAAATTCAATCAATTTCCCGGTGCCGTTGAAACCCCTGCATAAGCCGGCTGTTTTTGCTTAGTGGAAACAGCGGTTGCCCTTAGCCCGGTTTTTCTTTTGCTTGCTTTAGCAATGTCTTCGCGGAGTTCTCTGCTTCTCCGGTTAATCTTCCTTTTAGTCAAATAAGATTTAACCCTGTGCACTAATCCTTTTTTTGCAACAGGTTTTTTTGCGCCGATAACGCGCTGCAGATTAACTTCTATCTTGTTCAGCCTCTGCAGCTCGGCGTACAATTCAGCGGTTTTCGCCTTGGCAGCATTATAGTCACGCAGCGCTTGCTTTCCCTTAACCGACAGCGTTTTCAGCCTTTTACGTTCGCTTCCCTTTTTCTTTACATAATCAAATTCGGTTTTCAGTTTACGCACACCAGCCAACAATTCAACTGTCTGCGTTTTTGCAGTGCCAAGGCCCTGCAATAGCTGGTTTCTTTTAATTGACAGGTTTTTGAGTCTTAATTTTGCGCGCTCAGGAGTAACTGCCGCTTTTCTTTTTTCAAGGGGCTGCCTGCTTTTGGCGCGTTTAGCCAAAGCAGCATCCCTTGTTTTTTTTGCTTGCAGGTCTTTTACCCTAATCCGCTCCGCGGCAGCCTTTCGATTTCTGACATCCCAAAAAAAGTTTTCCCTTCTTGCAGCACGTTCAAGAATTTTTCCACTAACCTTTCCACGAACCAACTTCAAATACTGCTGTTTCCTCTGCTCAAATCCCCCTTGCTTGATACGTGCCCTATCGGCTTTTATTACATGGCCTAATTTTACTGACATAGACAAAAACCTTTAACCGCATTAAAGTAACGCCAAGCCGGTATTTAATGCTTTTGCAAGGGGTTCAGGCGCCCAGCTAACAATTTTAAGCTTTAACCACTATAAGCTTTTATGGCTTTAACTGAAAAAATACTGGTTCTGGATTTTGGCAGCCAATACACGCATCTTTTGGCGCGAAGGATAAGGCAATTAGGCGTTTACTCTGAGATAATGCTGCCAACCGCTTCAGAGAAAGAACTTTGCGAGGCGAAAGGCATAATTTTGAGCGGCGGGCCGGCATCGGTTTACGATTCGGGTGCACCGGAATTCAATCCAAAAATATTCAGGCAAAAAATGCCAATTCTCGGGCTTTGCTATGGCCACCAGTTAATGGCGCAAGAATTAGAAGGAAAAGTGAAAGCGGGAACAGTAAAAGAATACGGTTTGGCTGAATTGGATGTACGCGAAAAAAAAGGCTTGTTCGCGGGTTTAGGGGAAAAGGAAACTGTTTGGATGAGCCACGGTGACACTGTAACGGAAATGCCTAAAGGATTCAAAGCCATTGGGTCAACGGTTGACTGCCCTTTTGCTGCAATGGCAAACGATGAAGCGAAAAATTATGGCTTGCAGTTCCATCCAGAAGTAACGCACACAAAAAACGGAATGAAAGTATTGGAGAATTTTGCGCTGAAAATCTGCGGCTGTGAAAAAAACTGGAAGATGAAGAACTTCCTCGAAGAAAAATTAGCGGAAATTGAAAAAAAAGCCGAGGGAAAAAATGTTTTCATGCTCGCATCAGGGGGAGTGGACAGCACTGTGGCGCTTGCCCTGCTTGGAAAGGCCTTGAAGGACAGCCGCGTGGTTGCATTGCATGTGGACACTGGTTTCATGCGCAAAAACGAAAGCAAAGAAGTTGAAAAGGCATTGAAAAAATTCGGCATAAGGTTGCATGTGGTTGACGCGTCAAAAGAATTCTTTGAAAGGCTTTCAGGGATAACTGAGCCGGAAGAGAAAAGGAAAATTATAGGCGAATTGTTCATTGAAATTGCGAACCGCGAACTGCAAAGACTTGAATTGAAGGCAGACGAATGGCTTTTGGGGCAGGGAACAATCTATCCTGACACAATTGAAAGCGCCGGCACCAAAAATGCTGAAAAAATAAAAACACACCACAATCGCGTGGAAAGCATCAAACAGTTAATGGAGGAAGGGAAAATCATTGAGCCATTGAACGAATTATACAAGGATGAAGTGCGCGAACTTGGAAAAAAACTGGGTTTGTCAAAAGCGTTGATTGACCGGCACCCCTTCCCAGGGCCTGGCCTGGCAATCAGGGCTTTGTGCGCGAAAAAAGGGGAAGCGAATGAAGTGAAACTGAATGAAATTGAAATGCTTGCGGACAGGCTTGCGGGAAAAGCGGGTTTTGAAGCGCATGCATTGCCGGTTAAAGGCGTTGGAGTCCAGGGAGACGGAAGGACTTACAGGAACGCGGTTGCCTTGACAGGAGAACTTGACTGGAAAAAAATTGAAGAGGTTTCCGTGAGGCTTACAAACGAGTTAAAGGAAATTAACCGGGTTTTGTTCGCGTGCTATCCTGCGAAAATAAGCTCAATTGAATTGCTGGAAGCGACTCTGGCAAAGGAAAGGATTGAATTGCTCAGGCAAGCTGATGCAATCGTAATGGAGTCACTGCAGGAGTTCGGCATTTACAATGAAATCTGGCAGTGCCCGACTGTATTGCTTCCGCTGAAAGTGAACGGAGCGCAGGGAGAAGCAATTGTTTTGCGGCCAGTGGAATCAACAGAGGCAATGACAGCGTCATTCTATAAAATGCAGAAAACGCATTTGGACAAACTGGTTAAACGGCTCATGGAACTAAATGGAATCAACGCTGTGTTTTACGACTGCACGAACAAGCCGCCTGCGACGATTGAATGGGAATAGAATTTTCACTACTTTTTCATTACAAAAACATATATTTAAATAAAGTGCCAAGCATAAGTTTTTCAGTGGTTTTGTGGCAGAGGTAATCTGGACAGTGCATGCGCTGGAAAGGTTTACCGAGCGCGCTTTGCTTTACGGGCTTTCAAGAACAGAACTGGAGCAAATAATCAGAAAGCAGGCGGTCAGGATTGACTGCGGTTTTGATGAAAAATACCGGAAGAGAAAATTTGAGACAGTCGGCCCTGTTGCAAACAAGTTTTTTACGGTTGAAAAAGCAGAGGACAAAAAAACCATCATTGTAATCACATTATGGGAATCGGGTAAAAAGGAGGTTGATTTATGGCTTTCAAGGCAAAAATGAAATGCCCTGTGTGCGAAGGCGAGGCGGTTATTTCCAAAAACACTTTAAGGCTGTTCAAAGGAATGATTACACTGAAAGAAAACCCGATTTATAAGTGCATTAAGTGCGGAGAGGAATTCGCCACCGGAAAAATGGTTGACGAAACCCTTGGCAGGGCAAAAAAGCAATTGAGCTTCAAAAGGCAGATTATCTCCACGGGCGGCTCACTTGCAATAACTTTCCCGAGCGATTTGTCGGAATATTATGGCCTGGAGAAAGGCGAAAAGGTAAGGCTTATCCCGGAATCAGCAAAAGAGATAAGGCTAGTAATAGGTTAGCCTAAGCCCGCGACGATTGAATGGGAGTAAAGCGATTTACTTTAAGTAAACATTATGTTTATAAATAGTAAACATTTAAACTACCATTATGAGTGTATTGCCGAAACTGTTGGGCCCATTTAACCTTCAAATGGTTGAAGTGCTGGTTGATGAGAATGTTTCTGCAAGGGCTTTGGCTGGCAAAGTCGGGTGTTCGCCTGCAAAGGTGACGCAGTTCATCAAACTTTTCAGGAGAAACGGCTTGATTGAAATCATTAAGGAGAAAAACAGGAAAATTGTCGCACTTAACAGGCATAACCCGTTGATACGGGAGATTATTTCATTGCTGTTTGTTTACAAAATAATTGGCGCAAGGGCTTTTTCCGAGCTAAGGGGAAAATCGGGTTCAGTGGGGCTTTATGGCAGCGCCGCAGAGGGCACAGTGGACAAAAAAAGCGACATAGATTTATGGGTGGTCAGCGACAAAAAGTTTTCCCTTGAAAAAGCAGGCGAGTTAAGGATGCGGATAAGCAAGGAGCTTGGAAGGGAAGTTAGCTTAAAATTCTTCACGGAAAAAGACGTTGAAAACCTCAGGCAAAAGGACGCGATTTTTTTCAACGAGCTTGAATACAAGTCAAAGATTCTGGCGGGTGAAGGGTTTGGGCAAAAGCAAAGTTGAGGAATGCTTTGAGCAGGGGCTGCTTAAAAAAATTCGGCCGAACCTCCGCTATTCCGAGCACAGAGCATTAAGCAGGCAGAGCACTTTCTGGATGAAGCATATGATTTAATAGAGGGCAAGATAAATGACATGGCATTCATTGCTTTGTATAACGCCTCGTTTCATGCGGCAAGGGCGATTCTTTTCAGGGACGGGGTAAAGGAAAGAAGCCATTACTGCGTCAGCAAATACATTGAGGAAAAATACCAAGAAAAAGAGCTGATAACTTTGCGCCAGGCAGTGATTCTTGATTCTCTCAGGGAAAAACGCAACAGCATCCAGTACTCGCTTGAACCGCCTGAAACCGGGGAAGACCTAAACGAAATCTATGACGAAGTGTAAAAACTAATTGAACGAGTGAAAGAAATAATCAAAAAAGGAAAAAAACCCGCGCATTAGGCATATGCCTTTTGCCCCAATTTTGTATGCCTAACCTGTTAGGCGGGCGGACTCTATATTGCGCGCGCGAACCGAAACGCTTTAAAAGTTTAGTATATACTGTAGTATATACTATGATAAAGCGTTTTGATGTCTTTGAGGAGGTTGTAAAGGAGGTTGTTCCTTTCGGCAACGGCAGCATTGTTTACACCCCGAAAAAATGGGTTGGCCAGACTGTAAGGGTTATTCTTGAAGGCGAGCCGCTTAACTTAAGGGAAAGCATTATGGAACCGCTTCAGCCTTTTTTGGAGCACGTTAAAGGCGTTTTCCTTCACGGGAGTTTTGCGAGGAACGAGCAATCAAGAGAGTCGGACATTGACGTGCTAGTGGTTGCTGATGAAAAATTCGTGCCGGAGAAAAAAGGCCGGCTTGATTTTACCGTGATTAGCGAGGCTGTTTTACGGAAAGAATTGGCGGGAAAAGACCCCTTCTATGTTTACAATATTTTGCAGGAAGCCAGGCCAATTTTAAACGAAAGCCTGTTAAAAGAGTTGAAGGGAATTAAAATTGACAAGCGGAACTTTAAGTGGCTTTTGGATGAAAGCGAAAGCGCGTTAAAGATAGCCAAGGAATTCCTGGAATTGGACAGGCAGCAGAAAAGGGAAACGCTTGACTCAACAGCGATAATTTACACAATGGTTTTAAGGCTTAAAAGGCTTTTCATGGTTCAACGCGTTTTGGAAAACAAGAAATACTCAAACAAGGGTTTTAAGGAATTCATGGAAAGCAAGGGCTTGGCAAAAGAACTGGTTGAACGCACCCATAAAATCTACGGGGCGGAAAGGGATGAAAGAAAAGCCGCTGAAAGCATTTCCATTCAGGAAACCGGACAACTTTATGAAGTGGTTGAAAACGAGTTAAAGAAAATGAAAGGGGAATACAGGTGCCGTCAAAAAAGAAAAAACTGAAAGGAATAGCATCAATTGAAAAAAGGATAAAAGAGCACGAATTGAAGCTGGCGCAGGCAATCTCCGAAGAAGGAAGGCAATATTTGGTTAAGGATATCAACCGCCTTAAAAAACAAAAAGAAAGAAAAGAAAGCCAAATTTAGCGCGGGCAAGCGAAAACCCCCTTAAAGGCAAAGGTTCATTAAATTAACTTCCCTTAAATTTAGCGAGGTGTGGTTAATGGACTACGATGAGGCCAAAGGGATTCTTGGCGAGTACAGGAGGGGCACGACTTTCCCGAGAAGCGTTTTAGAGGAAGCAAGGGAAACAATCCGTAAAAAAGAATCGCTTGGCTCGGTAATGGGAAGAATCTGAATCAGCACAATTCCAAGCAAAACTTTTTCGCTTCGGAAAGCTTATCCATCAAATCGTCCGCGTTAAACATTTCGCCTTTTTCTTCCAACAACAAATCACCTGCAAAGCCGTTCAAAAACGCAGCAGCCAAAGCGCTATGCAACAAATCATTCTTTGCGGCAAAGCCAACCAGCAAGCCGGCAAGCACATCGCCTGTTCCGCCAGAAGTCATCATAGCGTTGCCTGAAAAATTCCTGTAAACGCGTTTTCCGTCGCTGACCAAATCCACTTCGCCCTTCAGCAGAATCGCGCAGCCGAATTTCTTCGCCATCGCCTTCACATTCGCCTCGGTTGCGGCAACTCCAAACAATACCTTGAACTCGCCTGCATGAGGCGTCAGGCAGCAATTCTTCGTCAACAATTTTTTGTCCAGCAGGTGAAGCGCGGAGGCATCCAAAACGAATTTTTTAGAGGCGCCAAATTTTTTTAACAAGCCGTTAACAGTTTTCTTGGTTTTTTTATCCAAGGGAAGCCCGGGACCGACCAAAACAGCATCCGCTCCCTTTGCGATTTTTTCAGCTTCTTTCAGTTCCGAGACAATGAATTCAGGGGAAAACTTTTTCACAACCGAAACATTTTCTTTTTCCGTTGCAAAGAAAACCAAATCCACCAAGCGCGAGGCCGTGATTCCCGAGAAAAGCGCTGCACCGTGCCATTTTTTGGAGCCTGCAACAATCAGCACTTTTCCGTTTTCACCCTTATGGCTTCCCGCTTTCCTTTGCGCCAAAAACTTCACATACCCTGGACCTGCAATGGATTCCAGTTCCTTGGGAATGCCAATGCCAACAACCACTGCGCCCTGCACTTTTTTTTCATGCAGCGAAATAACCAAATCCGCATTGAAGCCAGGCGCTGGGGCGTCCACTGCTATTTTTTTTGCGCGCAAGGAATTAATTCGCTTGATGATTGAATTAAATGGTTCTTTCAGTTTTCCTTTCACGCCAACGCCAAACAATGCTTCAACAACCAAATCAGCTTTCACTGCCTTTGGACTATCCGCCGCGTTTATTAAAACAATTTTTTTCACTTTCTTTATTTTTTTAAGGCGTTCCCAATTGCTTCGCGCTTCAATTGTCTTTATTTCAGAAGGTTTTCCCGCCAAAAAAACCGTCACCCTATTTTTTCCGCTTAAATATCGCGCTGCAACGAATCCGTCGCCTCCGTTGTTTCCCAAGCCGCAGAAAATCGCGATGCTTTTGCCTGAGCCGAACCTTTTTTCAATCTCTCGCGCAATGCCTTTGCCTGCGTTATCCATCAATTGCTCAACAGGATAGCCGTAGAACTGCGCATTGCAGTCAAGGATTTTGGTTGAAAGCAATAGGTTCAAGTTTTTTCACCCGCAGTAAGTAGATTAGCGTAATAAATTGAATAAAAAGCCTTGCCTTAAAGGGGAGTAAAAAGCAATATCTTTATAATAACATTTCGTGTTACATTGTGTTATGGAGTACGTTTCGTTCAAGCTGGAAAAAAACGTTTTGGAGCAGATTGACAGGGACATGAAGGCGTTTCATTACAGCACGCGCTCGGATTTTTTCAGGGAAGCCGTAAGGGAAAAGCTGAAAAGCCTTGGCGAGGACAAGGAAAGGAAAAAGGCATTTAAGGCGCTTTACGCTACAAGAGGCATTTTCAAAGGAAAGGGCAAGTCAAAAACAGACGAGGAATTCAGGGCTTTAAGGGAAGAGGCTGGAAAGGAATTCATGGAGATTCTTGGCAAAAGATTCAATCAAAAATGACTTCTTCCGGAGCCAAAACGCCAATCAAATCATTCAAGCACTCAAAATGCCTGTCCCTCGTGACAAGAACTGCGTTATTGTCCCTTGCAAGTATTGCGTGAAGCGCGTCAGATTCATGCGTTTCCCTTCTTTTAGCGGCAATCAGTTTTGCCTCCCTGTATTGTTTGGGATAAATGCTTACACACTCGAGGAATGCGCTGAAAAAAGAAAAGGCATCTTTTATCCTTTCGGCAGAATACTCTTTCCTTAGCTCGAAAACTACAAGCTCGGAATAAAGCGCCCTGCACCCGAACATTTCACAGTTCTTCAGGAACCTGAATGCGAATTCCCCCAAAGGCCTTAACCCGTCGCTTCTGCCCTCAAAGTAATCCCGCCAGATTGCAGTATCCAAATAAAACTTTTTAGCCATGAAAAAACTGCTGCAATCACGCGCTTAAAAACCTCTCTAGACAGTGCGTTGCCGGTGCGAAAAGAGAAAATACAATTCAAATCTCCGCAAAAACATTCGCGCCTTCAAACACGCTTTCAGGGTTATAGCCCCCCTCCAAAACCATGAAGTGCGGGTATTTTGCCAGAATTTCTTTTATTTTTTCATAAGAGCGTTTTGTGAGTTCAAAGCCAGTGTTCGGGCCTAAAACTCCTTTGTCCTTGTAATAGGAGTCAAAGCCAGCGCTGACTGCGACAATGTCAGGCGCGAATTCCTTTAACGCAGGCGCAAGCTTTTGCTCCAAGAGGCGAACATAGGTTACGTCAAGGACTGTTCCATGCAAAGGGTAATTGGAGAAATTTTTTCCGGATTCAGTGCCTGTTCCGGGAAAAGCATCAGCCTGGTGGATGGAAAAATAATGGCAGTTCTCCTCGGATTCAAGGATTGCCTGTGTTCCGTTGCCGTGATGCAAGTCAAAGTCAAAAACAAAAACCCTTTTGCCTTTTTTCAGAAGATATTTTGCGGCAATCGCAATGTTGTTGAATAAGCAGAAGCCCATGCCGTTGTTTTCCGAGGCGTGGTGGCCTGGGGGGCGCACCAAAGCAAATGACTGGGTTTCAGCCGCGCCAATTGCAGCGCCAACCGCATAACATGCGACTTCAAAGCTTTTCTCGCTTAACGGAGTGTCCTGGCTCAAAGAGCCCTTTTCTTTCGCGGTTTTTTTCACGTATTCAATGTAGGCGTCAGAGTGCGTGAGCTTGAGGTAGCCTTCGCCGTTCACTATCCTTGAATCCTTCAAATGGGAAAACATTGAAAGGCGAGCGGGGTTCTCTGGATGAGAGCCTGTGTCGTGCTGGAGGAAAATGGAGTTATAGATGATGCGCATGAGAAAAGAAAGGGATTAATTGAATAAAAAACTATCCTGAAGTGCCATCAGAAAAATAGGTGTGTTTTTTGCAAAGCATTATGCAAATAAATTAACATTACTTGTAATCACCCAAATAGAAACCATAACGGCGAGTAAATGGAATATTACGGCAATAAAAAAATATAACAGCTGCTTTTTTCTGTCAACATAAATTGGGGGAATCAACGGCTCCCAAATGTTCAAATCTAAAATTCCAGTCTTAATACTTTTAATCAGGCTATAGGAAAAAAACAGCAAAAGAATTATGCCAACAAAAAAGGAGATATTTGACCCATGCGGCTTAAAGAAAGGGATTACAAAAATAACAAGAAAAAAGGAAATAGCCGAAACCAAAACAAGGATAACCGTGCCGGAAATTGAAGGCCTTAAGTCCGCTAAGTCCGCTGTCATAGCAAATTAAATGGAAAAAAGGGGATAAAAAGGCTTTTGCTAGCCGCGCTTCTCTTCCTTTATGGCTTTCCCTTCCTTTGTATAAATTCGTCTCACAGCCATTCCTTTTTCAGGGTGCTTTGGGTGCATGCTTTCAGCCCTGAATGCAACAAGGCCGCTTCCAGGGAATTGCCGATAGGTTATTCTTCCAACCTTGACTCCTTCAGGCGAAGAAGCAATTTTTTTAATGAAACGACTGGACAAACGGCGCTTAACCCACATGAAAAAATCAAGCGCAAACCAATATTTATTGCTTTTGCCACAGGCATATCTTATATTATGCCTGAACGCGGAAACCCTGTTCACGGGATAAAAATGGTTCCATTAACCACCCTAGAGAAAAAAGGCGAGCTAAAAATTTCTTTTGAAATTGCGAAAGGCAGCAGGCCAAGCAATTCTTTCCTGACAAGCCCCTGGCTTTCGGGCTTGATTGAAAAAACATGCCTTGCAGAGGGAACAAAAGTCGGCTTCGTAGAATTGAAAAACACTGGCTACAAGCTTTATTCCTTGGACATCCACCCTTTCGTTTACGCACCCGAGGAAGCGCAGGACCTTTTAATGGGTAAAAGGTTCGGTGAAAAACTCAGCGAAATGGCTTTGGTTGAGGCAAGAAAAAGATTGGGAGAAGTTAAAATCAGCCCCTACCACGCGGGAACCTCGGGGCCAATGCAAAAGCTTCTCAAAAGATGGGGTGTAAAAGTCAGGCCAAGCGGTTCATTTGAAGCGGGCATCACAGGCATGATTGAAGGCGCAAGAAAATCGTTAAACGAATTCAAAAGCAAGCGCAGCCAAATTCAAAAAATGGCCAACGCACTAACCAATTTAAAGCAAAAAAAAGCAGGCTTTTCTTACGTGAAAAGAAAAGCGCCGAGAAAGTAGCTACATTTCCCAAGCCGTAGGCTTGGGCTTTTTTGATAAACCTTTTTTTAAAAAGGTTTGGACCCAGCGGGAATTGAACCCGGTCATTTTCGGTAGTTTGTAGGCAGTTCACGGGTTCGGTTTTTTGAGATGTTTTAGTTATTTTATTCATTTTTACCTACCTCCTAATTTTCTTTTACTTTTTTATTTCCTTCATCATCCCAGCATTTGTCCCTAGTTTTTTCCAGTTCAAAGTGGAGTTCTACTAATGATTTGTTAAATCCAGGTTTTTTAACAATGAAATCAGCGAAAATTGGTACGAATGCCCCCAAGGTTTTGTCCATCAAGTCTAATGTAAAATATATACAATCAGCAGCCATTTCTTTGTCGAATGTGTTAGTTCGCAATCCTGTTAAGGAAGGATGAGAGTAACTACCTGAGAGCCCATGGTAAACCGATTCAAAATTCTTGCCTATGTCTACTTCATAGAGTTCTTTGATTATGTATGAGTGCCAAAATTGTTTTTCCTTTAGCTTCCCGGTTTTCATGAACACATTTATTTCCTCTTTCGAGTATTTGTTTTTTCTTAACCATTCTTCAACTTTACCTGGATTTTTTCTTAGGTATTCCATTGTTACAAATACTTCATAAGCAAGCCGCAGATTGTTGTAACAAGCTCCGTAGTGTGCATCGCATAACGCACGATATATTGCTAAAAAAAGGTCGGCATTTTTACTTAACAAAAGTTGGCTTGTCTGTAAAAGAAGATTTTCCTTAAATATTTCAATATCTAAGCTAGGGAGATGCGTAGCCTGGTAAATATGTGCCAACGCCTTCTTGAACAAAAACGATTCTTTAGGGAAGGTATTTTCAAATGTTGTCTGTTCCGTCTCTAACCTTCGTAAAATACTTTGGAAATTTTTATTGAAGTTAAGGGGGCTTAGGCCATCCCAGTATGTGGCGAGTAGAACATTAGATTCTTCTTTAGAGCACTGCTTTGAATTCCCGTTCTTCATCTTGTTACCTTCTCTTTTTTTCTATCAAATAGTTTACATTAAAATTGATGAATGAGCAGACGTTCTCTTTTGTTTCTCTGATAAAACTATCTAATGGTTTTCCGTCAATTTGCATCGGTATGCAATCTATTCTTGTTGGCGAGCCAACTTCTTTTTCCATGCAGCTCCAAAAAGCAGTCGCTTTTACTTCATATTTGTTCATTATGAAGTAATGCACTATGTCAACTCTTTTTTTGTTGAGTCCTTCAACCCAGGTTTGCCATTGTTCAATATAATATTTCTTAAGTTCTGGTTCTTGTTTTTCGAGCCTTTCAGATATAGCATTATATTTCTCAGTGTTCTCAATTAGTGCCTTCATTAGTTTTTGTAATGATTCAACCTCATCGCCAAGTAATACTTCCAATGAAAGTTTTATCTGATATCGAACAGCTCTAATGCAAGTTTCAATAAAAGAATCAAACGAAAAAGCGAAGTCGGTGAATACTCTCACATGGCCTGAATGTACTACTTTGTGTTGTACTGCGGTGCTAAACTTAAAATCGTCTTTATTTTTTTGTAATCTACGCATCATGTCGTTAATTGCATTTTCTTTAATCTTTTCAAAAACAAAGTTATGGGTTGCTAAGCATTGCTTTTCCAAAAATTTTGTTTTTTCCAGCAGAAAATTAATGTCATCTACTTTATAGGAATATTCCTGCGTGCCTAACCTTGCCTTTAGTTCGGGGAAAAAGATTGTTTCTTCTGTCATCCTTTGCTCACCACTGCTTTGATATGGATTCCAACAACGTCTCTTAATTTGAAATAAGTATTTACTTCCATTGCTTTCCTGAGCAGTGCCTTAATTTTCTTGAACTTTTTTTCATCATCTTCTTCGTGCACACCAAGCGGATAACTTTCCATAATAAGCTGGTAAAACATGTTCCTTATGGTCTTCTGTACTAAAACTTCATGCCTTTTTGTATAGTGTCTAATATATGCTTCGAATTCTTCGGCTTCTTTGTCTGAAAATTCTTCCATCAGCAGTTTCCATTTTCCCCATATCTTAATATAGCGAAATTCCTCAAACAAAAAGTGCGAAAAGTATACTGCAAGTCGGCTATAGTCTATATAGTAGCGATTTTCTTTTTGCCCCGGCACTTTTTCAATGCTTACAATGCCACGACTTTCAAGATTGTTCATTTTTCTTAGAATATTTTTCCTTTCAACAGTTTTTTTACTTTTTAACAAATCCGAAGTTGTAATTTGTTTTTTCTCGAGGACTGTTTTAAACAGGATTGCGTATTCTGGGTTGTCATTCAGATTTGGCCTTGTCATATCTTCCCACTTATAATAAGACAAAGTGAGAACCTATTAAAAAAGGTATCCTTTGATTCATACTTTTCTATGGACATAACAACAATAAAGATTCATAGAGAGACCTTGGGACTTCTAAAAGAACATAAACCTGTCGGGTGCAGTTATGACTATTTTTTGAAGCAGTTGCTGCGTCTTTGTGAAAAGAAAGGTGATTAGGTGCTCATTCAAGACCATGAAAAGACTTCATTCAAATGTTGTCGCTGTGGCAAAAAAGCAGTCTTGGACTTTGACCTGAATTTCTATTGCAAGTGCTGTGTTCTGCAATTGCTTTCCGCTATTATCCACGACTTGCAGAGGCTGGAGCATGAAAAATGATACATTTTTGCCCGAACAAAAAAGCCGAACAGCCCCAATACGCAGAGCAGACTTGCGAGTCCTTTTTACTATCAGAAAGGGAATAAATTCGGTAACGATGATTTCAAAGGAGATTGGGCGAGGCAAGTCTTCCGTGTCTGAACGGCTGGGAAAGCTTGTTAAGCAGGAGCTCGTAAAAAAGAAAGATTCGCTCTTTTACCTTACTACACCCGGCAAAATGGCTTGTTCGGCTTTGGCAGGACTACCTTGCAATAAACCTATTGTTTTCCGTTTGCATAAGTATACTTCCTCTGCTCCTTTTTTGAGGAAGTCTGCTGAATTGGAGGCACAGTTAGCTTCAGATAAGCGATTCTCAAGGAATTATTGTTTTGATAGAGCTAAGTTTAATGCAAAGTACGATTCTGTTACCGTTCAGTTTCATCCAAATTCTGTTAGCTTTGTATTGCCCCCTGTTTATTCCCCTGATTTAATTATCGCTGAAGCTTATGCTGTTAGGTTGTTGAATGCGGTTATTGATTTGCTTGAGCAGGATTTTCCCGGGACTAAGATTGGAGTTCCTAAGGTAACTTCACATCTTGATGATAACCATATTGCTGTTGTTAATCATCCTCTTTCTATTGAATTTGCCAAGTTTCGTGAGAATTTTGGTGAGACATACTGCTTCAAAGGGGATAAAATCGAAGTTGATTTTTCCGATGGCTCTGTTGAATTGGAGTGTGTTGACAAGCTCAATGCGAAGGAGGATTGCTATAAATTGGCAAGATTTTGTAATCTTCTAGTAACTGGGGATAATTTCAAGAAGTTTGAGGCATTGCTCCAGAACCTTGATTCTTTTGGTAATATTGAGAAGTAATAGGTAACAGTGATTTTCGTGGACTGGACTCCTGAGCGAATTGACAAATTCTCGGAGCTGTTGGCCGAGGGCAAGGATTTGAGTTACGTTGCTGATTATTTTGGCGTAAGTTATGTTGCTGCAAAGCAAGCCAAGTACTTCCATAGCTTGAAGGATAGGTTAAAGCCTGGAAGAAAGAATGTCAAATTGAAACAGGCCAAGGAGCTTAATAAGTGTGATTTGGCTACTCGAATTCGCGTGCTCCGTGGCGAGGAAGTGCGAAAAGAAGAGGCGGTTTTTGGTTTTTCAGATGACCAGTTAAAGGAATGGTTTGACGGAGCAAGTGGAGTAGCTAAATTCTGTCAGGACGTTCTTGGATTAGAATTGCAGCCTTATCAGCTTGAAATGATTGAATTAATGCTTTCCCATAAGCGTTGTTGTTTTGTTCTTGGAAGGCAGTCGGGGAAGGATTTCACTATTTCGTGTTTTGTTTTGTGGTTGGCTTTAGTGCATTCCAATCAAAGAATTTTATTGGTTTCCGCGGCTCAAAGGCAGAGCGATTTGTTGTTTAACCGAATAATGCAGTTTATTGCCAATTCAACCGAGTTGTTTGACTCCGTGCAAAAATCAAACATGGAAGTAATCCAGTTCACTAATGCATCAGAGGTTTATTCTCTTCCAAGCACTACCTTTATTCGCGGTTTTACAGAGGTAACCCATGTTTTTCTCAACGAAGCAGCTCATGGAATCACAGAGGAAGCGCTTCAGGCCGTTGAACCAATGCTTGCAATCAAGCACGGCGCGCTGATAATGATGAGCTCTCCTTTGGGCACTTCTGGCGTGCTCTGGGATGCCTTCAATAACCCAATGTACGCAAAATTAAAGCTCCCCAGCTCCGTTAACAAGTATATTTCTAAAGAATGGCTTGAAGAGCAAAGAAAAACCATGTCATCAATTGCCTACGAATGCGAAATAGAGGCTAATTTCTCCCAAGCAATCGACTCTTTCTTTAAAATTGAAACAATCAAAGCTTGCTCTCAAGAGTACGCACTACGAAGCACTTGCCCAAAAGAAGACGGCAAAAACTATTTCGCCGGCATTGACTGGGGTCGAATACAAGATTCAAGCGCTATAACCATTATTTCTAAATACCAAGAAGACCAGTTAAAAGTTGAAGCAATAATTGAAATGTTCAACACTCCGTTTAAAGCCCAAGAAGAAAGAATCAAATCACTCTACAAAGAATGGGGCTTGGAAAGAATAGTATCCGAATACGCCGGTTTAAGCATTAATTCCTGTGAAAACCTAAAAACTGCTGGCCTAAGTGTAGAATTCTTCAAACCCACAATTGATTCCAAAGCCGAAGCCTACAATTACTTACTCAACAAAATGGAAAACGGGGCAATAACAATCCCCCTGCACGACAAACTCCAATACGAGTTAAGAGTATTCAAATTCCAGTTAACCATGCAAGGAAAAATGAAACTCCACCACACAGAAGGCGGGTCAGACGACTTCGTAGACTCCTTATGCTATGCTGTTTGGGCAACTAAATCAAAATTTATTTGTGCACTGGTGTGAGGAATGCAAGATTTCAAGCGATTAGAAGTTTGGAAGAGGGCCCATAATTTTGTTTTGGATATTTATAAAGCCACTGAATTTTTTCCAAAAAGCGAAAAATTTGGCATGATTTCACAAATTAGGCGAGCCTCTGCTTCAATTGTTGCAAACATTTGTGAAGGCTGCGGCCGGGAAAGCAAAAGAGAATTTCAGAGATTTCTTTTCATTTCACTTGGATCTGCAAAAGAAACAGAAGGATTTCTACTATTAGCTGAAGATTTAGGTTATTGCAAAGAAAAAAGGTTGATTGAAGAATTACAAATTATAAGCAGAATGCTTAGCGGACTCATTAAGAGTCTTAACCAAAACAGTTAAAGAAAATTGCACGCGATTGAAATGAGCGGGGATCCTTCTTGTTAAGCCAGTAGAAGGCCGCTTATTAAAAACGTCTAAAAAGATGCCAGTTCATTTATAGCCTAACTTTTTCTTTACCTTTGCTAAATTACCCCAATATGAAAAGCAGGCGGATACTAACGAACCAAAACCATTTTTGATTAATTTTTTAGCAGTTAATCTTCCCTTGATTTCTTTACTTGCTTTTTTAAATTCTTTCTTTACGTTCGCCCATTTTTTCCAATAATTGGCCTCTTTATGTAACACTCCTTTTTTACCAAATCGGCCATATTTCAAACCACACATTTTTGCAACAACCCCAAAACCACCAAACTTCAATATTGCGGACTCTAAATCTTGCTGTCCAGATTTTCTTAATTCCCTGGATGTCGGCATAATCCTGGCTTTTGCAATTTTTTTTATTTCCTTAATTAGTTCCTTCTTTGTCCAAATTCTCCGTACTATTGGGCAACCTATTATCCTTCTTGCCTCATTAACGCTGCCAAAAAACCGATAGATCTTTGGGTAGAGTCCGCTTTTACCTGACTTCCTTGCTTCTTCTTGTGTTATAAAATGGCCTTGCTTGTCGTAAAACGCCTTTAATTCTGCGACAACTTCTTCCTTTGCCCAATGCTTTCTTATAATTGGATAACCCATTTTTTCTCGTACTGTATTAATGCTGCCATAATGTTTTACTGCATGAGCGTATAACTTATATTTGCCTAATTTTTTGAACTCAGTTTCTTTTGGAAAATGTTTTATTTCCTTTATAATTTTATTGAAATCTCTCTCAATATTTTCCCAAATAGCATAACTACCTCTCTTTGTGTAATATGTGATGGGATAACCGCACTTATCTGAAAAATAAAATGGCCCTCCATTTCTATCAATAGCAACTATAAGGTCAAACCGTTTAGCTTCTTCCAAGTGCTTTCTTGATGGGAAACGCCCTAACCTTTTACAAATCGGGGTTAGCCCCTCAATTATCTCCTGCTCTGTCCACCCATCAGATTTTATTAAGTGCTTTTTCAGGAATGCCATTTCTTCAAGGAATGATTTTTTCTTATACAATTTTTCGTTGTGTTTTACTCTCTTACCCGCTTGATAGAAATCTAATTCCAATGGCTCAAGTAAACCAGTTTCTTTATGTATTTTACCTTTATGAATGTTGGATAGTTTTTTTTCTTTCTCGACCTTTTCAACAAAGTCTTGAATTATTAATAGGTGCCCGAATGCATTAATTACTTTTTTAATCTTGGTTACAGTTCCAACGAAATCTAAAACCCGCAAATAATTTTTTCCAGAAGCTTTTCTTAATCCCCGACCCAATTGCTGGAAAAAAATTGTGGGGCTATAAGTTGTCCGTAAGAAAACAACCAAGTTGGCACCAGGAATGTCAATGCCTTCATTGAATAAATCGACCACTAAAATTGTTCTTATTTTTCCCGTTTTAAACCTGTGAAAAATTATCTCTCGTTTTTGATCATCCATATTGGAATGATAAACTTCCGCGTCTGAAAACAAACCAATTGATTTAACGGAGTTAATATACTTTATTGTTGGGCAAAAAACAATTGTTTTTGGGTTATCAATTTTGTTCATCTCCCCGTAAATTATTTTTTCAATATCTTCGTCTTTTGTGGGAATAAAAAATTGTTTATTCAACTGCTCCACGGAAAGCTTTTTGTTTATCGTTTTGAGTTTAGCATAGTCGATGTTGTCAGAAAAAACAGAAAATTTTACAGGAGACAAATAACCTCTAATTAATGATTCAGCTAAACCCAAATCAACTAATGGTTTTCCGAAAATACTTTCAATGAATTCATTGTCTTTTCGTGCAGCTCTAAGCGGAGTTGCAGTAATTCCGAGAATAAATTTCGGCTTGAAATAGGATAATATGTTAGCATAAGTTTGCGCAGGAGAATGGTGTGCTTCATCGATTATGATATAATCAAAATAATCTTTCGAGATTTTTTTGTAATGTCTTTTCATTGTCTGGAATGTTGAGAAAACAATATCCTCTTTCCGGAACTTTTTTCCCCCAAAATAAACGCCGAATTTGAACTTTCCTTTTTTCTCATTTAGTATGAAGTTAAATTTTTCAGCATTATCAACAAGAATGTCAGTTCGGTGAACCAAAAACAAGGCCTTTTGTCCTTTCTTAATTTGGCTTTTTAAATCCCAGGCCGCAACCAATGTTTTACCTAAACCTGTTGCCAAAACCAATAATGCTGCTTTGTTGCCTTTTTCTCTGTGTTCAATAAGGCAGTTTAAAATCTTTTGTTGATATGGAAACGGCCTATACTTTACAGATTTGGATTTAAATTTTTTCCATTCTTTTAATTCTTCCAAGCCGATTAAATCGATAGGTTTATCGAATTTATTTTTTGCCTTGTAAACGGCTTTGGAAAAAACAGTGTCACAGACCAACATTCCTCTATCTGCTTTATAAAAATCCATTGCAGCTGAAACATCCTTTAACGCGCTATATCCCACAGTTCCTTTGTATTTTTTGCATTGAACAACATATTCTAAACCATCCTTTAAAGCTAAAATATCGGCACCATAATCGCTTGAAGCCTTTGTAACCTTAACGTGGTAAAAGCCCTGAGCCTTCAGCTTCTCAGCTACATACTTTTCGAAATCAAAACCAGCCTTCTGTGCTGTCGTCATCTTAAAGCAAATTTCATCAAAAACGAGTTTAAAATGATTTGTTATTGACTGTTCTCCCGCCTTAAAAAAGCCTAAATACGAGCCTCAATTCATAGATGGCAAAGAGCGGAAAGATAATTAAATTCAACAAAAAGCAGCAGCATTATTATTTTTGTTTAATTTTGCCTGCTGCCTAAATTTTTTCTAAGGCTATCTTCTATTATTTTTTTAGAAACGCGTTTTCTCATCTCAACAGTCAGGCGTTCCGAGTCGACGCCATTATCACTCATGAACTCCAAAATGCCCTTGGAAGTAAATTCCCCATATTTATTAATGAGCTCTGACTCGGAGATACCTTGAGCACATTCAATCAATTTACTTTCTTTTAATCTGCCTAAAAAACCAACAAGGACTTTGCTTGAATTCATATATTGGTTTATAGGAATAAGCTGATCCCAGAAAAATAAGGCGGAAAATTTTTTATCGCTAAAATATTCTTCATCAAGACCTTTCAATGCAGTACACCATCTGCTTTTTTTAAAATCTGGTTCGCATGGCGTAAGTGGCCACGCTTTACATAACAAAGGCCGGTATTTATAGATTCCACACTTATTATTTGACAAAGCAGGACATGGCTGACCTAAAAGCTTCCAAAGTTGAACAATTCTTGTTTTACTTTTTAAGTCAAAAAGGTATACTTCTGGGATTAATTCGGCTTTAATGGAATTTTCGTTTAATCCTTTTTTTACGGTTTCTCTTTCAAAATCAGTCAGTATAGTGCCAGGCTTAATGGCTGGCGGCATATAAACTGGGCCATACTGAAATTTTTTTATTTTTTCATCATCTTCTTGTTCGGTTTTCAAAATATCTTCGTTGCAACAGCGCCCGCATTTTACACAGGAAAATCGCGCTAAATTCTTGGCCATATAAAATACTCGCAAGAAAAAGGTTAAAATCTGTTGTACAATTAATTCACAGTTATCTTAATGTGACTGTTTTGCTTGTTGAAGCCACTGCTTGAATTGCTACGCCAGATTTTAAATTAACCTTCAAAGTATACGTTCCGGGCGAGATTTCTGTTTTGTTATCATACCCAATATAAGTTGCCTTGTAAATTCCATCATAACCTACTGGAATTTCAGATAAAGCATAGCTTTGTTCATCCACATCTCTGCTCAGTACTTGGTCGCCTTCATATATATAAAAATCAAACATAGGATTTTGAAGAATGGCTTCTCCGTTATTTTTTATTCCAATCTTTACGTAATCTAAAAAGCATTCATTGTTGTAACATGTCGGGTTATAATCTACTATGCTCAATTCTATCTGGAATCCTTCTTTTACCAATTCTAAGGCTTTTTCTTCTTTTGGAATATCCATCTCTAAGTAGCTCTGCCTTTCCAAAATATCATATTCGAACTTAGAGTTGATTTGCTTAATATCCTCTTCAGAAAAACCTTTAAGGCGCTCAAGTTCTTGTTTATCCAAATTTATAATTTGCTGATACAATTCTATAAATTTTTCTTCATCATTTTCTACTGCGGTTTTTTCAACCAACGCGTTTCTATTTACATTCCATTCTCTTCTATCGCGCCTATACTTAACATAGGTTTTCTCTAAATTAACATCAAAGCTACCTTCTAATTCCGAAACAGCTCTTTCCATCTGCTCAATCTTAGTCAGTATGAAATCATAGTCAATTAAAGCGCTCTCTTTATCGTATTCCGCAGATTCTGCGTCTAAAAACTTTATAATATCCTTGTACTGCTTGGTTTCCTCCAACTTCTGCTTAGCACAAGTATTTACTTTTTGTCCTCCTGATTCTAATTCTTTACAATCAAAAAATTGCGGGCATGCAACATCCAAACAACAATTTTCGGCAATCTCCCCGGGCTCTGCAATTCCATTACCGCAAATAGCGTTCGCGCTTAGGTCTGATGAAGGCAAACTATTATCGCTGTTAGACAATGCAGCCGGCGAGCCTACATCTTGTGTGCACCCGCTGAGAATCAACAATAAAATAAATGCCGGAACAACTAATTTCAGGCCAAGCATAATAGCAAGTTATTGCTACGAAAATCATATAAATATGTTATGAGCGTGTTATGATAGTATTTGAATGGGCCTGCAGCCTCTATTTTAATGTACGAAGAAATAGCTGGCCTCAAACGGAGCAAGACAAAAATAGACATTCTCAAAAGGCTTGCATCAAAGCCCATGACGCCAACGGAGCTATCAAAAGAGCTTAAGCTCCACCAGTCAAGCATCTCACGGAGCATTAAACAGCTTGAACAGCAAAAACTAGTGGAATGCTTAACGCCAAAACAATACAACTATAGGCATTATCAGGCAACAGAGAAAGGAAAAAAAATTCTGAAACAAATTTAATTTGTTATCCTTTTAATCTTTCTCCACAAGAAGTGCAGAAATTTACTGTTGCTTTTTGTTGCGAGTTACATTTCGGGCAAATTATAGCGTTAACATTTGTTGGCGCTTGTTGTGGTTTCAAATAAAAGAAATAAGCTGCTACTCCCACTAATCCGACTATAATTAAAACAATAATAATCGGCAATGCGGAAGATAGCGAGTTCTCAGAGCTTAGAACCGCCGATCCAGTATTAGGCAGTGCTGAAGCTTCAGATCCTTCAGCAATAACTTTTACCGGTTCACAGCTATCCTTGCATTGACCCACATAACTTCCTTCTGCTTTACAGCATTCTTGCCCAGATGCACAATCTTGTGCTTTATAATTTCTGCCTTCAGAGCAACAACTGCTATAAGGACAATCCTGCAAGGTATAACGTGCCTTACAGCCTTCAGTTCTATTGCAAACCTCGTTAGGCCCACATTCTGAATCTGAACAACATAACACTTTATTTGTTGATTTAGTACATGAGCCATTTTTACTGGGCCAAATTTTATGAGTTAAATCACAACTCCAGATTGTTTCAGTATTATTTAGACATGTCACTTGTCCTGGAACTTGACAATCTATATCTGTGTCACAAGGTTTTGAATCAGTACATGAAAAAGTATTTGGATCGCATAATAATGCTCCTGTGGGGTCTTTCCACTTACAATCTTCATTATAACAGCATTCAACAACACTTTTGACGCTTGTGGGAATTAAATAGCACGCCCCCGACACAGTATCTATTTTAGAAAAGGACATCAAATTCCTATTCCCTGGAGAGCCGCCCATACAATAGCCATTTGGCATATTATCTTTATCATAAATAATTCCTATATCCGGTATTATTTTCCAGCCAGATAAAAAGGTATAAGTTTCACCAGCATGTAAATTTGTTGGATTATTCGCGAATGAATATGAAATCTGATTTATTGATTTATACTGGCCACTTAGACTTTTTGTAGTGGTAGAAGTCTCAAAATAAGTAGTAGGTAAATTTTCTGAAACTGCTTTTTGCGGATAATATTTTGAAACAAAATCGGTTGGGACACAACCCACAGTACCTGGCATCATAACGAAATTTGTAGTATTGTCTGGATTTTCATACAAATAGATTTTTCTGGTATCAACTTTTATTTTAGATCCTGATCTGAGTGGGTGTTCATCTCCCAGAACTCCAATGCAAGTTCCGACTATTTTCAAAGTTTTCGGGTATCCAAAGGTTATTGGGAAGCCGCCAATCTGTTTTTCCTTTAAATCTTTGTAGTATCTTCTCCATACAATATTATCTCCGTCTAAAATTCTTAAGTCAAGCCGCCATAAAAAATCTTCACAAAATTTATTATTGGGATCATTCAAAGAACGACCTTCTGGATCTGTTATTGATGAGCGGTCTGATATATTGCATTGTGACACGCAAGGAAGGTCCACTACAGATGAAGTTGCACCAGTTTGAATTTCATATTCTGGATAGTCGTATTGTTCAGTATTCGCAGAATCACACAATACCACCCCGAAGACTGGTGCAGCGATTGAACAGTGCTCATTCTCTGCTAAAACTAAAAAATTGAATATCAAAATAAAAATAAGCAAAATCAATAATTTTTTCATATTTTTTCCCCGCATTTCTCGCAGAATTTTGAATTCTGGCTATTTTTTGCTCCGCATGCTCTACAAAATATTGCTTTTTCATTTGGTTGAGTAGCCTGAATTTGTTGGCTTGGTTTTGAATCAGCTTTAATCATAAACAAGCCAATAACAAATAGAATCGCAAATACTATTGTTGCAATGAGTGAAACGTCTGTGAAAAATTTTATTAAAGTTAAAACGTTTTTTAAAGAAGCCGAGCTGTCTTTAACCATGGCCATAATTCGCCAATACTGCCGCCCCATCCCGCGGCCTCTCCAATCACTGGAACCCAGTTAAGGCCTTTAACTGTTTGCAAAAAAGAAGTAGCAGAAGTATACCAATCCGAATGCGATATTGAATAGATTTGCTCATTAGCCTGGTACGCGCTGTTAATAGTTCCGGAGAGAGGAGTTAGATAAATAAAGAAGGTTAAGAAAATGATTAACATGGCTAAGGAAAAGCCCGCTAAGAACGCCCCACCCACTTTTCCCATAGTACTATTTTTGGCCTTGAAATGCCTTTAAAATCTATCGTAATGGCAAAATGGCTTTAGTTGAAAAAGGCTTTGTTTGAGTACTATTTAATGGATAACAACTATCAGAACCGAACGCGGGTCAATGATATTCAAGCTAGAATAAGTCACGAGATATACTTAGAGGTAAGTGAAAAAATTAAAGAAGGAGATATTTCTAAAGCAAAAGAACTTTTTTTAGAAAATTTTAGACTAATTATCCATGAGATAAGTCAATTTGGCGGTATTAAAGAAAGAAAGCATTTATTTGGAAGAGTAGCTCAAGGAATTAATTTTTTAAAGGACACGTATTTTTTTGACATTAAATATGGAGAAATTAATGATGCAAAGAAAGAATTATTTACAATATTTAATGAACATTTGGTAGTGGTAATTGCGCTAATATTAAAAGATGAGGAAGATTTTGGGGCAATAGAATATATTGACAGAATGATTCACCCATTATTTTATATTGAAAAGAGAGATGCTCCAGATTATGCGGGCTTTACTGTATCCCGAGTTGATGAAAAATATTTTTTCGATGTTTTCAGATTTCGTTTTAAAAATGCGTCAAAAGATTATGACGAACTAAAGTTTGAAATTGAAAAATACAAAAACTGGGTTGAAGAAAAAAACAAAAAGTTTGCTGATTTACTTAAAAATCGTGGTATAAATGCCGAGTATAAAAAAGCGAAAGAATAAACAAAGGTATCTAGAGCTAAAAAAGCTTGACGATTATTTAGCCTCTTGGATAGAACAAAAAAATAAAGAATTCAGAGAGTTCACAGACCAGAACGTAGCGTTGATGCGAGAAGAAAACATTCGCTTAAGAAAAGATGCTGCAGAAGTTTACCAAAAAGCTGAAAAGAAACTTGACGAACAGCAAATAAGACTAGTAGAAGTATTGGGAATATTTACTGCAATACTTGCTTTTGTTATAACATTTGTCCAAATCTCTGTAAGTTTTTCGGCTATAGAAGCATTTGGCTTAATTATTGCCATTGGCATCATCTTGATAATATTTATATTTTTGTTAAAGAAAATAATAGAACCTAAAGCGCAAAATGAGAAAATGATTAGTATCCCGAAAGAAAAAAAATTCGATTGGCCCCGAGAAATAAGGCGCATTTTAAATCCTTTTCTTACAGTATTTATTTCTATATCTATATCGATTTTGGTTTATTCAGAAGTAATAATAAGAAATGAAATAGATGCTAACTTTTGGATTTTACTTTTTTTCGGTACTTTAGCAATTTTTATTTTAATTAATTCTCCGATTTTCTATTTAATATCTTGGCAAAACAAAGGGCTACTCAAATGAACTGATCTAAGTTGGAGTTTGAGGAGTTTTTTTATTAATGGCTTCATACAATTTGCTAAACTTTTTTTCTTGCCAGTCATAAAATATTTTTCCGAAAACACGCACCAGAATAGCGTGTAAAATTATACCTATAAAAAAAGCAAGGGCAAAAGCAAAAATTAATTGCATAGAAAGTAATATCTGAACCGCCATTGAATTAGCATAAATGCTAGGCAGGTTCTGCACAATGGCGTTTATGGAATACTGTATTAATAAAATATAGAATATTACAAGAAACAAAATTGTGGAAATTGCCCACACAATCCAGGAAGTCCAGTGCCTTTGAAAATGAATAAGCGGGACCATTCTTTCTAAAGGCCAAAATTTTTCATTAGGAATATTTTTGATTATTTTTACTTCTTCAATAGCGTTTAGCTGGTTTTTTAAAGCTGCTTTAATTATCTCCTTGTCATCTTTCCAATCTGCAAGTATTTTTTTCATAGTTTCAAGATTTATTAGGTTTGGGAAATAGGAAATAAGTCGAATAGTATCTTTCTTACTTAACTTTAGTTTATATAATTCATCTATTGCATCCGGGTTTAATTCTTGTTGAGTAAGCAGAGAATCAATTAGCACGGGGCTGTTCCAACTATTTTTAACTAATAGAGATATTGTTTTAGTTAGCTCTATACCAATAATATTGTAACTATCTATTTCTTGTATTATACTTGTTTGGGCCTCTTTTTTTATTTCCGCAAAAATTTTTTCCTTCCTTAATTTCCTAGCTATTGCGCCCCAATTCTCAATTGCTATATCGATGACCGTTAAAACTGCAAGCACTGCAACAATAATAACAAAAATAGTATTCTGTAGGTCTCCGCTTTTCCAAAGCACCATTAAAAAGGCAATTGCTAAAATACTTTTCCAAGCAGTATCCGAAATTTTCAAAAAACGTGTCAAGACTGATCGTAGTAATTCAGTAATTGTTTCTAAAAAATCGAAAAATTTTGTGATTGGTCGATTATCCTCGGGTCTTCTGAAAATTCTGCTGCCGATATCAACACTAACGTCAGGCAACGTAAATAAGTCATTAGGCATTAATCTTGTAGGTATTTTCTCTTTTCCCATAGCTATATATCGCATAATAATCTTTTTATAGTGCAAAGATAGCTGCTTCACATCTTCTCAATCAACTCCTTTGCAATCGATTCATACGATTCTGAGTTGAAGACCTTGTTAACCAACTCGAGCTGCTCTTGGTGTGAGAAGAAAATGTATTGGTCAGTTGTGTCTTCTTTTTTGTGCCTGGCCAGAACTTTGACTAATTCTTTTTGCTTGCAGAATTGATATAGCCTTGTCAGATAGGTTCGCCTAAAGGAGTGAGTTGATAGCTTGAATAGCTTCTTTTTGCATGGGTTTTCGTGGCTTGGAGTGAAAGCCTCTGCGTAAATGTTTGTTAGGCCGGCTTTCTGCCTGCATTTGCCGAAAAAGTTTCTCAAGTGGTCGACTGAGATTCTTTCTCTTTTCTGGAATGGATTCAACGAAAAGAAAAGAAAGCCATTGGCCTGCTTTATCTCTTCTTTATAGCGCTCCGCATACATTTGAATGCACTCTAATGCTATTTGAGGCATTGGTTGGTCGGATGGCAGTTCTGCTTTCTCTGTGAGAAGAGAGATTACGCCTCTTTCAAAGTCACAGTCTTGCAGCCTTATTTTCACTACTTCTCCGACTCTGAAGCCGCCTGTGAGCATTAAGAACATTGCAAGGCCTTGCTTTGCTCTTTTAGCGGGAATCGCTGAAAACAGTTTCATTAAGTCAAGGTCAGAGAATACTCTGTAGACGTTTCTGCTTTTAGGCGAAGAACGCTTTTTAATAGACGGAAATTTTTCCTTTAACACTTCGCCAGTTATTTTTCGCAGCATTTTCAAATCAGATGCTGCAAGCTGTGTCAGGAATTCGCTCCATTGTTTTTCGAAGCCAACAATCGACCTTGGCTTCCTTCTGCTAACCGAAAACCGATTGCCTGCTTCCAGACCCGAAATTGGACCCAGCGGGAATTGAACCCGCGACCTCATCCTTGCGAAGGATGCGTCCTACCACTAGACTATGGGCCCTTTTTTTGGCGCTTATTGATTTTTTGATGGCTTAACTGTTAAATATCTTTTCATTGGCTGTATTTTATTGCTTATCAAAGTGCAGGTCAAAGGCAAGCATTATTTTTCTTCGGGGATCATAAAAGCAGTTATGGTTCTCCAAGTCAGCAATTCCTAATGCTTCTAGTTTTTTGCACGCACGCGCCCTTCTTTTATCAAGTGCATCAAACAATCCCTCGTCAGAATATTGTATTTCTTCAACGGTTTTAAAGCTGTAAAACCTTGATACTAGGAAAGATTGTTTGCCTGATTTGAAAGCAAATTCGTACTGGATTGGCTCAATGCCTTGTTTTAACAAAATTTTTTCCGCCTTATGCATTGCAGCTATTTGCTGGGGCGCATAATGCATGGGCCTATCGCCAGGAAAGACAACATTGCCAGGCAATTGAGTAAATTCTTTTACGAATAATCTTTTTCCTCCGCGGCGAAGAAGAAATCCATTCGTATCACCTATTTCCCGTTTAAATTTCACAGTTGTTTCACCGACAGTAATGGAAGCGCCTTTGCCTTCAACTAAAAGTCTTGCCCATGCCTGAAGAAAATCCTTAATTACCCCTGGGTTCTGCCTGATAAATTTCCTTGCCCTTTCAGTGTAAGCAAAGCTTCTTCCGCTCTTCTTCCCCTCAACAAAAGTCAAAGGCAGCAGGCTTCTTGGTTTTCCTGGAATGCGGGGCTTGTTTCCCTTGCCTATAGCCATGAAATGAATTATTGCCACAATAAATTAATATAATTGTTTACTGTAATAATATCGGGCGCTATTTATGGCTGAAGAGACCGCGGAAAAAGAGGAAGAGGAAAGGCCTTTCGGGGCAGAGGAACGTGTCAAGGTTTTGAAGAATTCCTCTGAGAAAGACTTGTTTGAGGAAATGCTCGGCGAAGAAAAAAAAGCAAAGCCAAAAGAGGCAAAAGTAGAAATCACGCAGAACAAGGAAGCGGGTTTCATTGCGATAAAAGAGCATAAAAAGCCGCGCAAGAAAAGGGCGGAGAAAAGCGTGTTAAAGGACGCCGAAAAGATTGATGAAAAATCTATGGAGGAGGGGGGTCAGGAAGAACCAGTAACTGGGGGGGAAACTAGGTTCCCCCGCGGTTCGGAAGAAGAATCAGGCGGTGATGAATGGGGCGAGCACCACGATGCCTTGGCTGAATTGGCTGTTGAGAACGGAACAAGGGAGATTGGCACAAAGGAAAAGGACTGGGATTTATACGAAAAGCCTGAAAGGGAAAAAATAAGGCAGACTCTGATTGAAAAAGCGAAAAAAGCAGGCGAAGAGGATTCAAGCAGTGGCGGAGGAGCGATTGCATTAAAGTTTTTGGACGATGTGGAAAAAAACTCAGTTTTCATCGGCAGAAAAAAATCAGTGCACAAAAAATTCGGGTACGAGGGCGCGCTGATGGTTGGCAAGGTCAACGAAGACGATTACAAGGAATCAAAAGTGCATTTGGATTCACTGAACCCGCACGTGATATTCGTTTGCGGCGCGAGGGGAAGCGGCAAATGCCTTACAGGGGGCACGCTGATAACGCTTGAATCAGGCGAAGTAATCCCAATAAAAGAACTGGAAGAAAGGAACGAAAAACTGTTTGCATTAAACCATGAACTAAAAATAGGGGCAACTAACAGAACGGAATTCTTTAAGAGAACCGTTAACCGCACACTTTCTTTAAGATTGAAAAGCGGAAAAGAAATAGAGTTAACGCCCGAACACCCCCTTTTCACAATCAACGGGTGGCTGCCTGCGGAAGAACTGGGAAAAGGCGACAGGATTGCCACGCCGAGGGTTTTGCCCGCATTCGGAAGCAGGAAAATGAAGGAATGCGACGTAAAATTATTGGCTTATCTGTTGGCTGAAGGGCATTTGAGCAACCACTTTGTGCTGTTCAGCAACATGGATGAAAAAATCATCTCCGATTTCATGTTAGGCGTTAGGGAATTTGATGAGGGATTGAAAATAGAGGGTCACGGAGCGCTAGGCTGTTTTAGGGTTGCACAGAAAAAGAAAAAAGTGGACACAAGCCACATTGTAAGGAATGAACAAGGGCAGTTCACTGATAAGGGATTCATTGTTGCGCAGAAAAGCTCTTTGATGCAGTGGCTTGAAAGCATAGGAATTTACGGCAAGCTGTCTGCGGAAAAATTCATCCCAAAAGAAGTAATGGAACTGGAGAAAGCACAGCTGGCTTTGTTCTTGAACAGGCTTTTCAGCTGCGATGGAACAATTCACAGGGTCAGCAGGACAACTAACTGGAGCATTTCAATCGGGTTCAGTTCCGAGAAAATGACAAGGCAGGTGCAGCATCTGCTGTTAAGGTTTGGGATTCTTTCTAGGTTCAGGAAAAAACAAAGCAAGTTAAAAGGAAAAATATTCAAAAGCTTTGAAACAGTTTTATACGCTGAAAACGTAATTAAGTACCTTAACGAAATTGGTTTTTACGGCGAAAAAGAAGAAAGGGCTGCAATTGCCTTGCCTGAAATGAATGCAAAGAAAAGGAACCCGAATTTTGACACGGTTCCAAAAGACGTTTGGGAAAGGTTTCCGTCAGGCAACTGGAAAACAATCGGGAGAGAGTTAGGCTATGCGCCCCAGTCATTCCACAATACAAAACTTTATGCGCCTTCAAGGGAAAAATTGCTAAAAATTGCCACAATAGCGCAAAACAAGGGCGCACAAATGCTTGCAGAGGCTGACATTTACTGGGATACAATTGAAGAAATCAAGGAAAACCTTGAAGAAAAAGAAGTATTCGATATTTCCGTGCCCGAGTTCCATAATTTTGTAGCAAATGATATAATTGTGCACAATTCGTACATCCTTGGAGTGATAGCGGAGGAAATAGCAAAGCACAATCCGAATATAGGTGCTGTTGTGATTGACCCTGTTGGTGTTTTTTGGAGCATGAAATTTCCGAACAAGGAAGAAAAAGAACTCCAGATTTTAAGCGAATGGGGATTGCAGGCAAACGGATTGGATAACTTGAAAGTGTTCATCCCTGAGGGAATGAAAAGCGAAACACCGAAAAACACTTATGATGGAACCTTTTCGATTCCGCCTTCCTTGCTGACGCCGGATGACTGGTGCTTAACGTACGGAATTGAAAGGTTTTCGCCGACTGGATTGCTGCTTGACAAAGTGATTAAAAAAGTCGGCCACGGGCATAAGACCCTTGACGGAAAATATGTGAAAGGAAAAGACAAGGCATTCGGCTTGAATGACTTGATTAATTGCCTTGAATTTGACGCGGAACTGAATTCACGCGAGAAAGGATACAAGCAGGACTCAATCCGTGCCTTGACCACGAGGTTTGAGGCAGCAAAGACCTGGGGAATTTTTTCTGACAGGGGAACTCCTTTGGCGGAACTTTCAAGGGAAGGGCAGCTGACAGTAATTGACACTAGCTTTTTGGAGGACAATGTGACTGCATTGGTGATTGGAATTTTGGCGAGAAGGATTCTTGCTGCGAGAAAAATCACGACAAGAAAGGAAGCCGCAAGCCAGTTTAAGTCAGAGGGGGGCATGAAGGAAATTTTGGAGTTGGAGATTCCGCCGACATGGCTTTTCATTGACGAAGCCCATACGCTTATGCCGAGCGGGAACCAGAAGACTGCGGCAACCGATTCACTGGTTGAATATGTGAAGCAGGGAAGAAGGCCGGGCTGTTCCTTGGTTGCGGCAACACAGCAGCCGAGCGCAATTGACACGAAAGTTTTAAGCCAGCTGGACATTTTGATTGCGCATAAATTGATTTTTGACGACGACATAAAAGCGGTGTTCAAGCGCGCGCCGACAATTGTGCCTTCAAGGTACAAGAAAGGCAATTTCATCAAAACGCTTCCGGTTGGAACTGCATTGGTTGCAGACAGGAGTGAGGAAACAAGCCGCGCATTCATTATGAAAATCAGGCCGAGGATGAGCCAGCATGAGGGAAGGGAAGCCGAGGCAACAGACAGGGACATCACCTTGAAGCCCGAGCAAGTGGAAAAATTCGCTTCCGAGGCGATTCTGAGGCAGCTGGAAAGCGATGGAACAGTTGAGATAAGGGAAATTGATAGAGTTGTTGCCACAATGAGCGCAAAATACAAGGCAAAGGCGCAGCTGTCAAAGGTATTGGATTTATTGGAGAAGAAAGGCGCAATAGTGGAGAAAGACATTGTGAGGCTGCCTGGAGTGCAGGCGGAAAAAGAAGAAGAGGAAAAAGAGGAAATGAAAAGGGAAGCCGGGGAAGAGGCACCTGCAGAGAAAGAGGCACCGCAGAAAGTCGCTGAAGCCGTTGAGATTCTCGCGTTCCAGAACCGATTGGGGGAGAAAGAGGCAAAGACAGCTGTTGACAGGTTCAGGAAAAAGAAGGTTTTGGGATTCCTTGGCTCGGAAGAGGAAGTGAAGGCGTTAAGGCTGAAGCATGCAACTGTTTGGAAGGTTTACTTTGAGGAATTCGGGCCAAAAAACGAGTTCTACCCAAGGGAGTGCTACATAAATTCTTTGGATGGGGAAATGCTGCACTTTGATGGAAAGAAGTTCGTTGAATCAAAGGGCTTCAGCTTGTTTTATGATTTGGGCGAAGAGCAGTTAAAGGTTGCAAGGGAGTTAAGGGGCAACGTGAAGTACTCCTTGCCGCAGATTGTGGAGAAAACAGGCGTTGAGGAGTCAAAAGTGAAGAGGTCATTGGATAACCTCATTTCATTGAAGCTGGCTGGAACAGGCAAGGACCAGAAATCTGGAAAAAATTATTATTTCCTTAAAGCGGAAATGGATTTGCCTCCGCGCTCAGACCATGAAATGGTTTCATCGCCGAAAAAAGTTCCATTGGTGAGAAGCGAGGCGGTTGAAAAGGAAAGGGAGAATATTTCAAGGGAAAAACTGCCTGAAGTGCTGAGAAGGCTTTGGCCAAATGCGCTTGTGAAAAAGGTTTCCGAGATTCACAGGCCTTTCTGGGAGGCAACGCTTGCTGAAAAAGGAAAGGAAAGGAAGATATGGGTTGACGCGGTCAGCGGGGAAAGGATAAAGTGAGCGCGGTTTACCTTTTGTAAATCTCGTCGTGATGGTCAAAGTCAATGAATAAAATGAATTTTTTTTCCCTGTCGAATTTGAATGTTAAAACAAAGCTTTTGTCTATGTGGACTCTTTTCCTGTCGCTTAAGCCGTGCTTAAGGTTCTTGAAATGCCCAATTGTAAATTCATCCGATTCTATAACGCTTTCAATTTTTTTCATTAAAATTTCATAGCGTCTTCGGTCAGCCCTGAAAAGCTTTTTCAGTTTTACCTTTAACTCTTCTGAAAAATCGTGGGCTAATGGCATTCAGTCGCCTTCAATTTCTTTCCTTAAGTCTTTAATGCTTGTGTGCCTATAGCCGTATTTTTTGAAGTGTTCTTGCTCTATTTTGAGGATTTTCCTGATATAACTTTCCTTTACTTCGGGCTCAACCTCGTTTTCGCCGTAATCCCCAATGAATTTGTTCAAAGCCTCGCTTTTGTCCTTTAGGTCATACTTTGCCTTTACAACAGTCAAAACCCTATTAGAATATTTGTTCAAGCTAACCCTTGCATCAACCATAAATACACCTCAATGCACATTATATGCATGTGGTGTGCATCAATTAATTTAAACCTTTCCATTAGCATATTATTAGTGTAAATGATGGACTGCCGCAAGGAAGCAAACTTAAAGAACTGCAATTGCACTTACTCCAATTGTTCAAGGAAAGGAATCTGCTGCGAGTGCATCGCCTTCCACAGGAAAAGCGGCGAGCTTCCCGCGTGCTTTTTTGACGCGAAAACGGAAAGAAGCTACGACAGAAGTGTTGAGAAGTTCATTGAAATGAAGTCAGGTTAAGTGCTTCAAATAATCCTTTGAATTGTCTTCCGATTGAAGCGCATTCAACGAAGATTCTTTCAACTGCTTTTCAAGGCGAGCGGATTTTTCCCCAACGAAATGCTCTTTTCCAAAATGCGTTATCGCCAGGCGAATGGCTTCGGACAGGGAATTAGCATAGCCTGCCTCAATCATCAATTCAAGGGTTTCCTTGGATTTGCCGCGCAAAATCACATTCAATTAAATCAACTCCTGAAAAACTGCACAAATAAAGGCATTAAGTGATTAATATATGTATCTATTAGGGTTATCTAATGATTCAAATTGAAGCAAAAAAAGAGCAGGTTCAGCGGCGCAATAGCCCTGATTCAAAGTTAAGGATATTTGGGTAGATTTTTCTCACGGCAATTTTGTGAATCTCTTCAATAAGCAAATTGTGTGCACTTTCAGTCAGTTGCTTTGGATCCGCGGAGAATTCAGGCTCGTTTCCGCTGTGAAGACCAAGATCATAATCACAAACCCTAACACCCATTATTTTGAAATTTTCCTTTTTCTCATGCGGCCCAGTTAGAGTGAAAGTGATATACAAATCGTACGCCTTGTTACCTTCTTTTCCGGTTACATGTGTAATCAGCGTGCCTTTTTCCCCAGGCATTATCAGAGTCCAAGGGCATTTCATTTTATGCTCAACTAGCAACTCACCACACCATTTATTCCCAGCTGCAACCTCTTTCTCTTGAGCTGAAAATCTGGAAACAACTCTGGCTCGTTTGAGTTTTTCTATTGTTTCAATTGGCAGGGAGCCACCAATTGTGAAGCTACAAGGCTGTTTTATTCTTCCGCTAAATCTTCCCCTTCGCTTATTTGGCCGGACCATGATAGAAATTACTTCAATACTTTTTTATTGATTCCCATCAACTTCATCGGTTCTTTTTCACGAATTCGCCCGGAAGCACGCAGGAATTGTTTGAAAGAATTACGCCGCAGTTAATGGATGCGTTTATTCCGATTTTCACGCTGTTCCCAATGCATGCCCCTAATTTTCGCCTGCCTGAACTGGTTTTGACTCCGCGCAATTCAACTTTCACGCTTGAATTGTCGTGGCGAAGGTTAGCGATTTTTGTTCCAGCACCAAGGTTAACGTTTTCCCCGAGGATTGAGTCTCCGACGTAAGAAAAATGCGGCACATTTGAGTCACTGAGAATAATTGAATTCTTTACCTCGGAGTTCGCAATATGGGAACCGCAGGCAACAAGCGTTGTGCCTCTCAGGTAAGCATTCGGGCCAATTGTGCAGTCCGCGCCGATGTAATTGTTTCCCTCCAAGTAAGAGCCTGATTTGATTACAGAGTTTTTGCCGAGGAAAAGCTTTCCCTTGATTACAACATTTTTTTCAATTAAGCCAAAGCGCGCGTCAGGAATCTTTTTTCCCAAAGCATCAAGGCGGTTAATGAAATACCAGAACCTGAAGCGTTTTCCAGAGGCAAGCATTTCCTTTAATTCGCAAAAAAAATCAATGAAAGGCTGGATCTGCTTTCTCGCCTTTTCCTTCCTCGCCTTTAATGAAGCCATGAAAACACCTAAGCGCCAATCTCCTTTTTTATTTCATTTAATATATCGTGCATTAAGGCATTAATTTGCTTTTTATTTTTGCCTTCAACCATCACGCGGGCAAGGTTTTCCGTGCCAGAATACCGCACAAGAAGCCTGCCTTTTCCCTTAAGTTTTTTCTCTGCTTTGGATATTTTTGCCTTAACCGAATGCATTTTTTCGAAAGGAATCTTTTCGCGTACCTTGACATTGCCCAATAGCTGAGGCACTGGAGAAAAAACATTGCTTAAATCGCTTAATTTTTTACCGCTTTTCTTGAGTATCCGCAAAAGCTGCAAAGCGGAAATAATGCCATCGCCTGCTGTTGAAAACTCGGAAAAAATAATGTGGCCTGACTGCTCTCCGCCCAAAACCGCGCCGGATTTCCTCATCTCCTGAATCACTGGAATATCGCCGACAGCGGTGCGTAGAAGCCTGATTCCTTTTTTCTTTAACGCCAATTCAAAGCCGTAATTGCTCATGACTGTTGCGACAACCTTTTTTCCCTTCAGCTTTCCCTTTGAAAGCAAATCAAAGGCGAATAATGCCATTAGCCTGTCGCCGTCCAAAACATTTCCTTTCTCATCGCAGACAATTAAGCGGTCTGCGTCGCCGTCCAGGGCAATCCCGGCATCAGCGTGAAATTTTTTCACCGCGGCGCTTATGACCTCTGGGTGAAGCGCGCCGGAATTTTTGTTGATGTTCAGCCCATCAGGGGAAAGGTTCAATGCAATTACTTCCGCGCCGAGTTCCTTGAAAACCCATTTCGCTATATCATAGGCGGCTCCGTTTGCGCAGTCAACAACAAGCTTTAATCCCTCAAGGCCCTGGTTTTCAATGCTTGATTTCACGAATTCAATGTACCTTCCTTTTGCATCGTCAATGCGGAAAGCCTTGCCTATCTGCGCTCCGTTTGCGGGAATTGCATCAGACTCAAGGAGCGCCTCAATTTCCCTCTCAGTCCTGTCATCCAGCTTGAAGCCATCAGAATCAAAAATTTTTATGCCGTTATCCTCCGCAGGATTATGCGAGGCGCTGATTACAATGCCAGCGCATGCGTCAAAGGAACGCGTCAAGTGAGCGATTGCGGGAGTGGGCATTGGCCCCAAAAGCAATACATCGGCGCCAATTGAAACAAGGCCAGAGGTCAGGGCGGTTTCAAACATGTAGCCGCTCAATCGCGTGTCCTTTCCGATAACGATTTTCGCGTTCTTTTTTTTCTCGCGCTTCAAAACAATTGCAATGGCTTTGCCGAGCTTCAATGCAACCTCAGGAGTCATAGGGTAAACGTTCGCCCTGCCGCGAATTCCGTCGGTTCCGAAAAATTTTTTCATAAAAATCATATTTTCTGTAAAATCATTATACCATCATAAAGTATATGTTTTGTTTTAAGTATAGTTTTTGGAACCAAAATCCTGAAACCCGCTTTTCTCAGCATAGCCTCATCAAAGTTTAGGTGCGCAGTACTTGATGAAAGAACCAAAAAACCCCCCTTGTTTAGTTTACCATGAAGTGTTTTAGCCGTGAAAAGATTAAGATCAGGATAGCCCCTTGCAGAGGTAATGCAGTCTTTAGAATAAATAACATCAAAGCGGCCTTTAAAACTTTTGTTTAATCCATCTGCATAACCCCACTCAGCCCTTAATCCTTTAACTTGTTTTTGCTGACTTGGGCTCTCGTCAATGCCAAACATTTTTGCCCCCTGCTCTTTTAATAGTTCCATGAATTCAGTTGAACCAAAACCAATCTCACAGATTTTTTTACCTTTTAGATTGCCTTTGTAAATGCTTCTAATAAAAGCCATTATAGGGCCATAACCGCGGAGGCTATACGGCTCTCCAGAGTTCAGGGTTTTTGATTCCGGCATCATCTCGTAGAATTTTTTCGCCCAATAATCAATTTTTTCTCGGGCCAGTCCCAAACGGTTCATCTCCCGCTCATATCTGACAACCTGCTTATCAGTTAAAACAAGTTGTCCATTTCTGGCTTTTGCGCCTCCACGCATTAAAGCCCGCGTTGAAAGTTTTGCTTCTTTCGGCACTGAAAAATGAAATGCTTTTTTCTCAAAACTGGTCCTGGCAGGCATTAAAAAATCACTTCACCGTAACGCTTTTAGCGAGATTGCGCGGCTTGTCTGGATTGCATTTGCGTTCAACCGCAAGGTAATAGGATAGGAGCTGTATGGGAATGATGTCAACAATCGGGCTGGCGTCAAGAAATTCCTTTACCTTGATGAATTCGTGGAAAACCTCGTTTGGCTTGGAGTCAATTCCGATGATGAATGCGCCGCGGCTTTTGAGTTCGGTTGCGTTGCTTAGAATGAGTTCGCGAGTCCTGTCAGTTGAGATAACAATGCACGGCGTTCCCTTTTCAATTAAAGCGATTGTGCCGTGCTTTAATTCCGCGCCCGCAAAGCCTTCGGCGTGAATGTAGCAGATTTCCTTGACCTTCAATGCCCCTTCAAGCGCTGTGGGAAAAGCGAGGTCTCGGCCGATCAAAAACATGTGACCCGCGCGCTTTATTTTTTTCGCAAGTCGCCTGATGCCAGGCTCGGTTGACCTGATAATCGATGGAACTGCAGCCGATGCAGATGAAACCAGTTTTTTTCCCTGCTGTTTTTTTCCGGCAACAGCGTAAGCCAAAAGCAAAAGAATTGCAAGCTGTGCGGTGTAGCTTTTCGTTGAGACAACCCCTATTTCAGGCCCTGAGTTCATCAAAAGTGTTTTTTCGCTTAAGCGCATCAGGCTGGAGCCCATCACGTTTACAATGGAAATCACTTTGCAGCGCTTTTTTTTCGCGAACTTGACAGCGTCAAGCAAGTCAGCGGTTTCACCGCTCTGCGAAACCGCTACAACAAGTGTTTTTGGCGTCAAAAAATGCTCGTAGTTGCGGAATTCCGAGGCAATTACAACATTAACGTGTTTTTTCGCAACCTTGGAGAAAACATATGAAGCGGAAACACAGGAATGATAGCTTGTTCCGCAGCCCACAAAGAAAACGCCGAAAGCCGAGCGGATGCTTTTTGCTACATCGTCAACCAAGCCAGTGGGCTGCTCCAATGCCTCTTTTATGGTGAAAGCCTGCTCGTTGATTTCCTTAAGCGTGAAATGCTTGTATTTTCCCTTTTTTGCCTGCTCAACAGACCACTTGATGCTTTGGATTTTTTTGCTTACTTTTTTGTTTTTTTTGAGGCCAATAATCTTTGTTCCTTCCGCTCCAACGATTGCCATTTCATTGTCATCCAAAAAAATTGTTTTATGGGTGAATTCAAGGAATGCAGTGACGTCGGATGCGAGGAAAAATTCGCTGTTTCCGATGCCTAAAACAAGCGGGCTGCCGTTCCTGGCACCAATTAAGCCGGAAAAGTTTTTTTGCATTGCGACAACCGCGTAATAGCCCTTCATTTTTTTCAGGGAAAGCTTTACTGCTTCGGGAAAATTTTTTCCGCGCGATTTCATGAAGAACTGAATCATGTTTGGAATGACTTCAGTATCTGTTTCGCTGCGGAATCGGTAGCCTTTTTTCTTCAGGAATTTTTTGAGTTCCAAATAATTTTCAACTATCCCGTTGTGGACAACTGCAATGCTTTTGTCGTTTGAGAGGTGGGGATGTGCGTTTTTTTCCGAGACCCCGCCGTGCGTGGCCCAGCGCGTGTGAGCCAAGGCAAGCGAGGAAGGGGAAAGCCTTCCCTTAAAGTTTTCAATTGCACCCACTTTTTTTAAAACCGTGAACTGAGCACCGGTTTTTTTTTGGAGGGCAAAGCCAAAGGAGTCATAACCCCTGTATTCAAGGCGCCTTAATCCTTTCAATGCGATTTCCGAGGCGTTTTTTCCGCCGAAATAGCCGATTATTCCGCACATGGATTACTATTTTCTGGAGTTAAGGCTATTTAACTTTTACCTTGTATTCGGATAATGCACCAGAAAAAAAGCGCGAAAACAAGGTTTAATATTGTTCACTGCGGAAATTAGTTTTATGGCGCAAAAAATTCTCTCACTCATCTCAGGAGGCATTGACAGCCCTGCGGCAACCGCGCTTGCGTTGGATGCAGGCGCGGAGGTTGTGTGCCTGCATTTTGACAACAGGCCTTTCAGCGATGAAAAAAGCCTTGAAAAGGTGAAAAAAATTGTGAGGCATTTAAGCGAAAGCTTCGGGAAAAAAATCAGGCTCATTGTGGCGGAGCACGGGGAAGCACAGAAGCATATAGCGCAAAAAGTGGAGAGAAAGTTTCAATGCGTTTTGTGCAGGAGATTCATGCTGCGCGTTGCCTCGAAAGTTGCGGAAAAAGAAAAAGCCGCTGCACTGCTTACAGGCGAGAGTTTAGGGCAGGTTGCATCGCAGACATTAAGCAACATTGCCGCGGAATACGATGCGGCCTCAGTGCCGATTGCAAGGCCCTTGCTTGGAATGGACAAGCTTGAAATAGAGGCGCTTGCGAAAAAATTCGGAACCTATGCAACCTCAATAGAGCCTGGAATGTGCTGCGGTTTGGCGCCTGAAAGGCCAGCGACAAAGGCAACGAAAGAAAAATTATTGGAAGAGGAGAAAAGGCTTGAAGTGGAAAAATTGGTTGAACGGGAAATTGATAGCGTGAAGGTGTTTGAGTTTGGAGCTTAGCGATTTTGTCGGAAAGCCGTGCAAAAGCAGAACGGCATTTGAATTTATTCCGAAAAAAAAGCAGTCACTTGACCTGCAGGCAGTTGCAAAAAAAATGCACGCAAACGGCGTGTACTTAGAGCTTGATTCCCCTTACCTTGTGATGGCGAAAATTGACGGAGCAAATGTCTCGCTTTTCAAGAGCGGGAAAATTGTCGTAAAAGAAATCCGCGAGGAAAAAAAAGCAAGGGAAACCGCGGAAAAACTGATTGGGAAAATGAAGTGAAGCGCAATTCAGTAAACGTATTTGATTCTGTATTTTTGCAGTATTGCGCGAATGCGCGCCTCTGCGCCGATTCCGTCTGTTGCCCCCATTGTGCGGTCCAGTTTTTTGCGGCGGCTTATTATCGCGCTTATTTCTGCCCTGTCATTTTTAGCAACGCCCCCTTGACCTTAAAACATTGGTAAAACTGCCTGTGTTTTTATAGGCGAGAATAGCCAAGGGAAGCCTTTTCATTGCGGGAGGCATAAGCGTCAAATAACAATGAAAAGAATGGTTTAAATTGCATTTCGTAGAGGAAATGCAGGCGTTGCGGGCAATAACTATTAAAATTGATTTTTGCTAATATTTTCCTTATGCCTTACCATCATTTCAAGGGCCGGGATTTAAACAGGAGCGATAAAATTCAGGTTCTGGTTTTAAGGGAACTCATTGATTCAAGGATTCCGAACTCAAAAAGGGAAAGCTCCGTTGAATGGGAGATAAAGCACAGCAGCAGCTGCATTCAGATTGCAAGGATTCTGGCTGAAAAAAGGGGGCTGGATGTGGAGTTGGCGGAAATAATCGCGGCACTGCACGATATCTCAGTCATTGAAACAGGCAGTTATTCGAACCACGCGAAAGAAAGCTCAAAAATCGCGAAAAAAATTCTGGAAAAATCGCATGATTTCTCCGGCAAAGAAATAGAATTGGTTGCGGCAGCAATCGCGGAGCACAGCAGCAAGCAGGATTATTCGAAGAATGCTTACGCGGAGCTGATTAAAGACGCGGACACTCTGGATTGCTTTTTGTACGACAAGAGCAGGAACATTTACGATGAAAAGCCGCCGAAAATAAGGAAAGAGTATTTCAAAAGGGTTGTGAAAGTCAGGAAAGAGCTTGGTTTGCCTGTAAACAAATATTTTTTGGAGCAAGCGGGCGAATGAAATGAAAGGCGAATGGTTTGAGTGGGAAAGGGAAAGCACTATCCACCCCCTGTTTATTCCCTTGGAAGCTGCAATGAAGCCCTTGCGCGACTATTTCGGCACAAGCTGGCCTGACTCCATCCTGGTTTACAGGGGAAACATCGTTTTATGGTGCGGCAAAAATGAGAGCCTGCAAAGCCTCGGAAAAAAAATGCTGGAATTTTACCTTGTGGAAAAAAACAAGAACCAGTTATTGAAAGACATTGAAAATGCGACGCAAAAACTGAAGCTGGTTTCAGGGAAAATTGAGGCAACAAATTTGAATGCATTGGGCAATAACGAATTGCTGCCGCTCTACAGCGAATTAAGGCTGGATTACATTGACTGGTACAAGCTTGGCTGGACCACTGAGCCGATCGGCCTGCATGGCGAGCAATTAATCAAAAAAATTGTGGAAGGTCAAAAGCAAAAGGTTTTTTCCATTCTCACTTCAACCACGAGAAAAAGTTTCAGTAGGAGAGCCGAAGAAGAATTGCTGGAAATTGCCGAAAATAAAAAATCCGGAGAAGACATTTCAAAAGGCATTGAAGAATATTCGGCAAACTATTACTGGCTGCATAACAGTTATTTCAAAACAGCGGTTTTAGGCAAAGCGTTTTTCGAAAAAGAGCTGGATTCAATGCTGAAAGAGCACCCAAATCCAAAGCAGTACCTGCAAGAATTGGCTGTTTTGTCGGAAAACCAGGCTAAAGAAAAACAGCGGACAATAAAAGAACTGGGATTAGAGGCGCACAGGAACCTCATTGAATTGCTTGACTTGTTTGCCTGGCTGCAGGACTTCAGAAAAGAACACATAATGCGGACATGCCATTTCCTTGATTTGCTGCTTGGGGAAATCGGCAAAAGAGCGGGTTTTTCGTTATGGGAAATGAAATACACTTTGCCAAACGATTTGCCTTTGGTGTTGGAGGGGCGCTTTGAAAAAAAAGAAATCGCCGCACGGCAAAAAAACTGCATCATCATATGGAAAGAATTCAGCGACAATTACGAATTGTTCACAGGAGAAGAAGCAATAGCAAAGGAAAAAACAATTTTTGTAGAAAAAGAAAAAACAATTGAAATTGTGGAGATAGACGGAATGTCCGCTTCGCAGGGAAGGGTTAAAGGAGAAGCATTTGTTTCAATGAGCGCAGAGGAAGCGAAAGGCATGAAAGCAGGACAGATTCTTGTAACATCTATGACCTCTCCGGACTTTGTCATTGCAATCAAAAAAGCCGCGGCAATCGTTACAAATGAGGGGGGCATAACAAGCCATGCCGCAATCATTGCAAGGGAATTCGGGGTACCGTGCGTTGTGGGCACCAAAATCGCGACAAAGGCCCTGAAAACAGGCGACTACATTGAAGTGGACGGAATACACGGAAAAGTAAGAAAACTAACCGCCCGTGCAGAATAAGCAGGGAATACTGCATCCACAAACTGCAAAAACACCAGTTTTTAAATGGTTTTTCATTCATTTATGTTATAAGGTGACTGATTGGCGTTAAGGCGTAAAAAACCTGTGGGAAAGCCGAAAAAGAGGCCTGCAAAGCCCGTGGTAAAAAGAGCCAAAAAGGAAGTGAAAGCCAAAGAGATAATCATCAGAGCGCAGGACCTTTTTAAGATTTACCAAATGGGTGAAATGCAGTTAAATGCGTTGAATGGCGTTTCATTGGAGTTAGAGAAGGGCAGGTTTTATTCCATTATGGGGCCAAGCGGTTCGGGAAAAACAACGCTTCTGGATGTTTTAAGCGCAATGCAGAAGCCCACAAAAGGAGAGGTTTTCATCGGGGGAAAAGCGATAAGCAAAATGAGCAACAACGAGCTTGCAAGGCTGAGGGGCAAAAAAATCGGCTTTGTATTCCAGACATTCAACCTCATACCGAAATTGTCTGCATTGGAGAACGTTATGATGCCTTTATGGTTTAATGGTGTGCCGAAAAACAAGAGAGCTGAGATTGCAAAGGCACGCCTTGCGGAAATGGGTTTGGAGGGACGGGAGAACTCAAAGCCAGGGCAGCTTTCAGGAGGCCAAAGGCAAAGGGTTGCGATCGCAAGGGCATTGGCAGTTGACCCCGAAATAATTGTAGCGGATGAGCCAACGGGAAACCTTGACTCTGTTTCAGGTGAACAGGTGCTTAAAATAATCCGGGACCTTCACAGGGAAAAGGGAAAAACAATCATTATGGTCACGCATGAAAAATTCGTAGCGGAAATGGCTCAGGAAATAATTTGCATTAAGGATGGAAAAATTTCAAGCAATGAAAAAATTTGCATTTAATGGAGGAGGTATCAAACAATGAAGAAAATAATTCTGGTTTTGGCTGTACTGGCCTTGTTTGCAGTGCAGGCATGGGCTGTAAGCCTTGACGTCAGCTCAGTCAACTATGATCCTGTGCCAGTGGTGCCGGGAAAACTATTCAGCGTATGGGTGCAGGTGAAAAACACAAGCAAGGCTGAAGCCGAAAACGTTGTATTCAACCTTGACCTGAAATACCCTTTCAGCGTAAAGGACGGGGAAGCAAAGAAGTCAATTGGCTCGATTGCCGCGGACCAAACAGCACTGGTAAAATATGATGTGCTAGTCGCTGGAGACGCCCCGGGCGGAAGCTACGAGGTAAAATTCCAGTTCGGCGACAACAGCGGATTGGACAAGGAAATAAAGTACACCATTGACGTACAGGAAAGGGCACCACAAATAGAGGTTGTAAACAGCTCTGTTGAAAGCGCTTCCCCTGGAAAAGACATTGACATTGCGTTAACGCTTGAAAACACAGGAAAAGGAAAAGCGACAGACGTAACCGTAACTATTGGAAGCGGAACCCAAGCTGGCGCGGTTGCAGCAGACATACTCCCGCTTGGTTCCCCCACAAGGCATGTTGATGAAATAGAGGCAGGGGAAATGGCATTGGTTTCATTCAGGCTCAATGTATCGGACAATGCAGACCTTGCAACATACACTGTTCCGGTGAGCATTTCATTCAGCGATTATGCCTCGCAAAACCAGTTCACTGCGCAGACATTCATCGGCTTAAAGGTCGCGGATTCGCCTGACCTTGGATTGGTGATAAGCTCTATCTCACCAGCAGCAGCTGCAGGAAAGACTTCAACCGTAACCTTTGACATCTACAATACAGGCAACGGCGCCGCAAGATACCTTGTCATAGGCCTGGAAAGCAATAACGCGCAAATAAAGGACAGCGAAGTATTCATCGGCACCTTGCAGGCAGACGACTTTGACTCGTTCAAAACCGATTTCACCTTTGACAGGAATTTCTCTGCGGACAACAAAATCACGGTGAAAATGATTTACAGGGGCCAGGACAACGAGGTAAAGGAAATAGTGAAGGAACTGCCAGTTGAAGTGCAGAGCCTTTCCTCGGCAACAACAGGCTTTGCCGCTCTTTCAGGGGTTGCAGTGCCGATTGCAGCAGTAATCATAGTAATAGTGATTGCTGGGTTCTTCCTGTTGCGCGGAAGGAAAAAGAAAAGCCAGGAATGATTGAATGCCTGACTTTGAAATATTCGCGGTGGCGCTCCGCAACCTGAGATACCAGGGCCTGCGGAGCTACCTTACTCTTCTCGGAGTAATCATCGGAATAGCCGCGATAGTTGCATTGCTTTCAATCAGCAACGGCTTCACGGCATCAATCTCAAACGAGATTGAATCCCTGGGAAGCAACACGATTTTCCTGATTCCCCTTGCAACGCAGACAGGGATTAGCTCTGCGGAAAACCTGCAGTTAAGGGACCCTGACCTTAGCAGGATTGAATCATTCACTGGGGTAAGCGCAGTTATCCCGCTTTACAGCACAAGGATGACCGTGGAACGGGGAACGGAAAAAATTACTGCGACAATTTTGGCAGGAGACCCTGATAAAACTGCGGAACTTTCAGACAGCGGCTACAATCAAATTGCTGATGGAAGGGACCTGCAGGAAAGCGATGTTTTTTCCGTTGTAATAGGCTATGACTTTGCAAACAATGCGTTCAGCAGGGCGCTCTCAAACAAAACCTCTCTTACTATTGATGAAAAAAAATTCAGGGTTGTTGGCATACTGGAAGAAAGTTCGACTTCAATCGGCGGAGGCCCGAACTTCAACAACAGCATTGTGATGACTGAAAAGGCATTCAAGCAGATAAGCAGCGTCACTTCACCCGCAATTGTCTTCATTAAAACCTTTTCCCCTGAGGACGTCAATTCGGTTCAGGAAAGGACGCAAAGATACTTCGACAGGAAATTCGGCGAAGGCAATTTTTTGGTGCAAAGCTCCACGCAAATACTTGAAGCAGTTAACTCTATTCTCGGGCTTGTATCACTTTTCCTTTTAGGCATTGCCGCAATCTCATTGGTGGTTGGCGGCGTTGGAATAATGAATTCAATGGTCACAGCGGCACTTGAAAGGACAAGGGAGATAGGCATAATGAAGGCAGTTGGTGCAACGGAAAACACAATAATGGGCTTGTTCCTCATAGAAGCAGGCATGATTGGATTGGTTGGAGGAATAATCGGCCTGGGCTTGGGTTACTTTGCATCGCTTTTGGTTGCGGCAATAGCGCAGTCCGCAAATTTCAGCCTAACCGCAGACCTGCCCATAGAACTGGCGCTCGGAGTGCTTGCCTTTGCAATGGTTGTGGGAATGGTTTCAGGCCTCTACCCCGCGAGAAGAGCCGCGAAATTAGACCCGGTTGAAGCGCTGAGATACGAATAGTGCAAGCGGCAAACAGGCTTAAATCAAAATATCACCATCACTCGAAACAATCGCATTCAGCCAGCCCTCCCTGATGATTCTCGGATAGCCAACCACTGCAATCACACGGTTAAAATTACCGTTAACCTTAATGCAATCCACTTCATTCTCAACAAAAGAAGGCTTAATCAGCTGAGGCAACAAATTCTTCTGAACATCGCTATGCTTAGCGGCATTACCATTAAAACCGAACATAAAGAATAAGCGCAAACCCAAATATATAACGCTATTGGGACTATAGGTACGGATAAAGAGTAAAAATATATTATGCGCCGCCAACCGTAAGTGCTAACCGCTTATGGCTTTTTTGAGGGTTGGGTAGAGGGGTTTGCCTTGTTGTTTCCATGTGGCGAACATGGAGGCGATTGTTTCGAATGTTCGTGCGCCGGTTTCGCGGCGCAGTCCGCCAATGATTTTTCTGATTACTATAAGTTCGCGTAGTGCTCTTTCTGCAATGTTGTTTGTTGGTTCTACAAACAAGTGAATGAGGCATGTGAAAAGTGAAGGTATTGCGTTTCGCAGTTTGACTGCGAATGTTCGGTATTCTTTGTGCCCGTCAAGCGCGTCAGCTATTTGTGTTGTCTTTGTTTCGAGTTCTTGTTTGAGTTGCAGTCTTTTTTGTAGTGGCGGCGGATTTGCGCGTATGCGTTTTATTGTTTTGAATATGTTGTCGAGGTTGGCGTGGTGGCATTTGTATAGGGTGTAGTTGTCGTTGAGTTCTTTTGATTCTCTGATAATGTGTGCCCAGCAGCGTTGTTGTCCTGAACCGATTTTTTTGTAGGCTGTGTGCCCGTCACTGCCCATTATTCCTGTGTAATTGTTGCCTAAGATTTCTTTTGGAATAGAATCGTTTCTGTGTTTGCGAATAACGTAAATGGTTTGTTGTTCGCCTACAAAAGTCCATAGCCAATGGGTTTTGCCGTTGATTTTGATTTCTGTTTCATCTCCGTTTACAACTCTTGATGCACGTAGTAACAGTATCTGCTTTTGGTATTCTGGTGTGAGGGCGCTTGCTGTTCTTTTGGAAATGTTGTGCACGCAGACATTTGTCAGGTTCAATCCCTGGCGTTGCAGTGCAGTCACTGTTTTGCGCAGTGGCAATCTGTCTTCAAATCGAAACAAAACCGTAAGCGTTTCTGCATTGTGTCCAAACATGCCTTTTGGCAAACCGGTTTTGGCTCTGGCTTTTTTGTGGCAGTGAGGGCACGCGTAATGTGAAATCAAATGTTCAGTGGCTTGTATTGGTTGTGGCTTTGGAATCTCCTCAATGATGCGGCGCTCTATTTTGAACGGTTTTTTCAGTTTGTGACTGCAGTGCGGGCAGGCATCGAGTTTGTGCTCAACGGTTTTTGTTGGTTCTGGTTGTTCACGCGCATACTTTGGATGCCCTTCGGGTGCACCGAGTTTTCCACTTGGTTCTTTTGGCTCGCGCTTTTTTTTGCTCAGGCTGGGGGGCGTGTGTGCATTCTCGTATGCAAGTAATCTGCGTTCAAGTCCTATTATTTTTTTCTGCATTGCCAAAAGTTGCTTTCTCAGTTCCAAGTTCTCCGCTTCAAGCTGCTCTATCCTTTTGTAGAGTGCTTCCTCGTTCATTCTATCAACACCGCCCGCACTCTCTTGCCAATCCACTTTTTTGGAACGTAAATCCTGCCGCTGTTGCCGCTGGACTCGGCAACCTTTTCAAGAACCTCAAAACCCTCCATGCGCAGAGAAATTGTCTTTTTCATGGTAGCTACTTTGTAGCTACAATATGCGTTTAAACATATCTATCAGCCAAAACAACCAAAAGGAAGTCAAAAATCGTTAGCAGTTACCGCCAACCCAAAAAAATATTAATGGCATTAGTCATTGTTTTATCATGGGACTAGCAAAAAATCGCGTAAGGGAACTTTATGGCAAATTAAGGCAAGGCGCAGCGGTTCATTCAAGGGCAGTAAGGCTCTTTGGCGAAACCCCCAGAAAACCAGTAAAAGAGCTTTTCAGGGAAGCGGTTTCCGGAACACAGTTGACACCAAACCAGAGGGCATATCTGCTGAATACTTTTAAACATTTAAAAGAAAACCACCGTTTGGTTGAAAAAACCCGCAAAGAAGTATCCGCCGAAGAATTGCTGGCAATGTGCTTCAGGGGCCTTGGATTAAAACCGGAAAGCGTTGAAAACCCTTTGAATGACTTAAAAATCAAAGAGCTTTTAGAAAGAAGCAAAGGAAAATCCGGCTTAATTCTTGTATCTGGCGAACAGTTAAGAAATAAGCCGAAAAGGTCAACAGACGCATTCGGGCTTACACTGACAATCGACAACCCAACGTATGAAAGATTGAAAAGCCGTGCACAGGAAATCGGCTTAATGACTGAAGGCTATGTCGGGGCTTTCTGTTCGCCCCTGGTTTTTATGGACCCAATAACAAAAGAAGTCAATAAAGTGTTGCTGACAATAATGCCTGAAAAAATGGTGGTGCCTGAAGCAAGGTCTGAAGTAGAAGAACATGAAAGAATCCACAGGGAAAACGTTGCATTAGGAATCGGAAGAAAAAGCATAGGCGCGCCAAAAAACCGAACAGAAGCAAGGGAATGGGTAAGCAATCAACTGAAACAGGAATTCATAGCCTCAGCCAACGACGGGCACACGGCACCAGTCAGAGAAATAATGAGGCAATTATTCGCCCAACAAGAAGACATTATCAGGGAATCACTAAGTGAACAAGAAATCCGGGATTTTTTGGAAATTCCCCGTTTGATTGACGAATCCTTCATTAAAATACCCAGAAACGAATTAGTGTCAATAATCAGGACAACGCCATTAACAAAACTACGGAAAAGGCTGCAGGGCGTATTAACTTACACCTAAATCCTCTTTTTTCTGTTAACCAGTTCATTGAAATCCTCCTTATCCTGCCTTAACCTGTCAATTTTTACGTTCATTAACCCGTCGCCTATAACCGCGATGATTTTGTTCAGTTTTTTCAGCTCTACGGGAATCTCCTGTATTGCCTTCTTTGTTTTGCCATTAATTTTGCCCACTTTTCTTAGCCTCCGAAAATTTTTCAAGCAATGTAACAAGAAACACGCAGCCTTGTGAGAAAAACAAGCACCCTTATTCCTATCGGAATATTTAATTCAATAATTATTATTAAGCTTGGCTGCGTTTATTGCTTCATGCCAAAGACTTTTTCTGAAATAAATGAACGCATAAGGAAAGGCGAAGCCATTGTCTTGACGGCGGAGGAAGCGATTGAAGCAGTTGAAAGAGATGGCTTGGAGAAGGCAGCTAAAGAAATTGATGTTGTAACCACTGCCACTTTTGGCCCGATGTGCAGCAGCGGAGCTTTTTTGAACACTGGGCACAGCAACCCGAGGATGAAGATTCAGTACGCTTGGCTGAATGACGTGAACGCTTACGCTGGAATTGCAGCAGTCGACCTGTACATTGGCGCAACGGAGCTGCAGAGGAATGATCCCGCGAACAGCAAGTATCCCGGCGAATTCCGTTACGGCGGCGGGCATGTAATCGAGGACTTGATTGCGGGAAAGGATGTTTTGCTGAAGGCGACTTCTTATGGAACGGATTGTTATCCGAGAAAAGAATTGGAGACATGGATTAACTTAAAGGATTTGAACGAGGCAGTGCTGGTCAATCCAAGGAATGCTTACCAGAACTATAATGTCGCGGTGAATGTTTCAGGCAAAACGATTTACACTTACATGGGAAAGCTTTTGCCGAATTTAGGCAATGCGAATTATTGTTCCGCGGGGCAGTTGAGCCCTTTGCTTAAGGACCCTTATTACAAGACAATCGGGATTGGTTCAAGGATTTTTTTAGGCGGAGCGCAGGGATATGTTTACTGGCAGGGAACACAGCATAATCCTGTAACGGAGAGAAACGAGAAAGGAATTCCAATTGGGGGCGCGGGAACAATTGCTGTTGCAGGAAACTTAAAGGAAATGAGTACAAAATTCATTCGCGGAGTGAGCATGACAGGATATGGAGTGAGCCTTGCAGTCGGAATAGGCTTGCCGATTCCAATCCTTGATGTGGAGATTTTGAAATCAGCTGCGGCAAAAGACGAGGACATTTTTGCGCCGGTCGTTGATTACAGCGGCGATTACCCAAACAACGTGAACAACATTCTTGGAAAGGTCAGTTACGCTGAACTAAAATCTGGGAGCATTGAGGTTAAGGGAAAAAAATTGCCTGTCGGCTGCCTGAGCAGCTATAAGAAGGCGCGCGAAATTGCCTTGTTGCTGAAGCGGCAGGTTTCAAAAGGGGATTTTTTGCTTTCAGAGCCAGTGCAGAAACTGCCTTTGGATTCCAAGTTCAAGGCATTGAAGCCGAGGTAAGCTTGGTGAATGGGTGAAAATGATATGTTTATTTATTTGTTCAACAAGCTTAGGGGCGTGAAATGAATGGCGAAAAAAAAACTTTTGCTTGATTTTCCACAGGACGTTGTTTCAAAGCCAATCACTTACAGGCTGATAAAGGACTATGGCTTGATTGTCAACATCTTCAAGGCAAGGTTTACTCCGGAAGAAAAAGGGGAACTGGGCCTGGAGGTCGAAGGCGATTCGGGGAAAATAAGCGAAGCGCTTGAGTTTTTGAAGAAAGAAGGAGTGAAGGTCACGCCGCTTGAAAAACGCGTTGAGCAGTTGAAGGAATTATGCACTGACTGCGGCGCCTGCTTAAGCCTCTGCCCGATAAAGGCAATTTCAAGGGACCCTAAAAGCTTTGACGTGAAGCTTGACAGCGAAAAATGCATTGCCTGCGAGTTATGCGTTGACGCATGCCCTTTGAACGCGATTAAGGTAAATTTTTAGGTGCATTGATGCCTGAACTGCTGCGTGAAGAATTCACTTTAAGGGAAACGAAAGTGAAAATAATCAGCGATTCGCAGCAGGGAATAACCGCTGCAAAAGAGAAGATTTTTTCGGAAAGGAAAGCACTTGAAGCATACACCAAAATTCACCCTGAATTCCTTTCATCGCTTAAGCCATTGAAATTAAAAAAAGGCGCGCCGAAAATCGCAAAAGAAATGGCTTCCGCTGCCTTGCTTGCGGGCGTTGGCCCAATGGCAGCGGTTGCAGGCGCAATAGCGGAGCACGCGTGCAAGGCAATGGTTGAAGCAGGAGCAAAAACCGCGCTGGTTGAAAATGGCGGAGACTGCTTTGCGGTTGCAAATCAACCAATTACTGTTGGGCTTTTTGCAGGAAACAATTTGTTGAAGGACAGGCTTGCGTTCAGGCTGGAGAAAGGAACGCGGATTTCTTTTTGTTCCAGCAGCGGAACAATGGGCCACAGCTTTAGCCTCGGAAAATGCGACTTGGCGACTGTTTTCGCAAAAAAAGGCGCGGTGGCTGACGCTTTCGCCACAGCGCTTGCAAACAGGATTAAAGGAGAAGAAGACATCGCTAAAGCGCTGCGCTGGCTGAAAAAAAGCAAAAAAGTAGCAGGCGCGATTGCGGTCAAGGCAGGAAAAATCGGTTTCTGCGGAAAAATTCCGCGCCTGGTGAAAAACGCTGACACCGCGCTTTCAGCAAAAATAACCTCGTTTTAAGCGGGTGAAAAGCTTTAAATAGCACTAAAGCGTTTATCTTTTCAGTTAAATGCAAAATTAAAGGAGGTGAAATGAATGCAAACTGTTAAAAAAATTGACCCAATGTCTTTGGCGAAGCTTGAAGCAGCAGTGATGGCGATAATCTACCTTATAGTTGGAATACTTTTCACGCTTTTCGCTGGCTTGCTTGGAGGGCTGATTTCAGTTCTGCCCGGGGCAAACGCAGGCGCTTTCGCAGGAGGCATTATTGGCGGATTGATTACGACTGTATTGCTGGTTATCTTCGGCTTGATTGCCGGGTTCATTGGCGGATACATCGTGGCATTGATTTACAATTTCGCGGCAGACAAAGTGGGCGGGGTTCAGATAGAACTCGCCTGATTTTTATTGAAGCTAGCAAAAAGGGCTTTTGCCCTTTTCTTTTTCTTTTTTTCAATTGTTTTTTAAACATCTCACTGCCAAATTGATTTATGCGCATTGCAAGGGTTTTCGGCATTTCCATTGAACTGCACCAGACATTCATCTGGCTTATTGTTTTGGCTGCAGTGCTGCTCGCGGTTTTATCCCCTGAAATGTTCTTTTCAACAATGCTGCTTTTGTTTTTCCTATTCGCAAGCGTTTTGGTGCACGAATTGTTCCATTCCTTTGTGGCAATCGCAAGGGGAGGGAAAATTCAGAGAATCGTTTTGCTTCCAATTGGCGGGATATCCATGGCGGATGAAATGCCTGACAAGCCATTGGATGAATTCCTTATAGCAATTGCAGGGCCATTGTTCAATTTCCTTGTGGTCATTGCAATCCTTTTGCTTGTTGCGATTTTTCCCCAACTGCCTTTCCCGCAAAACCTTTTCTCCGACCTTGCAGGAACAGGTTTGGAGGACGCGGTTTTCCAGTTCCCCTTGTTTGCATTGCTTTGGGTGAACCTGATTCTGGGGGCATTCAATTTGTTCCTTCCGGCTTTCCCTTTGGACGGCGGAAGGGTGTTAAGGGCAATTCTTGCAGCATTCCTCGGCAATGTCAAGGCGACAAGAATTGCCTCTATTATCGGACGGTTTCTTGCTGGCGTGCTTTTCATTGCGGGCTTTTTAATAGGCGACTTCATTGTTTTGATAATCGCGGTCTTCATTTTTTTGGGCGCGGGGCAGGAAAACGAATTCGTTGAATTAAGGGAATTAATGAAGGGCATTGAACTGGAGCCAGTCATAAACAAAAGGCCACTGGTTTTGAACGGCAACACAAACCTTGAGGACGCATCCAAGTTAATGCAGCAAATGAACAAGCCTTTTCTTCTCGTTGACATGGGTGACGCATTGGGCTTCATAAGCAGCGGAACGCTTTCATCGATTAAGAAAAGCGCCTGGTGGGAAACAAAGGCAATGGATGCATCCAAGAGGATTCCCATAATTGACCTCAAAAAGGACGCGAAAAAAATCGCCTTAAACCTGTTTGCAAAAAACTTTCCCGCGCTAGCGGTTGTTGGCGAAAAAAGCCATTTCATCGGAATAATAGAGGCCGAAGCGCTCCAGAACCTGATTGCACTGGCAAGGTTAAAAAACAAAACAGCGCAATAAATTGTTGCATAAGAGAGGCTAAAAGAATGAGGCTATCAAGCAGAACTGGTAAGCTAAGAAAGATTAATATACGTGGAGAACACGCAAAAGTAAAGTCAGTCGGCTGGTTCAAACGCAGAAAAATAGGCGGGTTCCCGCCCATTGAGCTTGTTAGGAGAAATGCTTTCGCAAAAAATCATCCCGCATACAGTGCGGCAATGTGCATCGCACATCTGCTTTACCCTGAAAATTTTATCGAATTGATTTCAAGCGGCTTGGATAAAAAAACAACTTATTCCAAGAAAGTCGAGCTTAAGGAAGAAAGCCAGAAAGGAATAGAAGATGCATACCGTTTTTTAGGGAGCAAAGAAATATTTTACAAGCATTCCGAAGAAGTCAAAACAGAGGCAGAGGAATTGTCTAAAAAAATATTCAATAAAAGCGGAATCTTAGCAAATTTTAATGAAATTAACGTTGGCCGCAGAAAAGAAGGGAGGGCTTTAATTTTTTTTGAAGTGGAAGTAGTATACGTGCCCCGCTTGGGGAGAAAAATTAATTCAATGCCAAATGGGCTAAAAAAGAAACAAGCACTCGCTTTGTTTGAATTAATTAAAAAAGAGGCTGGCTCTAAAGAATTAATTCAAGTGCATGCTGTCGGAGAAGGTGAGGTTTTAATATCGGAACTTAAACGCGAAGGGTTTTTATAAAAACAGCACGCAAAACTAGTTATTTAGTGGTTTTTTGCCGGGGTAGGAAAGCGGCTTAATCCACCTGCCTCGAGAGCAGGAGTCCGAAAGGACACGTGGGTTCGAATCCCACCCCCGGCGCAGATTCTCTTTCTTTTGGTCAAGCTTTTCTTTAGAAAAGGTTGCGGGTGGTTTGCAATCCCACCCCCGGCGCTGAGAAAAACACCTAACTTTTACCTAATCTTACTTATAAGAAATGCTTATATATCCCCTTGCGCAATATTTGTTATGGGGGTGAATCCATGAGGCAAGTTTTAGAAACCACTAGAATGTCCACTAGGGGGCAGGTTGTAATCCCAAAGGATGCAAGGGAATTCACTAACAGCAAAGAGGATACGATTTTCACTGTTTTTCCCGTGGACAGGAAAACAATCGTTTTGAAGAAAATTGACAGCCAGAAAATTGTTTCAGAATTCCGCGCATTAAGGGCAAAGGTCAAGAACAAAATTTCAGAGGCAGAGGTCAATGAAATCACCCATAAGACAAGATAGACGCAGGGTTGTTTTGGATACAAACATAATCGTTTCCGCCTTGATTGCAAAAGAGGGCGCGCCTGCAAAAACCTTTGAAAAACTGCTTTTAGGAGAGCTGGAAAACTACACAAGCAAGGAATGCATCAAGGAATTAAAGGAAGTTTTAAGCAGGGAAGAAATAACCAAAAGAACCACAAAGAAAGCCAGAGAATTCATTTTGAGAAATTACCTGCAAAACTCCATTCAGGTTGCGGCAAAAACACGCGTAAACGTGGTTGAACACGAATCAGACAACAAATTCATTGAAACTGCCCTTGACGCAGGGGCCGACTATATAATCACGGGCGACAAGCATTTGCTGGAAATAAACGAATTCAAAGGAATCAGAATTTTGCGCGCAAAGGAATTTTTGGCTTGGATTGAATAATTATTTAAACCCTTTCCACTTAATCTTAGTGGAATTGTTTTAAGGCAATTGTCTTCCACATAAAAACTTAGGGGTGAAATGTATGCCGAACATCGCATTAGAGGTCAGCCTTTTTCCAATGAGAATAAGCTTAAGGGAAAGGCAGCCACAGGAATTAACCATAAAGATAACGAACAACGACGCGCAGGCAAAGGCGCTTGACTTCGAGTTATTGCTTCCGCCGGAAGTCGGCCTGGACAAGGGCGGATTGAACCGAGGCGTAAAGAAAAGGCTTGCGGCTCTGAGACCGAATGAAACAATCAAAATGGACTACAATGTCTTTGTATCAAAAATGGCCGGGCCAGGCAATTACGAGGGAAGGGCTGTTCTAGCGGAGTGCTCGCCGAACTTTGAGTACACAAGCCATTCATACAAGAAAGAATTGCTGTTCAGGGTCACGGATTAAAGCGCAAAAAGCGCGGCTTTTCAACCGCGCGGTTGCTTTTTTTTCGGCTCAATTAAAAAAACCTTCCACACCCTAGTTATTATTCACTTTTTTCCTGGTGAGATGTGGGGGTTATGCATAAGAAGCTATTTATTCCCGGGCCAATAGAGGTCAGAAGCGAGGTATTGCAGAAAATGTCCTCGCCAATGATTGGGCACAGGGACAAGGAATTCAGCGAATTATTCAATGAAATAATTCCAAAAATGCAGAAACTGCTTTACACGCAGAACAGGATTTTTTTAAGCACGAGTTCCGGCACAGGCTTAATGGAGGCCGCGGTAAGGAACTGCACTGACAAAAAATGCCTGAACCTTGTGTGCGGCGCTTTCTCCGACAGGTGGCATGGAATGACACAGGAAAATGGAAAGGAATGCGAAGCCGTGAAAGTGGAGTGGGGAAAGGCAATCAAGCCGGAAATGGTTCGGGAGAAACTTGATACAGGGGAATTTGACGCAATAACTTTGGTGCACAACGAAACATCAACAGGAGTAATGAATCCCCTGCAGGAAATAGCGGAAGTGATGAAGGAGTTTCCTGAAACGCTTTTTTTGGTTGACACGGTTTCATCAATGGCTGGAGTGAAAATTGAAGTTGACAAGTTAGGCATTGATGTCTGCCTTTCATCTTCGCAGAAAGCACTTGGCTTGCCTCCAGGGCTTGCGGTCTGCTCGGTGAGCGAAAAGGCATTGGAGAAAGCCAAGACCGTGAAAAACAGGGGGCATTACTTTGACTTTTTGGCGTTTTTGAAATCATACGAGAAAGGCCAGACCCCTACAACTCCTTGCATTCCGCATTTTTTCGCGCTCAACCACCAGCTGGACCACATACTCAAGGAAGGCCTGGACAACAGGTTTGCAAGGCATGAAAAAATGGCTGGCATTGGCAGGAAATGGGCCAAAGAAAACTTTGAATTGTTTCCAGAGAAAGGATATGAGTCAGTTACATTGACTGCTGTGAAGAACAACAAGGGAATAGTTGTTGCGGATTTGAATGCAGAGCTTGCAAAAAAAGGATTCCTGATTTCAAACGGCTACAAGGAATTAAAGGAAAAGACTTTCAGAATAGCGCACATGGGCGACACGCAGCCGGAAGAACTGGAGGAATTGCTTAAAGTGATGGATGAAATCATTGCAGGGCTTCCAAAGGGGGCAAAAGCATGAGCGAAAAATTCAGGGTATTGGTTGCAGACGGTGTTTCGCCTAAAGCCATTGCACTGCTGAAAAAAGAAAATGATTTTGAAACGATTGAAAGCGCGAGCCTGAAAGAGCCTGAGCTGTTGGAAAAAATAAAGGGAATTGACGCAATCATTGTGCGCTCTGCGACAAAAATGCCTGCAAGCGTTATTGCCGCTGCGGATAAATTGAAAGTCATCGGGAGAGCCGGGGCGGGAGTTGATACGATTGATGTTAAAGCCGCGACAGCGAAAGGAATCAAGGTTTTGAATACTCCCTCTGGAAACACGGTTAGCGTTGCGGAACTTACGATTGGAATGCTTATTTCGCTGAGCAGGAAAGTGCATGAAGCGCATTCCTCGATGAAGCAGAATAAATGGGAGAAAAAGCTTTTCAAGGGCGGAGAGCTATACGGCAAAACATTTGGAATAATCGGCATGGGAAAAATCGGGAGAGAGGTAGCGAAAAGAGCCAAGCCCTTTGGCGTGAAAATAATGGCTTATGAACCGTACCCAGACCATAACGCGATTGCGGAAATAGGCGGCGTGGAAATCGTTGCACTGGAAAAATTGCTGAAGGAATCTGATTTCATTTCCATTCACGTTCCTCTAAATGATGCCACAAGAAACCTCATCGGCGAAAAGGAATTCGCGTTAATGAAACCCAATGCAAGGATTGCAAACATTGCGCGCGGGGGAATAGTTGACGAGGCAGCGCTTGCAAAAGCCCTTCGCGAGGGAAAGATTGCGGGCGCAGCAGTTGATGTTTTTGTGAAAGAGCCGCCTGAAGGAAACGAACTGCTTGGCACGCCAAACATTCTTTTGACTCCTCACATCGGGGCTTCAACGCATGAAGCCGAGGAAAGGTGCGGAGTGGAAATAGCCGAAGCGGTCATTGAAGCGTTAAAGGAAAAAGAGTACAGGAACGCGGTTAACTGATTACTCCAACCGGTTGCCAATTAAAGCCTTTTCCATAAGAGGTTGAACGAGTTAAGGTATGTCCGCGCCAGGTCCCTGCTTTTGACTGAAACCACGACAGGGTTTTCCTGGAAAAAAACAAGGTAAATGTTATTTCCCTGCAGCCACCAGAAAGCAGGGCTGAGGTACTCCTCTTCAATGAATTTGTATGTTATTAGCGGAAGGCTTTTCACAAACGGCTTTACCTTAGGCGAATCAACAAAAATGCCCTTCACTTTTATGCCGCTTTTAAGGCGCTTGTTTGTCCATGGAAGATAATAGTATTCCAAAAAATCCTTTGCGGGCATGGCTCCGCCGTAAATATGGATTGTTTCCTTGCTTTCCAGCAGCCTTTCAAAAACTCCCTTCATTGAGTTCTTGCCTGAAAAAATTTCAATCAATGGCTCCTCCTGTTTCCTGACAAGGGTTTTTTTAAGCTCGGACTTTAATAACTCGGTTATCCTGCTTCTTTCATCCATTAGCGCGGAAAGGCTGTTGAGGTCGGTTGGCTGGAAAAGCTTTTTCTTTTCAACAACTGCATAATTCACAAGGCCCATTGAGACAAGCGATTCAAGGGAATCGTAGACGCTGCGCCTGTTAATGCCAGTGGAACGCGCTATCCTAATTACGGGAGAGGCTCCGCTTCTCACAAGCGTCAGGTATACGTTCGCTTCATTGGCTGACAGGCCGAGGCTCGCTAGGCCCTTCACTAAGTCCATAGCAAACCAATGCAGAGAAAAATATTTAAATGTGGTGGAATTTATCCCCACAAATAAATATTAAGCCGCCCAACAGCAATATAGTAAGGCAGTGGAACAGGGCAGCAGTCCGCACTGCAGGAGTTAAGACCATGACAGCGTACAAGAGGCACATGCCAAGGATGAGCGGTGAAGAGGCTGAAAAGCTGAGGCAATTCCAGGAGTTTGTTTATGAAACCAGGGGCGCGCTGAAAAAGGAAATCACCATGGACGCCATGGGAAAGAAAATAACTGTAATGCACAGCGTTTTCTTTCCGATTTTTTCCGACACAGCGTCCCTTGGAAAAGCGGTCCTGAAAGAGGTAAAAAAAGGCGATGTTGTCCTTGACCTCGGCACTGGCACAGGCATCCAGGCAATTCTTGCAGCGGAAAAAGCGGAAAAAGTCCTGGCAGTAGACATTAACCCAAAGGCAGTTGAGTGCGCAAAAAGGAACGCGGAGCTTCACGGTTTCAGCGGAAAAATAGAGGCAATTAAAAGCGATGTTTTTTCAGGCATTCAGGGAAAAAAATTTGACTTAATCGCGTTCAACCCGCCTTTCCGCTGGTTCAGGCCAAGGGACATTTCGGAATACGGGAGCACTGACGAGAATTATGGCGCGCTGAAAAGGTTTTTCTTGGAAGCAAAAGAACACCTTAACCCTAAAGGAAAGGTGCTGCTTGTTTTCTCCAACACGGGCGACATTGAATACCTCAAAGAGCTTATCAGGGAGTCGGGCATGAAGTCAGAAATTGTTCTTGAAAACCAGGAAATAGACTGGCGTTACTATGTTGTTTACAGGCTGACCGCGCAGTGATTTTTTAGGCTAATGATTCAGCGCTCAAGCTCATTTATCTTCGACGCGGGCGCAGTAAATAAAACGCTTGAGGCAGTGAATTCTATTTTTATCGGGGAAAGGAAAAGCGAGGCAGTGAATGGCTCGGGGCTTTTTGCTTTTTCCTGGATGATTGAAAGGGTTTTTTCAATCAGTGAAATGGGCAAAGAGAAATGCGTTCCCTTTGGCTTTGATTCAAGCAATGCGCTTGCCTGTTCAAGCAATTGCGCGTCAGGTGATTCAAAGAAAAATTCATTAAGGGAAAGCCTTTTGGAGAGCCCTTTAACGAACGCGGTTGTTTTTTCATCGAATGGCATACTGACAGAATCATTGAAGTCCATTTCACGCAGGGAATTCATCTGCCCGCCAAGAACCGAAGAAATGTAATCAAGGTGCTTTACCCTGTGGCGGATTTTTTCGTTCAATTCGCTTAAATCATTTATGCCGAAAACCGCGCTGTTTCGCGCAATCTTTAAAAGGTCGGAATCTTTTTTGCTCCACTCAATAAGGGTATGCAAATGCTCGACAATCAAATCCGCGGATTGATAACTTGCCTTGGATTTGAATAACTGGTTTAGCCTGAGCAAAAGCTTGTTCTCCATTTCCGAGCTGATCATGGAAGAAGCCTTATCGGTTACAAATAACTGGCTGCCTTTGCGTTCAATTTGCCCTAAAGCGGAAAGGTCTTTAAGCGAACGAGAAATTGCAGCTCGCGCGGAATTAACAGTCGCATAATCAGCTGAAACCTTGTTAAGCAGGGCAGTGTATTCAATGCCTGGAGACTGCTTGATTATTAACAAAATAGCGTTCTTGGTTGTCATGTTAAGTGAAGCTTGGCTGGAAGGGTTTAAAAAAAAGCAGGTTAATTGCCACGGCCTTGCTTTTAAGCCGCGCCCAAGTCGATTTTCTTCATTCTTTTGGGGATGACAAAATAGTGTTTTCGCTTGCAAATAGTGCATTCAGCCAAAAAAGTCGGCTTTTTGGTCTGCTTTTTCGGCTTAATTGGAAACTTGGCTTTTCCGCCGTAACCGTGCTTTGTTTTCTTCAAGTGCTTTCTCTGGCCTTTTGAAGTGCTTCTAGTGGAGCCTGCCTTGAATGCCTTTAGCTTGTGCTCAGTGTGCTTGTTGCACTTTTTGCAGTAATCCTTGATGACCTTTGGAAAATTCATAAAAACCACGAAAAATCGCGTGTTATTACATTTTTCGCCTAAAAAAGGTTTTTAAAACAGCTTGTTAAGCGCGGCAAGCTATTTAATTCCCTTTGGCTGAAAATATTTACTGGGAAGAGGGATTATTATATGGACCGAAGGGACAGGGGCTGCGTTTTCAATGCGCTTCCGCTTGAAATTCAGGCAGTGCAGAACTACCGCCGGCTCGCAGAACAGGTCAAGGACCTCGAAATGAAAAAATACCTTGAATTGTTTGAGGCAAACGAGCAAAGCCACATTGAGGCTTTAAAGGAAATAATTTCGAAATACGCAAATTCCGAGGGCATGCGTGAACTCGATGAAAAAATGAAAGAACCTATGAATAACCCGGTTGATTTCAGCGCGGAGCTGAGGGAAATAATTACAAAGCTGCTTGAACTGGAGGAACTGCAGGTTAAAAAATACTCAAACTGCACTGCCGTGGCGCAGAACATTGAAATCCGGGAAATTTTCTACCACTTCATTGAAAACGAAAAGCTTCACGCGGAACTGCTTAAGAAAATGATTTTATCGCTGACAATAAAAGAGCCGCCAAAGGACAACAAATGCGAAATATGCGGAACGCAATTGGCTTCACATCTGCACATCTGCCATGGCTGCGCAAAAAAAGAAATGGAAAAAAGCACCAGGCATAAATAATGCGCTATGCTGAAAGCCCTTCAAAAACAAGCTCTGCTTCCTTTTGGTTCACGCGGATGTACTTGTGCATCTCGCCGCAAGTGGGGCAGATTTCCGGCGGCTTAACGCCAAAGTGAATGTCATTGCATACAGTGCAGCGCCAGAAAAACTTTGGTTCCCATAAGCCGTTAGACATTGCCTTTCCCGCCTTTACCCTTTTTAAAAAATAACCCGCACCAGCACCTGTCCTGCTTTTTCCAGGTTTCCTGTACTTCAAAATTGCACGGGCACAAAAGCTCCAAATCATTTTTCCCGCCCAGCCTTAACCTGCACGGGCAGAAGCGGCCCCCGGTTTCCTTCTCCAAAGCAATTATTGAATTGTATAAAAAATCAAGGTGCTTTTTATTCTGGTTCAAGTCAAAGTTGTTTCTTTTAGCCCACTCGGCAAACAAGGCACTTAATTCATTGGATTCGGATGGCATGAACAAATTAAAGCGCAAAAGAAATAAAATAGTGCGGTTATTCCCTTTTGGTTATTCCGCTAACAGGATACTTCAATGTTAGGGAGGCTGCTTTTCAGCTGTTCACAGGCAGCGCTTGAGGTGTCAGCGTCAATGCGGTCAAGATTTACTGTCTTTAAATTTTGGAAGTTTTTCAATGGCGAAACATCTGTAATTGGATTTACTGAAAGGCTTAAAGTCTTTAACCTCTTTAAAGCAGAGAGAGGAGAAACATCCGAGATATCCTGCCCGCCAATATACAATGTCCGTACATTTACAAGGCCGGATAAAGCAGAGGTGTCCTTGATTTTTGTCTTGCTGTACAAGTCAAGATTATTCAGGTTAAGTGAAGTCAGGCACGTTAAAGCACTTATGCCGTCCAAGGCTGCATCACCTTGTGCTTTGACTGCTGCATCCAGTTTTGCCTGGCTTGCATCATCCAATCTAACGCTAGGGCTACTTTTCACGTTCTCGGCAATTGCAGTATACTCTGCGTTAGAACATACAACATCCCCGTCTTTGGCCAAATATTCATCAGTGCACCTTTTTTCCTCGTAACCCATCCACCCGCCGTTAACGCAGTACATGTAATCGTTTAATTCATCGCAATATGCGTCCCCTGTCCTGCACTTTCCGGAAACATCTCCGCGAATATATATTGCCTTACTGGTTCCTTCAAGGGGAATCAGAAAACCTATATCGGATGACCAGTCGGTTGTTGTGCCTATGTGCGCTGTGGGGGCATCCTGTGGCGCTCCGGGCGGCCCGCCGCCTCCTGTTGGAGGAGTAGTTCCACCGCTTGGCGGAGTTGTTCCCCCTGACGGAGGAGTGCTTCCACCGCTTGGCGGCGTAGTGCCGCCATTACCGCCGTTATCCCCTCCATTAGGGCAACCGCTTAACAAAATCGCGGCAACCAAAAAAACAAAAAGCAAAACTTTTGCATTCATTTAAAACAATAAAAAGTAGAACAAAGGGATATAAAAAGGTTTCCCCGCCCAGGGCAAATCAGGGTATACAGGTTTTGAGATTGGGCAGTTTGGCTTGCAAATCATCGCAAATATCTTGCGAATCATCGCCTATGAACAAATATTCCAGATTACTTAAACTATATAGCGGGGAGAAATCCCTGCTTTCCTTGCTGCCTCCGCGAGCGCTCAGGCTCCTTAGCTCAGTAAGGCCTGAGAGCGGGGAGAGGTCTTTTACCTGTGTTTCAAGTATATCCAAAACCTTCAGGCTTTTCATATTTGAAACTGGCGAAATATCAGAAAAAGGATTTTGCGATAGATCCAAGTATTCCATCTTGGTCATGCCTGATAAGGGCAAGATATCTGTGATTTTGTTTTTCTTCAATTCCAGCATCTTCATGTTTGTGTTCTTGGATAGGGGAGAGAGGTCTGCGATGACCGCGTATTCCGCCTTGAAAGACTCCAATGTTGTTAGGTTTGAAAGCTGGGAAATGGAATAGGTCTGATAGTCAGGATACATGTTTTCCATCTGCAATTCCAAAACCCTGAGTTTTGGAAGGTCTGAGAGCGGGGAAAGGTCAAGGCCCGCGGGCTTGCCCAAGAAAACAATTTCAAGATTTTTAAGGCCGGAAATTATTGAGAGGTCACCAATGCCTTGGTGCAGCATATTTGCCTTGACATCTAGATAGGTTAGGCAGTCTAAGTCATTTATTCCTTCATATGCGCTGTTGGAATTACCCCCCTCCTTTATGGCCGCAGCGCTCGCAGCATCTAATTTTTTATCGCTGTCTTCATCAAGGGCAACAACAGATATTTTCTTATCCCACTCCGGGATTATTGTTACAAAAAACGGGTTGTAAATCTCCGCACTTACTGCATTGTAGTCATCATTTGAGCAAATAACCTCTTCCTCAGGCGGCGTACTATCATCGTTTATACCAACGCCGTCATCCGGAACTCCACACTTCCCCGGGACCTTGCCATACACAGTCCAACCCTCTGTTGAGGATTCGCATACTAGATAATTTGTTCCCTCGCACTTGGTAGTCCCTTTTTCACAAGGGGCTACATTAATTAAGTCCGAGCCCCCTCCATTGCCGCCGTCGCTAGGGCAACCACTCAGAAGAAGGGCTATCACAATAAAAACAAAGATTAAAACCTGGCACTTCATTTCATTGCACCCTAGTAACACATTGTCCTTGCATTGGACTGGTTGCTTTTCAAAAATTCACTGTTGGAGAACACAACTTATCGTTACGTTTGGCAGTTCGCTTTTCAGCTTTTCACAATCTGAATCTAAAATTTTGTTGCCCTGCAAACTCATTTCTGTTAGTTTGCTGTTCCCTGACAGGGCGGAAAAGGGGCTAATATCAGTAATGCCGCTGTAAGTTATATCAAGCCTTTCAAGGTTTTTTAACTTTGAAAGGAATGCCAAATCAGCACTACCAATGCCGTTGTGGGAAGCAAAATATAAGTATTTCAGGTTAGTTAAAGATTCAAGTGGCTGGTAATCCAAATCATATGTCTGGCCAAGCAGCAATCTAACTTCAAGATAGGTCAGGCAGGTTAAATCAGAGATTCCCTCAAAAGCGGAAGTGTCGCCATTGTTTATCTTATCCAATAATTTTTCCAGGCTCGCATTATCCAATACAATTAATTCCTTAGTCCAAATGGTTAAACTCTTAGCAACCCTCGTGGAATATTCTGAGTTATGGCATAACTCCGCAGTGGGCTGTGTTCCACCATCAGCAGGCGGCGCAGTGCCCCCATTTGTTGGCGGAGTTGTCCCGCCATTATTCGGAGGCGTTACCTGCGGATTTCCGTCACTCGGGCAGCCGCTTAATAAAATCGCCATTGCCAAAAGACAGACAATCAAAATCTTTGCATTCATTTCGAACAGTAATTAATAGATCAAAGTAATATAAAAAGGTTTTGGATTGCAAAAATTTGGCGGGTGAACGCGGGTTCACATGCGCTGCAAAGCGCAGTTCGCGCAAACGCCTTTCTTTTTTTCAATATCTAACTTTAATTCTGCCTTGCAGTACTTGCATTTTTGCGCAATAACCTTGCCGACTTTGTCTGCATTGCGCTTAAGGCTCTCGGCGCTTCCAATCCCGCGGTCAACAACGTTTGCAGAGCGGCTTGCAGTGTTTGCAATTTTTTCAAAGCTTTCCAATAAACCCATAAAGAAAATTAATTGCGCAAAGGAATATAAATATGTTTCTCTTTGTCAAGACGCGTATTATCCCAAAATAATGCGCCCGGGGGATTTGGCAGCTGCGGCAAACCTTGCTGTCGGGGCATTAAATCACGGCAGCACAGCCGCGGATTGCAGCTGACGCTAAAAAATGTTAGATGAACTAAACATATACTTTTATATAATTTTGGTTGATTTAATTAATTATGAGGATTCCGCTGTCCAAGAGGCTTAGGAAGAGGCTTCACAGGGAATTGGCCCTATTGCAGGACGAGGTTGCTGACATAGTGTACGGAATCTCGCAGGGCGCGGTTCTGCACGGCGGCACCGCGATTTGGCGGTGCTATCAGGGCAACAGGTTTTCCGAGGACCTTGATTTTTGCCTGAAAGCGGGAAAAAATTTCAGGCAGGAATTCAGCAGAAAGGCGGTTTCCTCCGGGCTTGAACTGCGGAAATTCAGGCAGACTGCAAACACGATTTTTTCCGCGGTCAGCAATGGCGCTGCCGAGGTCAGGCTTGAAATAGCATTGCGGACAGTAAAAAACCCTGTTGTGAAGCCGTATGAGAAGGCTGACGGAAGCCATATGGATGTGTTTACCCTTTCCCCTGAATGCCTTTTATTGGAGAAAATAGCCGCATACTGCAACAGGAAGCTTGCAAGGGATTTTTACGACATATATTTCCTTAACACAAAGATAACTGAAAGGAATGCGGTGAAAAAGGAAATCAGGGCCTTGCTTGCAAAAGGAATTAAGCCGGTTGATGAAAAAAATCTCCGCACATTAATTTATTCAGGGGCAATACCTTCCTATGGGCAGATGGTTAATGCACTGCAGGGCGGGGAATCATAAATGAAATACATGAAATATGTCAGAGAGCATTTCGCAGACAAACCAGCATTCTCAATAAGGGATTTGAGGATATTCCTGGCAAAAAAAGGCATAAGCAGGGGCTATGCCCAGCTGCTTCTCCACAATCTGGAGAGAAGCGGCGAAGTGCAGAGGATAACACGCGGCTTTTACAGCTTCACTGATGATGCAAGCGTTTCAGGCTTTGCCTTTTCGCCATTTTATTACGGGCTCCAGGAAGCGCTTTCCCTGCGCAACCTCTGGGAACAGGAGACAAACCCAGTCATAATTACGCCGAAAAAAGTGCGCACAGGAGTGAGGGAAATTATGGGGGCCAATGCTTTGCTGAGGCACATAAACCGAAAAATGTTTTTTGGCTTTGAACCAGTCAAATACTACGATTACTGGCTGCCGGTATCTGACATTGAAAAAACCCTCATAGATTTTGCCTATTTCCGCGAGCCGCTGCCAAAAGAAATTGAAAAAAAGCTGGCCAAAAAAAGCAACAAAGAGACACTCAAAAAATACCTTAAGAAATGCCCGCAATACGTGAAGGATAAAATTAAGCTGTGAACTGCAGCACTCCCGCGGAGTTGGTGCTGGCGATTTTGTTTTGCGTTGTTCCAGTTGTCGTGTTCTCTATTTTGATGTCGTATGCTTTGCTTGCCTGCAGCCCATTGACTGTGTTATTCACTGTTGTTGTTGCGTTGAATTGGTAGATTAGGTTTTGCTGTGAGCAGGAATTGATGCTTCCCCCTGTAATGGAAATCGTGCACGGCGTCGCTATATTTACTGTGCATTGTATTGCGGGTGTGCAGCTTGTTGTTTGCCAGGAGCCGTTACAGCAGTAACCGCTTGTGTAAACATTGCTTGAGTCTGTTGGTGAGGGAGTTCCTCCGCAATAGCAGGCGCCGACATTCTCTGGAGTGATTTCTGTTCCGTTCGGGCAGGGTTCGGGGCCGATGTAGTTGGTGCTTACTACAAAGTCGTCGGTCCACATTTGTTTTTCTTCGGGTGGAAGCCAGGGCACGCCTGAGCTTCCTGCTGCGTTTGTGTAAATTATATTGTCGGGGAAATTAATGCGGTTTATGTGTACATTGCTTGTCCTGAATTCAACTTCCTCGCTGTGAAGCACTTTTTTTCCGTTTATCCAGGAGGTTAGGATTCCATTTGATTGCCCGACTGTGTTGAGTTTAATGTAAATCTCTATGGGAATCCATTTTCCTGCCCCGTAATCGTACCAGTAGACTTTTGGGTCTGAAGTAACTATTAGGGGGTGGGTTTCAATCCTGTACTCCATCTGGCCCCACTGCCATTTTGGCACAATGTATTCTTGCAGGTCTGGGCAGGATAGCCCTTCAGTGTTCCATCCGATTCTGGCGAGTTTTTGTGTGTTCTGGTTTGGCCACCAGCTCCATGTTTCATCATATTTCATGTACCATCTGAAGTATAGTTCGTCGTGGCTTTTATCAGGAAGCCAGCCGGTTAAACCAATGTGTGGCTGCACCCTTGACTCAACATTTCCAACAAAGGCATTGCTGTTCATTCTTCCCCCGCGGTTAACAATTTGCGAGTCCTGCAAGCCATATTCATTGAAATTAGTTAAATCGCACCATTCACTCCCAGCGGGTCTGCAATCCGAAATATTGCTGTTTGGGTTGCACAAAACCAGCGGGTCATCAGGAACCTCATCATGCCATCCCTCGAAATCATCCTCAAAAATCACGCCTTCTCCAGGAGGAGAGCAGCTCTGTGTTTCCGCGGGCTTGTTAACAGTTGTCCCGCAATCATTCGCATCTGTGCATGTGCGCGCCTGCTGGTTGTTGGTGCATTCACTCCATGCAGTGCATGACCAGTTTTCAGTGCAGCTTGTGGCTTGCGTTGTTGCGGAAGCAATGCTGGAGTAAGGGGATAGGTTTCCTGCCGCGTCTGCTGCTCTTATTCTATACCTGTAAGTCGTGCTTGCACTCAAACCAGTATTGTTGTAAGTTGTTCCTGTTGGTGAAGCGATTTGTGAAAAGTTTGAACAGCTTGCACCTGTGCAGCGCTCCAAGCGATAGCCTGTTACACCAACATTGTCAGTTGAAGCACTCCAAGACAAATTAACCTGCGAGGAAGAAATCGCGGTGGCGAAAAGATTTGCAGGGGTTAAAGGAGGCGTTGTATCAGATGCGCCCCCGCATGAATTTGCCTGCCATGAACCATTGCAACAATAACCTGAAGTGTAAACATTGCTTGAATCTGTTGGTGAAGGCACGCCGCCGCAATAGCAGGCGCCGACATTTTCAAGGGTTATTTGAGTTCCGCTCGGGCAGGGTTCGGGGCCAACATAATTGCCCGAAATCACATAATCATCCGCCCAGAAAGACTTTTCCTCAGGTTCAAACCAGGGAACGCCAGAGCTTCCTGCAGCGTTGGTGTATATTATGTTGTCCATGAGGTCCAGGGCGTTGATTCCACCTGCCGCGGTCCTAAGGATAATATTTTCTTCATTTATTACAAGCTCGCCGTCTATCCATACTCTTGCAATGCCGTCGCTGCTGCCAAGAGTATTCAGCTTTATGTAGTCCTCAACCAGTATCCACTTGCCTGCGCCATATCTGTACCAGGTATAATCATTAGTGGCTTCAACAATGGCATCATCCACTGCCCAGCCATAAACCATTCTCCCCCATCTCCAAGCAGGAATTATATATGCGCGGCCTCCTGTCGGTATGTCCCCGCACGAGCCGCCATCAGGAACATGCCTGTACCTTGCAAGCTTGTGAATGTTTTGGTTCGGCCACCAGCTCCAAGTGGAATCGTATTTTATGTACCGCCTGATGTATAGTTCATCTTGTTGTTCAGGAAGCCAGTGCTTTATTCCTGATTCCGGCTGGACTCTTGACTCAATGTTTCCTTTCAAAGAATTGCTTCCCAGCCTTCCCTCTGAAGCCACAACGCCTGTATCCGGTTCCCCGTAATAGTTGTAAAAATTATGGAAACCGCACCATTCTGTTTTATCCAATGGCCTGCAGTTTGAGAAACTGTCGTCACCATCGCATAAAATCAGCGGGTCCGGGTTTGCATCCCTCCATCCCTCGAAATCATCCTCAAAAATAACGCCTTGCCCTGGCGTGGAACAGCTTTGTATTTCGGCGGGCTTGTAAACGGTTGTTCCGCATCCAGCTGAATCAGTGCAGGTTCTTGTCTGCGTTCCGTTAACGCAGCTGCTCCATGTCGTGCAGTTCCAGTTTTCAATGCAAGTGCTTCCTGTGCTTGTAACCTCCAATCCGTTCAATATCATTCCGCCTCCAGTTGAACTGTAAATCCTTATCGTTAACTGTCCGTCCGTTACATTTGTTTGGCTTGTTCTTGTTATGTGTGTTGCGCTTGGAACGCTTAAATTGCTTATCGCGTTTGCCCCTTCAACGTCAACATTTATTCCGTTCTGCCCGAACACAGCGTCATAGAAATGAAAAGTAACATTGTATGTTCCGTTGGGAACATCCACAAAAAACCTTTTTTCGGCATCTATCTGATGCATGTCGATTTCCAATTCATTCCCAGAAGACCTTGTGTCAGCGTACACGCCTGAAGTGTTCTCCCAGCCATAGCCGGTTGCAGCACTGTAAGCCGTTGCAGTGAAGCGAGTGTAACCAGCCATTACTGGGGAGGATGCCGTGCCAAAATCAAGTTTTAACGGAAGCGGGGCAGCCGCATAGGTTATTCCGGAAAGGAAGAGCAGTAAAGCCAACAATAATGCTTTTTTCATCGCTAATAATTAGCGCTTTCCACTATTTATGTTTAACTATTTGTTTTCGGATAGCAGCCATTTCCAGAGGGGAGTGAATTTGATTTTTTTTCCCTTGATGTTTTGTGTTGCCTCGTAGTCGTTTGTTATCACTAATCCTTCTTCTAGGTTTGTTTTTTCGGTGAATTTTATCAGGCCTTTTATTTCTTTTTCCCTGACTTTTTTTTCGTATTTTATTTCAATTGCTTCTAGTTCTTTACCTGTTTTAATAAAGTCCACTTCTTTTTTTCCTTTATTGCTGAAGAATTTGAAGTCTTGGTTCATTAATGCCGTTGTTTCGATTATTTTTCCCTCTTGTGCTTCGTATAGGAATGCAAAGGCGGTTGAAGAGGGGTAGACTTTTTTCATTTTTTTCTCGCTTGTAAGGAGGTTTTTGCTGTAATTGTACAGTTTTTTTGCCAGGAACGCTTTTTCAAGGTAAAAGATGTAGTTTGATATTGTTTTCCTGTTCCTGCTTAAATCGCTGGCAAGGCTTTCGTAGTCAATTATCATTCCAGGGTTGAATGAAATAATGGAGAGGATTCTTGCCAGCAACTCAGGCTCGTCTATTTCAAATGCCTTTGGAATGTCGATGTAGATGATTCTGTCTATGACCAGTTCCTTGATGTAGCGGTTTATTTTTGTTTCATCGGTTGTG
>JAZDDZ010000050.1:0-28812 GCA_043809245.1 Candidatus Iainarchaeum sp.
GTGCTTTTTCTCGAACAACATTTACAGAATTAGTGCGTTTAAGGGGACCATCTGGCTGTTCCCCTTAACAACCCCTTACCAAAGCCTCGATTCATCTATCCCCTAAAGGGGATAAAGGTTTCTCTCGGCAACGGAACTAAACGGTTATGGAGCCTCCATCAAAAAGGATTATAAATTTCAAGATGCAGGTTATCGAATTGTTGATATCAGAGATACGTATGGCATTCTTGTTGAAACACCCAAATGTAGGTATGCCAGTTTAAAAGGAGAAAAGCAAGGCGATATTTATTGTGAAAGAATTAGGGTTAAAGAGTATAGGTTAGCAGAGGATAACACAATACTTGTCAATCGAGTTTTAGATGAAAAGTATACGCTTGTGTTAAGAGTCATACCTGATACAAACAATTTGAAGATAGGTAAAATAGAGATTGTAGACAGTTTCTGCACCTAAAGTCCACTGCCTGCACCTAAAGTGCCTTTATAAACCCCCTAAAAGTGCAAAGCTAAGCCATTTTCCCGGCTTTGTCGCAAAGTCGTCGTTTTTGGCTGTTTTTCTGGCGAATGTCGTATTCGTCAGATTGGGGGGGCTGTAAATGACCCCTAAGGATAGGAAACGAAAGGGAGGTGAAGGCAAGCGTAAACGGAGTAAGCGACAACTGAGCAAACCAAAAATAGGCAAACGAAAGGCTAAAAAAGAGAAAATACATAATATTGAAGAAAAAATGGACAAAGTTTATGTAATTATCGGGGGCTTGGCAATACTCACTTTAGTTTCAATTGTCTTTTCAGCCATATCTTTTTCTTCTACCTCAAATATCCAAAATATACTTTCTTCACAAGCAGAGACCATTTCTGAATCAACATCTTCAAGAATTAGCGATAGATTTATGCCAAAATTAAACGAAATTGGCGAAGATGTTAATAACCTAAACCGAAAATTAGTTGATATTAATAATGCACTTTGGTTAGAATCTGAACAACATTTTTTAGAGGTCATGAACAAAGTTGATGATTCAATTGTAGCAGTAATTGCCGCGCCTATAAAAGAGGGGCGAGAAGGATTAGGCGTTATTTATGTGGATAATCTTGGAAATGAAGGATATATTGGAGCGGGATTTTCAATTAATAGCGCGGGACATATATTAACTGCAAGGCATAATGTAGATGGTTTTGAAACAATACTTTTAATGTCTGCGGATGGAACAATAATATCTGTTCCCAAAGAGATTATTCTTTATCCCCCATCAGGCGATTTAGCACTTATACCAATAAAAACAGACATTCCCTCTGTGGAACTATTAGAACAAGGAACATTAGATATAGGTTCTAATATTGGCTTTATTGGTTTTCCTATTCCAACTAAGGATGGTGCTATAGTGGAAACTAAAGCAACAGGAACTATTTCAGGATTTTATTATTATGAGTATCGCGGTAAAAAAGTACCAGCCTATGTAATCCATTCATTGGCAACACATGGTAATAGTGGTGGTCCGATTTTTTCTATGAAAACGGGGAAAGTAGGAGGCATGATTAATCAGGGCATTTCTGAAAATATAGTCGGCATAGCATTAGGTTCAGCATTTAATAAGGCTAGCTTAGGATTACCTAATCCAAGTTAAAATCATAAACTTTTTTCTATCAGGCTTAACCATTTATTTCTTTCTAACTGTAAATTTATTCCTGCTTTTTCTGCTGGCGTTTTGCCGATTGTGGAATTGTTTTTGACGAAGTTGTGGTAAACCCTATGCCCATTCAACCATTTCTGCGTTGAAGCGTTTGATTTGAAGCCCCTGCGTACCTTGTCAAATTCTCGGAATTCGTTGTGGTATCGTTCCACTAAATTGTTGTTAATGATTTTTCTCCTGCCAACAATACTTATGTGCTTTGTTCTTTGCGATTTTGTGCGGAATTCTTTGCCTATGGCTTTGCTGTAAGTCCTCAGCTTGTCAGTAATAATGTATTTTGGTTCTATTGCGTTGGCGTTGTTTTCTTTTACTTCGTTGAAGTGCTTGCGGGCATCCTTAACAGTTCTTCCCTCTGTCAAAGTTGAGGCTAAAACGTATCTGGTGCTGTGGTCTATTGTGTTCCAAGCGTAAACCCATTTGCCTTTAGACTTAACCATTTGCTCGTCGGAGTGAAACTGTCCGCTTAATTGAGGTGTAAACTTGTTTGTGTACTGTTCTATTTTTGCCGTGAACTTGTTTATCCACCTGCGGATTGTGTCAAAGTGAATTCTAATGTTATAGAATTGGTAAATGGTGTCGCTGATGTCCCTTAAGCTTAGCCCTTTGAAGTATAAGTCCATTGCGAGGGTTATTATTTTTGCGTCTGCTTTGCAGTATTTGATGGGTGTTTTTACAAAGTTTTTTCCGCAGGATTGGCAGTATAGTTTTTGCTTTGCTCCGTTCTTGTTTTTCCTGAAGCCGACTTTTACTATTTTGTTTGACCAGCAGAAAGGGCATTCGTCTTTGTTTTCGTTCACTTCTTTTTCCAAGTCAAAGCCGTCTAACTCCGTTTTGTGCTTGGCTTTCAAAAAGAATTCTGTGGCGTGAATGTGCTTGCATTTAACGCCCCTTGCTTTAAAATCGGGGCAACTGCATTGCCAGCCGTCAATGTGCTTGACTTCATATTTTCCGTTGCCTGATTGGCTTGGAACTAAAAACTCTTCCTTGCTTACAGCAACAGGCACATCGCCTTTAGCGATAATTGCCAGCCCTCTTATTTCTCTTGAGTCCATATTAACAACCATTAATAACTATTAATAATAAATAGCGAAGTGTTTATATATCTTTCTATTAATGACTATTAGTGGTTGTTAATGGCTAAGAAACTTATTTTAGATATTGATGAAGCCACATGGAGAGAGGTATTAAAATACAAAATAGATTATGGATTAAAGAACAATAATCAAACAGTTATAAAGCTCATACAAAAAGGATTAAAACTGTAGCTAACCAAAGTTCTAAATGGCAATTGGACAACCAACTCAGCAAAGAATTACTTGGTTTTATCAGAGAGATAAGGAAGGCGCTCTTGAACTTGCCCCTCCATTCCAAAGAAAACCTGTTTGGAGTATGAAAAATAAATCCTTTTTGATTGACACAATAATTCAACAACTTCCAATACCAGAAATTTATATGCAAATAAAAACAGATAAAGATGGAAAAACCAAATATGTTGTTGTGGATGGGCAACAAAGATTAAGAGCTATATTAGAGTTTCTGGAAGGAGAATTTTCTATTCTCTCAGACGATAACCCCACACACGGAGATAAAGAATTTAAAGAACTCCCTGACGGGGTTAAAAAAGACATTTGGGATTATGCTCTTGTAGTAAGAGAACTTGAAAATACTACTGATGAAGGAATAAGAGGAATTTTCACTAGATTAAATAAAAATGTTGTTCCATTAAATAGACAAGAACTAAGAAACGCTCGATTTGTTGGGGAGTTTATAAAATTGATGACTGAACTTAGCGAAGATACTTATTGGGCAGAAAATAGAGTTGTTTCTCCAAGCGACATAAGAAGGATGCTTGATGTTGAATTCATTAGTGATTTGTTTATAACGACGATTCACGGAATTCAAGATAAAAATTCAGATACCCTTGATAATTTTTACAAAATGTATGATGCACAATTCCAAGACAAAGAACCGCGAGAAAAACAGTTTAGAAAAACTTTAACAATTATTGACGATATATTAGGAGATTTAAAACCAACCCGCTGGCATTACAAAAATGATTTCTACTCTTTATTTGTAGTAATATCTGAACTAATAAATGAATACCAATTTCCAACCGAGAGATATCCATTAATAAAAGACTCTTTAAACACATTTATTTCAGAAGTTGATTTGAAAGGAACAAAATCGACTCAATCACTAATTAAGGAATATTCTGAAGCATCGGAAGCACACACAACTAACCAAAGTCAAAGAAAAAAGAGAGTAAACGTAATTCGCCAATTAATAATCCCCTTCTTAATCGCAAAAGACCACAAAAGAAATTTTACTGAGGAAGAAAGACGAATATTTTGGAATATGGCTAAAGAGAAAAAATGTGCTCTATGCAAAGATGAAGTCAAATGGGCGGAATATGAGTTAGACCATATAACCCCGCATACAAAAAGTGGGAAAACCGAGTTACAAAATGCACAGATAACTCACAAAAAATGCAATGCCTCAAAAGGGGCAAAATAATTAATCTATAGAGGCGGGATAAAAATGTTCAGAGTAATTAATATTGAAAAACTAAAAAGGATTTATAGCCAAACCAAAAGCCAAGACCTAAAAGATACAATAAAAGTGTTCATTGAAGCATACCATACAATTAATCCCTTAGACCAAGAGCTTCAACAAATCAAGGCAAAGCTTTCTCAACTGGAAGAAAAATATGTAGAGCAAAACTATTCAGTTGATGATGTTGATTCAAAAGCCGATGACTTAAAGAGTGAGATAGATGACTTGGAACGAAGGATACTTGACCTTGAGGCAAAAGAAAAAAACTGACGAATACGACAGGCAAATTCATATGACGAATTTACGACAAAGCCCTTTTCCCCCTTTTTAAATAGGTTTTTAAAGCTTTAGCAAGGATTTTTATTTAGTGGGATTAAAACTAATTCACCTTAACCGGTGGGTGGCTGCTTTAAAATGCAATACCAAATTGTGAATCTTGTTGCTTCCGCGAATTTGAATGCAACACTTGACTTGTATAACTTGGCGGTAAGCATTCCAAACATTGAGTACGAGCCGGAACAGTTTCCAGGCGCAATTTTAAAGCTGAAAGAGCCCAAGGTTTCAATGCTTTTGTTCAAGAACGGAAAAGTAATCTGCTCCGGCGCGTCAAGTGAAAAGCAAATCAGCCTCGCTGTGCTAAAGGCAAGCAAACTGATTCACGAAATACAGCGTGGAGTGAAAATACAGAAGAACGCGAAATTTCAGGTGGTAAATCTTGTTGCAACCGCGAACTTGAACATGACCCTTGACCTTTTCAAGACAGCAATGAATCTGGATAACGTTGAATACGAGCCGGAACAGTTTCCAGGCGCAATCCTGCGCATTCACGAGCCCAAGATAACGCTTCTTTTATTCAAAAACGGAAAACTCATCTGCGCCGGCGCAAAAAAAGAGGAATTCCTGCGAAAAGGCTTAAAGAAGGCAGCGAAAATAATTCGGCAGGTTAACAGGCCGGAAAAAGCGAAAAGCGCTGCGAAGGCGAAAAAGTAAGGTTTTGCAAGCACTACTTCAACCGCAGGTATGTTCGCCTTTTTTTCATTGAATCAGTTATTGTAAAACCTGATTGTTTAGCGGCTTTTCTATACGCCGAGTAATGCATTCCGGGCGTTTGGGTTTTGATTCTTGTAATTTCAGAATTGACTTTTTCCCGAATTGTTTGCAGATTTTTTTCTGTTGCCGGGTCTCTTACCGAGCCATTAACGAAATGTTTCTGGAAAAGCCCTAACTCTTTTTCGCTAAGTTGCCCGCTCTTTTTCATTGAATGGGCAGTTGCGAGTTCATTTGTGTCCATATAACTGTGAAGTTTTGGGTTAATTGCATAGGCGCGGGGAAATGCCTCGCAAAACGAGTCAACAAGGTGGGAAAGCAAAGGCTTTTTGAGTGCAGCTTCAAATTCTTTCACCAGATTATTATACTTGCCGCCCTGCATGTTTCCCAAAAGCACGGTTGGCGCGTTATTTTTTCCCAACACCAAATCAAAATGAAATGAAAAAACAAGTTTGCCGCGTTCATTATTCGGGTTTTTTTTATAAACTTGAATGCAGCAGTTTCTCTCTCTGCCTTTAAGGTCTCCACCCGAACCAAGCCTTAATTGATAGCCTCTTCGCGCTATTTTATTAATGGCTTCGGACAGGGGTGCGAAAAAATTCCTGAGGATAAAAACCCGGGGCGTTGCATTAAGTTCAGGCAAAGGCACCTGCCTTTCATGGGGTTTCGTAACCTGAACGTAGGCAGTTATTGGGTCAAGCCATCCGACAAAAGCCTGAAAATTTTCCATGCCCCAAGCCCTGGTGCTCTGCTTAATTAAATCCAGGTCGCTTTCCAGTATCCCTTTTTTGGTTAAAAGCATTTGAGGCCAGCTTCCCTTTGACAAGCCAATCCTGCCCAGCTCCTCTAAAGCCTTTTCATGTGAAACCCATTTTTCACGCATAATACTGAAAAAAAGGGGAACTTCTGAATTTAACCATTTCTGATGCCAAAAAGTAAGCCTTTAAAACCATTCAGTGCAGTAATATTTCTGATTAGCGGCCATAGCTGCAGGGAAACACCCGGTCTCGTTCCGAACCCGGAAGTTAAGCCTGCATGCGCCGTGGTGTGCACTGGGTTATTGCCTGGAGCGCCCTGGACGCTGCTAATCACTTTCTGTTTTTATTTTTTTCCAATACTCTTTTTTTATGGATTTAGAGCAGGGGCCCGCATTGGAGCCGCATTTCGGCTTGAACCTTGAACTGCAGGGCAAAGCATTATTTAAGAGAATAACTGATTTTCTTCTGGAAGAGCAAAGAGAATTCATTGAAACAGGCGACCCATTCAAGCTTAAACCTATTCCGGTTGAAAAGCTTGTGCATGAATTTGGGATGAAAGTAAATGCAATTCATAAGCTTTTCAGGGTACACGGCTACAATAGGATCGTAACTGTAAACAGGAATGGCAAAGAAGTTAAAGTAGGCGTTCCCGCCGGGCTTCTTTTTGGAAAACCTCCATCAGGCTTAATTGATGCGCTTGTTTTGCGCTCAATGAAAGAATTCAAGGGCAGAGAAAAACCCGTGACATCAGAAGAAATAGCAAAATTAATCAGGGAAAAAACAGGCAGAGAAATTGCGCGCAGGACAATTTCCGCTTCAATTGGCAGAATGCAAATAACTGAGGGAATAAGAAGGCAGCAAACGGGGGCGCCAAAGCCTGAAAAGCAGTCAAAGTCAAGCAGACCAATAAGGCGCAGGAGAACACATTGATTTTGCATTGTTCTCACAAAAACCGTTCCTTTTAAAAGTTATTTATAATATAGGTTTTTCTTATGCCTGAGGAAGCCCCTGAGCCGAATTTTCTGCTAAGGCAATTGCATCACCTGAAGATGCATAAAAAAGAGCTGTTTATTGTTTTCCTCATATTCGTTCTCGGTTTCGCCATCAGGGCGCACCTGATGAAATGGGGCTTGTTCTTTGAATTTGACTCGTATTTTCACGCGAGAATCGTGAGCTATATTCTTCAGAGCGGAACCTTGCCTGCATTTGACCCTGCGGCATACTATTATCTTGCGGTTCCATCAACCCTGCCGAACGTGCAGTTCTTCTGGTATTTCAGCGCAGCATTTTACAAAATTTTCACGTTAAACGCGCCATACGATAAAGGGCTATGGATTGTTTTCGTGAAAATCCTGCCGGCATTGTTCGGCGCGTTAACTGCAGCGGCAATGTATTTTTTAGGCAAAGAAACTTATGGAAAAAAAGCAGGAATCACTTTCGGGGTTTTGGGAGCGGTAATTCCCGCGTTTGTTTACCGGACAATGGCCGGCTTCTTTGAAGACGACTCCTTGGGCTTTCTTTGGATGGTTATAGGATTCATTTTCCTTGCGCGCGCAATGAAGGAACTGGAATTCAACAAGAAAAGCATTACAAACGCGGTTCTTGCAGCAGTGTTCTTTTTCATCATGGCTTTGACCTGGGATTTGTTCCTTTTGGTGCCTCTGGTTCTTGTCGGATACTTCATCATGACTCTTGCAGTGATGTGGTTCAGGAACACTGAAACCAAAAAAATAGTTAATTTTGTAAAAATTTTTGCAGTGGCATTCGTGATAATGGGAACTCTTGCAACACTCAATGATGGGGGAAGGTGGATTGAAAGGGACTTGACCTACGTTCAGCTTTATGTTCCCGTTACTCCAGACAACATTACAAGGGGACAGGAGAAAGGCGCAGGGGTTTTGGCGCAGACAGTCGGAGAGGAAAACGTCGGAATACAATTCTGGGGAAACAAGTACAATGGCTTGGTGTTCCTTCCGTTCCTTGCCTTGCTGCTGATTCCTTACCGTGTGCTTAGGAAAAAAGACGACTATTTTTCATTCGTTTTCTTTGTATGGATTTGCATCACGGCTTACATGGCCTTCAACAAATTGAAGTTCACCTACACTTTCGGAATCCCGGTTGCGATTGCAGGGGGAATAATGGTTGCAGAGCTGTTCGAGTTTTTGGGCGGCAGGACACAGTTTGAGAAAAAAATCATCGGCGTTTTCATGGCGTTCATCCTTTTGCTGGGCATTGGCGCGGGAACATATTTTGTTTCACAGAACGTGCCTAACATTGAGAACACGCCGGGATGGATTCCCGCGCTTGAATGGCTAAAGGATAACACGCCAGTTGACTCAAACGTGTTCAACTGGTGGGATGAAGGCCACTGGATCAGCTTCATGGGCGAAAGGAATGTTGCAACTGACAACAGGAACATTGCGGGAGACGAAATTGTTTCCGCATTCATTGTATCCGAGGACCCTGAGGCGGCTTACAGGATAGTGAAGGACACTGGCTCCAATTACATCATGTTCGGCCAGGATTTGCTCTACAAACAGGCATCGCTTGCAATGTTCGCTTTCGGAACCGTTGATTTCTCGGACCCAAGGCTTGCAAGGCTTAACGGCCCGAGCGCTGCTTTTTTCTGCGGCTATGATGCAACAGCAAAGAGTTACTCGTGTGGAGGAAACACTTTAGGCGAAGCGGACATGGCTTCGCTTCCAAGCACCTGGCAGGCGCAGCCAAACCAATTGCTGAATGAAACAACCCCTGTGTTCATTTACCGCACACCGGACAATTCCACGCTGATAATAGAGAACGCTGTTGGAAACAACACAATGATTGTAAGGCTCTGGATGCATGACCCCTCATTGGACAAATACTACGAGGAAGTTTACTCTAATCCAGGCGTGAAGATCTGGAAAGTAAAGTAATTATGCGGGCATTTTTTTTAAGGTGAAAAATTGCAGAACCTCGCGGCAACACTCGCAATCTCATTCGTTGTGTCGCTTGTTTCCACTTTTCTCGTGATGCCTTTCCTGATAAAAAAATTGAAAGCAAGGGGCTTGGTCGGAAAGGACATGAACAAGGCAGGCGAGCCAGAGGTAACTGAGTTGGGCGGAACAGGCGTTATCTTTGGCTTCAGCTTTGGATTGGTTGCCGCAATTTTTTCATTCACTTACCTAGACCTTGTTGAACTGAATTTAACGGTTTTGCTTGCCGCTTTTCTAACGATTCTTTTAGTTGGATTCATTGGAGTAGTTGACGACCTCATTGGCTGGAAGAAAGGCCTGCGCCAATACCAGCACGCGTTAATGCCATTGGTTGCAGCGCTTCCCTTGATGGCTGTTAGGGCGGGAACAACTGAGATGGCGATTCCATTGCTTGGCACTGTGGGCTTTGGAATCTTTTACTCGTTAATTCTTATTCCCGTTGGGGTTACTGGCGCTTCAAACGCGTTCAATATGCTTGCTGGGCTCAATGGTTTTGAGGCAGGGCAGGGAATAATAATTTTGAGCGCAATGAGTTTCATTGCGTTCTTCGCGGGGCAGGTTGAGGCAACAATAATCGGCGTGGCGCTTGTCGCGGCACTGCTTGCATTCATTTTTTTCAACTGGTTTCCCGCAAAGGTTTTCGGCGGCGATTCCCTTACACTAATGATTGGCGCAAGCATTGCCACAATTTCAATAATAGGCAACATGGAGAAAATCGGCGTGATGATGCTCGCGCTATACTTTGTGGAGCTAATCATTAAGGCGCGCACTAAATTCCAGTCCGAATGCTTCGGCGAAATACAGAAAGACGGAAAACTGGAGCCGCCAAAGCAAAAAGGAAGCCTAACGCATTACGTAATGGCGTGGAAGAGGCTGACTGAAAAACAGGTTGTGCTTACAATATTTGCATTGCAGGCAATCGTTGCAGTGCTTGTCGTATTCTACTCTTTTTTCCTCACGCATCTTTTCTAACGCATTTAAACTGGTATTACCTGATTATTAAATGATATTGCTTTAAAAACAGTTCACGCGCCAATATTTCTATGTTCGTAAGGTGGAGCCTGCATTCAAAGCACATGTTTGCCGAAAGGGCAGTAAAGCTTGGGATTAACTACGGTGATGTCGAGCTTGAAATAAAAAAACAGCGCGTGAAAGTCAGGGAAGAGAAAAATAAGTTCAGGACAATCTTTCAGGCGGGCGGCTCAGTCCTTACTGCAATAAAAATCGAGACAAATGAATTCATTCATGTTTTGACTTTGTGGGAAGCAAACGAAAAGGAGGTTGAATTATGGAGAAAGAAATAGAGTGCCATTTGTGCGGCGGCAAAGCACAGCTGAGAATGGAGGAATTATCACTTGACGATGGAAGGATAACAGTCAGGGATTCCCCTTACTATGCGTGCATAAAATGCAAAGAAGAATTTGCCACAAGTGAACAGATGCAGGATTTGTCCGAACAGATTAACACTAAATTTGTTTTCCAGAGGCCGATAATAAACGCGGGCAGAAGCCTTGCGATTACCCTGCCGGCAGACATAGTGCAATTTTACGGCCTTAAAAAGGGAAAAAAAATAAAGATAATGCCTGAAAACAAGCACACGCTTAAGGTGAAGGTCTGAACTATTCGTTTCTTGCACCAATTCAGCACTGTTTTAAAACACCTTTTCCCTGAAATAAGTTGATTGCAGATGAAATTATGCCTTGCTTGTTCTGCCGGGGGGCACCTCGCGGAAATGCTCCAGCTCGAGGAATTTTACTCGAAGCGCGAACATTTTTTTCTCACATTCAGGAGGCCCGATTCGGAGGATTTGGCGAAAAGGGAAAAAGTTTTCTTTGTTGAAAGGCCGGCAAGGAACCCCCTTGCATTCATCCTGAATTTTTTCCAGTCACTGAATGTCTTGCTAAAGGAAAAGCCGGATTTGGTTCTTGCGACTGGCGCTGATGTAACTGCCAGCATCTGCCTGCTTGCGAAAATTCTCCGGAAAAAAATGGTTTTCATTGAATCCTTTTGCAGGCCGTTCAGGCCATCTTGGAGTGGCAGAATTGTGCACCCATTCGCTGATTTGTTCATCGTGCAGTGGCCTGAAGTGCATAAAGCTTACAAAAAAGCTGTTTTTGGCGGGCCGATTTTTTTAAGCGGCGGAAAAAAAGCCGCCGCATCAGGCAAGGGAAGCGGGGTTTTCGTTTCCGTGGGAACGCACCCGCAGCAATTCAACAGGCTGCTGGAGAAAGTTGGCGAGCTGGTTGGGCGGGGAAAAATTAAGGAAAAGGTTTTCGCGCAAAGCGGTTACACAAAATTCAAGGCAAAAAATTTTGAATCGGTTGATTTCATTGCGCCAAAGGAATTTGAGGAGAAGGTTAAAGGATGCAAGTTGTTCATAACGCATGGGGGGGAGGGAAACATTGGCCTCGGTTTGCAGCTTGGAAAAAAAATGGTTGTTGTGCCGCGCCTGAAAAAGTTCGGCGAGCATTCAAACGACCACCAATTGGAGTTAACGAAAGCGGTTGAGGGTGCTGGGCAGGCGCTCGCGGTTTACGGCATTAATGAATTGGAAGGCGCAATAGGCAAGGCAAAAAATTTCACGCCAAAAAAGCTTGAGGGTGGAAAAATAATCGAAATTCTGGAGAGGTTTGTTTCAAATGGAAAAACTGCCTAAGGCAAGCATTGTCATAGCCGCTTACAATAATGCGAAAACGCTTGAAAGGGTTCTGGACGCGATGCTTGAATTGATTTACCCGAATGATTTTGAGGTCATTGTCGCAAACGACGGCAGCACTGACGGAACGGAAAAAATGCTCGCCAAAGAATTTGGAAAACAGGAGAAAATCAAAATCATCAATTTGCAGCATGGAGGCGTCTGCAAGGCGAGAAACGCGGGAATAAAGGCAGCGAAGTTTCCAATTGTAGTTAACATGGACCATGACTGCATTCCCGCAAAAAACTGGCTGAAGGAAATGGTTCATGGTTTTTCGCATGAAAAAACCGGGGTTGTTAGCGCATACGATTATTTTGGGGGAACTTCAACCGCCTTCCGCAAAGAATTGCTGGAGAAAGTCGGGGGATACGATGAGGCGTACAGGTATTACCGCGAGGACACGGATTTGAGCTTCAAGATAATGGATTTGGGTTACGAATTCAAGTTGGTGAAAGCCGATTATGTTCATGACCATGAAATGGTTAAGCCAAAGGGATTTGGCGGAATGCTTGCGCATTTGCTGCAGAGGCTTTCCTATCACCAAAACGATGTATTGCTTTACAAAAAGCACCCCACAAAAATTTGCGAAGAGTTTTTGCACATAAAATTCGGCTTTCTAGCGAACCCATTGGATGACTTCAAGGCAGCCACGGGCCTTTGGCAGAAGGGTGCAAAGCTTTCCCTGAGCTCGCCTAGGGGAATAAAGGTGATTGAGAACAAAACCCCGTTGCATACAGCCGCGATTTTTCTGGCGGGAATAGCTTATGTTTTCGCGGTGAAGGCAAGCAGGCTTTACGGCAGCATCAGGTTTGGGAAATTGTTATTGTAGAAGTATTTGCGGGTTAAAATAGGGTCAAATAATGTCAAGATCAAAGGCTATTATTTTTCCGCGTTTTGGGTCGTAAAAGCAGTTGTAGGCAGTTAAATCATATACCCCTGTTCCAATAAGCTGCTTATTTGCGTTTAGTATTGTATTGCGCAAGCTTTTATTTAATTCAGGGTCCTTAATTTCAGAAACAGTTTTAAAGTTATAATATCCGGCCACCAGAAAGCTTCTTCCCCTGTTTTCTACTGCAAGCTGGTATTGTATTGGTTGAATGCCATTGTCGGCAAGTATTCGTTGTGCAGCCCTCATAGCAGCCATTTGCCTGGTTCCTGCCTGTTCGCCATCACACCTTTTCTTTGGGATGTTACGCTCCTTCACAAACAAGGCGCTCCTGCCTCTTGCAACAAGAAAACAACGGGAAAATAGGTTTGAGATTTTTAATCTCTTCACAGTTAAACCCCCTATTTTAATCTTTGCCCCTAGATGTTTTCCCTCCAGGGCTTTTCTTCCCTCTAAAAAATCTGAAATTATTCCTTTGTTCCGCCTTAGAAAATTCCTAGCTCTGCATGTATAGGCTATTGCTCCGTGCCTGAATTCTTTTAATGTAAACGGCTTAAGCGGTTTAACAGTAGGCCGCATTTTGCTCACAGTTAATTCCCCTTCGTTTTTTGTACCAGAAAGAATGTATTTTTTAAGGCTTCATTTTCTAATTATATCAAAGGACAAAAAATACAGATACAATTGTCCTTTGATAGTTATCAAAAGACATTATTTGATAAAATATTTTTAATGTCTTTTGATATTATATAAATAAGGGTTATCTTGTTTTTTAAGGTGTGTTGGGCGGTCTTTGAATGCAGTCAGTACTTGTAACTGGGGGAGCGGGTTTCATTGGAAGCAATTTCGTGAGGTTCCTGCTGAAAAAATACTCAAAGGTAAAAGTGGTTAACTTGGACAAGCTTACTTATGCTGGAAATTTGGATAATTTGAAGGGATTGGAGGAAAACAAGAACTACAAGTTCATTAAAGGCGACATCTGCGATGCAAAGACCGTGGAAAAGGCAATGAAGGGCTGTGATGTTGTAGTGAATTTTGCAGCGGAATCACACGTGGACCGCTCAATTGAGGACCCTGCATCGTTTCTCAGGACTGATGTTTTCGGAACATATGTTTTATTGGAGGAAGCGCGGAAGCAAAAAGTGGAGCGGTTTGTGCAGATTTCAACCGATGAAGTTTACGGAAGCGTGGAGCAGGGAAGCTCAAAGGAAACCGATGCATTGATGCCCCGTAATCCATACTCGGCTTCAAAGGCAGCGGCTGACAGGCTTGCTTACAGTTTTTATGCAACTTATGAATTGCCCGTAGTAATAACTCGTTCCTCGAATAATTATGGGCCATATCAATACCCTGAAAAAATCATTCCGCTTTTCATCACAAATCTTTTGCGCGGAAAAAAGGTGCCGTTGTATGGAGACGGAAAGAATTCAAGGGACTGGCTTTACGTGGAAGACAACTGTGAAGCGATTGATTTGGTTTTAAGCAAGGGAAAAAACGGCGAAGCCTACAACATTGGCGCGGGAAACGAGGTTGAGAACGTAAAGCTCACGGAAATGATTCTGGAGGCGCTTGGAAAGGGAAAGGAATCAATTGAGTTTGTAAAGGACCGCTTGGGGCATGACAGGCGTTATTCGCTTGACTGCGGAAAAATTGAGGGGCTTGGATGGAAGCCGAAAGCGGAGTTCAAGAAAAAGCTGGTTGAGACAGTGGAATGGTATAAGCAGAACAAGTGGTGGTGGAACAGTCCAGTTGAAAAAAAGGGGGCAAAAAAGTGAAGTCCGATTTCGCAGGGGAAATCTACTGTCTAGAAAGTAGCTTTAATTCACCCAAAACAGAATACTTTATGTCCGAAACATATTCAATCGATAAAGAGTTTATTGAAAAGCAGTATTTTGAGAATAATAAGTCGCAAGAAGAAATTGCCAAAATGCTGGGAATTTCTCAATGGGTTATAAGCAATAGAATGAGAAAGTATGGTTTTAAAACTAAAAAAAGAACATGGAGATTGCACAAAAAAATTTACTCATTAGATGAATCTTTTTTTGACAACCTGAACAATGAAAATGCATGGATTCTTGGCTGGATGGCGACTGATGGATATGTTCGCCGGATTGGTAATTCATTTAGTTTTGGGCTTAAATTAGCTAAAAAGGATGAAGAAATTATTTATAAGATAAAAGAGCCGTTAAAATTTAACGGAAAAATTTATCAAGTTATAGAAAGATTAAGGAAAACATCAAAAGATTACAGGCAAGTTAACCTGAAAATTACTAGCGAAAAAATTGTTAAAAGGTTAAATGAATTTGGGATAATTGAGACCAAGACAAAAAAATTAGAATTTCCTGCATTAATTAGCCAAACAGAAGATGAATTCATCATCAAATCGTTTAGTTTAGGCGCGTTTGAAGGGGATGGGAGCATATTATTTGATGAAACGTATAAATCCCCTTGTTTTCAGATAGTTGGAACAAAAGAATTTTTATCAGGAATCCAAAAACAAATTATGAAATATCTTGGCTTGCCAAAAACAAAACTTACAAAAAATATAAAAAATAGCAATCATTACGCGTTAAGGTACCGTGGAAGATTTCAAGCAATCAAGATTTTTGATTGGTTGTACTCTAATCCAATGCATTTTCTGAAAAGAAAACACGAAAGATATTTAGAAATAAAAAGGAGGCTATCTTATTGAAAGGTATTATTCTTGCCGGTGGAACGGGAAGCAGATTGTTCCCCTTGACGAAAATAAGTAACAAACATTTGCTGCCAATTTATAACAAACCAATGATTTATTACCCGCTGCAAACTTTGAAAAGCGCAGGCATCAAGGATATTTTGGTTGTCACTGGAACAAACCACGCAGGGCATGTATTCAGCCTGCTTGGTTCCGGCAAGGAGTTCGGCGTGAAGTTTTCTTACCGCGTGCAGGATGATGCCGGCGGGATACCGCAGGCAATTGGCTTGGCGGAAGAATTTGTCGGGGAAGACAAATTTGTTTCAATTAACGGGGACAACCTGTTGTTTGAATCCATTGCCCCGTTTGTAAAGGAATTTGAGAAAGGAAAGGAAGAGGCGCGGATTCTGCTGTATAAAACAACAAAAGAAGAGGCAATGAAAGCGGGGGTTGCAGTGCTTGAAGGTGAAAAAGTAGTGAAGCTCGTTGAAAAGCCGAAGGAGCCGCCGACAAACTGGGTTTCAATAGGGGTTTACATGTACACTCCTGCAGTTTTTGAAATCATAAGGAAACTGAAGCCAAGCGCGCGCGGGGAACTGGAGATTACTGATGTGAACAACGAGTACATTAAGCGCGGGGCATTGAAGGCAAGCAAAATAAGCGGCGAGTGGCTTGACGCCGGAAGCTTTGACGAATTATTGCGCGCAAACAATCTGGCGAAAAAAATGTTTGACGCGGGAAAAATGAAGTGGTAAAATGAAAATTCTTTTGCTTAACCCGCCTTTTTTGAAGAAATTTTCAAGGACTTCAAGGAGCCCTGGTGTTTCAAAGGGAGGCTGTGTTTACTATCCCCTTTGGCTTGCTTATGCAGCGGGAGTTTTGGAAAAGGAAGGCCATGAAGTTAAATTAATTGATGCGCCTGCGCAGAATATGGAGTTAGAGGAAGTGGTTGCAGCTGCAAAGGAATTTTCACCGGAACTTGTTGTTTTGGACACGAGCACCCCGAGCATTTATTCCGATGTGAAATGCCTTGAGGGAATAAAAAAAGCGGTTAAGTGCTTTGCGGTATTGGTTGGAACGCATGTGAGTGCATTGCCAAAGGAGTCGCTTGAATTGTCAAAGGAAATTGACGCGATTGCAAGGCACGAGTATGATTACATTTTGAGGGATTTGGCTAATGCATTTGAGGAAGGAACTGATTGGCGCGGAGTGAGAGGATTGACTTTCAGAAGCAACGGAGCAGTCCAGGGTACGCCTGACATGCATTTCATTGAGAAACTGGATGACCTCCCTTTCGTTTCAGCGGTTTACAGGAACCACTTGAATTACAAAAATTATTTTTATCCCGCAAACCTTTACCCTGAAATAACAATCATCACGGGAAGGGGCTGCCCTTTCCAGTGCACTTACTGTGTTATGCCGCAGGCAATGAACGGAAGGAGATATAGGTATAGGAGCGTTGAAAATGTGTTGAGGGAGTTAAAGTACATAAAGGAAAATTTTCCTGACGTGAAAGAGGTTTTCATTGAAGATGACACTTTGACCGCAAACAGGCAGCGCGTGAAGGAATTGTGCGACAAAATTGTTGCGGAAAAATTGAAGATTAGGTGGAGCTGCAATGCACGCGCAGACGTGGACTTGGAGACCCTGCAGAAAATGAGGAAAGCTGGCTGCAGGCTTTTATGCGTTGGGTTTGAAAGCGGAAGCCAGGAAATACTGGACAACATCAAAAAAGGCACAAAGCTTGAGGTTATAAGGCAGTTCATGAAGGACGCGAAAAAAGCAGGAATTCTGGTGCACGGCTGTTTCATGATGGGCAACCAGGGAGAAACAAAGGAAACAATCGGCAAGACAGTCAAGTTTGCGGTGGAGCTGGAGCCTGATTCAGCGCAGTTTTTCCCGATAATGGTTTACCCTGGAACAGAGGCGTTTGATTTTTTCAGAAAAAATGGGTTCATTACAACGGATAATTTCAGGGAATGGTTAAAGGAAACAGGGGAGCACAACTGCATTGTTTCAAGGCCAGGCCTGAGCAATGAGGACCTGGTTAAGGAATGCGATAACGCGAGAAGAGTGTTTTATTTGAGGCCAAAATACCTTGGAAAAAAATTGCTGCAGGGAATAACCAATCCAAAAGAACTGCCAAGGCTCGTGAAAGCGTCAGGCACGTTCTCAAAGTATCTTTTAAAGAGAAACTAGGGAAGGAATTTTTGCATGATGAGCAGGATGGGTTTTTTCCTTTCATCCGTGAAAGGAAAGACGCTGGATGTTGGCTTTAATGTCGGGCCGTTGCATGAAAAAATCAGGGAAAAGCTTGGCGGGGAAAATGTTTTTGGGGTTGACTTGACAGTGGAGAAAGAAGACGCGCATTACAAGAAGGCGAAAGCGGAAGCGCTTCCCTTTGCAGACGCGTCTTTTGACACAGTTGTGGCAGGGGAATTGGTCGAACACCTTGAAGAGCCAAAGATTTTTTTCGAAGAAGCCAAAAGAGTGCTGAGGGAAAACGGCGCGCTTGTTGTTTCAACGCCGAACAGGAAAAGTTTGGTGAACAGGCTGTTCAAATCATATGAGACAACGGTGCACCTGAACCTGTTTGACGAAAAGGATTTGGAGAGAATTATGGAAAAAAACGGTTTTGCCGTGGAGAAAAAGGCTTTTTTTCCTTACGCGGAGGAAAGCAGCAGCGGAAGCAAAATGAAGTGGCTGTTTGCCCTGCGAGGGGCATTGGATTTTCTTCTCCCTAATGGGTTAAAGGAGCAGATGTGTTTTGCCGCGAAAAAAAAGGGGGAAGGCGCTTGAAGGCATCAGTCATTGTTCCCGCATTCAATGCCGAGAAAACGATTGGGCAGTGCCTGGAATCGCTTTTACAGCAGTCATTTGGCAGGAAAGAGTTTGAGGTTCTTGTCGTGGATGACGGCAGCACTGATGGAACAGCGGAAAAAGTGAAAAAGTTCGGGAAGGAAGTGAAGCTTATAGCGCAGGAAAACAGGGGCCCTGCCGCTGCGCGCAACAACGGCGCAAGGAATGCGAAAGGAGAAGTGCTTGTGTTCATTGATTCTGACTGCGTTGCGGAAAAAAACTGGCTGCAGGAAATGGTTGCGCCAATTGATGAGGCTGAAAAGATTGTCGGGGTTCAGGGCACTTACAGGACAAGGCAAAACGAATGGGTTGCGAGGTTTGCGCAGCTGGAAATAGGGCAAAGGCACGAGAAGATGGCTGAGGAAAAAGAAATTGACTTCATGGGAAGCTATTCCGCCGCGTTCCTGAAAAAGGTTTTCCTCGCGGTTAACGGTTTTGACGAAACTTTTCCGATTGCCTCGGGAGAGGACACTGATTTGAGCTTCAGGATTTCATCCAGGGGATACAGGTTTTACTTCAACAAGAACGCGGTTGTATGGCATCTGCATCCAAGCTCGCTGCTGAAATTCCTGCGCATCAAGTTTTTCCGCGGTTATTGGCGCGTGTGGGTTTACGGGAAAAATAGGGGGAAAATTCTGCATGACAGCTATAGCTCAAGGGCTTTAAAGCTGCAGATGGCGCTTGTTCCGCTTGTTGCATTGAGCGCGGTTTTCGCGCCTTTCAGCGGAGCAGAGGTTGCACTCGCAGGGGTTGCACTTTCAGCAGTGCTTGCTGTTTCAATCATTCCCCTGACTTTCTTCATGCTCTCAAGGGATTTTTTTGTGGGAATTGCAAGCCCGATAGTCATCTTGATGAGGGCCGCGGTGATTGATGCGGGAGTCTGCTATGGGCTGGTTAAAAAATTATTTGCTGGAAATGGGGGAAAGTGAATGGGAAAAAAGGTTTTGGTTACGGGCGGCGCGGGTTTCATCGGAAGCCATCTTGTTGAAGCATTGCTGGAAGAAGGTAATGAAGTTGTTGTATTGGATAATTTAAGCGAGCAGGTGCATGGAAAAAATTCAAAGGGCCCCGGCTATCTAGACAAGGGAGCGGAATTCATCAAAGGGGATGTGAGGAACGAAAAGGATCTGGCAAAGGCGATTGACGGCGCGGAAGTGGTTTTCCATGAGGCGGCTGCTGTCGGAGTCGGGCAAAGCATGTATGAGGTAAATGAATACATTGACAACAATGATTTGGGCACTGCAAAACTGCTGGAGCATTTGATAAAAAAAGAGCACTCCGTGAAAAAACTTTTGGTGGCGTCTTCAATGAGCGCTTACGGCGAAGGGCTTTACTTCTGCGGAAAATGCAAAATGGAAAGGGAGCCGGGGCTTAGGGAAGAAAAGGAAATGCAGAAGGGAAACTGGGAGCAGTCCTGCCCTGAATGCGGCTCTGAACTAAAAGCGGTTGCAACTCCTGAAAGAAAAAAACTGGACATTAATTCAATTTATGCCTTAACGAAAAGAAACCAGGAGGAAATTGTTTTAATGCTTGGAAAGGCTTACGGCATTCCCGCGGTTGCATTGAGGTACTTCAATGTTTTGGGGCCAAGGCAGTCGCTGAGCAACCCTTACACTGGAGTTGCCGCAATTTTTTTGAGCAGGGTGAAGAACAAAAAGCAGCCGATTGTTTATGAGGACGGCTTGCAGAGCCGCGATTTTGTTTCAGTGCACGACATTGTTAATGCAAACCTTTTGGCGATGAAGTCAAATGCAGCAGACTATGAGCCATTCAATGTGGGCACTGGAAAGCCGTCAACGATAAAGGAACTCGCGGAAACAATTTGTTCGGCTTACAATTTTAGGGAAGGGCCAATTTACACACAAAAGTTTAGGAAAGGCGACATAAGGCACTGTTACGCTGACATCTCCAAGATTAGGAAAAAATTGGGCTTCGAGCCGGGCTTTTCGCTGGAGAAAACAATCGCGGAACTCATTGAGTGGAGCAAAAAAGAGAAAGCTATTGATAAATTCGATGAAGCGAACAGCGAGCTGAAAAAATTCGGATTGGTTTAAGGGGAATTGTGGAATGGAAAAATTCAGAGTGCTTCACGCGGTAAACCATTTTTCACCTTGCGTGGGGGGCGTGGAGAGGATAACTGAGCAGTTGTGCCGCGAACTTTCAGCTAAAGGAATAGAGTGCGCTGTTGTGTGCTTGGACAAATGCGCTTATTCGCGTGAAAAGCTGCCGAAAGAAGAGGAAGCCAACGGAGTGAAGGTGCATAGGGTGCCGTTCCTTGACCTGAAATATTATAAGCTTGCGACGAAAGCGCTGAAGTTTGCCAATGGCTTTGACTTGGTGCACGTGCACGGCCTAGGGTTTTTCTCTGACGCGTTTTCCTTGTTCTCCAACAAGAAAGTTGTCATAAACACGCATGGCGGCATCTGGCACACAAAGGAAATCGGATTGCTGAAAAAAATTTATTTTAGCACGCTTAACAGGCTGGCGCTGAATTCCGCTGACGCTGTAATCGCGGACAGCAAAAGCGATTACGAAATCTTCAAAAAGATTTGCAGGAAAACCACTCTGCTGGAAAATGGTGTTGATGTAAATGCCATGAAAAAATTGCGCGGGAAAAAGAATTTCAGCCAATTTTTGTTTGTGGGAAGGCTTTCAAAAAACAAGAGGATTGATTTGCTGTTGGAGACATTCGCTGAATTGAAAAGGAAAGGCATTGGGTTTAGGCTAGTGGTTGCGGGAGAGGACTGGGAGCACATTCTCCCGGAACTGCAGAAGATTGCGCGAGAAAAAGGGATTGAACGCGAAGTTGTATTCACGGGAAAGGTTTCGGAAGAAGAGCTGCTTGAATTGTACAGGGAAAGCGGGTTCTTTGTTTCCGCTTCAAGGTTTGAGGGATTCGGCATAAGCGCGGTGGAGGCAATGGCTGCCGGCTGCGTTCCCTTGCTGCATGAAAACGAGTCTTTCAGGAATTTTGTAAGCGATGGCGAGAATGGATTTCTGCTTGATTTTCAGGAAACTGAAAAAAGCGCGGAGAAAATAGCCGGTATCACGGGAAAAAGCATTAAAGAGATTGAACTAATTGCGGGAAATGCTTTCTCAAGCGTTGAAAAATTCGGCTGGGAAAAAAAGGCGGGCGAATACATCGCGTTATACAAAAGGGTTTTGGGTGAAAGCGCATGAAAAGAATCTCAATTGTTTTCGGGACAAGGCCTGAAATAATAAAGCTCGCCGAATTAATGGTTCTGGCAAAGGAAAAATTGGGGGGCAATGCGAGGATAATCCACACTGGACAGCACTATTCGTTTGAATTGAGCAGCAGTTTCATTGAAGAGCTTGGCTTGCCTCAGATTGACAGGAACCTGGAAGTTGGCTCAATGGGCTCCGCAAAACAGTTAGCGGAAACAATTGAAAGGCTTGACGAAGAGTTAGAGGAATTCAGGCCTGAAATCGTCCTTGCGGAAGGCGACACTAATTCGGTTCTTGCGGCTGCAATCGCGGCAAACAAGAATGGAATTCCATTCGGGCACATTGAAGCCGGTTTAAGGAGCTTTGACCGCTCCATGCCAGAGGAGCTTAACAGGATTGCCGCGGACCAATTTGCGGATTATTGTTTTGCACCGACAAAAACCGCTCAAAAAAATTTGCTGGATTCCGCGGTTGCCAGAGAAAGGATTTTTTTGACTGGGAATACAATTGTGGAAGCTGTTGAAAGGAATCTCGGAATTGCGGAGAAAAAGTCAAAGGCATTGGATGAATTCGGCCTGGAAAAAGAGGGATTTGTTTTTTTCACCGCGCACCGCGCGGAAATAGTGGACAAAAAGGAAAGGCTCGCAGGGCTTTTGGAGGGATTGAAGGGAGTAATGCAGCCTGTGCTTTGGCCGATGCACCCGAGAACGGAAAAAAACATCGAATCGTTTGGACTGGGAAAAAAGTTAGGGGAAATAAATGATTTGGTTGTGACAAAGCCATTGAGTTACTTTGATTGCCTTAAGCTGTGCGCTTCAAGCAAATTCATCGTAAGCGATTCAGGCGGACTGCAGGAAGAGGCAAGCATTTACAAGAAGCCCATTCTCGTGACGCGTGAGAACACTGAGCGGCCTGAAATAATCGGCTCCTTTGGAACTCTTGTCGGATGGAATGCTAAAAAAATCGCATCGGAAAGCAGAAAAATAAACCAAGGTTATGGAAAGCTAAAGAGAAAGCTTGCGGCAACGAAAACGCCTTTCGGAGACGGAAAGGCAAGCCAGCGCATCCTCAAAATTTCGCTTGGAGAAAAAATTGGGCGGTTTTAAAAGATTAATTGGTGTGGTTTTGATTATGAAGTACCTTCTTGGAATAACTTCCCCTGCATCCGCGAACCCTGCCGCTGCACTGTTAAAGGACGGAATGCTTGTTGCTGCGGTTGAAGAGGAAAGATTCAGCAGGATAAAGCACATGGGAAAAGACACCTATCCAAAAGAGGCGATTGAATGGTGCCTTGCCTCACAGGGAATCACGCTTGCACAGGTTGAAAGGATTGCAGTTGGGTGGAATGACGCCACAGAGCACTTGCTGAAAGAGCTTAAAATGATGGCCCTGAACCCCCAGGGTTTTACGGGAATTGGCTCGGCTTTATTCTACTATAATAAGATAAGGAAGGATATTTTTTCACAGCAAAACAGGCAAAAAATGTCTTTTTACGCGCATCCCCTTGCGCATTCGGCTTCGTCTTACTTTCCCTCTGGCTTTGAGGAGGCAAACAACCTTTCCCTTGACAACAGGGGGGAGTCAGAGGCAACATTGCTTAGCGTGGGCAAGAGCCAGAGTGAAATAAGCGCGTTGAAGAGCTTTTCACACTTAAACTCGCTTGGAAACCTTTACGCTTCCTTCACCGAGTTCCTCGGCTTCTGGCCGAACAGCGATGAAGGAAAAACAATGGGCCTTGCATCTTATGGAAAACCAGTTTATTTTTACGATGACGTCATTAAATTCGGAAAAGGCTCTTACACCACGCGCAGGGCATCTTACTCAAACTATTTTTCACCAGCGGAGTACGCTAGGCTGATGAGAAGGGCAGCAAAAAAAATCGCTTTGAAGCTAGGGATGCAGGGGCTGCATGAAAGGCTTGAAAGGCAGGTTCAGCGTGACGCATTGCTTGTGAAAAAATTCGGAAAAAAAAGGCAAAAAGATGAAAAGCTGACGCAAAGGCACGCTGACATCGCGGCAACAATTCAGGCTATTTACGAAACCGCGCTTGTAACGCTAGCGGCATGGATGCATGAAAAAAACGGAATAAGGGCATTCACAATCGCGGGAGGATGCGGCCTGAACTGCGTGGGCAACGGAAAGCTTTTGGAGCAGGAATTCGTTGACGACATCTTTATCCAGCCCGCTGCAACTGATGCTGGAACTGCAATCGGGGCAGCGCTGCTAGAACACATTAAGCAGGGTGGAAGGAACGAGTGGAAAATGGACCACGCATATTACGGCCCGGAATTCGGCAATGCTCAGATAGAGGCTGAGCTGAAAAAATCAGGATTAAAGTATTCGGCGGAGAAAGCAATTGAGGGAAGGGCAGCGGAACTGATTGCAAAGGGAAAAATCATTGGCTGGTTCCAGGGAAAAATGGAAATGGGGCCAAGGGCTTTGGGTTCAAGAAGCATTTTGGCAGACCCGACTGTTTTTGGAATGAACGATAAGGTCAATAACCAGGTAAAGCACCGCGAGGCATGGAGGCCTTTCTGCCCGTCAATGCTTGCAGGGGCAGCAAAAGAATACCTTGAAAACCCCTATCCAAGCCCATTCATGATTCTGAGCTCGCGTGTCAAAAAAGAGAAATGGAACGAGATTCCCGCGGTTGTTCACGTTGACGGAACAGCAAGGTCACAGATGGTGGAGAAAAAAGTTAACCCGCGCTATTACAGGCTGATAGAGGAATTTGAGAAAATAAAGGGAGTTCCAGTGGTTATGAACACTTCCTTCAATGACCGCGGGGAACCGATTGTGTGCACGCCGGCTGATGCAGTGAAGACTTTCCGCACAACAAACCTGGATTTCATGGCAATAGGCGATTATCTCGTAAGGCAAAAATAAAAAGAGGGAATAAATGAATGCATTGTTTTCAACCTATGCAACGGCTTTCAAAGCCAAGGGCGGCGGAGAGGTGCAGCTGCTGAAAACAAGGGAAGCATTGGAGAAATTAGGCGGAGTTAAAATTGATTTTTTTGATGGAAAACAAAGGCTGTCAGACTACGCGCTTCTGCATAACTTCAGCATTGCAGGCGATTGCCTTGAAACAGTGAAAAACGCGAAAAAAGCGGGGTTAAAAGTTGCGGTTTCAACTATTTACTGGCCTCAGAATGAATACGCGTTAAAGGAAAGGATTCCATTGCACAAAAAAGTGAAGAAGATTGCCTACTCTTTCACGGCAAATCTCGGTTTTTCAAAGGCAAAAGAGATTATTTCGCTTGCGGATGCATTGCTGCCGAACTCGCAAGCGGAAGCGGAAATTCTGCGGAAAGAATTCGGCGCGGAAAAAGGGAAGATTTTTGTTGTGCCCAACGGAGCGGATGAAGGGTTTGCAAATGCAAAGCCAGAAGAGTTTTGGGAAAGATTCGGCTTCAAGGATTTCGTTTTGTATGTTGGAAGGATTGAGCCGAGAAAAAACGTTTTGGCGCTCATCAAGGCAGCGAAACTTGCTGGAAAAGAACTGGTTATCATTGGAGATGCGCCGGAGCACACGAAAGACTATTATGCCGAATGCGTGAAAGAGGCTGCCGGCGGGAAAGTGCATTTTCTGGGAAGGATTGGGAATGAGAGTTCGCTGCTTGCATCGGCTTATGCCGCTTGTGGGGTATTCGCTTTGCCTTCATGGTATGAAACCCCGGGTTTAAGCGCACTAGAGGCAGGGCTTGCAGGGGCAAAGGTTGTTATTACTGACAGGGGCTGCACGCGCGAATATTTTGGGAACAACGCTTTTTATGCGAATCCCGCGGATGAAAAGGACATTGCGGAAAAAATTGAAAAGGCATTCAGCGCAAAAAAAAGCAGTGAATTGAAGCAGCGCATTCAGGAGAACTTTTTGTGGGAGAACGCAGCGGAAAAAACCCTTGAAGCCTATCGCAAGATTTTGGGTGAGCAATGATGGCTGTAAAGGCGGAAAATCCTTTGGTTTCAATCGTTGTCCTGAACTGGAATGGAAAGGAATTATTGCGCAACTGCCTGAAGTCGCTAAGGGAGAATACGAATTATGCGCCTTACGAGGTTATTGTTGTTGACAACGCCAGCAGCGATGGAAGCACGGAGATGGTGAAAAAGGAATTTTCCTGGGCAAAACTGATTGAAAACAAGGAGAACAGGGGCTTTGCTGGGGGAAACAACGACGGCATCAGGCAAAGCAAAGGCGAATTCGTTTTATTGCTGAACAATGACACACTCATAAAGCAAAGTGATTGGCTTGATGAAATGGTCAAGGCAATGCAAAGGCATCCCCTTGTTGGAATTCTTGGCCCAAGGCTTGTTTTCGGGGACGGAAGCGTACAGCAAATTAAAGGGGCTGAAGCGGAAAAGATTGTTAAAACTGTTTCAGGCGCGGCTTTTCTAATCAGGCAAAAGGTTTTGGATGAAATTGGATTGCTGGATGAAGGATTCAACCCGATTTATTACGAGGAAACTGATTTCTCGGAAAGGACGAGAAGAAAAGGCTTTTTGGTGATGTATACGCCAAAAGCCACAATCACGCACCTTGAGGGAGCAACAACAGGGCAGAAAAAATTCAGCAAATGGAAGTATTTTCTCGCGAAAAAAAACCGCTTAAGGTTCCAGCTGCTGAACGAGCCGCTTTGGGCGCTTGTGTTCGTGCTGCCATTTGAATTCTGCATTTCAGTTGTTTCCGCTGCACGCAGGAACGCATTCAAGGAATTATTCAGCGCCTACGCGGAAAACCGGAAAAATTTGGGGGAAATAATGGAGAAAAGAAGGGAAAGATGATTTGGCTTACTGATAGAACGGCCAATTTCTTTTTAATTGAATTTTCCTGCGATTTCTTCAATGTCTTTTTCTTTTAATGAATGGAGATAGTCGTATGCAAGGCAGAGGTTTTTTTTACGGTTGTATTTTAGCTTTATCCCGAGATTTTTTGCTTCTTTTTCAATTGCAGTATTTATTTCAGGGACATATCGTGTAAGGCAGAAAGAGGAAATGTTTTCCTGGTTTTTCTTGAAGAATTCTAAGGTTTTTTCAAAGTCTTTCCTTTCCTCGCAGGGAAGGTCATACATGAAAAAAACTCGGCTATGTATTCCGAAAGATTTGGCTTCTTTCAGTATTTTTTCAGCTTCCTCCAAGAGAAAGCCCTTTCTAATTTTTTTCAATACTTTTCCAGAACCGCTTTCAAGACCCCAGCAAAGCTCTTTCAAGCCGGCTTTACTCGCTATTTCAAATGTTTCTTTACTGAACCCCTTGTCAAACCTTGCATAAGCCCCGAATTTTATATTAATTCCCTCGCGCAAAATTCTTTTTGACAGTTCTTCAAGCCTCCGGGGTTTTAAACAGGAATCGGCAAACATTATCTTCTCAGCCCCGTATTTTTTTACAAGATTTTTAATGTCAGAAACCACCAAATCCATGCCCCTTTCAATGTAGCGCCCTTCAATTACAGGATATGAACAGTAAACGCACCTGGCCCAATAACAGGATTTTGATGTCTGCAAGGGAAACATTTTTGGATAAAAATATTCGCCCAAAGGCAAATCATCAAAGCTTGGTGTGGGCAAAGAATTTATGTCAACTGGGGAGCCGGCCTTATTCCAAATAATTTTCCCACATTTACGGAAAGCAATGCCCGGCACGCTTTCAAAACCCTGCCCTTCCAACAATTGGCTTAAGACGTTTTCTCCGTCAGAAAAACAAACCACATCAAAAAAATCAAACACCTCTTTTTTTAGCAGTTTTTTGTTAAGCTGCGTTGCCCAGGGCCCACCTAAAAAAACCCTTGAATTTGTTTCCTCTTTAATTAAACGGGCAATGGTAAAAGCCGCAACGACCTGATTCAAGGCAACAACTGTTATAGCAAAATTACTGGATTTAATGCATTTTATTTCCTCCCGCAAGCCTAAAAACCTGTTTTTGTTGTCGCCAACTATTTTCTTTAACCCCTTTAACGATACAGCATAATCGCTTAAGGAAACACTGCTGAATAATGGGTCGTGATAAACCTCAGTGCTGGCTTCATTAAAAAATGAGCCGAGAGAAACAATTGCTGAAAAAAAGTCAAACGGCACATTATTGGCTGCCAAATCTTCCCTGAATTCCTCAAAATCCTTTTTTCCGATTTTTTCCTTTAATTCGCCAATAACACCATACCCCGTTTCATGCTTCCGTAAATACTCCCTGGCTTTATCATAGAGCGGTTTCACTTCTTCACTTTTCTTTAATTTTTGGAAGAAACCAATATTCAGGTCTTTTTGCAGAACTTTGAAGCCCTTTCCCTCCAAATACGCCTTCAGCGCAGCCGTGCTCAAATAAGGGTATTCGGCATACCAAACAGGGGGAAAAATCAAGCAAAGGTCGTATTCCAATTAATTCACCTTTTTTCCAGAACAATGAATGTTTGTGGTGCAAAAAATTTAAACAGGGTCTTCCGAATCCCATTCTTTGAGATTTTAATCCCATTCACTGATTTAATCTTACAGTCTTTTGCCGCCAAAGACAAAAACTTTTTAGTGTTATAACACCATGGAACCCTGCTGATTAAGCCAAAATACCTGAAATGCTCAGGATTCAAGGTCATTTCATCCAATCCAAAAAAGGCCTTAATTGAATCCAATAAGCCAAGCGATGGAACCGCTATAACTATTGTTCCCCCCTTCCTTGCCACTCTCACCAATTCCGACAAAGAATTTTCAACGCTAGCCACGTGCTCTAACAAAAAAACAGCAAAAACGCGGTCAAAAAAATTGCTTTCCAAAGGAATATCTTCAACGCTGGCTTCAACAAACCGGTCATATTCGCATGAATTTTTTCCGGACACAAGGTCCAAGCCAACCAAATAGCAGCCCTTGCCCTTCAGCGCTCCCAAAAGCTTTCCATTTCCGGCACCAGCATCCAATACGTTCATGTTTCCAGAAACTTCTGCCTCTTTTTTAACGAAATCCACAAACAGGTCAGGCGAATCAATGTTAGAGGGAAGATCCCGATGAATGAAACTGCAAAAAAATTTGTTAAACTGCCCAGCCCCTAAAACCGTCTCCTGCCGTGCAGGGTCAATAATCTTTTCCAAAGGCGCGCTTTTCTCTAAACCCAAAAAAGCCCCTGTTTTACTGAAAACAAGAAACCCTTTCTCTTCAGGGTGATACAATTTGAGAAAATACTCACCTCTCCCCATCATCCAGACCCTTTAAGCGCAACAAAAAAGAACTAAAAGCATTCAGCTTTTACCCAAAGGCCTTGCGTCAAAAGTCGGAGACATGAAAATTTTCTTAACTTTCTTTTTGTCAATATTCCCCATAAAAAACCACCTGTTATTATACTTTGAGCCAATCCCCTATATAAATATTACTTTCATAAGTAACTGCTAACGGTTTTTGAGTGTTTTTGTGTTGTTTTGGCTGATAGATATGTTTAAACGCATATTGTAGCTACAAAGTAGCTACTATGAAAAAGACAATTTCTCTGCGCATGGAGGGTTTTGAGGTTATTGAGAAGGTT
>JAZDDZ010000051.1:0-34863 GCA_043809245.1 Candidatus Iainarchaeum sp.
GCAATACTCCAATGACTCAACTCACCCAAATCCCATTGTTTCACAATCCACCTAACCTTCCTCTGATTCAGCTTGCGCATAGCAAGCTTTTTACCCAAGCTTGCTAAATTCCTAGAGGGGACATTAATTCGGGATAAGACATCTGAAAAAAATCGTTTTTTTTTGAAAGTTTTGTTTTTTTTACCTTGCATTGAAGTTTTTTTCCGCATCTTCCAGCCTTTTTTTGTCGTCTGTTGGAAACCACTGCCCTTCATGGAAAAACGCAAAAAGCTTTCCTTCTCCAGCTAGTTGCGGGAAAGCGTTTTTTTCAATCAAGGAAAACCCGTGCGGCAGCAATTTGAAAATTTCCTTGTTCAGAACGTATGCCCCGGCATTCGCATAGTTGCTTGGCGCCTCTTCTCTCTTCGGCTTCTCAACAAAGCGCACTATTTTTTTTTCCTGCAGTTCCGCCACACCGTAACTTGAAGGGTCATCCACTTTGACCAATGCAATCGTTGCCGCGGCATTGTTTGCCTCGTGCTCTTCAATCATTTTTTTGAAATCGTAGTCCGCTAAATTATCTCCGTTCAGCATTATGAATTTTTTTTCATTTGCGAAGAATTTTTCCGCGTGCTTTAACGCGCCCCCTGTTCCAAGCGCTTCCTTTTCCTCGCTGTAAAAAACCTTCACCCCGAACTTTTCCCCGTTTCCGAAGAACACCTTTATTTTTTCCGCTTTATAGCCCACGCCCAAAACAATTTCCTTAACCCCCGCTTCACGCAGCAATTCAACCGAGTACTGCAGTATGGGCTTTCCTTTCACTTCAATCAATGGCTTGGGGATTTCGTTTGTGAGCGGGCGCAGCCTTTCGCCTTTTCCCCCTGCGAGAATGAACGCCTTCCTTATCATTTTAGACTCGCTGCTCCCAGTAAGCGAAAAGGTCTTCCAGCGTTTTGTCAAACGGTATTTCGGGTTTCCATCCAGTTGCCTTGTTGAACTTGGAGTAATCGCCGAGCAGAATCATTACGTCGCTTGGCCTGAGCCTTGCGGGGTCCTCTTTTACGGAAACCGCTTTTTTCGCATGCATTTTTATTTTTTCAAGGATGTCCTTCATCACGTGGGTTTTTCCCGAGCAAAGGTTGTAAACCTCTCCCACTTTCCCTTTTTCCGCTGCAAGCGCGTATCCCCTTACAATGTCCCTTACATCCGTGAAATCCCTTTTCGCCTCAAGGTTGCCGACCATAATGGTTGGCTGCTGTTTGCCCGCGTTTATTTCCGCCACTTGTTTGCACCAGTTGCTGCACACATAGGCGTCTCCGCGCCTTGGGCCAGTGTGGTTGAACGCGCGCGTCCTCACAATTTTCATCCCATAACTTTTGAAGTACTGGTAGCCGAGCAAATCCATTGTGCACTTGCTTACTCCGTAAGGGCTCAAGGGCCTTAACTCATTTTTTTCCGTTATCGGCGTTTCATTCTGCAAAACCAGCCCGTATTCCTCGCTGCTTCCCGCAATCTGAATCCGCGCCTCGGTTTTGCTTTTCCTCAGCGCCTCAAACAAGTTCATTGAGCCAATCACGTTTGTGTTCATTGTTTCAATCGGCGAACGCCATGAAGCCGGAACAAATGCCTGCGCCGCGAGATGGAAAACGAAGTCAGGTTCAACTTCTTCAATGGTTTTGTTCACGGAATAAGCATCTGTTATGTCGCATTCAATTATTTTTATTTGCTGCTTTAAGTGCTTTAAATTTTCAAGGTTTGCAGTCCTTCCCCTAATTGTGCCGTAGATTTCCATTCCCTCTTCTTTTTGCGCTAAAAGGTCAGCCAAATGCGAGCCCACAAAGCCGTTGATTCCGGTTATTAGTATTCTTTTATTATTCATATATAGTGCCTGCCTGGTTTTGCCCTATTGCCTGACTTATTCTTCCCTGCAAACTTTTATAATTGTTGATTCTGGATTTGGCTGTATTTTCCTTCAGTTTTTCCTGTAGCCGAATTTTCTGTCGTATTGCTTGTGCTTGCCCCATTCAAGGATGATGCTTATAACCACCAATTCTTCCCTTGCCACAGAGTACAAGAGCCGCCACGCGTTCGGCAAGTTATAATTCCAAAGGTTGTCAATTCCGTATTTTTGCAGGTATTCTTTTGGGATTAGGCGTTTTGGGATCTGGATTCCGCAGAAAGCATTTTCTTCAATGTTCGCCAGTGCCTGTGAGAGAAATTTGTATAATTGTATGTCTTCAGTTGTGGAGTGCGCAAGTTCTTCAAAGGCCTTCTTCACTTTCTCATCGGCAAATTTTATATTGCAGGGCAGAATCATTTGGGGCGCCTCCAGGACAAATCCTCTCGGGCAAGATATTTTTTTACAATGGCCGGGTTCCAAACCCATGCGATATGCCCTTCCCTGTCGACGCCTATTTTTCCAGAATCCGCGAGATAGTCAAAGATTACGCAATAAGTCTGGTACATGGTTTTTTTCGGCAGCTTCTCCCAAAGGCTGCGCTTCTTGAACTCGCCGCTATTCTCTTTTACAAAATTTTCCACCATCAGCACAGTGTCAAGCCTAGGGTAATGCAAAATTTGCACCTGCATTTGAGCCATAAAAAACACCATTTTCTTGTTATATATAGTTATATAACAACATTTTAAAAGCTTTTGCAATAGGCTGTAATGTGTTTGAGCCGCTAATCTGCTCTGCCGCAGTGTATGGCGCTTGGGTTTTATTGTTTGCCAATATTTGATATTTAACGCTTGTAAATGCCGTCATGGTGCTCATAATTCTCTATTACAACGGTTTTTTCTTTCTCATTTATTGAATAAACCAAAACGAACGGGCCAAATGCATGGACTCTCCTTTTGCCCTGCATAGGATATCGCAGTGGCTTGAACCTGTAAGGGTCCTCAAGAATCTGTAAAATTTTTGCCTTTACTGATTTTTCCTGTGCGGGATCCCTTTTTGCTATTTTTTCAAAAATCTTGTCCACGCTTTTCTTTGTCTCAAGGCTGTAAGGCAATACAATCATCTCTTGCGGAGCATGTCAAAGTATTCGTCCAGATTTTTTACTTTGGCCGTTTTTTCCTTCCCGATTTTCCTCATCTTTTCAATAAACTCCGGCTTAAGTTCAGGCTCAAGCAATTCCTCTTCATATTCCTGCGCCATCATGTTTATGGCCTCGCTTTTGTCCTTCAGGCCGTACTTTGCCTTAACGATGTTTATCACCTTGTTGGCTTCCTCGTCAAGCTTCACGATTGCAACTGGCATATTATCACCATATTAATATGGCATTAATAATGGCTTAAAAATCTTTTGGCATTGCAAAAACTTAAAGCTTCCTTCAAATAATTCGTTCTTTGCCCGAATGGCTTCACGTTATTTAAACCTTTTAGCCCCCCAATTCTCTTAGCAATTTCTTTCATTCAGTGGTTTTATGGATATCGTGGTTATTGGTTCAGGCTATGTCGGCTTGGTTGCAGGCACTTGTTTCGCGGAACTGGGCAACAGCGTCATTTGCGTTGATAATAACGCGGAAAAAATCGCCAAGCTGAGGAAAGGCATCTGCCCAATCTATGAGCCGGGCTTGCAGGAAATGATTGAAAGGAATGTGAAAGCGGGAAGGCTGTCTTTTTCGGATAGCGTGAAAGAGGCGGTCAAGGCTTCTTCCATTGTGTTCATTGCAGTTGGCACTCCTCCAAAGGAAAATGGGGAAGCGGACCTTTCATTCGTTGAAAATGTTGCAAGGGAAATCGCTTCCGCGATAAAGAAGTACACTGTTGTCGTGGAGAAAAGCACTGTTCCAGTGCAGACAGGGGAAAAAATTGTTGAAACAATCAAGGAGTGTGGCGTGAAAAAAGAGCTGTTTGACGTTGCCTCTAATCCGGAATTTTTGCGCGAGGGAACAGCTGTAAAGGATTTTTTGGAGCCTGACCGCATAGTTGTTGGCACGGAAAGCGAGAAAGCGCGAAATGTATTCAGGGAGCTTTACAAGCCGTTGAATTCGCAGATTATTTTCACTGACATCAACAGCGCGGAAATAATCAAGCATGCCTCCAATTCCTTTTTGGCGATGAAGATTTCATTCATTAATGCGGTTGCAAGGGTCTGCGAGGCAGCTGGAGCTGATGTGGAGCTTGTAGCGCAGGGAATGGGTTTGGACAAAAGGATTGGGAAAAGGTTTTTGAACGCGGGCCTGGGTTATGGCGGCTCTTGTTTTCCGAAAGATGTTTCCGCTTTCATTAAAATCTCCGAGCAGCTTGGCGTTGACTTTGCTTTGCTCAAGGAAGTTGAAAAAATTAACATGGGCCAAAGGCAGTTTTTCACTGAAAAAATCCTTGAAGCATTGGGCCAGCCAAAGGGAAAAACTGTTGCTGTTTTAGGGCTTTCATTCAAGCCCAACACCGATGATTTAAGGGATGCGCCCTCAATTGACATTATTAATGCCTTGCTTTCCGAGGGCGTGAAGGTTAAGGCCTTTGACCCGGAGGCAATGCCTGGCGCGAAAAAAATCCTTAAAGGCGCGGAGTTCTGCAAAAACGCGTTTGACGCCGCAAAGGGCGCTGACGCAGCGGTTTTCCTCACTGAGTGGAACGAGTTCAGGGAGATTGACCTGAAAAGGCTTAAGTCATTGCTTGCAATGCCTTTAATAATTGACGCGCGGAACATCTTCGAGCCAAAGGAATTAAAGGATTTGGGTTTTACTTACATTTGTATCGGAAGGCCTGCGGGCTGACTGTTTTTTTTTTTTGGTGTTAAAAAATGAAGGCAATTGTTCTGGCGGCTGGGTACGCGACAAGGCTTTACCCAATGACCAAGGAGCAGTCAAAAGCATTGCTTGACGTTAAAGGAAAGCCAATCATCTCATACATTGTTGAAAAAATATGCGAATTAAAGGAAGTAAACGAGGTCATCGTGGTTTCAAACGACAAATTTTTCTACGACTTTGAGGACTGGGCTAAAAAAAACAAGTGCACTGTCCCGTTAAAGTTATTGAACGACCATTCAACTTCCGAGGAAAACCGCCTTGGCGCAATAGGCGACATCGCTTACGTTATAGAAGAGCTGAAAATTGACGAGGATGTCCTTGTTGTTGCGGGTGACAACCTTTTTGACTTCAACCTTGAAAAAATGACAAAGACGTCTGAGGAAAAAAATGCCTCTGCAATTGCGCTTTACCGTTTTCCTTCAAAGGAAGAGATTGCAGGAAAATTCGGGGTGGTAGAGCTTGACCCAACTAAAAAAATCATCGGCTTTGAGGAAAAGCCGGAAAAGCCGCGCACTAATTATGCTGCGACCGCGTGCTATCTTTTCAGGCGCTCTGACCTCTTAGACCTGCAGGAATACCTCAAAGCTTTTTCAGGCAAAGACGATTCAGGCAAATTCATTGCATACCTTTCCTCTAAAAAAGACGTTTTCGGGGTCCTTTTCTCCGGCCAATGGTTTGACATTGGAAGCTTTGAGGCGCTGGGAAAGGCAAGAAGTGAATTCAATGGCGGAAAATAGCGCGAAAACCGCGGTTGTTACTGGCGGTGCTGGCTTCATCGGCGCGAATTTATGCGAATTCCTGCTCCAAAAAAAAATTAATGTTATCTGCGTTGACAATTTCTTGACGGGTTCAAAGGAAAACGTTGCGCACCTTCTCTCCGACAAAAATTTTTCCTTGGTAAGCGCTGACATTTCCAAAGAAATTCCCGTAAAAGAAAAAGTGGATTTTGTCTTCAACCTCGCCTCTCCAGCTTCTCCGATTCACTATCAGGAGCACCCGATTGAAACTCTTTTGGTTGGCTCGCTCGGCACGAAAAACGCATTGGAGCTTGCGCTCAAAAACAACGCCTCTTTTTTGCAGGCCTCCACAAGCGAGGTTTATGGGGAGCCACTTGAACACCCGCAAAAGGAAACTTATTGGGGCAACGTTAACCCTGTTGGAGTTCGCTCTTGTTTTTCAGAGGATACTGAAGTTTTAACGCTTGATGGTTGGAAACTTTTTTGTGAACTTAATAAGAACGATTTTATTTTGACTCTAACTTCCGGCGGCTTGATTGAGTATAGCCATCCACTGGAAATAATTAAGCAGCAATATGTTGGCCAAATGTTTGAATTTAAAAATTCAAAAATTGATTTGCTTGTTACCCCAAATCATAAAATGTATGTTAAGCCAAGGGATAGGCGGTTTACCCTCATCGAAGCTTTTGAATCTATCCAATGGCATAGGGCGGAAATGCAGAAAGGCGCGAGGTGGGATGGCCAGGAAAATTCCTATTTTTACCTGAAGAGAGTCAAGAATGCAAAATCGGAGCAGCAGACCAAAATAGAGATGGATACCTGGCTGGAGTTTTTGGGGTACTTTTTAACTGAAGGCTCAACACATGAAAGAAAGCGGCAACAGAGTATTGGCGGTAAGATATATCACACAAAAGCGTATAATGTTTTGATTTCTCAGTCAAAGAAGAAAAAAGAATATAGGGAAAAAATTAAGGCTTGTCTTGGCAGGTTAGGGTTTAAGTTTTATGAAGAAAATGCGCAGTTCAGAATTGTAAGCAAGCAATTGTTTTCTTATTTGCGGCAGTTTGGCAAATCAAAGGAGCGCTTTATTCCAACCGAAATGAAGCAGCTTTCAAAGCGGCAATTGACCATCTTGTTTGATGCATTGATGCTTGGGGACGGCAGCGTTAATAAAGGGGCATTTTATTCAAGTTCTGATAGGCTTGTTGGAGATTTCCAAGAAATACTATTGAAGCTTGGTTTTGCTGGTACAATAGTTTTTAAGGACAAAAGGAAAAACCGGCCTGTTTACCAACTTCATGTTTTAAGTAACAAAAGAAAAGATTTTTTGACACCGCTCTATCCGAAAAGAAAGGTAATAGATTACAATGGTTTTGTATGGTGTGTTAATGTTCCAAATCATGTGATTTATGTCAGGCGAAATGGAAAAGCCGTGTTTTCCGGTAATTGTTATGACGAAGCCAAGCGTTTTTCCGAGGCGCTTGTAATGGCTTATCGCAGGGCGCATAAAGCTAACACGCATATCGTGCGCATTTTCAACACTTATGGCCCAAGGATGGCTGTCAATGATGGCAGAGTAGTGCCTAACTTCATTGTCCAGGCATTGAAAGGCGAACCTTTGACTATTTACGGCGACGGAAAGCAGACGCGTTCCTTTTGCTTTGTTTCCGATTTGGTTGAGGGCCTGTTCCTTGCAATCAATTCCGATTACCATGAGCCAATAAACATAGGAAACCCGAATGAATTCTCGATGCTTGAATTCGCTGAAAAAGTAGTTGCCTTAACAGGCGCAAAATCAAAAATCTCCTTCAAGCCATTGCCAAAAGACGATCCCTCAAAAAGGCGCCCTGACATTTCGCTTGCAAAAAAACTCCTGAAGTGGGGGCCGAGGGTTTCACTTGAAGACGGATTGGAGAAAACTGTTGCGTATTTCAGGGAAGTTTTGTGATTGAAATTTTGCGGGGCGTGCTTTGAATGGACTTTGAAATTGACGTCAGCGGCTCCGATATTTTTGAAAAAGACTACACTATTTTGGTTGCTGAAAGGGGCAACAGCAAAATCCTGCTTGCATACAAATTCAGTGACAAAAATGCATTAACAATCCGTTCACGCCATGGCGAGGGAAAATACCGTTACCCTTATTCAAAGGCAGGGAAATCAAACATTAAAGTCAGGCTATATTGTGTTGCAATATATTTTTTATTCAAAGAACTGAAAAAACGCTTTAAACTAAAAGATGTTACTCTTGCGGTATGCAGGGATTTTTCAGGCAATGAATCAAAAATAAAGCAAAACCTCGAATTCCTTTTAGGCACAAAGCTTGGCCTCAATGTTTCAATTGCTTTTCAAAAACTGCCGAAAAATTCCATTGCAGACAAATATGCCTTTCTTATCCGGCATGACACTTTAAACAAATTCAGCAGTTGCTGCATTAAAATAAAAGTGGAAGAATTTGAGGAATTCCTAAAATGAGGAAAAGCGTGTACTGAGTACCTTTCGGTTGAACCCTAGTTTGCCCCCGGGACTGAGTACCCGCAGAACGCCCTAGCAACAGTACACAAGTATAGTTATATTCCGCGAAATATTTAAATTTAACCCTATCGTCGGCTTTGCATTTAAAGTCGTAGTTTTACCCAAAGTCGGGTTAACCTTCCAAATCAGCCCTTTTTCCACGATTACATTCAAAACAAAGGGTTTGAAGATTATCCATGCTATTAGTCCCGCCTTTAGAAACTGGCAATTTATGATCTACTTCTAATTTTATTCCGATACCTGAACGCCTACACATGACACAAGTAAATTGATCACGCTTAAAAACAAGAAATCTTTTACGAACGGAAATCTCTTGCCTACTATTTGTTTGAATGTCTAAATTCGGCGTAACTTTAGGAATTTCTTCTACAGGCGGTTTATCGTTTAAATTAATTGAATTATATGCTTTAATCAGAACTTTTTTCCAGCTACCAAAGCGTCTTCTATAAGTATCTTGGGAATATGGGGTGCCGTATTTTTTCAAATCAGAAGCCATAGGTCGCCGACCTTCATTTTCCAATGTTTTTGTCCAAAGACTGACAACGGTAGAAATCATTTCTGAATTTTCAGTGTGGATAGGCATCCTGCTCGGTTTCAAACCTGCCGCTAAAATAGCTTTGGAAAACGAACCAAATTTCTTGAAGTAAGTTGTCCACCCAGCTTTACTGTAGCGGTCAATATCAAATTTAGTTACAGAGCGGTCGCCGACAATTTTCTGAATTCGTTTTAACTCAGAAATTAGAGTTTTTTGGGAATAGTCTTCAAGAAAATCAATTTCAAATTTTGGCATAATATCCAACTCCTAATTTGCGGTGTTCATAAACTTTTTAATTCAGGGTAATAATCTTCAATGAATAGCCAGTTGTTCCATTTGCTTTCTGCGTCTAATATGGGATAAATGTCTTTTATTTTGTGAATTATAAATATTTCTGGGCAATTGGGTAATAATGTTTCTCTTTTACAGGTGTAAAATACTTCCAAATACTATATTTACTTCATTTTTTTAACTCTCTGCAGTTACCTCTTCTTCTTTTTTCCTTTCATCCACGAGGTAGCCCCTTGTTCTTCTGCCCAAGTCAATGAAGTTCATCAAGCCCATCTGCGAGGTCTTGATTGTAAGCAAAGCGTACTCTATTTGCAGAAGGAAATTGAACAATCTGTTCGGAGGCAGCTTGATTAGCTGTTTCACCAATGGCTTGAGGAAAGGAAAATTCACTGTAATGGAGACAAAGCGCTGCAGGTTGAGAATCCTGTCCTTGCCCTTCAATTTTATGGGCGTCGGGGAAAGGATATAGGAGTCGCCGAATTCATCCAGTGAAAAGTCTTTGTCCAGATAACCATTCTCGATTGCGTAATTCGCTAACCAAGTTTTTGGGTAAATTTTGAGCACAGAGCACCATGCAAAATCAGCCTTGATTTTTATGTTTAAGTCAATGGTTTTCCATGCCGCTTCAAGCGTTTCCCCAGGCATGCACATCATGTTAAAGGTCTTTAGCATCATCTTGTTTTTCTTAATCAGCGCTGCGCCCCGGATTATGGATTCTTCCTTGAGGTTTTTCTTCAGCACTTCATTCCTGACAAACTCGTCGCCTGATTCTATTCCCACTGCAACATCAGAGCAGCCCGCTTCCCTTAGCTTTTTGGCAATCTCTTCCGTAACCAAATCAGCGCGCGCCAGGCAGCTGAAAGGCAGATTAACTTCTTTTTTGTACAATTCAATGAATTCGTCGAACCATTTTTTGTTCATTATGAATAAATCGTCGTGAATCATTAAGCGCTCCAAGCCATAGGCATCGCGCGCGGCTTTTATTTCCTCAATTGCTTTCATCGGGCTCACAAACCTGACATATTTTCCCCTGCCCTCGTAAATTCGCTTGTAGTCCTGGTTGAAGCAAAAAGTGCACTGATAGGGGCAGCCGCGGGAAAACAAAAAATCCTTTTTCGGCTGCTTTTTCAGGAAATCGTACTTGTAGTAAAGGTCGCGGTCGGGAAAAGGAAGCAGGTCCAAATCCTCCACTAACTTTCGCAAGGGGTTGCGGAAAACCTTTTTTCCCTTTTTCACCCAAATGTTCTTTATCTTTGAAGCGTCTTTTCCTTTCTCCAATGCATCCAATAATTCGCGGATTGCATACTCTCCTTCTCCGACACACACAAAGTCAATGAATTTTTCTTCAATTATTTCCGGGTAATAGGTTGCATGCGGCCCGCCGAACAAAACCTTAACTTTTGGCGCCTTTTCCTTTATCTCCCTCGCTTTCGCGAAATCCCAGTGGTGCGCTCCGCTCGCGCCGGAAAACGCAACCACATCGGGCTTTGCGTTCAATGCCGATTCAACAATGTTTTTTTCCGCGCTGTCAATGAACAAGCCGGTTTCATGCCCCGCTGCCTTTAACACAGCTGAGATTGTCATTACCCCGACTTTCGTGAAGGGGTCTGATTGCAGGAAAACAAGCTTCATCTGGTTCGAAAATATTCCTTTCTCTTAACGATTAAAAACCATTCCCTTCCCTATTTTTTGCATGCCTTCAATGGTTTCAGTTGTTGTTCCAACATTTAACGAGGCAAAAAACCTTCCGGTGCTTGTTGAAAGAATCAGCGCGGCGTTAAAGGGAAAAAAGTTTGAAATAATCGTTGTAGACGACAATTCCCCTGATGGAACAGGCGCAGTGGCTGACAGGCTCGCGAAAAAATTTCCAGTCATTGCAGTGCACAGAAAACAAAAAGTGGATTTAAGCAGCGCGGTGATTGAAGGCTTCTCTAGCGCGAAAGGCGATGTGATTGGCGTGATGGACGCTGACTTAAGCCATCCCCCTGAGGTCATTGCAAAGCTGCTGGCGCCAATTGAATCAGGTCAAACGGATTTCGTTGTCGCCTCGCGCCTGGTGAAGGGCGGGGGCGCGGAGGAATGGCCTTTCCACCGCAAATTGATTTCCTTTTTCGCTTCGCTGCTTGCCTTGCCTTTGACTTCGGTGCGCGACCCCATGAGTGGCTTTTTCTTTTTCAACAAAAAAATTTTGGAAGGCGTTGAATTGAAGCCATGCGGCTACAAGATTTGTTTGGAGCTGCTTGTGAAAACGCGGCACAAAAAAGTTGTTGAAGTGCCCTACATTTTCCTCAACCGCTCTTTCGGTGAAAGCAAACTGACCGCAAAAGAGCACGTGAATTACCTTAAGCATGTCCTAAGGCTTTATGCATTCAAACTGGGGTTGAAGTGATGGCAAAATTTTCCGAATCAATCTCTTTGGTTATTCCCGCGTACAATGAGGAGAAAAGGATTTACTCGGTTCTGAAGAATTACGTTTCATTTCTTGAAAAAGAGTTTTCCGATTACGAGTTGATTGTCGCGTGCAACAATTGCTCAGATGAAACGCCTGAAATCGTGAAATCTTTTGCTGAGAAAAACAAAAAAGTTAAGGCGCTTAACTTTCCTTTTTTCACTGGAAAAGGCGGCGCGGTAAAAAAAGGCTTTGAGGTTGCCTCAAAGGAATTGATTGGCTTTGTTGACGCGGATGAATCCACTTCACCGAAAGAATTCAGGAAAATAGTTTCCGCTTTGCTGGAAAAGAATGCGGGTGCAGCAATTGGCTCGCGCGCATTGCCTGAATCTGTTTTATCGCAAAGGCAGCCTTTTTTCCGCCAGTTTGTGGGAAAATCCTTTGGCGCAATCGTTAACCTCTTGTTTGGTTTGGGTGTCAGGGACACACAGTGCGGTGCAAAGCTTTTCAGGAAAAAAGCATTGAAACAAATTTTGCCCCAGTTAAAGCTGGACGGCTGGGAGTTTGACGTGGAAATTTTATGGCGCCTGAAAAAATCAGGCTTTTCCATTGCAGAGGTGCCGATTGAGTGGCGCAACGACCCCAACTCCAAAATTAAGCCCTGGAGCGCCTTGGAGATGTTTTTAGGGCTTTTGAGGCTAAGGTTTTTCGGCTAGGCGAGTTTTATGGCAATGGGTTCTGAAAGCTATCAGTGGTGGAGCAAGGCAAAGCTATGCTTGGTTAAAGGGCTTTTTGAAAAAGAAGCCGCGCCGATGAAAAAAAAGCTGAGTGTTTTGGACTGTGGCTGTGCGCGCGGAAAATTCCTTGAAATGCTTTCATCGAACGCTTTTGTAGCTGACGTGAAGGGAATTGAGTGCTCCGTTGAAGACATTGCCTCAGCTGCTCCTGCAGTGAAAAGCAAAATAGTAGAGGGCGATGCATCCGACCTTTCTTTTCTCAAGGATTCTTTTGACTTTGTTTTCTGCCTTGATTTTTTGGAGCACGTGGACGATGAGAAAGCAGTGAAAAGCATCAGCGCAAGGCTGGAAAAAGGAGGCAAATTGATTGCAACTGTTCCCGCTTATCAATCGCTTTTTTCCTCCCATGACCGGGAGGTTTCGCATTTGCGCCGCTATTCAGCGAAACAGTTAAGGCGCCTGCTGGAAGGAAACGGCTTTCGCGTAAAGCGCATCGGCTACTGGAACTTCTTCTTATTCCCGCTTCTCGCATTGTTCAGGCTCAAGGACAAGAACGCAAAGGGCTTGAGGCACGCGCCAGCTTTTTTGAATACCTTGCTTTCGGCAATACTCAAGGTTGAGAATTTTTTCGTGCTCTCTGGGATAAATTTTCCTTGGGGCTTGACGGTTTACTGCATTGCGGAAAAAAGAAAATAGAGAATTATTTTTTTCTGATTTTTTTGTAAGCAAAAAAAAGTAAAGCAAAAATTGCCACAGGTAAAACAATAAAAAATATTGGCGGTAAAATTAAATTTAAGAGCGGGTCAAGGCCAAAAATGTCCTGGTAAATGGAACAGCCTTTCGGGCGAATTAGGGCGCAGTAAGAAGTGACTGGGCAGTCTTTAAGGTTAGCGTAAATAGTCCATTCTCCATATCTGCTTAAATTGTCAATCCTTTCGCAATCGCATGCGTCTGAATTTTTTCTTTCCGCCTCTTTTTGGAAAGCCAAATATTCTGGTTCAGACTGCTTTACAATGTTAATGCCGCCGAATAAATAGAGCCCTTTGTTTAACCGGTTTATAACCTCCCTGAAGGTTTTCTGCTCCGCCTCGTTGAGTGTTAAGCCTTCGCAGTTCCCCTTACGCATTTCTGCTTTATTTTTGATGAAATCTTGCATGTCGGTGCCAAGAGGGATATCCTCGTTATATGAATAAAAATAGCAATTGCTTAGTTCAGCGGTTTTAATTTCAAATCGGGGGCTGGAATCAACGCTGCAAGCATAAACTTGCAGGATAAATAAACAAAATGCGGCTAAGGTTAATCCAATTAAAGCAACCCTTCTCATTAGCTGAATATAGGCGTTAAGTGGTTTATTATATTTTCGGCAGCCACATTTTTTAATAAGTCATTGGAACCCTCATTTATAGCAGGTGGAATGCAGTTGAAATTTTTGTTCATTTATCCGCGGCTCAGCTATCCTTCCGGCGATTTTCCTTTGGGAATCGCCTATCTTTCCGCTGTCGCAAAAAAAGCAGGGGCGCAGTCCTCTGTCATTGACACAACCTTTAATCCTTCATGGGAATTCATTGAAAAAAAAATAGCGGAAGAAAAAGCAGATGTAGCCGGCTTGTATGCAATGACTTCAATGGCAGCTGACGCGTTAAAGGCTGCAAGGCTTGCAAAGGCAAACGGAGCAACTGTTTTGCTTGGCGGTCCCCATGCAACGATTTTGCCGAAGGAAACCCTTGAAGCCGAAAAATCCCTTGACGCGGTGATTGTAGGCGAAGGCGAGCCGGTGGTTGAAGCGCTTGTGAAAAGCAAGGGAAAGCTTTCAAAGGGGATACCTAACCTTGTATGGCGCGACGGCAAAGGCAAAATAATTGAAAACAAGGCCGGAATCGTGGTTGAAAACCTTGACGTGCTTCCTTTTCCGGACTGGGATTCATTTGACATCGGAAAGTATGTTTCAAACTGGTTTCAACTGGATGCAATCAACCCATTCATTAAAGGCCTGAACGTTATCGCTTCAAGGGGCTGCCCTTACAATTGCACTTACTGCCAGCCGACCCTGAGAAAAATTTTTGGGGCAAAAATAAGGCAGCGCAGCCCTCAAAGCGTTGTCGCGGAACTCACAGAATTAAAAAAACGCTTTGGCATTCGCGGATTCAATTTTGCTGATGACACCTTCATTTTCAACAAGAAATGGGTGGAGGAATTCTGCGATTTGCTTATTGAGAAAAACCTCGGCTTTTTATGGGGCTGTAATGTGAGGGCAAACCTTATCACAGAAAAAGACCGCGGGCTTTTGAAAAAAATGTTTGACTCGGGCTTAAGGCAGGTTTTCATGGGCCTTGAGTCAGGCTCGCAGAGGATTCTTGACGAAATTTATAGGAAAGGCATTACGCTTGAACAGGTAAAGACAGCGGTAAAGCTCTGCAACGAGTACAACTTGAAAACGCGCGGCTACTTTATCATTGGCGCTCCCACGGAAACACTTGAGGAAATTGAGCAGACAATTTCTTTCGCGAAAAGCCTTGACATAGAGGAAGCCACTTTCTCCTTGCTTAATCCTTTGCCCGGAACTTTCATTGAGGAAATGTCCAAGGAAAAAGGCTGGCTGATTGAAGAGGACTGGGCGTGCATTGACTATTACAAGAAATCGCCTTACAAGAGCGGCACGCTTCCCGAAAAAGAATTAAAGCGCTTGCAGAGAAAAGCGCTTTTCTCCTTTTACCTCAGCCCTAAACGCTGGGGTTATCTGCTCAAATCCTTCCTTTCCCCGCAGAAAATGCTGTTCAAGCTGAAGAGAGTCCTCTAACAGAAAAAATTAATAAAACACCCCACGGATAATCTATTTGATGCGTTTCCCTGTTTCAAAGCTTTTGCCTTTAATCGGCCTGGCGTTGTTCGCGCTCATTCTGCTGAACATCGGCGTGGAGCTTGTGTTCAACGCGCTGCTTAAAGCCGATCCATTGCTTTTAGGCCTGGCTATTTTAGTCACTTTTTTTTCAATTTTTTTGAAGGCATTCAAATGGCAGATGATTGCAAAGGCAGCGGAATTCAGGATTTCATCCGGCAAAGCTTTCCGTTACTGGCTTGTCGGCTTCTTTTACAGCGCGGTAACACCCGGAAGAATAGGGGATTTTGTCCGCGCTTTTCTCGCGAGAAACGAGGCTGGTTCGCTTGCAAAGTCTTTTTTCTCTGTTCTGGCGGACAGGCTTATTGACGTTGCAATTCTCTTGCTGCTTTCAATTGCTTCCGCTGCGCTCATAGCGCAGTTATTCGGAGTGCAGGTAATTTCGATTGCAGCGCTTGCGGCTTTTGCGCTTGCGCTAATTCTTGCTTTCTATTTTTTCAAAAAAGAGGAAAGGGCTAAAAAAATACTCAAGCCTTTTTTTTCAATCCTTGTGCCGCAGAAATTCAGGGGATTGCTCCGTGACGCATTCAGTGAAACCTACAAGGAGCTTGCGATTGCAAAAAAAAGAAAGCCATTGCTTGCGGTTGCCTCCTTAACAGGCTTGATCTCAATGATTGTCTCCTTCCTTGCGTTTTACCTTATCGCGCTTTCCCTCGGAATTTCAATTGACCCCTTGTTTTTCTTCCTCTGCATGCCATTGGTGATGATAGTTGACCTGCTTCCAGTTTCATTCTCCGGCATCGGAACAAGAGATCTTCTCCTCATATATCTTTTCTCGCTTCAGGCAATCAGCGCAAACCAGGCAGTGGCATTTTCATTCCTTTACCTTGCATTCGGCTACATTTTAATCGCTTTCGTGGGCTTCCTTTTCTCGTTAAAGGAAAAAATTGACCTGAACATCGGCATTGGCGGTGAAAACAATGGATGAAAAGAAAATGCGCCTTGGGGAAGCCGCGTGGAGCCTCCTGCTGTTCTTCCTGATTTTTGCAGCTGCCTCAATTCTTCTCTCGCATTGGATTGGCTTTTTATGGCTGAACAGCGCATTCATTGCAGTTGTTTCACTTGTAGCCGCTTTTTTCCTTGCGAAAAAATTCCCGGCCAAGGAAAAAATTCCTTTGGTTATTTTGCTTCTCGCGCTGTTGGTTTTCGCGCTTGAAATCTATCCCTCTGCAATTCTTCACCCCGGCTACCAGGCATCCAATGACGCTGCGCAGACAATCACCTTGCGTGTTTTAGGGCAGGGCGAAACAATTCCAGAAACCTATGCGCCTTATTCTAACCTCAAGCTAACCTACCAAATTGGCTTTCACTTGTTTGTGAAAATCTTTGCCGACTTCCTGCCGTTCGTGAAAGATTATCTCCTGCTTGCCTTTTTCGGCGCTTTGTTCGGCGCAATCCAGCTAATTCTCCTCTATGTTTTCGCGAAAAACTTCTTCAAGTCCGAGCGCATCGGCTTCTGGGCTGCAATCCTTTTTCTCGGCGCAAAAATTGTTTTCCAGAACATGTATTACGGAATGTTTCCCTGGATGATTGCAACCGCTTTCTTCCTTGCGGCAGCCATAATGCTTGAAAGGAAAAGCCCGCTTTTCTTCCTTTTCCTGCCGATGATTTTCCTGCTGCACCAGGGCGTTGCATTCTATTCAATCATCTTCTTTGCATTGTACGCGTTTTTTGAAAAAGTGCCACTGAAAACAATCGCTTTGGCTTTGCTCTCGCTTTTGCTTGCACTGCCTTCGTTCATTTTAAGCTATTTGCCAATTTTTTCAAACTTTTTGGCTGGAGGAATCTCAAAAGCGACTTCGGAAGCACAGGGTTTTTCATCAGTTTTGCAGCTGCCTTTGCTTGTCGGCGTTGTTCCGTCGTTTTTTGTTCTCGCATCAATTATTTTCTTTTTCTCACGCAAAGATAGGCGACCTGAGAAGCTCTTTTTTGCTATGGTGCTTGCAATAATTTCTTCGCTTATTTTCCTTGCAGTGAACTCTTTCAACGTCATTTTTGCCTCGAAGCTCTTGGAACTCACAGTGATTTCCGCCTTGCTGCTGGGTGCATTGGGTGCCGCGGCAATTGAAGAGAATTTTTTGAATGGAAAACCGTTTCCTTCAAAGGCATTTAAAGCAGTGGCGATTGCGGCCTGCCTTTTCTTCTTTTTTTCAATTCCCCAACTATTAGTTGGCAAAACAGGTTTTCTGGATTACCTTCGCGACGGTTCCAAGATAACTGCCGATGAAGCGCACGTCGCATTTGAACTGGAAAGCATTGCGCCGGAGCTTTCAACCGCTGCATTCTTTTCCGACGGAGCAGCCAAAATGGCAGAGCTCTCAAATAAAATTCCTTTTGATGTGAAGGCACCGATTTACATTCCTTACACTGATTTTCAGGCGGTTCACGACTCTGCCTTTGACGAAATAAACCAAAATCATGAAGAATTCCGGCAAATCATTGATTCGGGCTGTGTTTCCTGCATTAACGCTTTAAACGTGGAGTTCGTGGTGATAAACACGGATTATTTCAACCACAAGCTTGATTCTGAGCCATTGTTCTCTTTTAAGAATTTTTTCGTATACAGGTTAAATGAACCGCAATGAACAGGCTGCAGTTAACCGCATTGCTTTTGGCGTTGCTTGTTTTAGGCGAAGCCCTGCTTTTCCTATTCAATCCCTTTTCCTCCGTGCAGCAATTCAACGGAATTGACGCAGCCTCAATCGCCTTCCTTTCAGCCGCAAAGCTGTTGTTCGCCGTGATAATTTCGGCAGTAATTGCGTTGCTGTTCAGCAATTCCCTTGACCCGTTTTTCCAAAAAATTTCTTCAAAAAAATTTCTTTACGCGTTCATCGCAATTTACATCATTGTTTTCTCATTGCTTTCATTCTATGACTTCTTCTCCTATAACGCCGCCCCCCCTGACCTTTACACTTTTGAAAACATTGTGTGGAACACCTTGAATGGCAGAATACTTTTCCTTGACTGGCATGGAATGAATTTCTTGGGCATCCACTCCTCTTTCATTTTGCTGCTGCTGGTGCCTTTTTACGCCCTCTACCAAAGCCCGCTGACTCTCCTTTTCATCCAAACAGTTCTCCTCGCGCTCGGTGCAATTCCCCTCTATCTCATTGCAAAAAAATTCCTTAACGAAAAAAGCGCAATAGTTTTCTCCCTTGCATATCTGCTTTACCCCGCGCTACAATTTATCAATCTGCGCGAATTCCACGAATCTGCTTTCGCTGTTCCGCTGCTTTTGTGCGTTTTCTATTTCCTTTTCGAGGAAAACTGGCCCGCATTCTGGCTTTCATTCGCCTTAACCCTGCTGGTGAAGGAAACCGCGCCGCTTGCCTTGCTTTTCTTGGGCTTTTACATTTTCCTAAAAAAGGACAGAATTATCGGGGCACTTGCTTCCGCTGCTTCCCTCATTTACTTTGCCGCAGTAATTTTCTTCGTTATTCCCTTTTTCCGCGGTGCGGAATACGCTTTCATTGCATCAACGCAGTCAAGCTATTACTCGCACCTGGGCTCAACGCTCGGCGGAGTGATATCAACTGTTGTTTCAAACCCCTTTTACGTTTTGTCCTACATGTTCCTTTCTTTCCAGAAAATCGGCTATCTCTTGCTGCTTTTCGCGCCAGCGGCTTTCCTTTCCTTGTTTGACCTTCCCCTGCTTCTTGTCGGAATCCCGGTTTTTGCGCAAAACCTTTTAGCCAGTGACCCGCGAATTGCAACGCTTTTCTTCCAGTACAACGACTATCTGATTGCCGTTATTTTTGTGTCCGCAATCCTCGGCTTAAGAAACCTTTTGAACTTAAAGCAGACTTTTTTCTTCAAGAACAAATTCACCGCGAATATTTCTGAAAGAATCAACCGCGGATTATCTGCTTTTAATCTCGCGCCGGCTTTTTTTCTTTCATTCCTTTTCCTGATGGCAATTTTTTCCAACGTTTTTTTCAGCCCCTCTCCGCTCGGCCTGCTTGACCCCGCGCGCACGCAAACGCAGTTCAGCTTTGAAAAATATGCTGTCACGGAGCACACTGCAATCCTTGACCGCGCAGTGGCAATGATTCCCGACGGCGCTTCTGTTTCAGCTGATTCGCTTCTGACATCGCACCTTGCAAAGCGCAGTGAAATGGAGTATTTTCCCGGAATAATTGATTCAGCGGAATTTGTTTTCGTTGACCAAACCATTCCTGCACATGCCTCTGCAAACGAAGCAGCATTCGTTGTTGAAGAGCTGAAAAAAAGCCCGCTTTACAAGGTGCTGGTGGATGAAGACGGCGTGGTGCTGCTGGAGAGAAAATAGCCTTTTTTCGGTTTTCGCCCTTTGCACCAAAAAACTATTAATTAAATTTCCCTCTTTTCTGTTGTGGTTTTAAACCCTTTCAGCCACTTTTATTTGAATTACTGGAGCTTTTTTTTGGCGGTTTTTGATGGCGGAAAGGGTATGCATTGTTGGTCTAGGATATGTTGGCTTGCCTTTGGCTTTGCGTTGCGCGGAGAAGGGGCTGGATGTTCATGGCTTTGACGTCAGCGAAAGCATTGTGAAAGCGCTTAATAACGGAAAAAGCCACATAAAGGATGATGCGCTGGAAAAAAAGGCCGCGCAGCTGAAGGGAAAAATTTTTGCATCCTCGGATGAAAAAGTCCTCGCGAAGGCTGAAACGATTGTTGTCTGCGTTCCGACTCCAGTTGACGAAAAGCATTTGCCTGACCTTTCATTCGTGGAAAGCGCCTGCAAGGCTGTTGCGAAAAGCCTGCGCAAAGGAATGCTTGTCGTGGTTGAATCAACTGTTTCCCCTGGAACTGTCCGCGGGGTCTGCCTTCCATTGCTGGAAAAAAGCGGCTTGAAGGCTGGAAAGGATTTTTTTCTCGCGCACTGCCCTGAGCGAATTGACCCCGGCAACAAAAAGTGGCCTGTTGAAAAAATTCCAAGGGTGCTAGGCGGGATTTCAGAACAATGCGCGGGGAAGGCAAAGGCATTTTATGGCAAAATAATTGATGCGGAAATTGTGGTGCTTAACTCAGTTGAAGCCGCAGAGGCGGTCAAGATAACCGAGAACACTTTCCGCGACATAAACATTGCCTTTGTGAATGAACTGGCGCGCTCTTTTGACAAATTGGGGATAGATGTGAAGGAAGTAATCAAGGGCGCTTCAACAAAGCCTTTCGGTTACATGCCTTTTTACCCGGGGCCAGGCGTGGGGGGCCACTGCATTTTTTGTGACCCGTACTACCTGATTGAAACAGCCAAGAATAAAGGCTTTGAGCACAAATTCCTTTTGCTTGCCCGCGAAATCAACAATTCAATGCCTGCCTTTGTCTTTGAAAAGACAGCCGAAGCACTTGCAGCTTCAGGAAAAAAACTTGAGGGCTCGAAAATCGCCTTGCTTGGGCTTGCTTACAAGCCTGATGTTGACGATTTGAGGGAAAGCCCTTCGCTGAAAATACTTGAGCTTCTTAAAAAAGGCAAAGCGAACGTGCGAGTTTTTGATCCCTTTATTCCTTCCAAATCAAATGTTGGCTCCCTGAATGATGCAATCAAGGGCGCTGATGCAATTGTGCTCGCGACAAACCATTCTGTTTTCATTGAGGCTCTTTCCCCGAAAAAACTCAAGGCCGCGGGAATCAGTGTAGTCGTTGATGCAAGGAATGCGCTTGACAAGGAAGGTATTGTTTCTGAAGGGATAACTTTCAGGGGAATAGGCAGATAATTTTTTCAGGTTGAGTTGCTTGGCTGATTCTGGCATTGAACGGGGCGCTTTTTTCATTTTCCTGGCTAATGCGATTTTTTTCTTTTCAGGCTATGCAATTTATTTCGGGCTGGGGCGCGTTCTCGGCCCCAAGGAATTCGGTGTTTATGGGGTCATAATCTCTCTTGCCTCGCTTGTGAGCGGCGTAATAATGGCTGGCTTCCAGCAGGCTGTCTCTAAATTCTCGTCTGAAAGGCCTGAAGAAAGCGAGCAGGTGAAGGGCACTGCATTAAGGCTTCAGTTATTCGTTTCGGTTGCTGTTTTCATATCCTATTTTCTTCTTTCGCCTTTTATTGCCCTGTTGTTCAACGACCCGTCCCTCACCGGCCTCATCAGGCTTTCTTCTTTCATTATTCTCTTCCACCCCATGTTTTCCATTTTCACTGGCGAATTGAACGGCCTGAAAAGATTCGCAAGGCAGGCGCGCCTTCTCGCTTCTTATTCCATAGCAAAGGTTTTCTTCATCCTCTTATTCGCATTGATCGGCTATGGTGTTTTCGGCGCTGTCTTCGGCTTTATTCTTTCCTCTTTTTTCGGATTGGTTCTCGGGTTCGCATTGACTGGCTTCAGCCTCGGGGCAAAAGGCTTCAGCGGAAGGAAGCTCGCTTCATTTGCCCTTCCAGTCATTGGCTTCGCTTTTGTCTCCAATACGCTCCTGAATTTTGACCTTTTCGCTGTCAAGGCCCTTAGCCCAGCATCTGTGTCGAGCTCGCTCGCGGGATTCTACACTGCTGCGGGAACCATCGCGAAGCTGCCGCTCGGATTCATCGATGCGCTTCTGCTCGTGCTTTTTCCCCTAGTTTCAAGCTCTTCGTTTGCAAATGACCATAAGAAAAGCGGGTTCTATCTCTCTTCAGCGCTCCGGTATGCATTTCTTTTCCTCGCGCCCCTTACAGCAATAACCGCCACGAGCGCTGCCTCAATCCTTGCTTTCATCTATGGCGCAAATTATCTTCCAGGCGCGTTCGCGCTTTCAATTCTTTCAGTCGGCGCATTGCTCATGGCAATGGCAATGGTTGTTGTCACTGCAATCTCTTCCTCAAACAGGCCGAAAGCATCCTTTGGGATGGGATTTTTCGTAATGGCGCTCGACATAGCTCTTAATTTTATCCTTATCCCTATCTACTCGCTCGAAGGAGCTGCAGCAGCGACGCTTATTTCAGGGATAGCCGCGCTTTCAATCTCGCTTGCCTATTCACGAGGCCTCTTCAGCGAACTGCATCTTGGAATAGGTTCATTCCTGAAGATATTTTTCGCGTCTTTGGCAATTGCGGTATTATCGCTATTATTTCAAGCTGAAGGAATAGTTCTCGTTTTAAAATATTGTTCATTATTTCTTGTTTACGCAGGCATTCTCTGGCTTTTGCGTGAAATTTCCGATCAGGATTTCAATATTTTAAAAAGAATGGCGGGAAGGTAAATGGGAAAAAAAACAGAAGTTGCATTCATCAGCCCGGCAAGCCGTTCCATGACGCAGAGGCCACCGCACGCATACCTCACAATGGCGTCATACCTTGAGGAAAAAGGCATTCCTGCGGAAATAATTGAATCAAAGGGATTGCCTGAAAAAAAATCCGAAGAGGATTCATTGAAAAAGCTTGAAAGGCTTTCCCCAAAAATCGTCGGGGTCTCCTGCCTTACCCCTGAGGTATTGGAGGTTAGGGCGCTGGTGAAAAAAATAAATGGGCTTCTGCCTGACGCGACAGTCCTCGCTGGCGGAGTGCACGCAACCCTTATTCCAAAAGACCTTTTGTTCAAAGGCAGCGGCATTGACTTCGTGATTTTAGGCGAGGGCGAGGAAACAATGCTTGAGTTTGCGCAAAAAGCATTGAAGGGCTCAAAGGCAGCGGAGCTGAAGAAAGTTAAAGGAATTGCCTGGCTGCAGAGAAACAAAGTCGGGAAAAGCGCTGCAAGGCCGATAATGCCATCGCTTGCGCACATGCCTATTCCTATGTATGAAAAGATTGACATGGATTATTACACAAAGCCGGATGTTTACTGCATCCGCGGAGTTCCAATCTCTGGCTTTTACATTTTCACTTCGCGCGGCTGCCCTTTTCGCTGCGAGTTCTGCGTGAACAAAAACATCTTCGGCAGGAACCAGCGCTACAAGGACCCGGTTAAGGTTGTTGAAGAAATAGAGCTGCTGAAAGACAGGTACAGGATTGACGGCTTTTACGTTTACGATGACACGTTCACGGTTAACAGGAAGCACGTGGAAAAAATCTGCGATGAAATGCTTGAAAGGAAGCTGGGAATGATTTGGGGCTGTGAAACGCGCGTTAACCTTGTCTGGCGCGACTTGATGCAGAAAATGAAGAAAGCGGGCTGCGTGCAGATTGACTTTGGCGTGGAATCAGGCTCCCCTGAAAACCTCATCCGCCTCAAAAAAGACATCACTGTTCCGCAGACAAGGGATGCGTTCAAAACATGCAAACAGCTTGGCATCAGGACTTTCGCGAACTTCATGATCAACACTCCTGAAGAAACAGAAGAGGACGTGCGCCTGACAATAGACCTTGCAAAAGAGCTTGACGCAAACGTTTCAATCTTTAACGTTACAACTCCTTACCCCGGAACAGGCATTTACGACCGCATCGGCGGCGTTCCATTAGAGGACTACAAGACGCTTGCCCCAAATCCAACAGCATTCAAGGCATGGATTTCAATGATTGAGTCAAAGTACAAGTTCTCCAAGCACAAAATGAATCTGGAAGAACTTCTTGAATCGCTTTCAAAAGAATTCCCGAGCCTGCATCACCTTTCATTTGGAAGCCCGAAGCACATGATGCGTTTCCTGAACAATGTTTCCTTTCTTTTCTCTCCGCGCTATCTCTCCGTGCTCCTGAAAAGCAAAAGAAAAAAGCAGTACGTGAAATGGTTTTTGTCAGTTGGAAAGTTTTTGAAGGAGCAGAAAAACGTTGAGGCTGATGCAGAATGAAGGTTTTGCTTGCATTGCCGCGCTTTGAGCCGAATGCCAATCCCCCGCTTGGCGTGGGTTACATTGCAGCGGTCCTGAAGCGGAACGGCTTTGAGGTGGAAGTCCTTGACCCAACTTTCGAGGGCTGGGATTTCGCGGTGAAAAGGCTCAAGAAACCGGATTTTGATGTTTTGGGCTTCAGCTGTTACACAATGAATGTAAACAGGGCCTTGGAGCTTACAGCGATTGCGAAAAAGGCAAACCCAAAGCTTTTGGCTGTTTTCGGAGGGGCGCATCCCTCAATAGAGCCTGAGGCGACAATCAAGGAGAAACTGGTTGATGCTGTTATAATCGGCGAGGGGGAATACACTTTCCTTGAACTCGCGCAGGCGCTGAAAAAAAAAGGAAAACTTGAAGGCATTAGGGGATTGTGGTTCAAAAAAGGAAAAAAAATTGTTAGGAACCCTCCAAGGCCTTTGATTCAGAACCTTGACGAGCTTCCCTTTCCCGCAAGGGAACTTTTTCCAATGGAAAAATACCTTAACGCGGTTTTCGGCACAACCGCATGGGCGGTAAAGCAGCCTTCCACGTCAATCATGGCGGGAAGGGGCTGCCCTTTCCAGTGCACTTATTGTTCCACGAAGCTTGTCTTCGGCCTAAGCGCAAGGTTTCGCTCCGCGAAAAACGTTGTTGAAGAAATAATTGAGTTAAAGGAAAAATACGGCGTGAAAGGCTTAAACTTTGTTGATGACACTTTCACTTTGAACAGAAAAGTAGTTGAAGAGCTTTGCAACGAGCTCATTTCAAGAAAAGTGGGGGTTGAATGGGCCGCGCACACGCGCGTGAACAATGCCTCGCTTGAATTGTTCAAAAAAATGAAGCGCGCTGGCTGCACTGTTGTTGGCATGGGAGTTGAATCAGGCAACCAGTTTGTTTTGGACAATTACATTAAGAAAGGCATAAAGCTGAGCGAAGCCGAAAATGCTTTTGCGCTCGCGAAAAAGGCAGGCCTGATAACTGACGCTTACTTCATGATCGGAATTCCCGGAGAAACAAGGAAAAACATCGATGAAACAATCGAGTACGCTTTGAAGCTGAACTTGGACGTTGTCAACTTCAACATCACGCGCCCAATGCCGAGAACGGAAATGATGGAAATAGCTAAAAAAGCAGGCAGGCTTGAATTCAGCAACTGGGATGACTTTGACTTCACCGCAAAGCCAATCTATTACTGCGATGAATGGACTCCGGAAGAACTGCAGCTGCTTTTGAAAAAGGCCTACAGGCGCTTTTACTTCCGCCCCTCTTACGTGCTGAAGCAGCTTTTCTCAATCAGGGGCTATTCGGACATTAAACGCATTTTCAACGGCCTGCAAATGGTTTTGGCTAAAAGCTAGCGCCTGTTTTTTTCCGCGAATTCCTTGGCGGCTTTTTCGTAAACCTTCAGGTATTTTTCCGCGGTCGCATTCCATACCGCGCGTTCCTTTACCGCCCTGAACCCGCCTTCAACAATTTTTTTCCTAAGCGCCTTATCCTCAAGCACGCGGTTAATCGCTTCCGCAAGCTGTTGGGGGTTTTTTTCCTCAACCAGCATTCCAGTATCCCCATTAACCGTGAGATCTGGAATTCCGCCGATATTTGTTGTTACAACAGGGCAGTTTGAGGCCATTGCCTGTTTTGTCACAAGCCCCTGGCCCCCCTCAGGCACGCCGAATTCATCTGTTGCCGCGGCAAGTACAAAGACATCAGCTGCGCAGTAATACTTCGGCAAATCATCCATTGAAACCCAGCCAGTGAAAATAACATTCCTTTCAATCCCCAATTGCTTTGCCTGTGCCTCCAATGCCTTCCTGTCAGGGCCGTCGCCCCCCACAACAAGCACGGCATCAGGGTGCCTTTTCAGCACAGCCGGCATTGCCTCAACAACGTAATTCACGCCTTTCCTTTGAATGAGCCTTGCAATAGTCAGCACAACTTTTTTTCCCTGCAGCTTGAACCTTTCAATTATCTCTTTCCCGTTTTTTTCCGGCGTAAATCTTTTGTCGTCAATTCCCCAGAAAATTATCTCCATTTCCTTTTTCACTCCGCACTCTTTCGCGGCATTCCCTGAGGCCTTTGAATTAGTTACGACTTCTTCCGCGTTGTTTGCAGCAAAGGAAACAACCCAGGGGATGTGGAATTTTTTTGCAAGGTATGCCTCGGAGCCCACAAGCGAAACAACCAGCGGGAATTTCTTGAATTTTTTCAGGAAAGAGCACATTGCTCCCTGTGGAAAAGCCCAGATTGCGTTCACGACATCGGGCTTGAATTCATTTATTGCCTTTCTGACCGTATTTGCTCCGCTCAAAAAGAATGGCAGTGCCTGTATTTTTGCAAGCGTTGACCGCCTTATGTTTTCCGGAATGCCTGCGCCGTATGCGAGCTTCTGGTGTTTTTTCGGGTAAAAGTAAACAAACCTCTTCACTTTCACGCCTTCAATTTCATCCTCCAAGGGAATGCCCGCTTCGTGCGCTGCGACAACCATTACCTCATGGCCTTTCTCGCGAAAGGTGCGCGTGAACTCGAAAACAAAATCTAAAATTTTATCGTCTTTTGAGCGCATAAAAGCCGCTGTTACAAAAAGAATCCGCAAGCACAACCACTTAAACAAAAATCCCCCGCATATGCTTATTAAACATTTGTGGGAAGAACCGCTTAATGGGCCAAAACAAATTTATTCCAATGGCAAAGCCCGACTTGTCGGGCAATGAAAGGAAGTACGTGGAGCAGTGCATGGAAAGCGGATGGATTGGCTTCTCCGAGGCAAAGGATTCATTCATCGCAAAATTCGAAAAGGCTTTCGCGGATTACTGCGGCGCAAAATACGGCATTACGACATTCAATGGCACGTGCTCACTTAGCCTAATTCTTCAAGTGCTCGGCATAGGAAAAGGCGACGAGATCATTGTGCCAAATACGACTTTCGCTGCAACAGCGTCGGTCGCGCTTTACGCTGGCGCAAAGCCTGTACTCGCGGACGTTGACGCAAGGCACTGGGGAATCTCAATAGAAGAAGTGAAGAAAAAAATCTCCCCGAAAACAAAAGCGGTAATGCCTGTGCACCTTTACGGCCACCCCTGTGAAATGGATGAATTGAATGCGCTTGCGGAAAAGCATAATTTTTTCGTCATAGAGGATGCTGCGCAGTCGCATGGCGCGGAATTCAAGGGCAAAAGGACAGGCGCATTGGGAACCTGCTCTTCCTTCAGCTTTTACGGCAACAAGCTCATCACCACTGGCGAAGGCGGCATAGTGCTTTCAAATGACAAGGAGTTTTACGAAAAGGCTCAAATTATCCGCAACCAGGGGCAGAGCCCGCAAAGGCATTACTGGCATGAAACCTTGGGCAACAATTACCGCATGTCCAACATTCAGGCGGCAATCGGCCTTGCGCAGCTTGAACGCATTGAAAAATTTTTGAAGAAAAAAAGGCAGATAGCAAAATCATACATTGACAGCCTGCAGGGCGCAAAAGGCTTAAGCTTCCAGCAGGAAATGCCCTGGGCGAAAAGCAGCCACTGGATGTTCAACGTAGTTTTTGAAAAAGGATTCCACAAGACAAAAGAGCAGGCAATAAAGCAACTTGAAGCAAATGCAATCGATTACCGCAATGTCTTTTACCCAATGCACTCAATGCCGCCTTACCGCGAACAGGGAAGCTTTCCGGTTTCCGAAACGCTTTCATCAAAAGGCCTGACGCTTCCCTCAAACATTTTCCTTTCCGATGAAGACATTGAAAGGGTCTGCTCCGTTATATTGAAAAAATAGCTTAGGAAAAAATGTACTTCAATAGGCTCATTCCGCTTCTCAGGCTTGTCTTCAGCAATTCCGGATTTGTAAGCCTTTGCCCGATTGCCTTCAAAACATACTTTGGCCTCAGGTAATAGCTCTTGTAAGCGCTGTGCAATTGCTTTTCCATTTCATCCGCCTTCAAATGCGGGTATTCAAATATGGGGTGGATGCATCCCTCTTCATCCAAGTATTCCGCCCAGTTTTCAAAGCGCAAATAGCTGTTTTTTTTCAGATAAGCGAAAAACTCGGTTCCCGGATAAGGCTGTGCAACCGAGAACTGCACAAAATCAATGTCAAGCTTTTTCGCGAACTCCACTGTCTGCTTCATTGTTTCCTTTGTTTCCCCGGGCATTCCGAAAACAAACGTGCCGTGCACCTGTATTCCCGATTTCCTGAAAATCTCCGCTGCCTTCAATGCCTGCTTTGTAGTCGCGTTCGTTCCCTTCTTCATGTTCTGCAGTATAGTGTCAACTCCGCTTTCAAACCCGACTTTCACCAGAAAGCAGCCTGCCTTTTTCATCAGCATTGCGCTTTCACCGTCAATCGTGTCAACCCTGCTGTACGCTGCCCATGGAAGATTGACTTTTCTTTCCGTTATTAAGTTGCATAATTCCGCCAAATGCTTTTTGTTGACATTCAATGTGTCGTCGTTGAATAAAACGCTTTTCAGCTTTGGGAAATTCTTTTTAATGTGCTCCAGCTCTGCGACAACGTTTTCCGGGGAACGCATCCTGTATCTCCTGTCGTTCATTATCTGCGGCGTTGCGCAAAAAATACATTGATGCGGGCAGCCCCTTCCCGCCAAAATGAAAGTGAATGGGTTTTTGTAAATCGCGGAGTAATACTTTTCATTTGGAAGCAAATGCCTTGCGGGAAAAGGCAGTTCATCCAAATTCTTAATCAAAGGCCTTTGCGTGTTGTGGATAGTGCTTTCGCCTTTTTTGTAGCTTAACCCCAAAACATCCTTAAGCTTTTTACCGGCAGCCAAATCGCGCACTGTATACTCGTATTCGCCTCTTGCAACAGCATCAAAGCCTTTCTGCAAAGTGTCATCCGGAACAGCTGTTGCATGCACTCCCACTGCAACCATTAACGCTTTCGGCAGCAGCTCTTTTAATTCAAGCGCAAGCAATCCGTCGCTCTGCACTGAACCGGTTGAAGTAAGCATTACAATGAGTTCTGGTTTGAACTGTTTGACCCTTTCAACTGTTTTAGCCTTTCCCAATTCAAGCGCAGGGGCATCAATCAAATCCACTTTATGCTTTTCTTCAATGCAAACCGCTGCTGCGTATGCAAGCATTATCGGTGGATGCAGTGCCTTTTGCGGCGAAACAGCCTGAAACCTTACCTCACGGTTATAGGCACCCTTGAATGGCGGGTTCAGCAAAACAATGTTCATAGTGACTTTTTCCCCCTTGAATGTTTAAAAAATATTGCAACAGCCACAGCCAGCAGGATAAGCAGCGTGAAGCCTGCCTCGGAAAGGATTGTCGAGTTGTTGCTGACAATTTGCTTCTGCCATACCTCAATGAGAGGCCATGCGCTGAAGCTTATCGCACTCGTGATTGAATTAATGTACACCCCGAAATTCAGCGCGAAAGAATAATTGCTCAAAGGCCAGAGCAAGGGAATGCCTGGGTGGCTTAAATCCAGTATTAGGTGGCTTGCAAAGAGAAAACCCGCGAAAAAAGCCAGCTTCCTGTTTTTCTTTGAAAGGAAGTATGCAAGCAGAACCACGGCTGCTGCAGCAAAAACATTATGGAACAGTGTCCTGTGCCCAGTTATCCAATCCAAGTCAGGAAGAACCGCCAAAAATGAAAGCAGAAAAATATTCCTTTTTTCTTCGGGAAAAATTGCCAATAGCAAAAGCACTGGCAAAACATAGTGGAGTAGCGCTTCCATTTAACAGACCCTCAATTTCCTTTTTTCAGGCGGTAAAGGATTTCTTCCTGTATTTTCCTCTGCCTGTCCCACATGTCAGCAATCAGCGCCAAAACAATCAAAAGGAAGCCGACGACAATCAATACAATGTCCGCATATGCAACCCATGTGTAAGGCGTTATCACATGCTTCACAAGAAGCCTCACCAATAAAACAAGCGCTGAAATTCCTCCAGCCAGCAGGAAAACAAAGCCTATTCCCCCGAAAAACCTCAAAGGATGGTGGTCCCTTACCGCGCGAACCATTATCAGCAGCGCCTTTACACCGTAGCTGTACCAATGCTCCACTACCCTTGATTTTCCCGTGCTCCGTTCGCCTTTCACTTCCAATGCAACTTCTTTTACCCTGAAGCCCTTGTAAACCAAATCAAGCAATGCCTCCTGCGTGTAAGTGAATTTTCCAAAGAGCGTCAAGCGAAGCGCAGCCTCCCTTGTGTACGCGCGGAAACCGCACTGTGTATCCGTAAACCTTTCCCCTGTCAGATAATTCACAAGCCAAGTGAAGAGGTTGTTGCCAAACCTCTTAATCCAGGGCATTTTCGGTGCAAGGGCTTTTTCCTTGAACCTAGAGCACGTTACAACTTCCGCCTGATTGTTCAGTATTGGCGAAATAAGTTTCGGAATGTCCTGCGCGTTGAACTGCCCATCTGCATCAATGTTCACTATGATGTCTGCGCCTGATTCAATCGCTTTTTCAATTCCAGTGCGGAAAGCAACTCCTAATCCCTTGTTGGTTTCATGCAATTCAATGAAGTCCGCGCCGGCATTCCTTGCCTTCTGGATTGTTTTATCCACGCTTCCGTCGTCAACAACAATTATTTTAACAGAGGAAATTCCCTCTATTTTTCGCGGCACTGCCTGAACAACTTCCGCGATTGTTTTCTCCTCGTTGAACGCGGGAATTATCACAGCGAGCTTTTGCGCAGCCATAAGTTAAGTTTTCACCAATTGCTTTAATTGCCTTTCCCCTGCGTTCATTTGCTTTTTGTACCATAAGATTTATTTTAAAAGAACCTGAAATTCTTCCGCTTTTTGCTTGTTTTAAAAACCTATTCGGGGAACTTTTATCTATGCGAATCACAGCCACAAGACTTCTTTTTCTGGCAATCGTTTTAGGCATTCTCGCAAGGGCAATCGCATTCTTTTTCCTTCCAGAAACAGCGTTCACTGATGCATTGCATCACTTGGTCGGCGCGAGAAACATAATCTCTTCAGGCGCACTTCTTCCCTCAAATGACTTCACTTTTTACTCGGTTGTCTCATCCCCGCTCTACTATCTTATCACAGCCGGCGCTTTTCTTTTCTCTGCGCTTCCGTTTGAATTCCCTTTCCTTCGCCTGCTCCCGCTTATCTTTTCGGCGCTGCTGCTTTTGCTGTCATATCTTTTCCTGAAAAGGCTTTTTCCCGAAAAATGGCTCTGGGGATTCGCATTCATGGCTTCAATTCCCTGGCTTGTGATTTACGGGGCGCTGAATTACCAGGATGTGCTTGCAGCGGTTTTCGTTCTGCTTTCCCTTTACTTCCTTTTGCTTTTCGGCAAAACCTCTTCTCGCAGCTATCTCCTGCTTTTGGCGCTTTCCCTTTTCGCGCTCGCGGTTTCAAAGGCAAACGCGGTTGTTTTCCTTCCATTCCTAGTTATTTTTGCTTTCCTTGAAATGCATTCAAAGAAATTTTCATGGAAGCACACAGCAATCTTTTCGCTTGTGCTCTTGCTTGCCGCTTTTTTCTGGCTCCCGCTTTCCGCGCACAATTATCAGGATGTCTCCGAAAGCTTTGCTGGCAGGGAAACAGGCCTTGCGCTTGAAAGTTTCTCGGGCAGGCTTTCGGAGTTAAATCCGCTTTCATTCACGGCTTTATCACACGCCTACATTTACGGTTTTCCGCCAATTGACTCATTTTCATCGCTTGGCTTTTCATTTGCAGACCCTTGGCTTTTGCTGGCATTATTCTCGCTTGTTGTCCTTCCATTGACTGCCGCGATTCTTTTTGGCGCAAAAAAAATATTTGTGGGAAAAGACGCTTTCCTCAAAAACTGCGTTTACATCGCGGTCATCGGGCTTCTTTTCGTTGTCTTCATAACTTTGACGGACCCGCGTTCATTGGGCGCGATTTACACCCGCTACTTCATTCCCGCAATGCCCTTGCTTGCAGTGCCATTCGTTGCAGGTGTGAGCGCAATCAAAAGCGATGCATTCAAAAAAATCGTTCTCGCCTCGCTTGTTTTGTTCGCATTATTTTCCCTTGCATATGTTTCATTCACTTCCCTTTACTATAACGGCATAGCGGAAAAGCACGCCCCCTTGTACGAGTTCTCCAAATCCCTGCCGAAGGACAGCAAGGTTTTCGCCTTGAGGGAGGGAAGGGCAATCGCATTTTATGCAGGGGTTAACTTTGACAGGAACGAGGAGATTATCCGGGAAAGCGAAGCGGACTTTTATTCTTACCTTAAATCCAACGGCTTTTCGCATGTCGTTAAAAGCTGTTACAGGGACGATTTAAGCATTGAAGAATTGGATGAAATGGAAGGGAAAGGACTGCTTTTGGAAATTTTTTCCGACCAATGCTCCGCGGTCTATGAGGTAAAGTGAGGCGTTTGGTTTGAGCACTGCGAAAAGAATTGTGAAGAACACTTTCTTCATGCTTGCGGGCAACTTTGTTTCGCTGGCAATTTCATTCATTTTACTCATAATAATCGCAAGGGAGCTTGGAGCAGCAGCTTTCGGGGTTTACAGCTTTATTTTCGCTTTCCTCGGCTATTTTTACATCATCTCCGATTTCGGCATGAACAATTACATCATCCGCGAGATTGCAAGGGAAAAAGAAAAACCCAGGGAACTTTTCGGCGAAATTTTGGGCGCAAAAATAGTGCTCTCCCTGCTTTCCTTTGTTTTGCTGTCAATTTCCTTCACGATTGTTGGCGGAGCCTATTCCCCTCTTTTGATGCTGTTGCTTTACCTTGCAGCGCTTTCAACCCTTGCAACAACAGTCATCCAGCTTGTGACCTATTCAATGCAGGGCTTTGAGGACATGCTCTCAGGGCAGAAGATAACTATCCTTAACAAGGTTCTGATTTTCTCATTCACCATTGCCGCACTTTTCTATGGCTTGAAGCTGGAGGGCATAGTGCTTGCATATGTTGCAGCGACTTTTATAACCGCTCTTGCTGCTTTTGCCTTTTTTTCAAGAAAATATTTTTTCCAAAGGCCATTGATGCATCCTGGCAGGTGGAAGGAGCTAATAATTGCGGCAATACCATTCGGCATTCTCTGGTTTTTCCTCACAGTATATTTCAATACGGGGATTGTTTTCCTTTCCTTTCTCAAGGGTGACGTTTCAGCAGGCATTTACAGCGCGGCTTACAGGATAATTTATGCGCTTTCTTTCTTGCCTATGGCTTTGACGGCCTCAATTTTTCCCGCGGTCTCAAAGGCGCACATTCTCTCCAAGGAAACTGTCAAAAGCATCTGCGAGAAATCCGTGAAAAATCCTTCTCGCGATTTCGGTGCCGCTTTTTGCCGGCGCCATGCTGTTGGGCGACCGCATAATACTCCTGTTTTATTCAAGCGAGTTTGCTGCTTCCTCTGTTGTTCTAAAGCTACTCACATTTGCGGCAATCTTCATGTTTATCCAGCTTGGCTTGGGTTCGATATTAATGGCTTCAACCGGGAATGAAAAGAAATACGTTAAAGCGATAATGCTTGGGGTGATTCTTAATGTAGCGCTCAACCTTGCGCTGATTCCCTCGCTTGACTTTGTGGGCGCGGCTCTCGCGGTGGTCATCGCAGAGGTTGTATTCTTTTTCGTTTCATTCCATTACGTGCTGAAGGAAATAGCGCTTGACCTGAAAGCACTTCTTTTTTCCCTTCTGAAAATAACTGCGGCATCAGCTGTAATGTCCGCGGTTCTGCTGCTCTTGTTCGGACTGAATGTCCTCTTCCTCGTTGCATTGGGCGCGGTTGTTTTCATTTTATGCGCTTTCCTTTTACGCGCATTCAGCGAAGAGGAACTTGGGCTTATCAGGAAGGTGCTGGGGCTCTCAAAGCCGCAAACAAACGGGGCTAATGGAAATGAGTAAAAGGAAAACAAGCTATTGGAGCGCGCCTGACACTATTGCAAGGTATGGCGCGGTGAAGAAGCTGCTTGAAGGGGAATTCTTGGGCAAAGATAAAGTTAAAATTCTCGATTTGGGCGGCGGCGCACTGGGCCTAGCTGAATTTTTGCCGGAAAAATTTGAAGTGACAATCGCTGATTTGGATGAAGGCCTTGTAGCGCAGGCAAAAAAGAACGGCCTGAACGCAGTTAAGGCTGATGGCGCTTCCCTGCCTTTCAAGGAAAGCGAATTTGATGCAGCTGTGTCAGTCGCATCACTTGAGCACGTTCCAAAGGAAAAAAGAACAGCCTATTGCTCGGAGCTCAAGAGGGTTTCAAAGAAAGCGGTTGTTGTTTACGTTCCCTCCGGCAGGGCCGCGGCTTTTGCCGACAAGTTTTTGTTCCACTACCGCAAAGTTCTGGGTGTGAAGGACAACTGGACAGGGGAGCATATCAAACAAGGGCTGCCTTCCGAGGCAGAGCTTTTGCAGTGGTTTCCCGACGCGAAAATAAAGCGCATCCAGAACGTCCTTGTGTGGATTGGCTCAATGAAGGCAATGAACATTCCATATCTTAACAGTTTTTTGCCCGGCTTGGTCAATGGGGTTCTTTTTTTCTTTCAATTGCTTCCGCCTTATTATGGCAGGGTTTTGTTCTGGAGGAAAAGCGCATGAAATACAACGAATTCAACGAATTTGAATTTGGGGCGCATGCAATTGCATTGAAGCTTGTGCCAAAAGTAAGCAGGGTTTTGGAGCTTGGCTGTGCTTCGGGTTTTTTCTCGCAGAGGCTGAAGGAAAATGGCTGCTCTGTTGTCGGGATTGACTTTGATGCTGAGGCGCTTAAAAAAGCGAAGCCTTTCTGCGATAAAACAATTGCCGCGGACCTTGACGTGGTTTCATCGCTTCCATTGGAAAAAAATTCATTTGATTTCGCGCTTGCAATGGATGTATTGGAGCACCAGAGAAACCCGTCCAACACGCTTTCGCTTGCATTGCCTTTGCTTAAAAAAGGCGGAACGCTTGTTGTTTCAACCCCGAACATCGCGAACTGGAAAATCCGTTTGAAGCTTTTGTTCGGGAAATTTTCTTACACGAAAAAAGGCATAATGGATGAGGGCCATGCGCATTTCTTCACACGGGATTCCCTGAAGCAATTGCTTGAAGCAAGCGGCTTTTCGGTGAAGGAATGGGCTTACTCCTCAGGCTTCCCTTTCCCTAACCCGTTTAAATGGCGCGCAATTGAATCATTCAAGCACTTAATTTCAACAATTCTGCCCGGAATTTTCTCCTTCCAGCTTATAGCGGTTGCGGAGAAAAGATAGTCATCTTTTGCCCAAAATTGGGTCTTATGAAAGTAAGTGCTAACCGCTTATGGCTTTTTTGAGTGTTGGGTAGAGGGGTTTGCCTTGTTGTTTCCATGTGGCGAACATGGAGGCGATTGTTTCCATTGTTCGTGCGCCGGTTTCGCGGCGTAGTCCGCCAATGATTTTTCT
>JAZDDZ010000052.1:0-6157 GCA_043809245.1 Candidatus Iainarchaeum sp.
CGGTTGCCGTTCTTTCTCTGCCGAAGCCATTTGTTTCAACTCGGCAAGAGAATAATCCGGCAGAAACTCTTCCCCGCGAGCTAAGTCATAACGCATGATACTATATAGGAATGTTCAAATATATAAATCATTCGCTATAGGCGGAGAGAAGAACAACTTATACTTTCAGTTCAGCCGCACAGGACTACAAATCTAAAGCGGTATAAGCGCCCTGCAGTGCTGATTGGTTTTTCCGGCGGCCCTAAAAGTGCTCTAGGCGGCGCTCATTGCTTTATTGAAGGGCGCAGCGTGAGGTCCGAGGATTATGGCCTGCTGGCAGAAGCATTGCAGCGTAATAAAGTTAAGGCAGAATTGCGTTATGAAATTGTAAGAGGAAAAAGGCGCCGCCGGCCTTATCTGGCGTTAAGCCGCGCAGGAAAACAGCTCTCAGAGGAAGAAATAATGGCTGAATTTGAAAAAGTCGGCGCGGGAAAAAACAAGCATGGAAAGATAATATTTGCCCCTTAAGAATACTTGAAAAAGAAAAAAGGTTAACTTGCTTTTTGCATTTAAGCGTTCCGTATCTCCACTTTCCTGAAAAACGGCTCCATTGCTTTTCTCAGTTCGTCCAGTTCTTCCCTTGTATACGGCTTTTTTTTCGCGTAAGAGGGGTCAAGCGTGCCTTGCATTGGCCTGAACTGCTGCAGGTAAAACACTTTTGCGCCGTTCAGCCATTCGCCTATTTTCAAAGCGTCTTCCTTTAAGAAAAGTTCCGGAAGAACAGTTGAACGGAATTCGTAATCAATTCCTGATTTTTTCACTAACTCCGCACTCTGCCTTATTTTTTCCGAGTCAATTTTCACGCAAGTAACTTTCCCGTATTTTTCCAACGGCGCCTTTATGTCCATTGCAATGAAATCCAGTAATTTTTCTTCAATCAGTTCGCGGAGCATTCTCGGGTTTGAGCCATTCGTGTCCAATTTGACCTTCAACCCGATTTTTTTAATTCGTTCAATTAATTCAGGCAAATCCTTTTGCATTGTGGGCTCTCCACCGGTAATGCAGACTCCGTCCAATAACTTTTTTCTTCCCTCCAAAAAATCCAGCAATTGCCCTTCACTCATTGAAGGCAATTTTTCCGGTTCAAGCACCAGTTGCGTGTTATAACAGTAAGGGCAGCGGAAATTGCAGCCCCCCAAAAAAACCGTTGCGCACACATTATCCGGATAATCAATGAGTGAAGTTTTCTGCAATCCCTTGACTGAAACCATAATTTCGCCTTGTATATAGATATTATAGAAAAGAAATAAAAAAAGAAGAAAAATAGGGAAATCAGATTCTCAGCTTTTGCGCGTGCTCCATGCTTTTGTTTTCGTTGAATTCCACTCTGTCCTTGAATTCCTCTTTTTTTCCTTCATTCCAGTTTTGCACTGGCCTGAAGTATCCTACAACCCTGCTGTAAACTTCCGTTGTTTCGTTGCATTTAGTCATTTTGCCACCTCCTGTATTACGGCTTTTTCTTCAAGCTCCACTGGGCACTTGAAGTGCTCGCCCTTCACATAACCGTGGACAGGGCAGATGCTGAACGTGGGGGTAATCGTGTAATAAGGCAACTTGAAATTATACGCAATCCTTTTCACCAATTTTTTAGCTGATTCACCCGAGCTCAATGCCTCTCCAATGAAGCCATGCAGCACTGTTCCGCCTGTGTACTTGCACTGCAGTTCATCCTGGTGAATCAATGCGTCAAAAATGTCATCCGTATGGCTTACAGGCAACTGCGTTGAATTCGTATAATAAGGCACTTCTTTTCCCGCCGCAATTATGTTCGGGTATTTTTTCTTGTCAATGCGTGCAAGCCTGTAGCTTGTTCCCTCTGCAGGCGTTGCCTCCAAATTGTAAATGTGCCCGGTTTCGTTCTGGAACTTCTGCAAGTTTTCCCTCATCAAATCCAAAACTTCAAGCGAAAGCTGCCTTCCTTCCTTGCTTGTGATGTCCGCGCCGAAAAAATTCCTGCACGCCTCATTCATTCCCAGCAATCCAATTGTGGCAAAGTGGTTGTTCAAATGCCCCAAATACCTTTTGCTGTAAGGCAGCAAACCGTTTTCCATGTTCTTGCTGACCTCTTTCCTTTTAATCTCCAAGGAAATTTTCGCCAACTCCATCAGCCTTGACACTTTTTCAAAGAATTCTTCCTTTGACTTTGAATTGAAGCCAATGCGCGGCATGTCAATCGTTACAACCCCAATGCTTCCAGTCTGCTCTCCCGAGCCGAACAAGCCCCCTGTTTTTGTCCGCAAATCCCTTAAATCCAATTGAAGGCGGCAACAATTATGGGTTATTGTTCCAAGAGAGTGGACAAAGAAGTGGTTTTTTTCAAGCTCTATGTCGTAAAATCTTACTGACTCAGCGGTTTTCTCAATTGAAACGCTTTCAACCTGCACTGTGCTTATGTCGCCTGACGCAAGCTTTTCAACTTCTTGGGTATAAGCATTGTGTTTTTCTATTGCGCTTAGACTAACCATAAATTGTTTGCCATAAAATGGCTTGCTTTTTCCCGTGGCAACAATGAATTGCGGCACCCTGTTGTAAAGCGTGTCATTTTTTGTTATTTTTTTCTCCGAACCCCTTCCGAACAGGTGCTGTATCCTTATAACCTGTGAATTCTTTCGCTCCCTGAAAGTAACTGGCTTTCCTGCAAGCGTGTACAATAGCACAAGGTCTTCTGAAAGCTTTTTGTCGTTTATGTGTATTTCCTTTCCTTTGCCATAACCGTCACCGCTGAAGAAACCGTCAAGGAATGACTCAATCACTTTTTTAGGCGAATTGAATAATTCTTTTGGCACACTGCCTTTCTTTCTTATTCCCGCCGCAGCAAATTCCCTTGCAATGGCAGTATTATCAATATAGCAATAAGTTGTCGGGTATCGCGGGTCTCTTTTTGCCCTGACTTTTTTTCCAAGCCTTTTTTCAGAGAAGCCTTTAACGAATTCTGCCAGATTTTGTTCTTTTTCATGGAATGAGAACTGGATGCATCTCTCGGAGCGGTAAGTTGAAAGGTGTTTCCTTGTCTCATAAACGTAATTCCCTTCCGAGATAAACAAGCCCAAAAAGAAAGCCATCTCCTCGTCAAGCTTTCTGCCAGCAATTGATTCAAATTCTTCATTTAATACTGTGTCCGCTTTTTTTGTAGTGATAATTATTTCTTTCGGCTCAACTTCCTCCGCTCTCTTTGTTTCAATGCCTTTCTCTGTGTAAACCGCTACGGGGTGGTCTTTTGAAACATTTATCTCTTTTCCGTCCTTTGACCTTATTTTAACCAAAACATTGTCCTCTGTTTTATAGAATGCATTGATTTTAGCCCATTCAATTTTATAAGTCCCAGGGTTAAGTGATAGCGCAAAAACCTCTTCACGGGCCTCTGCCCAGTGCTCATTAAAGTCTAATGCGGATTTTTCTACAAGCTCTTTTATTTTCATTTTTTCAATCTTTCCGCCGATTTTAACAATTACATTTTCATTTTCCTCCAAGCACATGCTCCTCACATCGCTTGGCTTTAGCGAGCTGTTCACAAAGTTCTGGAAGTAAGGTGTTCCGTATTTTGCTGTCATTTCAAACAAAAGGTTTGCGTTATCCGAATTCCAGTCAAAGTCCTTTGTGATGTTGTAAGTGGGGATTGGGAAAGTGAAAATCCTCCCATTCATGTCGCCTTTTGTCATTATTTCAATGAACGCGCGGTTAATGTAATCCATGTGCGTCTGGAAATCAGAGTAAGTTTCCTTCAATAATTTTCCGCCGTAGACAACTGGCTGTTCCTTCATGTCATCCGGCACAATCCAGTCCAATGTAATGTTTGTGAATGGCACCTGATTTCCCCAGCGTGAAGTGCTGTTCACAGCGAAAATGAATTCCTGCATTGACTGCTTGACCTGCTCGTAGCTCAAGTTGTCTTTTGCAGCCAACGGCGCCAAATAAGTGTCAAAGGAAGAGAATGCCTGTGCCCCAGCCCACTCGTTTTGCAGGGTTCCCATGAAATTAACTATCTGTCCCAACGCTGCATTGAAGTGCTTTGAAGGCTTTGCGGCAATTCTCCCAGGAACTCCGTTGAATCCCTCCATCAACAATTGCCTTAGCGACCATCCCGCGCAGTAAGCAGAAAACACTCCGTTGCTTAAATCATGGATGTGGAAGTCACCGTTTCGGTGCGCCTGCGAAACCTCTCTTGGGTAAATATTGTCCAAAGTGTATTCCGCTATGATTGCGCCTGAAATGTGTGCCTGCAATCCACTCAAAGAATATGATGCGTTGCTGTTTTCCGCTACCCTCCAGTCGCTTTTCAAAACATAAGAGTCAATTAACCCTTCAACTTTCTGCAGGAATGCCTGCGTGTCCCTTATCTCGTTCCTTTTTCCCCTGTAAATTATGTAAGCCTTTGCGGTTTGCGCGTGGCCTTCCTCTATTAACACCTTTTCAACTGTGTCCTGAATCTGCTCGATTGTTGGCGCCGCGCCCTGGAATTTTTTCTCTAACGTTTCTGTGACTTTTGCAGCGAGCTTTGCGGCCAAAACCTTGTCCGCGCCTCCAACCGCTTCAGCTGCCTTGAATATTGCTTTGGCTATTTTTTCCTCTTCAAACGGCACTATCCTTCCATCACGCTTTATTGCGTGCGTAATATATTTTCCGCTTTTGGACATGCTTTTTCCCCACATTAAAACAATTTATTTGCCAAAATGAACTAAAACCTTGGCTTTTATTTGAATTGCAAACGAGCGCAGAAAGATAAAATGCGTAACTTCTTTATAAACGTTTGCCGTTAAACCAAAGTGGTACAAAAAACAAAGTAATTGCCACGCTTTTTTCATTTTTTTGAATTAATTTTGCTTGATTAACCCTATGAAAGTTTGGTTTGAAAATTTTACGCCTGCTTTTTTTTCTGTTTTTTTCCCCTTATCTTTGCACTGAAAAATCCCTGAATTCATTAGAGGCTTTCAGCCACTTAACTTCCACTTTATGCACCTTTGAAGCCGGGCTTCCCTGCTCCAGTTTTCCAAGCAGCGCCTTTAGCTTTTCCTCTTCACCTTCCGCTACAACCTCAACTGTTCCTTCTGGCAAATTTTTCGCATAACCCTTCAGCCCAAGCTCCCTTGCCCACTGCGCTGTGTGCGCGCGGAAAAAGACGCCTTGGACAATGCCGTGGACTGTTGCATGCAAGCGCTTGAGCATAATTAGTTTTTTCAGCCTAGTTCTTTTAACGCTTTCCCGAACAGTTCTTTCTGGTTTTCGTATTCCAGCATTTGCATTGCTTTTTCCGCTTCAACCCATTGGAAGGAGTCGTGTTCCCTGAACTTCTGCCCGACTTTAACCTCTTCGTTTCCCTCTGCTTTAACCAAAAAGGCAGCGTAAACGTAATCCTTTCCCTTTGCGCTCCACTTCACTTTTTCCGGTAATTTTTTTGCGATGGAGATTTTTTTCAGCGCGGTTTCCTCGCTGATTTCCCTCAGGACAGCCTGCTCCGCGTTCTCCCCTTCATCAATTCCTCCTTTTGGGAACTCCCACCCGCTCCAATTAAGGCAGCGGTGCAGTAAAAGAAAAAGCCTTTTCCCGTTCTCTTCCTTGAAAACAATTCCAGTTGCGCCGAATTTTGTGGTCATAAAAGAAAGTTATGCGCAAGGGTTTAATAAAAAATCTGAAAAAACCCGGATTCTGCAATCAAAGTGATGTGATAGAAATAAATGTTTACCTGTCCCCCGGAGAGCGGGCAGGTCTAATGCCTATTTTTTTTTACTCTTGTTTAGTTTATCTCTAGCCGCTTTTTTAATGTGCCCTGAGTGAATACTTCCTTTGCCACCATATAAATCCATACTATTAATTTTTGAGTAATCTCCCCTCCTAACTCCTCCTTTGATTGACGCAATATGTGCATCACTGAAATGTGTACCTTTAATATTGACCCTCTGCGGCTTAAGGCGAAAAGGGCCCTTACCATTCGCGATGTGCGTTACATCAAAGAATCCTCTAGATTTTGGGCGTCCAAGAAATCTATAGTCAATGACTTATGTATTTGAACATTTTGGTGAGTCTTTTTTTGTGAGCTTGTTTTGTGGTTGCTTTTTTGTAGTCGGTGAGTGTGGAGTAGTAGGTGTTGGCGGTGGTTCTTTTGAGTGTGTGCCAGCCTGGT
>JAZDDZ010000053.1:0-27076 GCA_043809245.1 Candidatus Iainarchaeum sp.
ACAGAAGCAATGCGCAAATACGTCACAGAAAGCCAACAAAAACACTGGACAGCAGAAAAACCCAAACCCGCGCAAACCACGCTACTACAATTCAATTAAACCAGTGACGCCTGCCGCTTCAGCGGCAGGTAGTTCACATAAAAAAATTCTTTGCTCATAAGGTAATACCCAGGTAAACCCCAATTTTTGTCAGCATAGTTGTATATTGCAGTTTTATCGTCTGCGACGGTCAGGTTATCATATTCAATCTCAGGATTAAAAATTATTTGCTGACAATTTTTTTTTGTTTCGGAAACATTATTACCCATAAAAGCATTGGGCATTGTATTTGGTTCAGAGTTTGGGGCTGTGCAACCACTAAAAGCAACCACAAAAAGCAATCCTAAAATTAGCGAGATTTTGCCTTTCAATTCAACCCACCCAATGCAAAAATAATGCTGGCGAAAAGACTAAAAAAGGGTTTATTTGATGGAATACAAAGATTTTAAGAGACTTATATTCTCAAATAAGTAATATGCAAAGAAAGACCTTTGTCAAAATTCTAAAACGATTTGGCAATCAACAGAGGTATTTTATTGATGCATCAATTATCTTGGAAGTATTATTTGACCAGCCAAGAAAGGAAGAGTGGTTTAACTTTCTAACTCAATTTAAAGGAAACAAAATAGCCTTGATGTCTAACTTTACTGCAGGGGAAATAATTAAAGGTATCTATTTTTTTGAAAAAAAATTTTATAAGGAGTACGATACTAAAATAGCAATGCAAATTTTTAATGAGCTTATTATAGACTACCATTTGTTTATAGAACGCATAACTGAAAAAACGGCAGACATTGCAAAAGAAGTAATTGAATACGATAGTAGGGTGCATTTTGAAGATGCATTAAATATTGGATTTGCAAAGGAAAACGAGTGTACATTTTTTTGTAGTTTAGATAAAGGAATAAGCGACTGTACATTAAACCATTTTGGGCTTAAAAAAGTAGACTTGAATAAGTAGTAATTATTGCTGTCTTGAGCTTTTTAAAATAAAAACAGCCCCAAGCCTTTTTAGGTTATCGGGAATATTAGTAGATTGAATTAATCTCTCAATTTCCTTGTTATATTCCTTTTTCATACTAAAATAGTACCTGAAAGTACTTATTAAAACTTTTGTGAAAAGCCCTTATATATATAGCACCCGGTATTTATTGGAATTTTGCGGTTATCCCCAATTCGTGAATCTCCTGAATTAAAACAATAATGTTGTGCGCTATCAGCTTGCATAGTAATTCATTTTTCTGCGCAGTGAGATTCTTGCTTTTCAGTGTTTCTCCAAGCTTGCTTTTTATCATCGCAAAAGTGGTTTCAACATTGCTTCTCAAATGGTAGTGTTTCAAAAACTCTTCTTGGTTCAAGCAAAAGTAGTGAAACATTTTTTTCCAAACCATAGAATTCTTTGGGCGAACAAAATCTGGGAAGGAGGGGGTCAGGAAAAACCTAAAACTGGGGGTGCCCTGCGGGTACCCGCGGTTTGGAATACAAGCGCTTTTAAACGTTTCCGATGGGAAAATTAGTTATTAATCCGTTTGAGAGAGTGGGGTTTTTATGACTAATAAGCCTGCAAAGGGCAAAAGGGCAAAGACAAGGAATAAGTTCACGAAAAGGCACGGCCGTACGACCGTTAACAAGCTTTTGCAGGACATTAATGTGGGGGAGAAAGTCCAGCTTGTAGTTGACAGTTCCATTCATTCAGCAATGCCTCCGCGAAGGTTTCATGGAAGCACTGCAATTGTTACAGGCAAGAGAGGCAGGGCTTTCATTGTTGAATTAAAGAAGGGCAGGGATTCCGCTGAATTGATTGTCGGCCCGGCTCATTTGAATGTTTTGGGCGCAAGCTCTAAGGAAGGCGAGGCAAGATGATTGGAAAAAAACTGAATTCAATTGAAGCCGTTCCATTATTCGAAGTAAAGGAGATTTTAAAGGACAGGGCTGAAGCCGGGGACTTAACTTACGAGCAGAACGTAACCAACGAGTATGTTAAAAAATTTGCAAAGATATCCAAAGCCAAGGGCGCAAAGCTTTTGGAGGAATTAAAAGCCATTGAGGGAGTTGAAGCAAAGCTTGCGGTTAAGATAGCCGACGTTCTTCCAGCGGATGTTGATTCAATGAAACTGATTCTGCCAAAAAACAGCAGCATGAGCGCGGAAACCATTGAAAAAATAGTTGAGACAGTAAAGTCTTTTGCAAAGTAAAACGGTTTTTATCCCTTTTGAGGGAAGAATAGGATACGAAGGGATTTGAATGATGGTTGAAGACAACGCAATAGTCCTTGATTTCATGCCGCGCGGAAAAGGCTCTAGCTTCAAGCCCGAACCGCTTGCACAGGTGCTCGGCACCTCTCACTTCACTTTGTTGGAGGTTGTTCCAAAAGAGGGAGTTGAATTAAAGGCATTTGACAGTGTTTACATCGGAAAAGAGGAAAGGGACAAAATAGACCACATAAAGCGCAGGATTAACTTCAAGGACCTTACATCCAATTCTGTTGCCGAAATAGAGAAAGCCATTGAAAAAATAATCCGCGAACAGGAACAGAAATTCGTTGAATTCTTCAACAACGCGCAGCCGATTTCAATCAAAAGGCACAAGCTCGAGCTTTTGCCTGGCCTGGGAAAAAAACATCTGATGAGCATTCTCTCTGAAAGGGAGAAAGAGCCCTTCACTTCCTTCAAGGACATTCAGGCGCGCGTCCACTTAATGCCTGACACAGTCAAAACAATTGCCAAGCGCGTGACGGAAGAGCTTGAGGGAGGCGGAGACAAGCACTTCATTTTTGCAAGGCCTCCTGCACAGGAACACGATGACTTTAGGCCTAGAAGGGAATTCAGCAGAGGGGAATGAAATGGTTTCAGTTATTGGTGGCAAAGGATTTGCTTACCTTTAATAATCTTTTTACAGTAAATTTTGGCAGGAGGTCATGCAATGCTTGAATGGATTGTTTTAATTGTAATCGCAGTAATAGCCGTGGCATTGATTGCCATTTACAACGGCTTGATTTCTTCAAGGAACCGCGTAAAAAACGCATGGAGCCAGATAGACGTTGAACTCAAGAGAAGGTTTGACTTGATTCCAAACCTTGTTGAGACAGTTAAGGGCTACATGAAGCACGAGCGCGGAACATTTGAGGAAGTCACAAAGCTCAGGTCACAGTTGATGAACGCTTCAGGAAGAAAAGAACAGGGCCAGATAAGCGACATGCTTTCAGGGGCTTTGAAATCACTTTTTGCGGTGGCGGAAAACTACCCTGAACTGAAGGCAAACGAGAACTTCAAAATGCTGCAGGAAGAGCTTTCCGGAACCGAAAACAAAATAGCGTATTCAAGGAAATTCTACAACGATTCAGTGTACATGTACAACACATCAGTGCAGTCATTCCCAACAAACGTTATTGCGGGAATGTTCGGCTTCAAGGAATCAGAGTTCTTCGGAATAGCCGAATCAGAGAAAGGGCCTGTAAAAGTGCAGTTTTAAGCTGCGCTTTTTTTATTCTTTATTTAACGGTAGAGTCATATGAATGTTTACCAGCAAATATCCTCGAATAAAACAAAGTCAATCCTATTGTTTTCCTTTTTCTTTCTAGCCATTCTTTTCCTTGGATGGGTTATCGGGGAAATCACGGGCTTTGGCGCAGGGGCGCTTGTAATTGCGTTCATTCTCGCGGTCCTTCTTTCCTTTTTCTCCTATTATTATTCCGACAGCATTGTCCTCAAGATTTCCCGGGCAAGGGAAGTTAAACGCGAGGAATTCCCTTTCTTGTTTGACATTGTTCAGGCAGTTGCAATGGGTGCAGGGGTTCCGAAACCACGCCTTTACGTGATAAATGACACTGCCCCAAACGCTTTTGCAACTGGAAGAAACCCACAGCACTCGGTTATCTGCGTTACAACCGGCTTGCTTCAAAAACTTGACCGCAACGAATTGGAGGCAGTCATTGCCCACGAAATGTCGCACATTAAAAACTATGACATGCTTGTAATGACAGTCTCCGTGGTGCTTGTCGGCGTAATTGTCTTATTGAGCGACTTTATTTTGAGAAGCTTTCTTTGGGGAAGGCGAGGCGGCAACAGCAGGGAAAGCGGCAGCCTTGGGCTTGTTTTGATAGCCATAGGCATTCTTTTTGCGGTTCTTTCTCCATTCATTGCAACAATCATTCGCCTGGCGATTTCACGCAAAAGGGAGTTTTTGGCTGACGCTGACTCCGCCTTGATGACGCATAACCCTGAAGCGCTTGCCTCGGCTCTTTTAAAAATCTCCAATGACAAGGAGCCATTGGAGGCAGCAAACAAGGCAACCGCGCACCTTTACATCATCAACCCCCTTAAAGAACACGCCAGCTTTATGAACAATTTGTTCAGCACACACCCCCCAATTGAGGCAAGGGTGAAGGCGTTAAGGGGAATGTAATTAATTACTTTGCGTTTCTTTTTCTTTAATGCAGGGCGCACTTTTCTCCGAATTGAACAATCAGATGGTCAAATACCATTTCAAGCCCTCGCATAAATTCGCGCAGAACTTCATTGTGAATGAAAAGCTGCTGCAGGAAATCGTCAGCGCCGCGCAGTTAACCAAAAAGGATAGGGTGCTTGAAATCGGCGCTGGAACCGGCTTTCTCACGCGCGAGCTTTTGAAGCACGCGGGAAAAATTATTGCGGTTGAAAAAGACGCTTTGCTTTGCGGTTTGCTTGAAGAGGAATTCAAGGGCGAAAAAAAACTTGAAATCATTAAGGGAAATTTTTTGTTTGAAAAGCTGCCGGAATTCAACAAAGTTGTCTCCCTCCCGCCTTATTCAATTTCCTCCGGCATCATGCTTCGCTTGTTCGAGCTTGGCTTTGAAAAAGCAGTTCTTGTTTTCCAGCGTGAATTCGTTGAAAAATTGGTTGCAGAGCCGGGTTTTGTGGAATACAACGCGTTATCCGTCCTGACAACTTACTTCACTGAACAGAAAATCCTGGAGAAAAGCATTTCCCCTAACTCTTTCTATCCAAAGCCGAATTCTTTTTCATCGCTTGTTGTGCTTGACGCAAAAAAAAGGTTCGGCTCAGTTAACGATGAATTGTTTGCGGATTTTTTGAAGCAATTGTTCCGCCTGAAGAACAAGAACCTTTCAAAGGCCTTGGCGAAATGCTTTCCTTTTTGGAAAAAAAACCTGAAAATCGGAAAAGAAGAGTTCCTTGAAACAGCCAATTCGCTTGAACTGGCAAAGGAAAAGGTCAACAGGCTTGAATGCAGAGAATTCCTTGAGGTCTTTAAACAAATTCTTCAATGATTACTTCCTCAAAGTCAATTACCCTTGATTTGAGCGCCTGTTTTTCCGCCAAATCAAGCTTTCTGGTGTTCTCAGAGTAAATCTCGTAAAGTATCTGGCCTTCCCTGATGCTTTCCCCTGCAAGCACCTTTAAGAGAACGCCCGCGCGCTTGTCAGCGGGAGCCCCGGAAAGGCGCGCGATTTCAATTACTTTTTTGACGTTTATTTTCTTTATTTCGCCCGCGCTTTTTGCCTTTACTTCCTTTTTGAACCTGGCAAGCCTAACGTCCTCGGAGCGCAGAATCTTTCCGTCCTGTGCCTTGATTATTTCCTTCATTTTTTCAAGAGCCATTCCCGAGGTCAGGATTTCTTTTGCCAGCCTGTGGCCTTCACCTTTCTTTGACCTGCCGACAAGCTCGAATAATGCGCCCGCAAGCCCGCAGCTTTTTTCCGCAAGCGCGTTCCATTTTTTTCCCTCAAGCGTCTCCATTACCTCTTTTGCCTCAAGCGCTGGCCCGAAAGCCATTCCAACAGGCTCGTCGCCGTCAGTCAAAACCGCTTCAACCTTTATGCCGACTCTTTTGCCGACTTCAATGAAGTCCCGGGCCATTTCCTCGGCGGTTTCCCTTGACTTTATTTTTACCTCAGGCCCCACAGGCAAATCAATCACCAAAAACTTTGCGCCAACCGAAGCCTTTTTTGACATCACTGACGCTATAACCTGGCCTTTTGGGTCCAGTGAAAGCGGGTGCTCGAGCTTTATCATTTTGTCATCCACTGGCGCTAGGTCAACTGCGCCGCCCCAGCTTATCACTCCTCCAACCTTGTTTGTTATGTCCCTTATCCTTTCAAGTGAAAGGGAAACGTTTGCAAGCACTTCCATTGAATCAGCGGTTCCAGCAGCGCTTGTAATGCTCCTGCTTGAAGTTTTGGGTATGAGGTAGCCTGCGGCGGCAATTATCGGCACAACAATCATTGTAGTCCTTCCATTTGTTCCGCCAACAGAATGCTTGTCTAAAATGAATTCCTTTTCAAACTTCAACTGCCTTCCATCGGCTATAAGCGCGTTTGTCATTGCCACTATTTCCTCCAAGTCAAAGCCATTGATGTAAACGGATGACATGAACGCGGAAGCCTCAATGTCGCTTAGCCTGTCGTTTGCAATGTCGTCAACTATTGCCTTTAATTCCCCGGCGGTTAATTTCTGCTTGTCCATTTTTTTCTTAATGAATGCAACGCTTTCCGGCCTTTCAACCGCTTTGACCTCAACTTCCTGGCCGTTTTTGACTGCAAGAATTTTTTGCGCTTCCTCAAACAAGCCGACCTCGTTTTCCTCAACCATTGAAGTTGTTAGGTCAACTACAACAACCAATGCCTTCCCTGTTTTCTGGTTTCTCACCTGAACCCTTTCAAGCGCAAAAATCCCAAGCTCTTTTGCGTCAATCTCGTTCATTAAAGCGATTAGCTTGCCTGAATAAATGTTGAAGGTTTTTACCTTCATCTGCTGCGAATAACTCGAAGTGCTATCCCCATTATCCATAAAAACCATACAAAATGAAACGGAAAGGGATTAAAAGCTTTTAGCTCAAAGCAGCGCTTTCGCGAATTCTTCCGCTGCTGCCTTCATGTCCTGCGCGCCGTAGATTCCCCTGCCGATTATTGCATGCCAGTGGCTTCCCGCTGCCTTCGCCGAATCAGTTATTTTTCCGCCCTGTGCAATCAGGCCGGGGGAGTAAAGCACTGGTTTCACGCCTTTTTTTTCAAGCAGTTCCCTGTAATAGGAAATTTTTTCAGGCTTGTTTCCCGGGACAACAAAATCTGTTACGCCGTTTTCGGCTGCAAGGGAATAAATTTTTTCAGGTGCGCCCTCAGCAATCGAGCCCCCGTCCTTTTGCAGGAAGCCCTCGTGCGTCATTTCCCCCCCGACAATCACGCCCAATCCCTTGTTTTTGCATGCCTCAATCCACGCTTTCTCGGTTTTCGGGCCTGTGAATGGAAACAAAATCACTGCGTCAACCCCGCTTTCCTTGCAGGAAGCCGCAAACCTTTCCCCCATTTCGGGAATGTCGTTTCCTGCCTTTTGGTGGTCGTAAATGACTGGCAGGTCGCTTAAGCCCTTAACAGTTGAAACAACTTCCCGCAAACCGAATTTAATCACGAGTTCAAAGCCAACCTTGTATGCCCCGATTCCTTTCACTCCACTGGTTGCTTCAACCAATTCCGCCAACTTTTCAAGCGAATCAACATCGCAAGCGGGAACAACGCTCCTGTCCAGTGAAATTATTTTGCCCAATTACATCACCTTCTGCGAATTTTTTCCAAATCCTCTCTTGTAATTTTTGCTTGTTTCATGATGCTTATAAGGGTCCCTGGTACAAGTGTTTTGTGCATCGGAACAATTACTTTAATCTTGTCTCCATTTTCTTTTTTTAAAAGTATTACATGGCTTCCCTGCTGGTCCAAAATTGCAAATCCAAATTTTGAAAGAATTTTTATTATTTTTTTACCGGATATCACGGGAAGCTTCGCCAAAAAAGTCACTTCATTTAACTGTAATCGTTGCCAACACCTGTTCCCTGCCCTGCCTTAAATCCAATGCAGCAAGCTCTTTTGGCTCAGCGTGCTTTAGGTAAAGTTCGCATGCCTCTCTAAGGTTTTCAAGCGCTTCATCAATTGTTTTGCCCTGTGATGCAAGGCCAAGCTCGACGCAATGCGATACAAACCATTTTCCTTCCTTTTCTACTACTGCATTCAACTTATACATTTTTTCACCAATAAATTATTGTGCAAACCGACTTTAATTACTTTCGCCTGTTCACTTTCCTTCCTTTGGCTGGCCCCATTTAACCGGGTCTTTGAGGTATGACATTATTTCCTTGAACTGCTCTTCGTTTATTTTTTCATGCTTTTTCAAAAAAACAATTATTTCCGTTATTTTGAGCGCGGAATGAAGCGCGTATCCTTTTTCTTCCAGTTCTTTTTTTCCGCCCTGCTCCCTGTCAACCAAAACCACTATGTCATTGACTTTCAACCCGGCCTGCTTTAAAGGCTCAATCGCTTCAAGCTTGCTTGCACCGGTTGTGATGAGGTCATCGTACACTAAAACCATGTCGCCTTCCTTGAAGTTGCCTTCAATCGCCCTCTTTGTCCCGTAATCCTTCTGCTCTTTTCTCGGGTAAATCATTGGCCAGCCGCTTTCAAGCGAAATCGCGGTCGCAATTGAAATCGCGGCGTAAGGCACGCCGGCAATCCTGTCAAAGTTCAAACCCTTAGTTGTTTCAATCAGCTGGTGCGCGACTTTCTTCAATACCCCGGGAAATGAAACGAGTATGCGCAAGTCAATGTAAATAGGGCTCTTTAACCCGCTTTTCAAAGTGAATTCGCCGAACTTTATTGCGCCAATCTCAAACAAGTCAATTGCAAGCTGCTCTTTCTCGTTCATTCAAAACCCACCTCTTTTCCGTGAAAAGCATTGTTTACAACGCCTTTGCTGTAAACAAGCTTCCCCCTAACAATTGTCTTTTCCACAACTCCTTTTAATTTTAACCCGCTGAAAGGGCTCCACCTGCATTTGGTGAAAAGCCTTTCGTTGATGATTCTCTGCCCTGCATGCAGGTCAACGACAATCAAATCCGCGTCAAAGCCTTTTTTTATGCAGCCCTTTCCCTTTAAGCCGTAAACCTTTGCGGGGTTTTCACAGCACAACTGCGCCACTCTCTCCAATTTCAGTTTCCCTTCATTAACCGCATTCAAAAGCAACGGCAGCATTGTCTCCACTCCCGGCACTCCGCTTGGCGCGCTTGCATAACCCTGTTTTTTTTCCTCAACCGTGTGCGGCGCGTGGTCAGTGGCAATCAAATCAACTGTTCCGTCAACAATGCCCTTCCATAACGCGTGCCTGTCTTCCTTTGAGCGCAATGGTGGATTCATTTTGCCGAAATTCCCCAGCCTGCCGATTTCATGCTCGGTTAAAAACAAGTGGTGTGGCGTGACCTCACAGCTCACCTTCCTTCCCTTTTTTTTCGCGGCAGCAATCAGTTCAATTCCTTCCCTTGTTGAAACGTGCGCGAAATGCAGCCTGTTGCCAATTTTCTCCTGTAATTTCAGCGCCCTTTCAATTGCAATTCCTTCCGCTCCACTGCTCCTAATTCTGTTGTGGAATTTCGCGCTTTTCTTGTCCCTGAATTTTTCAAGGTTCTGCCTTATCGTTGCCTCGTCTTCAGCGTGAACCGTAACCAATAGCCCGCTTTTCTTTGCGGCTGAAAAAACCCTTTCAAGCGCCTCGTCTTTTTCCACCAAAAGCGAGCCAGTGCTTGAGCCCATGAAAACCTTTACAGCTGCAACGTTTTTCGCCTTCAGAATTTCGTGCGCGTTTGTTTCTGTTGCCCCCAAAAACAAGCCAAAATCGCACAGCGTTGAGGCAAGCACCAGATTTCTTTTATCAATCAATCCCTTGCGGTCAATTATTGAAGGCGAATTGTTTGGCATGTCCAAAACAGTTGCCACTCCGCCCTTCAATGCAGCGCTGCTTCCAGTTCCCCAATCCTCCTTGTACTCCTGTCCCGGTGTACGGAAATGCACGTGCGCGTCAATCGCAGCGGGGAAAACAAGCCTTCCCGAACAGTCAATTTCTTTCTCCGCGCCCTTGAATCTCCTTGCGCCTAAATCCTTTATCTTTGCGCCGTCCACAAGCACATTTGCTTTCCTCAGCGCTCCGTTGAAATAAACCAATCCGTTTTTCAGCACAAAGCTCATTTACTCACCCTAACAATACTCCGCCAAACCCACTTTTAACCCTGATTTTGTTCTCGCAAAGGAACCGAATTCACTCATTTTCCTCAGTTGCTCTGAATGAAACACCGGGCCGTCCTTGCACACCAATTGCCCGGAACAATTGCATGCACCGCACACCCCAAAACCGCAGCGCATATAACGCTCCAATGAAGCCTGGAATTCAACTCCGTGCTTCTCGCAGATTTCAAATGTTTTTTTGATCATCACTTCTGGCCCGCACGCGAAAACACAGTCAAATTTTTCCTTTGCAATCAATTCTTCCATCACCTGCGTTGCAAAGCCTTTTGCGCCGCGGCTTCCATCGTCAGTTGTTATGTAGAGTTCTCCATGCTTTAATTCCCTCTTGATTTTTTCCTCAAAGAAAATTTCCGACGCATTCCTCGCTCCCACAATCACTTCGGTTTTGATTTTTTTCAACTGCAATTCCTTTATCAGCGGAAGCAATGGCGCAACACCGCACCCCCCACCTATCACGCACGCATTCTTCACGCCCTCTGTTTTGAATCCTTCGCCGTAAGGCCCCCTTATCCCTAAGCTGCCGCCTTCCTTTAACTCAAATAATTTTTCCGTGAAAGCCCCTCTTTTTTTAACGGTTATTGAAAAATCTTTTCCCAGAGCGGAAACCGAGAACGGCTTTTCATCCAATCCTGGAAGCCAAACCATCACAAACTGCCCAGGCGCTGCATTCACCGCGGAATCAAGGTGAAAAGTTGCCACGCCGGCGTTTTCTTTTTCAACTTTCTTCAATTCAATCATCATAGGCAGGCTACTCATGCGCTTTCCCCCTTAAATCTTTCAGGCTCTTGTATCCGTGCTGTTCCATCCACTGCCTCATTTCATCCGCGACCTCTTTGAACACGCCTATTCCCCTGTAATAAACACCTGTGCCAATCCCGACTGCTGTTGCTCCGGCCATAACCATTTCAATCGCATCTTTTCCATAAGTCACGCCGCCCAGTCCGAGGATTGGAACCTGAACTTCCTTGTACAACTGGTAAACGCACCTGACCGCAATCGGCTTTATTGCCGGCCCGCTTAATCCCCCTGTCTTGAATGCAAGAACAGGCTTTTCTGCGTCAATGTTTATCGCCATTCCAGGCCCAACAGTATTGATTGCGCACAATGCATCCGCTCCGGCTTCAACGCATGCCTTTCCGACTGCAACAAATTTGTGAGTGTTCGGCGTCAGTTTCGCCATTACCGGAATTTTTCCCGCTGCGTTTTTCACAGCCGAAACAACCGCTGCAGCGCTTTCTGGTTCCACTCCAAACAGCATTCCATGCTCTTTCGTGTTCGGGCACGAAATATTCATTTCAATCATTGCAGGATTGCGCTGTGCAACGTTTTCCGTTACTTCAACGAATTCCTCTAAGCTTCCTCCGAAAACACTTGCAATTACCGGCACGCTGCACTGCTTTAACTCACTCCATTCCTCTTCAAGGTTCTTGTAACCCGGAGTAGGCAATCCAACAGCGTTAATCAACCCGTGGTCCAATGCAAGGATTGTGGGATTATTGTTTCCGTTCCTTGGCGTTGGGCCAATTGACTTCATTGTTACCGCGCCTGCGCCTCCCTCTAAGGCAACACGGCAAAGCATTTTTCCCCCAAGCCCAAGAATTCCCGAGGCAAGCACTGTGGGGTTCTTCAAATGCATGCCCGCGAAAAATACCTCTATCATTTTTATCAGCCTGAAAAAGAATTATGGGGAAATCATTTTATTCCATTAGCAATCTCTTTTTCGTCCATTATGGTTTCGCAGTAAAAGCATTTCGCGCTCAACGGCCTTTCCTTTATGATGAATTTTGACTGAACCGCTTCCCTGTTGGTTATGCAGTTCGGGTTAATGCACTTGATTATGTCCGTTACCTCTTCGGGGATGGTTGCCCTTTCCTTTTTCGCGATGCCGCTTCCGTGAATCAAATTTATTGTCGCGTTCCTTGCAATCAAAGCGATTTTGTCAATCTCTTCTTCTTTGAGTTTCCTGTTTTCAATGAATACAATGTCTTTTTTTCCGTGCTTTTTGCTGGGAACATTCATTGCAACTGTTGTGGCTTCCTTTGGAATCTTCAAAATTTCAACAACCTTTAGAGCGGTTCCGACAGGCAAATGGTCTATTGCAGTGCCGTCCTTTATCGGCCTTATTTTTATCTCTTTTTTTGTCTCCATTCCTACACCTTCCTTGCCTTTATCAAAATTGACAGCAGTGCCTCCCTGACAGGCAATCCGTTTGCGGCCTGCTCAAAGTAAAGCGCTGCATTGGTTGAATCAAGCTCCGGCTTTATTTCATTCACCCTAGGCAAAGGGTGCATTATTTTGAATCCCTTTTTCGCGTGCTCCAAAATTTCTTTTCCGAGAATATAGCTGTTTTTGACTTTCTCGTATTCCACTTCATCGGGAAACCTTTCCTTTTGAATCCTTGTGCTGTATAAAACATCCAATTTTGGCAAAAATTTTTCCAGTGAAGCGCTTTCATGTATTTCAATGTTTCCCTTGACTTCCGCTATAATGTGCTCCGGCATCCTCAGCGATTCAGGTGAAATCAAATACATCTTTATTCCCTTGAACTTGTTTAATCCCTGCGCAAGCGAGTGAACCGTCCGTCCATACTTCAGGTCGCCTATCATTCCAATGCTTAAGCCGTCAATTTTTCCAAAATTCTTTTTGATTGTATAAAGATCCAACAGGGTTTGCGTGGGATGCTGGTTTGCGCCATCCGCGCAGTTAATGATTGGCTTTGAGCTGACTTCCGCTGCCCTTCTCGCGCTTCCATCAGCGGGATGCCTTATCATTATGATGTCAGCGTAATTCGAAACAATTTTTATCGTGTCACTTAAACTTTCGCCTTTCTTCCAGCTGCTAGTGCCGGCATCCGAGAAACCGATTACTTTTCCGCCTAAATTCTGCACAGCTGTCTCCGAACTAAGCCTTGTTCGCGTGCTTGGCTCAAAGAAAAGCGAGGCAACTGTTTTTCCCGCCAAAATTTTCTGCTTTTTTGCAGGGGACAGCTTCTCCATTGCAGCTGCCTTTGAGAGGACAAACTCTATGTCTTTGCGTGAGAAATCGTTAATGGAAATAACGTCAGCCAATGGAAAATCCTTTGCCCCAACTCCGGCTTTTTTTCCCATTAAACCCCTAAAACCTTGTGGATGAAGCATTTTTAAAACTAAACGTTTTGCTTAACTATTTTTCTACGCATATTATGCTGAGGTGGCTTTCATGGGCCAGAACCGCTTGAAGGAATTCGTCGGCGACGAATTCGTTGACAGCAGCAGAAAAGGAAAAAAGAAGAAAAAATATTTCTGAGTTCCTGCCAAAAAAAGTTTTTCTTCACTTATTTCGGTTTAGTGTTCCCTGCATTAATTGCATTCATTTTTTTTCTAAAGCATTTCTTATCTCTTCTGCATCCCCTAATCTTCCCATTTCCCTCAGCTTGATGTACAAAGTGCCTGCGTTGCTTACATCACCTGCCCAAGCATATGCGATGCCTGCGGATTTTCTGTCACCCTTTTTTACAAGCCTTTCCGCATACTCAAGAAGCTTTGCAGTATCGTTTAATTTATCTGCAATTTCCGAAGCAGTTTTAAGGTCGCCATTTTTTTCGGCGGCATTCATTGATTCAATCAGCTGGTTTTTTTTCCTAGCCATTAAAGCCCGTTTTTCAATCGCAGGCCCAATAGGTTCAATTGTGCCCCAGCGTCTTCTTATCCTTGGCTTACTCTGCCTGGGCTTGAACTGAATCATGTGCGCCATAAATTATCTTTTCCTTTTCCAAATCCCTTTCTCCGTGACAATCACCTTCACGTTTTTCGCTTTGCCGTTGATTGTTTTCATTTCAGGTACTTCAGGTAAACCGCGAAAAAGTTGCGGTATGTTTTCTTGTATTTTTCAAGGAAAAACCTTTCAAGGTTTTTGGTATAGCCGCGGTGGAAGTCCTCAAGGCACTTGATGTAGGAATCGCGCTGTGTTTTCCTGATTATCAGCAGGGGATATCCGTTTCGCAGTAAAATCAGGTTGGAAATTAACCTGCCTACTCTTCCGTTGCCGTCCTCAAAGGGATGAATCCTTTCAAACTTTCCGTGGAAAAGCGATGCGACCTGCAGCGGGTGCATTTCTTCAATGCTTTTGTCATGCCATTCAATCAGTTCCTTCATTTCTTTCTGCACTTTTTCGGGTGGCGTGAGCTTTACGCTGCTGCCCGTAATGTAGTTTGGCAGGGCTTTATACCCGGCCCTCACATCAATGTTTTCCATCAAAAGCCTGTGCATTTTAATAATGTCATTTTCTTTTATGCTGAACTTTTTTTTAAGCAATAAATCCATTACTTTCCTGCTGTTCCTTGTCTCGTAAATTTCCCTTAAATCTTTTCCCTCAATCGTTCTCTTTTCAAACATCACTATTGCAACGTCTTTCAGTGTCAGGCTGTTGCCCTCAATTGCGTTGGATTCATAGGTGAAATTTGCAGTAAACCTGTCGAACACATCGCGCCACTGCTCTTTGGAGAATTTCTTAACAGTATGCTGGTAGTCAACCTTTATTTCCTCAATCTTCCTCATTTCTTCTTCGCTGAAAATTTGGCTCTTTGCAAATTTTTTTAATGCAAAACCCGTGAAAGCCTCCTTTTCTTTTTGGCTGAAAAAATCCGCGTGCTCCCTTTCAAGCGCCTTCAAGCCTCCGCGCTTGCCTTTAACAAGTTTCTGAAGGGTCTTAACGCTTCCATCAGGTAGCCTTATGGATTTAGTCAGGTAAAGGTACTTCTTCCCGTGGATTAACTTTTCCTTCAAATAAGCCATAAAAAAATTTAGACCTACAAATATTTAAACATATTGTTTTTGTAGGGGTAAGAAGTTTTGTGCACTATCTCTTTCCTCTCCAAACGCCCTTCTCCGTGACAATCGCCTTCACGTTTTTCGCGGGAGTTTCGTCAAACGCGGGATTCCTGATTGAAAGTTTCGGCAGTTTTTTTTCCCACACTTCTTTCACACCGCGTTCCTCAATAGGCTCCTTTCCCTTGGAAGTCAGCGGGTCGATTTTGTGGGTGGAAGCAAGGACAATGTGCGGCACTCCAAAGTTTTTTGCGGCGAGTGAAATCTGCGCTGTTCCGATTTTATTCAGCACGCCGCCTTTCACTGTGACTGCATCAGCGCCGGTGATGAACAAATCGCAGCGCGGGAGAAAAGAATATGCCGCGGAGTCAACTACAAGCGTTGCCTTGATTCCCTCTGCGCTCAAATCCTTCGCGGTTTTATGCCCCTGCATTAAAGGCCTTGTTTCCGTGCAGTAAACCTCTGCTAATTTTCCTTTTTTTTTCGCGAGCTTTAACGCTTCAATCACTGAATGCGAATGGCAGTGCGTGAAGGCAACCGCTTTTTTCGGGAAAAACCGCAAGGCGTTTTTTGCAATGCGCTCCATTGCCTTTTTTCTTTCATTTGAGAAATTATTGCATGCTTTTGCGATTTGCCCGCCCAATTCCTTCAAGTTTTTGGCTTTGCCGTTGATTGTTTTCAGCAAAACCTTTGCAGCTGCCCTTGCCTCTGGTTCTGTGGGGCGCGCGTTCGCCAGGAGAAGAACTGCTTCTCTTAATTCTTTTCTGAACTTTTTCAGGTTTTTTTCCGCGCTGTGCTCCGCGATTGTTTTTGTGGTTGAAAGCAGTGCCTCTGTTACCTTTGAAGCGCCCTGAATCTTAAGGCTTTTTATGCCTGAAACTGTTTTTCTGAGCAATTTTTTTGCGGCAATTTGCTTCATTTTCCCACTCGTTCAGCGATGCCTTTTTAAAACATTTTAGGGCAAGATTAATTAATACATTAAATAGAGTTAAACTTGTATAATAAAGTGCGCTATTGCGTGCCTTTGTTTTGCTTGAACTTTGAGGGGAGATGATTCGGGGTGAAAACTGTTGTTGACAAGGCCATTAGAAGGGCTACTCTTGAGGGCTTGAACCCAAAGGGAGTCCAGAGAAAGAAACGAAACGATGAAGACGAGGACTTGGAAAAGCTTCTTGAGGAGGCACAGGCTCGGATTAAGGTTATTGGAGTCGGTGGAGGCGGAGGCAACACAATCCAGCGCATGAGTGAAATCGGCATAATTGGCGCTGAAACCTTTGCAGTCAACACTGATGCACAAGACCTCTTAAGCATTGACGCTGACAGAAAGATTTTGATTGGAAAAAAATTAACACGCGGCTTGGGGGCAGGCTCTGACCCCGCGGTTGGAGAAGCAGCTGCAAGGGAAAGCCTTGACGAATTGAAATCCATTTTTGAGGGAACTGATTTGATTTTCATCACATGCGGCTTGGGCGGAGGCACTGGAACAGGCGCTGCACCCGCGCTCGCGGAAATCGGAAAAGAATTAAAGGCCTTGACTGTCGCGGTTGTCACTCTTCCATTCACTGTTGAGGGAAGAAAGAGAATGGAGAACGCAATGGACGGCCTTGCGAAAATGAAGCAATACGCTGACACGATTATTGTGATTCCAAACGACAAGATTCTTGAGATAGCGCCCGACCTTCCGGTGAACGCGGCGTTCAAGGTTGCGGATGAAGTTTTAACTAATGCGGTCAAGGGAATTACGGAACTCGTAACCAAACCTGGCTTGATTAACCTTGACTTCGCGGACTTAAGGACTGTTTTAAAGAAAGGCGGAGCCGCAATGATTGGCTTGGGTGAAAGCAAAGCCGAGAGGGCTTCCGAGAGCAGGGCACTTGAAGCAGTTGAAAACGCCTTAACCAGCCCTTTGCTGGACGTTGACATTTCAGGCGCAGGAAAAGCGCTTGTAAACGTTGTTGGGGGCACGGACATGACTTTGCGTGAAGCGGAAATGATTGTTGAAGCGGTTTCCACAAAAATCCACCCCAACGCGCACATCATTTGGGGCGCAATGATTGACGAAAACATTTCCCGCAACCAAATTCAGGCAATGGTTGTCATTGCAGGGGGAAAATTCCCTTACCTTGAAGGCAAAAAATCAGCTGAAGCCGCACTAAAAGACGGCACGCTTGACTTGGGAATAGAGTTCACGTGAATTCGCTTCAAGCCAAATGATTTGCTTTAAAAGCTTTAGCCAACGGGTTTTATTTATGTCAATGTTAAGTGATTTCATTGATTCCAGCAGGCGCATTTTCACGGTTTCAAGAAAGCCTACAATGAATGAATTCAAGGTAATGATGCAGGTGACAGGCCTAGGCATAATCATCATCGGCGTAATCGGCTTCGCGATAACGCTTTTGTTCAAGTCAACGGGCCTGGGAATGTAGTTCTTTGCGCTTTTTCTTTGGTAATTGTTAAATAGTTTTTGCATTACTCCTAATAAAGGGAAAAAGTATGGTGCCTGCAAAAAAAACAAAGATTTTGCTGCTTTTTTGCGGCGGAACAATTGCAATGGCACCAGACCCGAAGACAGGCTCGTTAAGGCCCGCGCTCAAGCCAGAAGAGCTTTACTCAATGGCGCCAAAAATCAGGCAATACGCGGACATTGACGTCAAATTCATAACCGACATTGACAGCACAAACATGACTTCCAAGGAATGGTCTAAAATCATTGAAGCAATCCATGACAACATGGAAAGCTATGACGCATTCCTCCTCACGCACGGCACTGACACAATGGCTGAAACAGCCAACGCAATTGCCTTTGCATTTGGCTGCGGGCTAAAGAAGCCAGTTGTTATTACGGGTTCGCAGGCCGCCCCTCACTTGCTTGGAACTGATGCGATTGCAAACCTTGAAAGGGCAGTCAGCGTGGCAATAAACACAACCCGCCCTGAGGTAATGATCAGTTTTCACGACCATGTTTTCAGGGGCACCCGGACACAGAAAACCAGTGAAAGAAAGCTGAACGCATTCCACTCCCCTGCGGAACACCCTTTGGCAGAGCACATGGGTGACACAATTCATTGGAATGTTGAAAAAAACCCGAAAAAAGAAAAACACGAATCGCTTTTTTTGCCTTACTTCAATGAAAGAGTGGTATCAATTTCACTTCACGCTGCATCAGATGCAGGAAATATAACTGAAAGCCTGCTGGTAAAAAGCGTTGAGCAAAGGCCCAAAGGCTTTGTTTGGACTTCGCTGGGTGCGGGAAACATTCCTGAATCACTTTACCCCGCAATTGAAGCCACGAAAAAAATTAATATTCCTATAGTTGTTACCTCACAGTTTCCCGGCGGAAAACTTAACATGAACCAATACGAGTCAGGGAGAAAGGCATTGGAGGCAGGCGTTATTCCTGCAGGCAATATGACGCCTGAATCCGCAATAGTGAAATTAAAGTGGGCGCTCGGGCTTGCTGAACACGAAATTAGTTCAGGAAAACTTGCGGAAACCCAGCTAATCCCCTTTGTCAGGCTGGTTTTTGAGCATGAGAGGGCGAATGAAATAACCTTGGATGAAAGCAAACCCCTGCCGGTCAGCTGGAAGTATGCGGTTTAAAGCAATGGTTTTTAATTCTTTTTAAGCCAAAGATTGCTATCGTTTTTTCGCTTTACGGAGTTTTATTGCGTTTAGGGGTTTTTATATGATTTTCACGATAAGGACAACTGTTGGCCAGGAAAGCCTAGTCGTAGACATACTCGGAAACAAGATTCGAAAAGAGGACTTGAATATTTTCTCCCTCTCAGTTATCCCGGGTTTGAAGGGATACATTCTCATTGAAGCGGACAATGAAATGACTGTAAGGAGGGGCATTGCAAACACCTCTCACGTGAAAGGAAAAGGAATAGTCGGCGGAGCCGTGAAAATTGAAGAGCTCTCCAGCCTGCTTGAAGCAAAGCCGTTAATGCAGTCCATTAAAGCAGACATGAAAGTTGAATTAATCGCGGGCCCGTTCAAAGGCGAAAAAGCAAAAGTCTTAAGGGTCAACGACACAAAAGAAGAAGTTACGGTTGAACTGCTTGAAGCGGCTGTTAAGATTCCGGTTACAATTAAAGCGGAGCACATAAGGATAATAAAGGAATGAGTTGAATGGCTAAAGGATCACGATTTGGGAAAGGGCCAAGAGGGTTTAGACAAAATCCCGCAACAGTGGCAAATAATGCAAATCAAGAAGCTAGACTTGCCGGCCGCCGTCTAGAAATAATTAACTTGGCTTTAAAGCGAGGTATTGTCAAAAAAAATAAGGAGGCCGAAATAGTTTCCTTGTGCCAAAGAATTATAGCTGACCAAAAAGTTAATGCTTCTGTTGAAAGGCTTCATAAATCTCCCCGTAGTCTTGACCTGAGTAATATTAATGCGCTTATTGCACTAAATGAAAAAGCAAGGCAATTTCTTGAAAGCAAAGGAATAAATGTTGGCAAAACCGCTGAAACTGGCAACATTACTTTCACGGGGGGCAGTGCATGACTGAAATTTCTGTTCTGGTTGAAGGCGGAAAGGCAACAGCTGGCGCTCCATTGGGGCCGGCTTTGGGTCCTTTGGGTGTCAACATTGTTGAAGTCGTTAACCAGATTAACGCTAAGACAAAGGATTTTTCGGGAATGAAGGTTCCGGTAACTGTTTCCGTTGACTCCAAGTCAAAGTCTTTTGAGGTTATTGTGGGCAGCCCCCCGGTTAGTGCGCTCATTAAAAAGGAATTGAATGTGAAGAGCGGCGCAAAAAACCCAAAGTTGGAGGTTGTTGGAGACCTTTCCATGGAGCAGGTCAAAAAAATCGCTGAAGCAAAAATGGATGGAATGATTTCCTACAAGCTGAAAAGCGCTGCACGCGAAGTCATTGGCGCCTGCAATTCAATGGGCGTCACAATTGACGGAAAACACGCAAAAGAAGTGCAAAAAGAAATCGCGGAAGGAAAATACGATTCTGTGCTCGGATAAACGCTATTTGTAGATATTTTTTCTGTGCCCGATTTTAATGATTAATATAATCAATTTTCCCCTATCGATTTCTGCGAGGATTCTGTAATCGCCAACCCGCAACTTGTAGGCGGTTTCCCCCACAAGCCGTTCAAAATAGTTTTCGGGCCTTATTCTGGCGCGTTCTATCACGGCAATGATTCTCTCTTGCAAAGGTTTCTCAAGCTTTTTTAGCTCCCGCGAAGCCTTGCCTGAAAAAATTACTTCAAACATTTACAAACCGAGCTCTTTTTTTACCTGTGCCAAGGTCTTGAAGTTGCCTTCGCGGATTTCCTTTCTTGCCTCTTCAAGGTCTCTTTTGGTTTCATCGGAAAGCTCTTTTGTGTCTTCCAGCAAATCCCAGATTATGCTTTCATAGCTTTCCTTACTGCTTAATTTCCTTGCGGAAAGCTCTTTCCTTAATTCATGGCTGACTTGAATTGTTGTTTCCATAGTAATAATATAGCCCGCTATACTATAAAAACCTTGCGTTTGACTAAAAAAAGCTGAAAAGCACTTAAGGGAAATACGATTCGGTTCTGGGCTGAGAACCCCGGTAAACTTTATTTTTCTCTTTTTTGTGAAGCAATAATTTTTTTCCAGTCCTGCCAAATTATTTCAATGTCACGAAAAGCACTTATAATGCGCTGGACAGCTAGTTGATGCGCATCGGGGTTAGTTGAGGCCCTTTCAAAATTGCCTGCGTATTTTTCTGAGAAAATCTGCCCGGTTTCTTCCATGAAAGACCTGAAAATTTTTTGTGCAGAAGAATGCAACTTGGCAATTTGTTCAGGGCTTTTTTTTCCTAGCATAATTCGCTCAAAAATCCGCTCAAAGGTATTGACAATTCGCGGGGGCTTTTGTAAATGCTTTTTCAGAACTGCAATTTGCTCGTTTAATGGTCTTGCAAGAAATGAATCAGCGTAGTTCTCTTTATGCTTTGAAAAATTTGCCTCATACGAATCTAGCCTTGCCTGGGGAATTATCCTTCTCTCTCTCTCTTTGGGGGTTCAGGCATACAATCGGATAGAGAATGGCATAAAACAGTATTTATTGATTTTGGCTGATTCATTGGTTAAGATTCTGTTTTTTTGCCCGCAGAAACTTTAAATAACGCTACAGCCATACAATTTATAGGTGGAATTAAATGAAGCACGGCTTAACGCCTAACACAATTATCGGGGAACTTGAAAGCCGAAAAGAAGAGTTAGCAGTATATGGAGTCAAGCGCATTGGCTTGTTCGGATCTTTTTTGAAGGGCAGCGGCAGGAAGGAAAGTGACTTGGACTTTCTTGTTTTATTTGATGCTTCTACTTTCGATAAGTACTTTGAACTTAAATTCTTGCTTGAAAAATTGTTTCACAGGAAAGTCGATTTGGTTCTTGAAGACAGCCTTAAGCCGGCTGTTGAATACGTGAAAAAAGAGGCTCTTTATGCCAAGGCAAATTTTATATCAGCTTAACTGATCTGTGGCTTTGAGGAAATAGGGGTGTGTTTTCAATGGCTGATGCTAATTTTCCGGTTGTTGATATTTCGGTATTGAAATTATCTGATGTAACTATTTGTTTTTCACTTAATTTTGATTGTGGCTTGAAGGACTTGAATGATTTTCTTGCTGAAGACGCGTTAAGGCAACAAAAGGAATCTGTGAACGTTACATTTCTATGGGTTTCAAGGAAAACCCGAGAATTGCTCGGCTACATCACGTTATGCAATGATTCAATTCATTTATTTGGAGAGAAAAAAGAGGAAATGAAAACAATCGGCATTTCTTACAAGGCACTCCCCGCATTGAAGGTTTGCAGGATGGCAGTCAGCAACAAGTTTGCGGGCAGGGGGCTTGGGACTAAAATGATTGCTTTTGCTGTAAAAGTTGTTTTGGAAATCAATGAAATGTCGGGCTGTAGGTTTTTGACTTTGGAGGCTAAAAACGATGAAACGCTGCCTGAAAAAAAGAAGCCGGTGCATTTTTACAAAAAACTCGGTTTTTCTTTGCTAAAAGAAAGAAAGCAGAACGCATCTTATTTTCCAATGTACAAAGACCTTAAACCATTGATTAATGAATTCATTGGGCTTGAAGCGAAAAAAGCCTTTGGTTCTTAGCAATAACCCCTAAAATGAGGCGGTCTGTTTTGCCTGGCTTCGCTGAATCGTTTTTTTTCATTTTCTCCAAAAAAGCCATGGCTTCTTTGCCGACAAGCGTTGGGGTTGCCCTGATTGGTTTCGCCATAAAAACACTTTCCTAAACAATATTTTTCTTCTAACTCTTTAAAAAGGGCATCCCTTTTAAAACCTTTAGTGAAAGGAGAATTATATAGGATTTAACCGGTTTTTAACCGTGTGTACTAACCCCTTTGGGTGTTAGGAGGTCTTTGAAAGTGAATAAGGCGAGTGTTCTCGGTGCCTTGAAGGCAATGCGTGATTCATCTAAACCAAGGAATTTCACGCAGTCAGTTGATTTGGCGCTCAACTTCAAGGGAATTGACTTCAAAAAGGCGGACAAGAGAGTAGACGTTGACGTTGTTTTGCCGCATTCAACAGGCAAGCAGGTTGCGTCAAAGGCCTTGGTTTTCGTTAAGGACAAGAATTTCGCTGAGCAATTGAAGGGAAAGGCCTCAAAGATTGTTTTAGAGCAGGACATTTCAAAGATTTCCAGAAAGGAAATGGACGGCTTGTTGGCTGAGTACTCTGTTTTTTTGGCTGAAGGCCCAGCAATGCTTACAGTTGCAAAGGTTTTCGGGCAGCAATTGGCGCCAAAGGGAAGGATGCCAAAGCTCATCCAGCCATCCGTTGAATCATTTGATGCCTCGGTTGAAAAATTCGGCGGCGCAATAAAGGTTTCAAACAAGAAAGGAAAATTCATGCCAGCGGTCCATGTCCGCATTGGAAACGAAAAAATGCCCGACGAACAATTGGCGGAAAACTTTTTAGCGGTATTCAACTCGGTTGTCCACAGCCTTGAGTCAAGGGAGCAGAACCTTAAATCAGCTTACGTTAAGCTTACAATGGGGCCTGCATTCGAGGTAAGCGACAAAGCTGCGGCAAAGGAAAAAAAGGACAAAAGGGCTGTGACAAAAAAACAGGCAAAGGAAGCCAAAAAAGAAGATGCTGTTGAAGAAAAGAAAAAAGCGCAGGCAGCAAAGGAAGATAAAAAAGAAGCGGAAGAGGAAAACGGAAAAGAAAAAGGGGCTGAGTTGGAATGACAAAGCACAAGCGCCCCTGGAAGGAAGCCCAGCTCTCAGAGCTCAAAAAATTGGCTGAAGAATACCCGATTATTGCGGTTGCAGACTTATCCGGCTTTCCGTCCGCGTTGTTTCAGGAGATAAGGAAAAAGTTAAGCGCCAAGGCGGTCATAAAGGTTTCAAAGACACGCGTTGTAAAAATGGCTTTGGCTTCATCCAAGGCAAAAAAAGAGCTGGCTGATTTTTCAGAGGGCTCTGTTGCAATTATTTTCACTAAAATGAATCCCTTTGAATTGCATGCTTTTCTGAAAAAAAACAAGGGAAAAACCGCTGCAAAAGAAGGCGTAATTGCACCCGAAGACATAATTATTCACGCAATGGACACAGGCCTGCCCCCCGGCCCGGCTTTAAGCGATTTAAAGGCAGCGGGATTAAAGGTAAAAATCCAGGGCGCAACAATTGCAATCACTGATGACGCGGTTGTGGCAAAAAAAGGCACGCCTGTTTCAAAGGGCGCGGCGGGAGCGCTTGCAAAGCTTGACATAAAGCCAATAAAAATCGGCCTGAACTTGGTGGCAGCGATTGAGGGAACGCAGGTGTACAAGGGAGAAGTGCTTGACATTGACACTGACAAGGTCTTCAGCGACTTCACTGAAGCTTACAGCTCTGCATTAAACCTTGCATTGAACATTTACTATATCTCCCCTGAAACACTGCCCTTGTTCATTGGAAAAGCGGTTAGGGATTCAAAGGCAGTTGCATTGGAGGCAAACATTTTGACTCCGGAGACAACTCCGCAGATTCTGGCGAAAGCGCAGAGGGCTGCGGCATCAATAAAGGAAAAGGTTCCGGAAACAGCGCCTGCAGAGGAAGCAAAACCCGCAGCGGAAGAAAAGCCTAAATCCGAAGAAGCAAAGCCTGCAGCAGAGGAAGCAAAGCCGCAGGAATCCGAAAAGGCAAAGCCGGCTGAAGGGGAAGCAAAGCCAAAGGCGGAAGGGGCAGCGGTTGCTGAGGAAAAATCAAAACCGGCTGAGGAAAAAGGAGATGCTTAAATTTTTTAAAAATTTTTAAGAGGTGAAAAAATGGAGTATGTCTACACTGCAATGTTGCTGCATTCCGCAAAAAAGCCAGTCGATGAAGCAGGCGTTTCCAAGGTTTTGGAAGCCGCAGGCGTAAAGGCTGACAGCGCCAAGGTAAAGGCACTGGTTGCTTCTTTAAAGGACGTCAACATTGATGAAGCCATAAAGCAGGCAAGCGTTATGCCTGTGGCAGCTGCAGCGGCACCCGCACAGGGCGCGGCTCACGGCAAAGTCGAAGAGAAAAAGAAAGACGAGGAAAAGAAAACAGAGGCAGAAGCAGCTGAAGGCTTGGCCGGCTTGTTCGGTTAAGCTTCATCTTTCCTTTTCTTTTCGCTTTCCGCCTAACCTTAGCCATAACTATTTAAACTATTTTTAACCTACTTCTAGCATTAATGCTGGCTTTTTTTGGTGAATTCTTTGGCGCTTGATAGGAAATTCTTTCTGGCTTTGTTTTTGTTCCTTCTTGTTTCAGCTGCAATGCCTGCCTTGGCAATAGTTGATGAGGGCGGGATGAAGATTTTTGCCGTGACCACGGAGGGCACTGGCTTGAGCGCTGATTTGCATTTGACTCTTGCACCAGGCAATGGAAGGGTTTGGATTGCGGTAACGCCTTTGGTTGGCACCACAACCCAGAGCGCTGAAAGGACAGCTGTCGAGGTTGCAAAAAAATATTCTTCCGGCGCGGGAAAATACGATTATTTCTTTGACATTAATTCAAACGCCTCGGTTGTCGAGGGCCCGAGCGCCGGAGCCGCAATGACCCTGCTTGCAATTTCTTTGCTGAAAGACAAGCGTGTTCCGGTTGATGTTTCAATGACCGGCACAATTAACTCCGATGGTTCAGTTGGCGCGGTTGGAGGCGTTTTTGAAAAGGCAAAGGAGGCAAGCAGGCAGGGAATAAAGCTTTTCATGATTCCAAAAGGCGAGGCAAAGCAGACAGTGAAACTTGAATCAGGAGTGCAAAGCATTAACCTTGTTGACTATGCCCCGGGCGAATGGGGAATGAAGGTTGCAGAGGTTTCAAACATTGACGAGGCATTCACTTACGCTTTCTCTGACATCACGCAAATTGACGTTAATTCCTCGAGTTCAAACGGCTTGCCTGATTTTGTGCCAAATCCAATTGAAACCGGCAAATCCCTTGAACCCATGAAAGAACTGACAACCTCGTATGTTGAGGATTCAAAGATTCTGGTAGAGCAGGCGCGTTTGTCCCTTTCAACTACACTGATTGAGGACAGCGGGCTTATCTCCGAGTTACTCCAAGTTTTGAATAACGCGCAGGAAACAGTCAAGGAAGCCGAATTGTTGAACGAGCAGAACTACCTTTACTCCTCTGCAAATTATGCTTTTCTTGCGCGCGTTGACGCAATGACAGTCAAGGACGTTTCAGATAACCCCTCTTTGCTTGCGCTTAACTCCACTGTTTTTTCCACAAAAATTGAAAACCTGAAGGAAGAACTGCTGGACTTCAAAAAAGAGTTCTCAAAAAACATTCCAATTGATTACTTTGAATATTATGTTTCCGCACAGCAGCGATTGAAGTATGCGGAGCTTAACATAAGCAAACTGGAGTCAACGCAAGTCGTTGTGGTTGGCGGCGATGAAATGTCTTCCGCTCTGCAGAACCTGCAGGACCTGGAGTTCGCTGCGGCCTGGCTTGAGATTTCAAAGGACCTTTACAGGCTTTCGCAGAAACAGGGAAGAAAAATTTTGCCGGATGACAGCTTCAGCTCTTACATGAATGACTATATCATTAAGGCAGAGGATGGCCTGGCGGTTTCCGCTGGCGAGGAAAGGGATGACATTCAGAGGAGGCTTGACGCTGCAAAGGACGCGAAAAAAGACAAATGGTTTTTGAGCTCTTCTTTTGATGCCGCAAGCGCTTTCGCTTTGATTTCAGCTGACAATGCCTCAAAAGGCCTTGACTTAAACGAATCATTCAGCCTGCTTGAGTCAAAGGTAAATGGATTGGAGGGAAAAATTTCCTCTTCGCCTTACCCTTTTGTTTGGCCGCAATTGTACCTTGACCACGCAAAGTATTTCCTTGAAGCAGCGCGGTTTTACGACAACCAAGGCCAGGGGGTTAATGCCTCAAATGCCTTGAAGAGCGGCATTGGCCTGGCGTTTCTCGCGGAAGAGCTTTTCAATGTTTCAAGCGATTTCAGCGGACATTACTCAAAGGTAAAGCCCGAAGAGCTTTTGCCTGAGGACTCAATTCCAATTATTCCCGGAATCGGAGGTGGAGGCGCTTTAACCGCAACACAGTTTGCCTTAATGCTTGCATTGATTGCAGTCCTTGTTGCAGTAATTGTCCTTTTGACTGTGCTTTTGCTTAGAAAACGAATTCATGTAAGTGCGGCAAAGCACAGTGAATCCTTAAAGTCTGAAATGCATGAACTGGATTTAATGCGCGCGGAAATGATTGAATTCGGCCACGGCCTGCGGAACCTGAAGAAAAGCGTGAAGAAAGGCGCGGTTTCAGAAAAAGAATTCCACGAAAAGCTTAACGGCTTCATTGAAAGGCTTTCAAAAGCGGATGAAAAAAGCGCAGGATATGACTCCGGAAAAAAGTTCGCATTCAGCGCATCAGCCGGAACGCTTCCCTCGCGCGCTTCAGCTTCCCTTCCCGTTGCGCGCGCCGAGAAAAACAGGGCTGACTCCCTGATTGAAAAAGAAAAAGCATTTGAAAAAGCGCAGAAAAAAAAGCCCGCGAAAGAAAAAGCCGCAAAGGAAAAGCCCTCAAAGTGGCCGAAAAAAAGCGGGAAATGATTTTACGTAAGTGCTAACCGCTTATGGCTTTTTTGAGGGTTGGGTAGAGGGGTTTGCCTTGTTGTTTCCATGTGGCGAACATGGAAGTGATTGTTTCCATTGTTCGTGCGCCGGTTTCGCGGCGTAGTCCGCCAATGATTTTTCT
>JAZDDZ010000054.1:0-115987 GCA_043809245.1 Candidatus Iainarchaeum sp.
AATTTTTCAAAAGACAAACGAAAACACGGCAACATCAGACAACGATTGCCTGAACGCATTATCACGGCTGCGTTCAGCCGCGCCACACTACACAACTACTCAGCCGCGCATATGAACAGCTGAGTTTTGTCCCAGAGTCCCAAATCATATAACATTTATATACTGGAAAGCACTAATTATTAGCGATGAAAAAAGCATTACTCCTGGCTTTACTGCTGGTTTTGATTTCCATATCGGCCAGCGCGGGAATCATTTTCGAAGACGATTTTGAAGGATGGAATGACGCAGCCCCCAATGACAGTTCTTTAATCTGGAGTCCATCAAATGGAAGCATTTCCTCAGCATCAAACGGAAAATGGTGCTCCTCACAACAATGGAACGAATATGGATTGCCTGACACACAAGTAATTTCATCAGAGGGAAGATACAACAGCCAGTCCGTTGTAGGCAATGTTGAATCAAGAGTACAGCCCTCCGTGGGAGTTATAAGCCTACTGCCCGATAAAACACACGACGAACTATACTTCCGGTGGTACATGAAATATGATGAAACCTGGAGCTGGTGGCCAAACCAAAACGGGCAAAAACTCGCAAGAATGGCCGTAGGCCCCGCAGACGTTGGTTGCACCACTCTAAATGACCACATAATTCCATCCTTTGCATGGGGAAGAATGGTGCACGACATCTGGCCGGTTGTCGGAACCGGTTTTTATTCCAACCCAGAAGCATACTGGTATGATTACGGGCCCGGAAAATGGATTTTAATTGAAATATACGCAAAACTCAACACAGTCGGGCAAAGCAACGGAATACTAACATCATGGATAAACGGAAAAGAAGTATTGCACGAAGAAGGAGTAGTTATAAGAAACCACAACTACAACTTCGCTAATTTCACAATGGGCGACAACATAATCTACACAAACGCAGCAGGAAGCTCAGGCGTACCCTGGCTTCCGCCAGAAGAAAAACAAATATGGTTTGATGACGTAAAAGTATCCACAAATTACATTGGCCCGGAACCCTGCAAAAACGGAGTGGAAATCACACCAGAAAACGTCGGCACATGCTACTGCGGAACAAGCACGCCAAACCCGGATTGCTCAACCAACACCGGCCCTCACTCAACAGACGCATGGGCAGCAAGTTATATTGCCCCCAACCCCACAGCATGCACAGGAATAGTCGACTCGGGTTACTGCAATAATGGTGTTTGGAGCCCAAGCGGGACAAGTGACACCACGCCGCCTTCAACCCCGGCAAACCTAACGGCAACTGCAGCACCATCATCACAAATAAATTTAAGCTGGGCTGCTTCAACTGACAATACTGGAGTGGCAGGCTACCGCATAGAACGCTGCACAGGCGCAAGCTGCACGAGCTTTACACAAATCGCAACGCCAACAGGGACAAGTTACAACAACACAGGCTTGAGCGCAAACACAACTTATAGGTACAGGGTTAGGGCAGCAGATGCTGCGGGAAACTTGTCAAATTACTCTAGCATTGCTTCAGCGGCAACGCCCGCTGCGCCAACAGACACTACCCCGCCAACAGTTTCTATTTCCTCGCCCTCTTCAGGGCAAACAGTTTCAGGCACAATTAGCGTTACAGCAAACGCTTCGGATAATGTTGGAGTGGCTGGAGTGCAATTCAAATTGGATGGAAGCAATCTGGGAAACGAGGACACAAGCGCGCCTTACTCTGTTTCATGGAATACAAGCACTGTTTCAAACGCTTCACACGCATTGACTGCCACAGCAAGGGATGCAAGCGGAAACACTGCAACAGCAACAACTGTTAACGTTACAGTTAACAACACAACAAGCACTGACTGGACTTTTTGTGCAAACGAAGGGCAAACATGCAGTTTTTCTGGTACAATGCAGGTTAGATTTGGCGCAAACGGAACCTATGCTTATGGCACTTACACCAATTCAGTTTTATGCAGCAATTCAGTGTTCGGAGACCCGATATACGGGGTAACAAAACAATGCGACTACACTACTTCGACTACAATCTGCACGGAAAACTGGAGTTGCACGGCATGGACATCATGTGTTGGCGGAACACAAACAAGAGTTTGCAGTGACCCAAATCCTGCAACAACAAACTGCCCCGCATTACCAAAACCAGCGGAAACACAAAGCTGTTCCACGCCAGGCGCAGGAGTGATTTTCCAAGACGATTTTGAGGGATGGAATGATGCGGCTCCGAATGACGCTTCTTTAATCTGGGACAAGGATCACGGAAGTATAACCACGGCTTCCGCGGGAAAGTGGTGCTCATACAACAACTGGAGCGAATACGGGCTTCCGGATACCCGGGTTATAAGCATGGATGGCAGAAACAACAGCGGCTCCTATGTAAGCAACATTGAATCACGCGTACAGCCGAGCACCGGCCTAATACGCAAACTGACGGGTTCTACATACGATAACCTGTATTTCAGATGGTATATGAAATACGACCCCACTTGGAGCTGGTGGCCAAACCAAAACGGGCAGAAGATTGCACGCCTGGCATGGGACGAGGAAGGGCTGACTTGTACAGAGATACACCAATACCTGATGCCAAGATGGGTATGGGGGCAAATGGTTTACGACATATGGCCGATTTCCCAAAATCCAATTCAATCCAATCCAGGAGTTTACTGGTATGATTACGGCCCGGGCGTATGGATCTCCATGGAAGTCGACATCAAGTTGAACACCGTGGGAAGCAGCAACGGTGAATTAAAAACATGGATAAACGGCGTTCAAGTGCTCAACGCACAGAATCTGACACTCAGGACAAGCAACACACATATCAACGGCGTAACGCTGGGAGACAATATAATTTACACAAACCAGGCTGGAAGCTCCGGAGTTCCCTGGTTGCCCCCGGAAGAAAAACAAATATGGTGGGACGACTTCGTCATTTCAACCAACTACATCGGCCCGGCAGCATGCCCGAATGGAACACAAATCACAATGGAAAATGTCGGGGCATGCTACTGCGGTTCAGGTTCCCCTTCACCAGATTCAAAAGCAGGAATTTATTCAAGCGGATACTGCTGCAACAATTCATGGCAAACAACAAGCTGCACACCCGCAGCGCAATGCACAGTAAACATTGCAACACCCTGCACGATTTCACTTGCAGGCGGAACAATCAATTCCTGCACACAGCAGAACCTCATCTACGAATACAATGCCAATACAACAGTGAATAACACAGTTAACGGATTGGAGCCAAACAAGTCATACGACATTGAAATACAAAACCAGACAACAGGGGCAACACAGACTAAGACTGTCAGCACAAATTCCGCAGGAGTGCTGGAGTTCAATTCCTGATTAACTTGCTTTAATGCACGGCTAATTTTATTTCGCCAGGTAAATAGTCTGCGTGGGGAAAGCAAATTCAATTCCCGCTTTTTCAAACTGCTCTTTTATTCCTGTGTTCACCGCGTCCATCACTTCCCATCTCTTGTCTGCATTGGGAATGAAGTAAATGACCATCAGGTTCAGGCTGAAGTCCTTGAATTCAGTGAAAGAAAGCACCAAATCCTTTGCGGTTGCGTCCTTCTGGCTTTCAATAACCTTTTTCACGATTTCCTTTGCCTTTTTTATTTTAGCAACAGGCGTGTTGTATGTCAATCCAAGGTTCAACACCACTCTTCTTGAAGGCTCAGAGGAAATGTTCTTTATTTTCCCAGCCGCCACTTTCGAGTTTGGCATTACAACAAGCCTTCCGTCAAAGTCCCGCATGCGCGTGCTCCTCAATCCAACCTGCTCGACTTTTGCGGTTGTGCCCTCTAATTCGACTATGTCGCCGACAATGAATGGCTTGCTTGTGAAAATAGTGAAGCTGCCGAATAAGTCGGAGATTGTTGCCTGCGCAGCGAAAGCAATTGCAAGGCCACCAATGCCCAGGCCGGCAAGCACTGCGGTAATGTCATAGCCCGCGTTGTTTAGTATGAGGATTAATGCAAGGACAAGGATTGCAACCTTTGTTATTTTGCTTATCACTGGAATTAACTGGTCGTCAAGCTTTGAATCGGTTTTGGAAACCAAGGGAACGAGATAAAACTTTAGGAACGCGTCAATAAGCTTTATCAGCAGCCAGGCAACATCCAAGACAACGAGCGCGCTTATAACCCCTGTGAAAATGCCCGCCAATGCCGCGTCTGCTGTAAGGAATTTGAAGCCAATGAAAAGCCCAATTATCAGCAGCAGGAAAATTATCGGCCACTGGCCTATCTCTATAATCATGTCGTCAATCTTTGACTCTGTTTTTGCGGCAAAGCGCACAGCGTAAGTTTTTATCGCGTAATGGATTATTTTCCCGACAACAATTGCAATGCCCACGCTTAAAAGAAAAAGCGCCCACTGCTCTATTGTGCTGCCATAGTAAAGCGCGTCAAGAAACGACATAACTGAAGTGTGAAGCGCAAAAATTAAAAGGATTGGGTAATTATTCCTTTCGCACAAAATTTCTTTTAATGTTCAAAATCAAAAAAATCGAGGGAAAAGCGCGTTCCGGAGTTCTCAAAACAGCGCATGGAAAAATTCACACGCCTTTGTTCATGCCAGTTGCAACCAAAGGAAGCGTGAAACTGCTTTCAATGGAGGAGCTTGAAGGCTGTGGAACAGAGGCATTCATTTCAAACGCATTTGTCCTTTCATTGAAGCCAGGGGTTGAGGTCATTGAAAAAAAAGGCGGCTTGCACAAATTTGTCGGTTGGGAAAAGGGGATTTTCACTGACTCGGGCGGCTTCCAGCTGCTGAGCAAGGAGTTTTTGGAAAAAATAAATGACAAGGGAATATGGTTTCGGAATCCGTTCAACGGGGCAAGGCATTTTTTCACTCCGCGTGACTGCATTGAACTGCAGAACAAATTGGGTTCGGATGTCGCAATGGCATTGGATGATGTTCCGCACGCTAACGCTGCGAAGAAAAGAGTGGCGGAAGCGGTTGAACGCACGACAAGGTGGGCAAAGGAATTTGTGGAAGGCAATGAAAACAAAAAACAGCTGGTCTTTTGCATTTCACAGGGCGGCAGCTTTCCTGATTTGAGAAAAAAAAGCATTGAAGAGCTGAAAGGCATTGACGGCTTTGACGGAATAGGCTTGGGCGGATTATGCATTGGCGAGGGAAGGGAGAAAATGCAGAGAATGGTTTCAGTTTCAACTAAACTTATGCCGGAGGAAAAGCCGCGATATCTGATGGGAGTCGGAACTCCAAGCGATTTGCTTGAAGCGATTGCGGCGGGAGTCGATGTTTTTGATTCGTGTTTTCCGACAAGGACAGCAAGGCACGGGCTGGCTTTGACAAGCAGGGGAAGAATGCAGATTGACAGAAAAAAGTTTCAAATGGACTTCAGGCCATTGGATGAAGAGTGCGGCTGCTTTGTGTGCAGAAACCATTCCCGCGCTTACATTCACCATCTTTTTGACGCAAAGGAAGAGAATGGATGGAAGTACCTCACCTTCCACAACGTATTTTTTATGCAGAACCTTGTGAAAGAGGCGCGGAAAGCCATTGAAGAGGGCGCCTTCCAAAGGTTCAGGAAGGAAATGGGAAAAAAACAGGGAATTTGACGACGGCACCGGGTTTTTATGCTTTTTCTTATTTTTCTTATTTAAGGTGATTTTATGGTTAATGTTACCTTCAGTGTTCCCGAAAGGGTTCATGAAATAATGAAAAGGCACCGGGAAATCAGGTGGACTGAGCTTGCCCGCAAACCCGTGATTGAGTTTGCTGAGAGAATTGAAAAGCAAAGCGATTGCGATATCGTTGAAATACTCAGAATGGACAGGATGGCTGAACAGGATTCTTTAATGAAGAAGGCAAAAGGAAATCCTGAAAAGGCATTAAAGCTTTGGGCGGGGGAGTTAAAAAAAAGAAGGAAGAAGGCAAAACTGCCGGATTGGTGGAATAGTGCAGCAAGTCCTTTGTGACACGTCGGTTTTTCTCGCATTATGGGCCCCCGGAGAGAAAAGCTCTCATCAGATTTTTTCACGCAAATTTTTCGAAGACGCAAAAAAATGCACTTACGGAATTAACGCGTTAAACGTTTCAATTGATGAGATTCAGCGTAAATTCCCGTTCATCCTAAACGATTATATTGGGCTTTGCAAAAGTTTTCTGGATTTGAAGAAATTTGAGGAATTCCAAATCGGTGATGAAAAAGAAATATTGGGGCTTTTCAATGAAGCAAAAAGGAATGGAATGAACTTGAGCTTCAACGACTGCGCGCTTTTGCATGCCGCAAAGAAAAAGGGGTTTCTGCTGCTCAGCTGGGACAACAAGCTGGTTGAATTTGCTGCGGAAATGCAGAAAATAATGGCAAAAAGGCCGGATGAGCTTTAAGTTGCGCCTAAAAATGCAAAAAAAACGTAAAAGAAGCCTGTTTTCCCGCCAATATTTATATTCCTTTCCCTATAATTAGTTCTTATTCTTTTGGAGAGAGCTACATATCGATTTGTCGGGGCGCGTTGCATCGTGGTTTTGGCTTGCTTTTAGGCGGCTGAACCGCGTTTGCTTGGATTGGTTTTTTTGATTTAACCTTTTCCGTGCACCGAAAAAAAATCGGTTTTTTCTCCAATAATTGGAGTGTGTCCCCTTGGTTTTGAATAAAGTATCCGAGCATGTTCTTGTCCCGAAACACGAATTAATTCCCCAGGATAAAATTTCCGAGGTTCTCCAGAAGTTCGGAACCGAGTTGGACAAATTGCCGCAGATTCTATCCGATGACGCGATTGCGCAGGAGCTCGCCGCAAAAAAAGGCGACATGATAAAAATCACGCGCAAAAGCCCGACTGCGGGAAAAAGCATCTACTACAGGATAGTAGTATAGTTATTATAATAAATAAATGAAATAGAAAAAGGAAAAATTGGTGATTGCTTGAGCGGATGGTCTGTCATTGGTTCTTATTTCCACAACAGGAATTTCGCGCAAATGGAGATAGATTCCTTCAACCAGTTTGTCGACAAAAAGCTGATAGAAATAATTGACGAGAACAAGGAAATCGCCCCAAAGATAGAGGAAGTAAAAATAGAGCTTGACAAAATCGAATTATTGAAGCCCAGGATAGTCGAAGCAGACGGAAGCCCCAGGACGAATTTTTTTCCAATGGAGGCGCGCATAAGAAACCGAACTTACTCCGGGCCGATTTATTTGAACATGCGCCTGTTGAGGAGAGATGTTGAACAGGACGTGAAAAAGGCATACATTGGCGAGATGCCGATAATGCTGAAAAGCAACCGCTGCTGGCTGGAGGGAAAAACAGAGGAAGAGCTTATTGAAATGGGCGAGGACCCAAAGGATTTCGGCGGCTACTTCATAATCAACGGCTCGGAGAAAGCATTGATGACGCAGGAGGTTCTTGCATCAGACCGCGTGCTTGTATCGGAGCAGGCCCAGGAAAGGATTGCTGCGGAAGTAATTTCCACAAGAGGCGCATTCAAGGGAAGGGTAAGGATTGTGAGAAGCCCTGACGGGCTTTTGAGTGTTACGTTTCCGGCTTCGCCTAGAAAGTTAAGGTTATGCGTTTTGCTTAAGGCACTGGGCTTGAAGCAAAACCAGGAAATCATTGACGCATTTCCTGAGGAAAAGGAAATACAGAATGATGTTCTTGTGAACATTGAAACTTTGAGCGTCAGGACTGAGATGGAAGCGCTTGACAAAATCGGGAAATTTGTCGCGCCAGGGCAGGTTGAAGAGTACAGGCTGCGAAGGGCGCAGGAAGTAATTGACGCGTTTCTTTTGCCGCACATCGGGCAAACGCAAAAGGACAGGCTTGCAAAGGCATATTATTTGGTTATGATGGCAACTAAAGCCATTGAAAGGGCGCACAAGCTGAGGGAGCCTGATGACAAGGACCATTACTCGAACAAAAGGCTTGAGTTAAGCGGAAAACTAATGGAGCACCTGTTCAGGTATGCTTTCAAGTATTTCATCAAGGACATTAAATTCCAGATTGACAGGACTGTCACAAGGAGAAGGAAGCTGAACATAAGCACGATTGTCAGGCCCGGCGCTGTAACCGAAAGGATAAGGTTTGCGATGAGCACAGGCAACTGGATCGGGAGGGCGACAGGCGTGAGCAAGTTCATGGACCGCGTGAATTATTTGAGCCCATTGACTGACCTTAGAAAAGTTAAAAGCCCATTGGACAAGAACCGCGAACTGTACGAGGCAAGGGACGTGCACGGAACGCACTGGGGCCGATTATGCCCCATTGAAACGCCTGATGGTCCGCAGTGTGGCTTAGTAAAAAATTTGTCATTGCTCGCTGAAGTGACAACCGAAAGCGATGAAAAGCCGGTTGAAAAGTTATTGGGCGAGATGGGTGTCAAGCTGAAATAATTGCATAAATTTTTTTTGAAAAAATGAAGTGATTGAATGGCTGCGGAAAAACCAAAGGCAAAGGTTTACATCAATGGAAGGCTCATCGGCTTCCATCACGACGCGAAAAGGCTGGCTGACGAGCTTATCCAGAAGAGAAGGGATGGAAAAATCGAGGCAAGGATAAACATTGCATTGCATTCCGACACAAACGAGGTTTACATTAACACTGATTCAGGAAGGGTGCAGAGGCCATTGATTGTTGTCGAGAGCGGAAAGCCGAAGCTGACAAAAGAGCATGTCAAGGCGATTGAGGATGGAAAGCTTTCATGGCAGGATTTGGTTGACAAGGGCCTGATAGAGTATTTGGATGCGGAAGAGGAAGAGAACACGTTGATTGCATTGAATGAAGAGCAGTTGACCAAGGAACACACGCACATGGAGATTGACGAGATTGGAATTTTGAGTGTAATCACTTCAATGGTGCCTTACCTGGAGCACAACATGGCTGGAAAGGTTTTGCACGGAGTTAAAATGTTCAAGCAGGCACAGGGAATAATGGGAATAAATTACAATCTGCGCACTGACACTGAGGAGTATTTGCTTTATTATCCTGAAAGCGCTTTGGTCACCACCAAAACGATTGAATTGCTTGAGCAGGACAAGAGGCCGAACATGCAGAATTTTGTTGTAGCAATAATGCCTTTTTATGGCTCTAACATTCTGGATGCGGTTGTCATAAACAAGGGCGCAGTTGACCGCGGGCTTGGAAGAAGCGCTTATTTCCGCGTTTACGAGTGCGCAGAGACCCGTTACCCCGGAGGCCAGATTGACAGGTTTGAGGTTCCCGCTGAAACAACCGTCGGCCATCTTGGCGCGGACGCATACAAGCACCTGGGCGAGGATGGGTTGGCCAGGCTTGAGTCAAAGGTAAACGAAAAAGACATAATTATAGGAAGGACTTCGCCTCCGAGGTTTTTGGAGGAAGTCAGCGAGTTCGGGGTAATGCAGGAGAAAAGAAGGGAGTCATCGCTTTCAATCAGGAAAGGAAAGGAAGGCCATGTTGACAAGGTAATAATTACGGAATCCGATTCCGGAAACAAATTGGTCAAAGTAAAGGTAAGGAGCAACATGGTTCCGGTTGTGGGGGACAAGTTCAGTTCAAGGCACGGGCAGAAAGGGATTGTCGGTGCAATCATTTCCGAGGAAGACATGCCTTTCACCGCCGATGGAATAAAGCCGGATTTGCTGCTTAACCCGCACTCGATTCCGTCAAGAATGACAATTGGGCATATGATTGAAATGCTTGCGGGAAAGGCAGGCGCCTTGGCTGGGGAAGAAATTGACGGCACGCCTTTCAGCGAAGTCAGCTCAAAGGAACTGCACAAAATGCTTGAAGACAGGGGATTCCAAAGCAACGGCAACGAGACATTTTATGACGGAACAACCGGCAGAAAAATCCAGGGAGAAATTTTCACCGGAGTTGTAGGTTACAGGAGATTATTCCACATGGTTGCGCACAAAATCCAGGCAAGGGCGCGCGGGCCAGTGCAGATACTCACAAGGCAGCCCACAGAGGGAAAAGAAAAAGAAGGCGGCTTAAGGTTCGGGGAAATGGAAGGCGAAACACTTGTCGGCCACGGAGCGGCAATGCTTTTACAGGAAAAATTCATAGACGACTCGGATAAAACAGTTGAACTTGTGTGCGAGAAATGCGGAGTGATTGCAATCAACGACCAGATAAGGAACAAGAGGTATTGCCCGCTTTGCGAAAGCAGCAGGGTTTACCCTGTTGAAATGAGCTATGGCTTCAAATTGCTTTTGGATGAATTGAAGGCGCTTGGAGTTCTGCCTAAATTGGTTATAACGGATAAGGTGTAAGGGGAATAGAATATGCTTGCAAAGAGAATTAGTTACGTTGAATTCCAGGTGCTTGGGCCGCAGATGATAAGGAAAATGAGCGGCCTCGAGATCAAAAGCCCTGAGACTTACGATAAAGACGGGTTTCCAATGGAGTCAGGCTTGATGGACCCGCACTTGGGAGTCATTAACCCGGGTTTGAGGTGCAAGACTTGCGGCCAGAAAATGAAGCAGTGCCCAGGGCACTTTGGCCATTTGGAATTGGTTAGGCCCGTTGTGCACGCGGAGTTCTCGCGAAAAGTGGAGATTTTAATGCACGCCACGTGCATGGAGTGCGGAAGAATAGCGTTGCCGGAGGAAAAGCTGAACCAGTTGCGCACGCTCATCGGCTCGGAAGCAGAGGGGCTTGCAAAAAAAATTGTTGTAAAAACAAAGAAAGTGAAAAAGTGCCCGCACTGCAGCGGTGAAAGGAAAATAGTATTGCTTGACAAGCCGACAAACTTTTTTTACGGGGACGCGAGGATTTACCCCACGCAGATAAGGGACTGGATGGAGAAAATCCCCAACAAAGATTTGCTGTTAATGGGCTACAACACGGAAAAATTAAGGCCGGAGTGGTTTGTGCTAACCACAATGCAGGTTCCGCCGATAACAATCAGGCCCTCAATCACTTTGGAGTCGGGAATAAAATCAGAGGACGACTTGACGCACAAATTGGTTGACATTATCAGGATTAACATGCGCTTAAAGGACAACATTGAGGCAGGCGCACCACAGCTTATCATCGAGGACTTGTGGGATTTATTGCAGTACCATGTCACGACTTACTTCAACAACAACACAGCGGGTGTTCCCCCCGCAAAGCACAGGAGCGGAAGGGCTCTGAGGACATTGGTGCAGAGGCTGCAGGGAAAAAAAGGAAGGTTCAGGTACAACTTAACGGGAAAAAGGGTTAACTTTGCGGCAAGGTCAATAATTTCTCCCGATGCTTGGATTGAGATAAACGAACTGGGTATTCCTGAAGAGATTGCAAACGAATTGACTGTTCCCGAGTACGCGAATGAAACAAACCTCAAGGATTTGAAAAAGCTCATAACCGATTCAGACAGGGTTGTTTACGTCAGCAGGCTGAACGGAATGAGGAAAAAGGTAAGCGAGCTTACAAAGGAAGAGATTGCAACCGAATTGGAAGTCGGCTTCAAGGTTGAAAGAAAGCTGCAGAACGGCGACATTGTTTTGTTCAACAGGCAGCCTTCATTGCACAGGCTTTCAATGCTTGCACACAGGGCAAGGATTTTGCCTGGAAAGACTTTCAGGATGAACCCCATAATTTGCAAGCCTTATAATGCGGATTTTGACGGCGATGAAATGAACATGCATGTTCCGCAGACAGAGGAAGGAATAACCGAGGCAAGGGAGCTGATGAGCGTTGAAAACCAGGTCATAAGCCCCAGGTACGGCGGGCCGGTCATTATTCTGGATGAGGATGGAGTTAGCGGAGCATTCATTTTGACTTTAATTTCAACGAAGTTTTCAAGGGAGGACGCAATGCAGTTCTTCCAGGTAATGGGATTGGACGAGCTGCCAAAGCCAGATGATGGAAAGGAGTACAGCGGAAAGCTTATTTTTTCACAGATGCTTCCGAAAAACCTGAACATTGAATACAAGACAAAGGCCTGCTCTTTGCTGCAGAAAATCTCGGCATGCGAGTCGTGCACCAAAGAAAAATGCAAGCACGACGCCTACCTCAAAATAGAGAACGGAAAGCTCGTGAGCGGAGTCGTTGACGAAAGGTCTTTGGGCGAGGGAAAGGGAATCCTTGTTGACACGCTTGCAAGGAATTATGACAGCAGCGTTATACTTAATTTTTACTCTAAGATGGGGAAAATCGCCGAGCTTGTTGTGAGCACAGTGGGAATGACAGTTAGCCTTGAGGAATACGAGGAAAGCGAAAGCGTGAAACGCATAAAAGAAAATGCATTCAAGCGCCTGTTAGAGGAGGCTGATGAGGTTGTTAAAAAATTCAGGCACGGAACCCTGGAGCACATCCCTGGAAGGACATTAAAGGAATCATTCGAGCTGCAAATGATGCGCTTGGCTGCAAAGGCAAAGGACCACGTGGAGAAAGCAATTTTGAAGGAAAAGATTTTGGAAACGCTTGGAAGCAAGCCGAAGTACAATACAACAGTGATGATAATGAGCGGTTCAAGGGGAAGCACCACGAATTTGACAAACATTTCCGGGTTCTGGGGCCAGGCAAATGTGAGGGAAGGAAGGCCGAGCAGGGGATTCAAGAAAAGAGTCATCACCTTGAACAAGAAAGACGACGTTGGAGTCATTGCAGGCGGATTCATTCCGCACAGCTTCATGCAGGGAATGGATGCATTTGAATACTTTTTCCACGCAATGGGCGGAAGGCAGGGAGAAGTTGACACAGGTGTTTCAACAAAGGTTTCAGGCTATCTCTACAGGCGCCTTGCAAACTCTTTGAAGGACCTTGTTGTCGCGAACGATTACACTATCAGGACAGCGAACAAGAATATCATTGAATTCATTTACGGCGAGGACGGGGTTTTCCCGAAAAACACGCTGAGGGGAAAAAGCATAAACGTCGGAATGGAGTTCGACAAGTTCAAAGCTAACGCAGAGAAAAAGGAAGCGAAGTGATATAAATTATGGCGGGAAAAAAGGCTGCAAAGAAAGAGAAAAAGGAAAAAAAGCCCAAGGCAAAGGAAAAAAAGGAAGCCAAAAAGCCAGCGCCGGAAAAAAAGAAAGCGGCGGAGGATACAATAGTGGTTGCGCCGGTTTTCGCTGAAAAGGCTGTTGAGGAATACGATGTTCCGGAATCAATCATGGATGAATTCAACCGCGTTGCAGAGGAAAAAAAGCTCGGCAAAGGCGAAGCGGAAAAGTTTTTGGAGCACTTAAAGGAAAAGTACAGGTCTATAACTGTTGAGCCCGGGGAAGCGGTTGGAATCGTTGCGGCTCAGTCGCTTGGAGAGCCTGGAACGCAGCTGACCCTTAGGACAAAGCACTACGCGGGAGCAGCGGAAGTTTCAGTGGGCTCGGGAATCCAGCGCGTCGAGGAAATAGTTGACGGACGAAGCAAGGCAAAATATCCGACCATGACGATTTATTTCGAGAACGAGGAACTGAAGAAAGACTTTGAGAAAGCCGATGCATTCGCGAGGTCATTGATTGACGTGAGGATAGCGGATGTTGTTAGGCTGGATGAGGACCTTGAAAGGAAGAAGGTCATTGTTGAGATTTTAAGCGACGAAGTAAAGGAAAGGAACGTGAACACTGAAGACCTGATTGACAAAATCCAGAAGGCATTGAAGATGGACGGAAAAAAGGAAAGGAACAAAATAGAGTTCGTGTTCAAAAAAGACCCTTTGCTGAAAATCAGGAGAACCCTTAACAAAATGCTTAACACGCGCACACAGGGAGTCAGGGGAATTGAGAAAACAATTATTTTCAAGGAAGGCAACGAGCACATAATCAGGACAAGGGGGACAAACCTCAAGACAGTAGTGAAAATGGAGGAAATTGACGGCACAAGGACAACGACAAACGACATAAAGGAAATCTCAAAGGTATTGGGAGTAGAAGCCGGGAGAAGCTCCATTTCCACTGAATTGCACGGGGTGCTGAAGGAAAACAACATTGCGGTTGACATAAGGCACATAATGCTTTTGGCAGACTTAATGACCTATGACGGCGAAATAAGGGGAATTGTCAGGACAGGAATCACAAGGGAAAAGGCAAGCCCCTTTGCGAGAGCGGCATTCGAGGAAACCGTAAAGCACCTGCTTGACGCCGCGTTCAAGAATGAACACGAGAATCTGCAGGGAGTCGTGGAAAACATTATAGTCGGGCAGCCGATAAAGGTCGGAACTGGATTGGTTAATTTGGTTATGAAGACTGGAGAAAAATAGGGGTGAATGGGATGGCGTCTGCGGATTTTTTGAGGGAATTGCGAAGGGCTGTTGATTCCGGAAAGGTTGTTTTCGGCAAAAGGCAGTCCGAGAAAAGCATTTTAAAAGGGAATGCCCAAATAATTGTATTAAGCGCCAACGCGCCAATTCTTCTTAAGGAAAAAATTTCATCGGCGGCTGAAATTTCGGGAATCCCCCTTGAAGAATACACTGGAACTGCATTGGAGCTTGGCTCGCTCTGCGGAAAGCCTTTTTCCATAACCGTGATGGCAGTCGAGGACGCCGGCAAAAGCGGCCTGATGGCTGCACTGAAAAAAAAGGAAGAAAAGCACGCAAAGGGAAAAACAGCGGCAAGGCATTCGGCGAAGAAAGCAAAGGGAAAAGCAAGATAGCGGGAAAAAAGCAAGCAGTGAAAAGCAAGTGAACCAGTGAACGCAATGAAATTTGGCCCCAATGAAATCTTTTACATCAACGAATTCGAGAAGCTCACAAGGGCAACGGCAAAGGACTGCGTTGTAGAGGACTCGAGGATAACGTTTGTTGTAAAGGAAAAGCAGTTGCTTCAGGCAATTGGAAAAAACGGTGAAACGGTTAGAAAAGTCGTGCAGAGGCTTGGGAAAAACATTGAGGTCTTTGAATACAGCGATGACCCAAAAAAGTTTTTGCAGAAGGCGTTTTACAACGCGAAAATAAACGATGTGGTAATGGGAGAAGCAGAGGGAAAAAAAACAGCAGAAGTAGAGGTTGACTCGGAAAACAAGAGGAAAATAATGCATAATTCGGGAAGGCTGAAAAAAGTCAAGGAATTGATGAAAAGATTGTACGGAATTGAAAAAGTGAGGATTAATTGATTATTGGTCAAAGGTGAATGTTATGGCAAGAGGGGAATTCGCTGCAGGGTCATTGGAAGACAACAGGAAGAAGTGGCGCAACAAGGACAAGCACATAAAGACAAGGGAAAGGAACCTTTCAGGAAAATACGATTTGCTCGAAGGCGCCCCCCAAGGAAGAGGCATTGTAATTGAAAAGCGCGGAGTCACGGCAAAACAGCCGAACTCAGGAATTCGTAAGTGCGTGCGCGTGCAGCTCATAAAGAACGGAAAGCAGTTGACCGCGTTGGCGCCATATGACGGCGCGATAAAGTTCATTGAAGAGCACGATGAGGTTGTTGTTGAAGGAATTGGCGGAGCGCAGGGCGGCCCAAAAGGAGACCTATGGGGAGTCAAGTACAGGGTAACGCATGTTAACGGCCAGAGCCTTGAAATGCTGAGGACAGGAAGGGCGGAGAAAGTCAAGAGGTAAAATTTTTTTGTGATGGTTATGAAGGTTTTTGGAAAATGGGATGCAAGCGAAGTCCAGATAAGCGACATGAGCTTGGCGCCGTATATTTCGCTTGACAACAAAATGATTCCCCATACTTTCGGCAAAAAGACAAGGAAAAGGTTCGAAAAGGGGAAATTGAACATAGTTGAAAGGCTTGTCAACAAGGTAATGCGCTCCGGCCAGGGAAAAAAGAAGATGAGTGGAAAATATATTAGGGGAAGAAGGGGCTGCGGAAAAAAGCTCCAGGCAATGGAGATAGTGGAAAAGGCATTCAGGATAATTGAAAAGGAAACAAAACAGAACCCAATTCAGGCACTTGTTAGGGCAGTTGAATCAGCAGGCCCAAGGGAAGACATCACAAGGATTCAGAGGGGTGGAATAAGCTACACTGTTTCAGTTGACCTTGCACCTCTTAAAAGGGTTGATGAATCGCTGAAAAACCTTGCGCTTGCGGCATTCTTCCAGTCATTCAACAAAAAAATAAGCGCGGAGGAAGCGCTTGCGAAAGAGATAATCCTTGCGTCAAAAGAGGACTCGCAGAGCTACGCGGTAAAAAGGCGCGATGAAGTGGAAAGGATAGCGAAGGCCTCAAGGTAACAAGCGGTTTTTTGGATTTTTGTTTTTTTTTGGTGAGCGCGCATGGCGAAAAAAGAGGACATTGTCAAGATTGCGGAAAAACTGATGAATACCCGCGAAAACATCAGAAACATAGGCATAGTTGCGCACATAGACCATGGAAAATGCGTTTCGGGCGAGACACACATTACATTGGCTGATGGAAACACTGTAAAAGCAAAAGAGCTCTTTGAAATAGCAAAAAATAACGGGGCAATTGTCAAAAAAACAGAAAAAGAAACTATCTTCGAAATTTCAAGGAAAGGAATTCAAGTTCCAAGCTTCAACAGCAATACTGAAAAAATAGAATCAAAAAAAATAACTCACGCGTGGAAGCTAAAAGCCGATGAACCGCTGGTAAAACTTTCGCTATCTAACGGGCAGAAGATTGTAACCACAAAGGAACATAAATTCATTTGTATGACAGAAAATGGAACCACTATTGAAAGGGAATCATGCAAAATTACATTGAATGAACCGATTTTATGCGCAAAATATGTGCCTTCAGGAGCCAATATTCAAGTGAAAAATTTGAATAACGGAACCGTTACAATCGAAAAAACTTTCTTTGACTGCTTCACTGCAAGGGTTGAAAAAAAAGAATCCTGCGCCGAGGAATTTGTTTACGATTTCACTGTGGAGAAAAACCATAACTTTGTAGGCAACGGCGCAATAATACACAACACAACGATGACAGACAACCTGATTGCTGCAGCGGGATTAATTTCAGAGGAGCTGGCGGGAAAACAGCAGTTCATGGATTATTATGAACTGGAACAGGCGCGCGGAATAACAATCAATGCTGCAAACATTTCCCTTGTGCACACAATAGACGGAAAAGAGCATTTGATTAACGTGATTGACACCCCCGGCCATGTTGATTTCGGGGGGGAAGTCATAAGGGCAATGCGCGCAGTCGACGGGGTTATTCTTGTCGTTGACTCTGTTGAAGGGGTAATGCCGCAGACAGAGACAGTCATAAGGCAGGCTTTAAGGGAAAACGTCAAGCCCGTTCTGTTCATTAACAAGGTTGACAGGCTGGTCAACGAATTGCAATTGACCTCGGAGCAGATGCAGGAAAGGTTCCTGAAAACAATCGCGCAGGTGAACAACCTCATCAAGGCGAATGCACAAAAAGAGTTTGTTGACAGCTGGACTGTTAATGTCGCAAACGGCTCTGTTTCATTCGGCTCAGCCTACAACAACTGGGCTGTTAGCGCGCCTTCAATGAAAAAATCAGGCGTGGGCTTCAAGGATGTTTACGATTACTGCAAAAACCAGGACCAGAAAACTCTTGCAAAAAAAAGCCCCCTGCACGAAGTAATAATTTCAATGGTTGCAGCGCATTTGCCCAGCCCAATTGAAGCGCAGAAATACCGCATTCCGAAAATCTGGAGCGGGGAACCGGAAAGCGAGGAAGGAAAGGCAATGCTTACATGCGATCCCAAGGGAGAGCTTGCAATGATGGTTTCAGATGTATCAGTTGACCCGCACGCAGGGGACATTGCAACGGGAAGGGTTTACTCCGGAACAGTGAGAAAGGGAACAATTGTGAAATTAATCGGCTCAAAAAAAGAGGTCAACATCCAGCAAGTGGCGGTATTCATGGGCCCGGAGCGCGTGACTGTTTCAGAGATTCCAGCGGGAAACATTGCGGCAATCATCGGATGCAGGGAAGTTTACGCGGGAGAAACTGTTTCAACAAAGGAAATAAAAGAGTTCGAGGCATTCATGAGCAGCGCAGAGCCTGTCATGACCGTTTCGGTTGAGCCGAAAAGCACAAAGGATTTGCCAAAGCTGATTGAGGTCATAAGGCAGATAACAAAAGAGGACCCGAACATAAAGGGCTCATTGAACCAGGACACAGGCGAGCACCTCTTGAGCGGAATGGGTGAATTGCATTTGGAAGTAACCCAATACAGGATAGAGGTTGACCACAAAATTCCCATAATTGTCAGCCCGCCGATAGTTGTTTACAAGGAAACAATTGTCAAGTCATCTCCAATCCTTGAATCGAAGTCGCCCAACAGGCACAACAAGCTGAAAATGCATGTGGAAAAAATTCCTTTGGAGATTTTGGATAAGCTTGTCGAGTCAAGGCTTGACTGCAAGATAAGGCCAAAGGACAAGGAGATTGTTGAAAAATTAATCAACATGGGCTTTGACCGCGATGAAGCGAAAAAGTCATGGTCAATCCATAACAACTGCCTGCTTGTTGACGCGACACGCGGAATACAGGCACTGCAGGAAATAAAGGAACTGGTCATCCAGGGATTCAAGGACGCAATGGACGAAGGCCCTCTTGCAAAGGAAAGGTGCTTTGGAGTCAAAGTCGTTTTGGAAGATGCAACGCTTCACGAGGACTCAATTCACAGGGGCCCTGCACAGATGCTGCCAACAATCACAAGGGGAATTTATGCATGCATGTTAAGTGCGGAGCCAGTGATTTACGAGCCAAAGCAGCTGATGACGATTAATGTTCCGCAAGATTTCATGGGTTCCGCTTCAAAGGAACTTGGCGCAAGAAGGACACAGATAACGGAGATGAGAACAGAGGGAGACACAACGATAATCATCGCAAAGGCGCCTGTCAAGGAACTGATTGGCTTCAGCGCAGCAATCCGCGGCGCAACACAGGGAAGGGTTGTGTGGACAGCGGAGTACGCTGGCTATGAATTGCTGCCAAGGGAACTTCAGAAGCCTGTAATCACAGAGGTAAGGAAACGCAAGGGAATGGACCCTGAAGTAAAAAACGCAGCATTCTTTTTGGAGTGAATTCAAAAGTTTAACTTATTAAATGTAGTAGGCTTATATACTATAGAAAGCAAAAGGAAAGTTTTTTAAAGTAAAAAAGCATTAATATAAAGTCGGGGGATTACAATGGAACTTGTTTCTATAAAGGACATGCCTAAGGAGATTAAGATAAGCCTTCTCAAAGAGATAGGTTATGACTCTGACGGCAGATTTGTTATTGACTCGGATGGTAACAGAGTAAAAGACCGTTATGTTTCTGTTGACATTGAACTTGCTAACATGCTAATTTTTCCTGGAAGTACAATAATTCTGGATAACAACCCTTTGAGTATAGCCCTATATATGGAAGAGTATGGGGAATTTGCCTTAGGGTAGGCAGGCGATATTTCCCGTGCCTGATGATGATTCAGTAGTTTCGGAAGTTGTAAAAGGTGCAACTAGAGCTACGTTAGACTATAGCGAGGATAAGGTTAAAGGTCTTGTGAAAAGATTTCTGCAGGGAGACCTAGCTTTTATAGAAGACGAAGAGACTATAGAAATTGTCAGAACCCAACGCCAGAAACCTGAATGGAAAATTTACCGTAATTATATAACAACCCCTGATTTGAGGATGCAGATAGAGATGGGTTTCTCTCTTAAACAGCTGCAGAACAATCAGATTAAGCTACACAACCTAAGAAATAAAATAGTAAAAAAATACAACCGAAAAGGATTACATGTAGCAGAATTAGCGCAGAGCGGGGTTTTGGGAAGATATATTGGCTTATTGCTTGGCCACACAGAAGACGAGAATGACTTAAAAGAAGGCATTGAAGAGATACTGGAAGCTGTGGACAAGTATGTAATCTTTCTTAAGTTAGAGGACGATGAGGGGGATGCTGGAAAAACAATAGTTGACAGAATTAGAATTCTCTCTCCGCGAGCCATTATACTTTTCAGCTGCAGCCCGCGAGTTGTCAAAAAGGCAGAAAACATCATAAAGGCGGTAAAAAAGAAGATAAAGGGGTATGTATTTGAAGTTCAGCTTGAAGAAACTACCTGCCAGAGATATGATTTTATATTAAAGCAACCTACTGACTACTCTGCTCTTGAGATATAATATGGCGAAAAACCCCCAAAAAGGATTTATTTTTAAAGCTTTAAGTACAAGTAATATTGTATTATTGGCTGGAATTAAGCCTTTTTGAACGCGCTGGCTAAAAAATTAATGCTGAAAACAATTTTCTTGCGTTATGCGCGTTTGGCTTGATTTTTTGCATTTTTGGGTTTTTATTTGGAGGTGTATTGTAAATGGCAGCAAAGCCACACGTTAACCTGGTCTTCATTGGTCACGTCGACCATGGCAAATCAACTTTAGTCGGAAGATTATTGTATGACACCGGAGCTTTAAGCGAACAGGATTACAGAAAATTAAAGACGGAAGCAGAGTCAAGGGGAAAGGGAACTTTTGCATTCGCTTACGTAATGGACAATTTGAAAGAGGAAAGGGAGAGAGGCGTTACAATTGACGTTTCCTACAAGAAATTTGACGGAAAAAAGAACACTTTCACAATAATTGACGCACCAGGCCACAGGGACTTCGTTAAAAACATGATTACCGGAACCTCACAAGCAGACGCAGCGGTTGTTGTATGCGCTGCAAAGGAAGGCCCGCAGGAGCAGACAAAAGAGCACCTGTTTTTGGCGCAAGTGATGGGAATCAAAAACTTAATTGTTGCAATAAACAAAATGGATGAAGTCAAATACGAGGAAAAAAGGTTCAACGAAGTGAAACAAGACCTTTCAAAGCTTTTGACTTCAATCGGCGTAAAGCCAGAAACAGTAAAATTCGTTCCGGTTTCAGCCTGGGTTGGAGATAATGTCGCAAAGAAATCCGACAAAATGGCGTGGTACAAGGGAGAGATACTTGTTGACGCACTTGACATGATTGTGCCGCCAACACCGCCAACAGACAAGCCGTTAAGGCTGCCTGTCCAAGACGTTTACACTATAAAAGGCGTTGGAACTGTTCCAGTTGGAAGAGTTGAAACTGGAATTATAAAGCCAGGTGATAAAATCATAATTGAGCCAATCGACAAGACATTCGAAATCAAAACAATTGAAATGCACCACGAGCAATTGCCCCAGGCAGGCCCAGGGGACAACATTGGATTCAATGTAAGGGGTTTGGAGAAGTCAGACGTTGCAAGAGGCGATGTCATAGGGCACCCGAATAATCCGCCAACAGTGGCAAAGGAATTCATAGCTAGAATCGTGGTATTAAATCACCCAACGGCAATTCCAATCGGATACAATCCAGTGTTCCACATGCATACAGCGCAATTGAGCTGCGCGATAACGGAAATCCAGAAAAAACTGGACCCGAAAACAGGCGCAGTGAAAGAAGAGAACCCGAAGTTCCTTAAGACAGGCGACGCGGCAATCGTAAAAATCGTGCCGACAAAGCCGGTTGTTGTGGAGGAATACAAAAAATTCCCGCAGCTCGGAAGGTTCGCGATAAGGGACATGGGGCAGACTGTTGCTGCAGGCATGATTGAATCAATCACGCCGAGAAGCAAGTAACACGAAATGAAAGATTCAAGGAGGCAACGCTTTTGTTGCTTTCTTTTCCTTCCATTTTCTTTTATTTTTTGGTGAGCAAGGATGCAGAAGGCAAGAATCAGGCTTACAAGCCCTGACTACGGAACGCTTGAGGACATAAGCAAAAAAATCCTCGAAGTCGCGGAAAGAACAGGAGTAAAGCACTCCGGCGCAATTCCCTTGCCCACAAAAAAACTGATTATTCCAACTCGAAAAGCCCCTTGCGGCGGAGGCACGGAAACCTACGAGCACTGGCAGCTGCGCATACACAAAAGAATGATTGACATTGAAGCCGACGAGCGAACGCTTCGCAGAGTAATGCGCGTTGAAATCCCCGAAAACGTCCACGTGGAAATAGAACTCAAAGAATAAACAGCACGCAATTCTTCCTATTGCAAAAGTAAACCAAAGTCGCAGAGAAATCCTTATAAATAAGCTAAGGCATTATAGTTAGCATGAAACACAAGCGCTGGCTGCTATTTTTTCTTTTCATCACAGTATTCGCAATCAATGCAGCTGCAGACCTGATTTCCTGGCAACAGTCAACCAACACTGCATGGGATTCTGCAAAAGGCGGGCACGCAGCAGTTGTGTTTAACGGAAAAATGTGGGTGCTTGGCGGAAGCAGCGCGGCAGGCGGACCCTACAGCAATGATGTGTGGTCTTCAGTTGACGGAATAACCTGGGCAAAATCCACAATCACTTCCCCAAGCATGTGGGATGCCAGGACAAGCCACACAGCAATTGTTTATGACAACAAGATTTGGGTTATGGGTGGATGGCACGGCCCTAATGACGACAGAAGCGATGTATGGTATTCGATTGACGGCTCATTTTGGACAAGAGCCACGCAAAACGCGCCTTGGGGTGAAAGGTCAGGGCACGCAGCAGTTGTCTTTGACGGAAAAATGTGGGTACTCGGAGGCACAGAAGTTTCTGCAAGCGGTACTGTAACTTATTTCAATGATGCATGGTGGTCAACAGACGGAACAAACTGGACACAGGAAACTGCAAGCGCGCCATGGGGTGCAAGATTCGGTCATTCGGCAGTGGTCTACAACAACAAAATTTGGGTTATCGGTGGAAAAGAACAAGGCATTGACCCAAGCGTATGGAAAAAAGACGTTTGGTCATCATCAGCTGATGGGACAAGCTGGGCAATGAATTCAAGCATTGGAATGCAGGGCAGAGGCGAACTGGCAGCAGTAGAGTATGACGGCAAGATGTGGGTTTTCGGGGGATATTATATTCCTGAGTTTAGCGCAAGCCTATCTTTTCCCCGCGATGTGTGGTACTCAACAGACGGCACAACATGGGCAAGGGACACAAGCACTGCAGGCTGGCCTGGAAGGAAAGACTTCACGGCGCTTGTTTATTCCGGCAAAATATTTCTGATGGGTGGGGTAAATGGATCCGGCGGAGCAGATTATCTCAGGGATGTGTGGACAAGCAACTGGATAAGTGGCTGCCCAGACAGCCAAAGGATTTTCAGAATCAACGCAACAACAAACGCGCACGGCGAGCAATGGAACCTTGCAAATTACTCAACGGAAATATGCGTTCCTGCAGCGCTTCAGGCAGCCTATGTTCCAGGGGCAACACCACACGCATGCACAGCAACAAACCAAGTTGTAAGGCTTTACGGAACAACACCAATAACAAACGCACACGGAGAAAGAACACAAGGCACAACCGCGGGCTATTCCAATGTCTGCCTTGGAAACCTTCAATGCATTACAAGAAGCGATAGCTGTGATCCAGGAGAAACATGCGTTGTAAAACTCAGCGACCTCACAAACGCGCACTTTGAAACCTGTAGTGAAACAAATTACAATTACTTTGTGTGCTGCAATGTGCCTTCCGGCCCTGTTCCGAATTTAAGCGCTGAGGCCGGCGGCCCTTATAATGAAACAACTGGTGTGCTATTTTCTTTGGCTGGCGCTGCAATAGGCGGAACCCCGCCCTACAATTACAGCTGGGCAATTTCTCCAGGAGCAGGATGCCCGGCAAGCGCTTCAGGGCAAAACCCGTCAATTACCTGCACGGGAGAGGGAAGCAGCACTGCAACGCTCACGGTAACAGACTCTACGGCGAGCACCGACACAGATGATGCTCCAATTACTGTAAGCGCTCCGCCTGCATGCACGCCGACTGAAACACCAAACGAATTAACGTGCAATGACGGGTTTGACAACGACTGCGATACACTAATTGACTGCTCAGACCCTGACTGCAGTTCTGCATCAAACTGCATTTCGTGCACGCCAACGGAAGTGCCGGAAATCACCTGCGATGACTTAACCGATAACGACTGCGACAATTTAATAGACTGCGCAGATCCGGATTGTTCAACAAGCCCTGCATGCATAACAACTTGCACCCCAACAGAAAGCCCAAACGAACTTACATGTGATGATGGAATTGACAATGACTGCGATGGATTGTTTGACTGCGGGGACAGCGACTGTTCAAGCGCGGAAAACTGTGTTTCAAACCAGCCGCCGACTGCAACGCTTAGCGCGAACCAAACAAGCGGAACACAGCCATTTAATGTAACGTTTGACGCGCAATGCAATGACAGTGACGGAACAATTTTTTCCTGTGAACTTGATTTCGGCGACGGTTCAGCTCCAATTAACATTGGTTCAGGCACCGCGAATGTAAGCGGAAGCCCAAGCCACAGTTACAATAACCCCGGAACTTTTAACGCAGTTTTGACTGCGGTTGACAACCAAGGCGCAATTGATACTGACACGGCAACAATAATGGTCAGCGCTTCAGGAACACCAAGCTGCACAGTAATCCTAAACCCAAACCAAATTGAAACCCAGACAGGAACAACAAGCGTTGAAGTAAGCTATCTGAATACTTCAAACCCAACATTTCAGGTCACCTGTGGAGACGAATCATCAAACACGCCATCACAAACCTGCAGTTCATCTCCCTGCCCAATCGGCAACTGCGGAGTGTATACATCAACTGGCTACACAAACATCACGGCAACAACAATTGGAGGCTCAGAAAACGCCAACTGCTTCGAACGCCTGACAATAAGCAATCCAGGCTGCAACGACGGAACCTTTACACCTGCAACCGAGGACTGTGAACCAGGAGTAAATGAAACCGCATGCACAGGCGCAACGCCTGAATGCAGCACGATTACCTGCAATTGTATAGCCGCATCCTCTTCAGATGACTATATTTTATCAGTAACCGTTACTCCTTTCTCTGTGCCAAACGATGGTTCCAGCACTGCAACTGTCAAGGCATTGCTTTCAAACAATTTTGAGATAAATCTGGAGATACTTAACGGGGTGACAAACCAGCCAGTGGCGGGAATCCCTTTAATAGCAAAATCACCCACTGCCGCTGCGCCAAAAGAAGTGGAATTTATCCTTAGCGCTTCACAAATACAGCTTCTTAATTCAGGCAGCTTCAAGGCAAGGGTTTCGCTTGCAACAGACCCAAGCGTGAAAAAAGACGCGTATTTCTCGGTTTACACCGCTTCCTCTGTCTCGGTTCCCGAACTGCCGCAGCCTCTTGTACTGCTTGTTTTGATGGTGGTTATGGCTTTAATTTTGCGCGGAAAAAAGCGCTGAAAACCGCCTACAGTAGAATTATATATCTCTTTTAACTACATTTATTGAAATGAAGAAATTATTGCTTGTTTTGTTCGTGTTGCTTGTTTTTCTAGCCGCGGAAATAAATGCGCAGGAAGGCCACGAGGCAACATGCACTGCGGCAGACCGCGCAAATTTGCCTGGGGCCGGCTTCTGCTATAAATGGGTGAACGGCCCGGCGAAAGCAGTATTGCTTGGCACGGTTGATTCAGCGGCAGCCTATAGGCAATCAACTGTCCCTGAATTCGGGCAGGTAAAATATTTTTTATTGCCTCTAGGTCTGCAGGTAAGGTATAAATGCGTTGAGAACGAGCAGACAACAATATTCACTTATCCAGGCCTCTTTAACCCTCCCCTTGACGGAACCCTGATTGCATCAAACAGCCCTGAAAAAGAACCTTCAGTAAAACAAATGGACTGTAAAACAACTTACACTCAAGGAGGGTTAAATTATGTTGCGGACGCCAAAGCGCAACAGGACAACCCAGGATATTACACGCTAATGTGCGCACAGGACTCAGATTGTTTAGGAGGCCAGGCATGCAATACCTCTTACAGGCATCCAAGCGACATTTCTTTGAGCCCTTTGCAGTGGAGCTGCATTGCAAATGGCGCGCCGGCCTTTTCAGGCGCACTAAATTATCCTGCAGTTGTAAACATAGGCCAGGAAGCAATTTTTTCGGCGGAATGGAATGATACGCCTTCATCTGACAGCGTTAAATTGATTGTGAATGACTGTGGTGCTGTTGACTGCATTGCAACTTTTTCCTGCGATGACACAGATTATTCAACTTCAAAACCCGCAACATGTTCTGTTACACCCCAGACAGAGCAGGGGATCACAAAAACGCTTTACGCTTTCCTTTGCGACGACCAGGGGGCGTGTACACCATATTCAGAAAATCCATTTAGCGTCAAAGTTAATCAGGCGCCTGCACCGACACTGGAGCCAACGCAGGCAAGCGGCGAGTCCCCGTTTACCGTGAATTTCACTGCGACATGCGAGGATTCTGATGGAACAATTTCTTCCTGTGAAATTGCTTTTGGGGACGGAACAAGCCAAACCCTGCAGGCGATTGAAACCCCCCAACCTGTAAGCCACACTTACACAAACATGAATGCAACTGCAAAAGAATACACTGCAACCTTGACTGCAACGGATAATGATTCGCAGGCTTCAACCGCAACTTCAACAATAACAGTCTGGCCGCAGGGAGACAAGCCTCCTGTTGCGGTGCTGCAAATAGTGCCGCCAAGGAATACAAGGGAATTCAATGCCGCACTTAATTACAATTGCACTGACCCTGATACAAAAGCGGAATGGGTACTTGACAAGTGCGAACTAAACTACCGCATATTCTACCCCTCAATGCCTGATGCTGATGGGAACACATTGAACGGCATTAGCGGAAGTTATATCCAAACTTACAGAAATTACACTGACCTTAATGCAGCGAGAACGCATACTTTAAGGGCAGTGGATAAAAGTGAAGCCAGCTCTGAGGACACAAAAACAATAACTGTTGAGGCTGAACCGCGCCTGAAAATTGTTCTAGAGTCAGAGCCAAAGGGATATGTAAACAGGACTGGTTATTACGCAGGCGAATTCGGAATTTCAATTCCAACGCCTTATTTTATTATCGGCGGAAGCCCCATAAACTTCCACATTGAAAACATAAACGGAAAACCCCTGATAAGCGAATACACTGACATTGAGTGGCAGTGGGCTCATGGAACAGGCGACTGGGGCTGGAGTAGTGGTTTGCATGATTCTTATGGTGCGGACACAAACACGGGTTTCTTTCCTCCCGCAACAGATGCGGATAGTAGCTGTTCTCTTGCAAGCGCCAACGGAACCCAAACAATGTCTGTAACCTGCGCCGGAACTTATTTCAAGAAACTGACTGTAAAGGCAAGGAATAAAAATAACAGCGAGTGGGCGCAGGCATCATTCATTTTCCTCATAGAGTATGGCTTTGGAAAAAAGCCCTTGGTGGAATTCACCCCGACCGCGCAGCAGATGAAAAGCGGAATTGACACAATAAAGTATGACGCAAATTGCGCTCGCTGGCTAGGTGGAAACAATGCAAACTATGAATCGGAGAGGCTTAGTTCCTGTGAAATAAACTGGCTTATCTGGCCATTGCCGCCGCAGTCCATTCCGATAGTTGACAATAACAGTGAATTCAAGTCAGAGGCAATTGCTTTAGGCATTTCAGCGCCTTCGCCTTACAATAATCCGTCAGGGAGCCGCATCCAGCTATTGCACCCCGGTCTTTATGCATTTAACTATGCCGGAAAGGAAAACTGGTGGGAATCATCAATAAGCGTTCTCCCGAACACAAACATTAAGCCTAAAGCGAAATTCCTGAACCATATTACAAGCGCAAGTGTCAATGATGAGGTTGCATTTGAAGCGCAGTGCACTGATTATGATGGGCCGGGAGACATGACTGCTTTGCCAGCGGATTTCTGCAGCATTGATTACGGGAACGGCACAACCGAGGCAATGAACAAAGTTGTTGACCCATTAGGAGACAATTTTGACTCAGGCATTCTTTCAAGCGAATGGAAAACCGAGTCATACTGCGCTTCAGATTCAGCTGAGATTAACGGCGGAAAGCTGGAATTTAATGTGAAATCGAATTGCGGCAGGCTGCCTTTGGGGTATATAAGCTCTAACCGTGTTACTCGACTTGTCAAGGATGTTAGTGGCGTTGACGAGAACAATTTTGACATTGTCGCAGAAGTCATTCCCTCAATCGATGCATTGATGGGGAACGCGGCATTTCAATTCCACCAGGGAATTATACTTGAAGAGAACAGCAAGCGCTTTGCATTGCTGGAGGTCAGGAGGGACGTGGACGAAGAAGAGCAGGTTATACACGACAGGTATTATTTCGAGTTATATGACCTTAATGTTTCAACCAGTTATGGAACCAAAGGCCAATGGCTTGGCTCGGGAAAAATTGCATTTCCAAACAACAAGAGCACTTTCCTCAAGCTGTCAAAAAGGGGAAGCATTTTAGCGGCTTACTATTCATCCGACGGAGTTAATTATTCCCTGCTTGGCTCAATTGACCTGTGGGAATACACAGTTAAAACCGGATTGCCGTTCAATATAAACAATGCAGGCATATTTTTTGGGAATACAGGAACATCAAATGCAAAGGACATTAAAGCCGCATTTGACAACTTGCAAATGGATTTTTACAGTTACAGTGCAACGCACACTTACACCAGCGCCGCAAACCTGCAGGCAAAGGTTTGCGCAAACGATGGGGCGGATGAAGTGTGCGATTCACTTAACCTGAGTGTTACCACAGCCGAAAACATCAAGCCCACGGAAACAATAACTGCGCCGGCTGAAAGCGACAGGATAAAGGCATTTGATGAGGACATCACAATCAGCGGAAGCGCAAGCGATTCAGACCAGGGGATAGCAAAGATTTGGTGGGAGGCAATTTCAATGCCTTTGAACTGTTCACTGGTTAATGATTCAGAGGAATTTCCTACACCGCAAACTGACGCAGTAATCAGTTCCACGCTTAACTGTGCTTCTGATCCAACAGCCCCTGACCTTGTTTACAATGAAGTGGTGTTAGAGCTCCATGCACTTGATGGTGCGGGAGAAGAGCCGCAGCCACTGGAAAGCATTACAATAAAGATAGGAAAAATAGGCGAAAATGTGGAAATAACCGGCGTGACTCCTGCGGACCCGAATAAAACAAATAACACTGTTGTTTTTTCATATTACTGCCCCTTGGGTGGATGCACAATAACAGGCCAACCGCAAAGCTGCGTTGGATTTTGTGAACCACCGGCTTTTACGCAAAACATCGGGTCGGCTGGACACGGAAGCCTTCTGGGAATATTTTTTGATTCAGCGAACGATTTTGACTTCAAAATATCAATAACAGGGCAGCAACTGGATGCAGCGGGAGCAAGCTATGAGGTTAATACGGGAACTGATGACCAAACAATTCACTTCACTGCAAGCACTGGAACAGGCACTGGCACCACGTACACCAACGACATTCTTGATGTAACCTATGCGTCCACGGACAAGCAGACTTATTACGCGAATGGAACAATGAATGTGAGCTTCAAGGTGAAGAATTACGACACTGAAGCGCATAACCAGGATTACGAAATTATTCTGAGGGACATGCGTTCCCCGCAGATTGAATTCGAGCCTGTAACTGGAACATTTAACTTTGAGCCAGGGGAAAACACGGTTAACAATGCCCCTGTGGTTGACCTTGCAGGCCTTGGCATTGCAAAGGGAAGCTATTTTGTGGTAATACACGTTTACGAGGTAGGCATGGGGGAAGACACTGAATTCGCGCCAAATAACACTTATGACGCGCTTTACGCTGGAATCGTTGACCCCCTGAACACTGTGAGCATTCCCGAGCTTCCATTGTGGTTTGCGCCGCTGCTTGCATTGAGTGCAATGCTCATAGTTTGGTTTAAAAAGAAAACAAACGCCTAATTGTATAATGGCATTTGAATGGTTTGACCACCAGGCAGACATAGGCGTTAGGGGCCTAGGTAAAAGCTATGAGGAGGCGTTCGCTGAGGCAGCGCACGCAATGTTCAGCCTTATTGCAAACCTTGAAACAGTGAAAGCGGATAAAGGCATTGAGGTGAAGGTTAAGGGAAACGAACTGGATGAATTATTGGTCAATTGGCTGAACGAACTGCTTTACCTCAAGGATTCCCAGGGAATGGTGTTCAAGGAGTTTCATGTGAAAAGGATTTACCAGAAAAACGGCTACTTTCACATTGACGCAGTGGCTTTAGGGGAAAAAATTGACTACAAAAAGCATGATTTGAAAAGCGATGTGAAGGCAGCAACCTACAGCGAGTTAAAGGTTGAAGAAATGAAAGGCGTGTTTTACGCGCAATGCGTTGTGGACGTATAAGGAAGGGATTGAAGAATGGCTGAATTCAAAAAAATTTCGGAAGGAATCTGGGAAACTGAGAAAAAGGGAAGCATGCGCGTGCCCGGAAGAATTTTTGCAAGCGACGAATTGTTCAAAGAGATTGAGGCAGGCGCAAAACAACAGCTGTTGAATGTAGCGGAACTTCCTGGAATTGAAAAGGCTTCTCTCGGCATGCCTGACATGCACTGGGGCTACGGCTTTCCAATAGGGGGAGTTGCTGCATTTGATTTGGAGAAAGGCGTTGTGAGCCCCGGGGGCATAGGTTTTGATTTAAATTGCGGAATCCGCTTAATCAAAACAAATTTAGCGGAGAAAGATGTCAGGCCGAAAATGAAAGAACTGTTCGATGTTTTGTTTTCACTTGTTCCAGCAGGCGTGGGGGAGAAAGGAAAGTGGAGAATGAATGAAAAGGAATTGAAAGAAGTGCTGAACTACGGCGCGAAAAAAGCTGTTGAGAAGGGCTTTGGCTGGGAAAAGGATTTGGAGCACATTGAAGAGAAAGGCTGCATGAAGGAAGCTAATGCGGAAAAGGTTTCAATTAAAGCGATTCAGAGGGGAATGCCGCAGTGCGGCACATTGGGCTCAGGAAACCATTTCCTTGAAGTGCAGAAAGTGGAAAAGGTTTTTGACGAAAAAGTTGCAAAAGTTTTTGGGATGCATGAAGGGCAGATTATCGTAATGCTTCACTCCGGCAGCAGGGGATGCGGGCACCAGATTGCAACCGATTACATCGAGGTAATGCTTGGAGCAATGAAAAAGTACGCAATCAGCGTGCCTGACAAGCAGCTTGCATGCGCGCCAATTGAAAGCAAAGAGGGAAAAGATTACTTAGCGGCAATGAGCGCGGGCGTGAATTACGCTTTTGCAAACAGGCAGGCAATGACTCATTGGCTGCGCGAAGGATTTGAAAAAGTTTTCAATCAAAGCGCTGAATCGCTTGGAATGGAACTGCTTTACGACATATGCCACAACGTCGCGAAATTCGAGGAGCACCAGGTTAACGGGGAAAAGAAAAAACTATTGGTGCACCGCAAGGGAGCGACAAGGGCTTTTGCAGCGGGAAGAAAAGAAAACCCAAAGGAATTCATGCAGACAGGGCACCCCGCAATAATTCCTGGTTCAATGGGCACAGCGTCTTACGTGCTTGTGGGAACAGAGAAAGGATTGCAAGAAACTTTTGGCTCGGTTTGCCATGGCGCGGGAAGGGTAATGAGCAGGCATGAGGCAATGAAGAGAAAAAGGGGAGAGCAGGTAAAAAAAGAGCTGGAAGAAAAAGGGCAGGTGGTGAAAGGCGCTTCCTGGTCTGGCTTGGCGGAAGAAATGCCGGAAGCATACAAGGACATTGACGAGGTTATTCGCTCAGTTGAATTAAGCGGAATTGGAAGAAAAGTAGCTAAAATGGCCCCTTTAGGGGTAATGAAGGGGTAAAAAACACCAACAACAATAACCGCTAGCACGAATTCCAATGGAGTGCTGCAGTTCGGTTCCTGATTGTATTGAATTTTTTCAAAACAGCAGTTAATTATTGTTTTTCAGAATATATTTATAAACTTTTTCTGAAATATAATAATTAATTATTAAAGGCGGCTTTATGCATAAAACATTGATAAAAAACCTGATTTCAGAAGGGCAAATAACGCCAGGCATGGCGATTAAAGATAAGGCCATTTCAAGCTACACATATTACAGCACGGTTAAGGAACTCGAATCGCTTGGCATAGCTTCAACTAAAGACAGCAAGACAGTTTTATCCGACAGCCTAGTTACCGCGGTTTTCAAGAAACTGTTTTTTGAAGGCTTCGACATAGAACTGCTTTCAAAGAAAAACGTTAAACTTCTCCTGCTTTTACTGGAGCCAAAAACACTCAATGAACTATCTGAAGAGTACGGGCTTTCCGCCGCCCAGGCAAACAAAAGAGTGTCAAAATTCTCGCAATTTCTGGGCAAAGAAGGGAACAAATATGCGCTCTCAAAGTCTAACCCCTTGCTATTTGAATTCATCTCCCTCATTCAAAAAAAGAGCAATGAAGAATATTTCTGGTCAAAGGGGGAAGAGAAACTACTCAAACTTCCACTTGACTTTGAGTTTGATGGAACGCTCACGGGATTTTCGAGGTTCAGCGAATTTGGCCTTCAGATAAACCCGTCACACAATTTTGTATATGTGCCAAAAAAAGAACTGCTATTGGAAGAAATATTATCACATGCAATAAAATTTTCGGCAAACGCAAACGATTTAGTGTTATGCATATTATTTTACCTGAAAAACAAGCCAAAAATAAATGTGATTGAGATTGAAAAGAACTGCGAAAAACTTGGCGTCCTGCAACTCTGGTTCGACATTGTATCATACTTGGAAGAACAGCCGGTAAGAGAGGAAAAAATGTTCCTCCCGGGGAAAGAATTCCTCGCAAAAGCAGCTGTTTATGACATCCAAACCAAAAAAAGATACGGCCAACAAACCTTGGACAGCATTTTCCATAAAGCCGAAGAAAAACTCCTGGAAAAAGTGAGAATCTTTCTGATTGGGGGAAACGCACTCATAGAATATAAAGCAAAAAACTCTACAAAAGACATGGACCTTGTGCTGCTAACGCAAAAAGAGGCTGCTTCATTCATTAAGGCACTGGAAGAAACCGGATACTCGGAAATAAAGGGAAAAGAACTGCAATACGGACAACTCGAAGCCTCGGCAATGCTGGAGAATGCTGATTCGCCGCGCATAGACTTGTTTGTGAGGGTAGTTTGCAACGCCCTTGAATACAGCGAGCGAATGCAAAAAAGGAGCAAAAAAATCAGTGACGGCAAACTGGAAATATACTTGACATCACTTGAAGACATTTTCCTTTTAAAAAGCGTTTCTGCAAGAGATTCTGACCTCGTTGACTGTGAAAACATTCTTTCAAAAACAACATTGAACTGGAAAATAATTTATGACGAAATAATTTTACAGGACAAGAACCTTTCAGGAATGAAAGAAATGATAATACTTGACCACCTTGAGGCGTTAGAAAAAAGGCTCTCAATAAAAATCCCGGTTACAAAAAAAGTCCTGAGCCTGTGCCTTGAAAAAAGTATTCTATATCTAGCAAAAAAACCCATAAGCGCGAACGGCATAACCCGGAAAATCGGTTTCCCGAAAACAACAATCAGGAACAAAATAGCTGGACTTGTGAAAAAGAAAAAACTCAAAAAAATCAAAGAAAAACCGTTTAAGGTCGTTATAGTCAATAATTAAGAAGGCGGAAACATGGGCTGGTACGGCGTATTTTTGGTCCCGAAACTGAAGCTGTGCTTCTACTTAAGAAGCGTTGACCAAGGCGTTCTTGAATCGCATTTCGAATCTCTGGACAGATTTTTTGACAAGCATGACAAGCTAAAAGAAGACAGCCCCCCCACAGATTCAAGTAATGTTTACACTTCAGGCTACTGCTGCTCAGGAACATGGCAAACAACAAGCTGCACACCCGCTCAGCAATGCACAGTAAATATAGCAACGCCGTGCACGATTTCAATTGCAGGAGGCACAATCAATTCCTGCACACAGCAGAATCTCATCTACCAATACAACGCAACGACAACAGTGAACAACACAGTCAACGGATTACAAGCAAGCAAAGCATACAACATCAAAATAGAAAACACGACAACAGGGGCAACACAAAACAAAACTGTAAGCACCAACTCTGCGGGAGTGCTGCAGTTCAGCAACTGAAGCGCGTGATGCCTGAGCCCCTATAATAGTTTCCTTTTTTTAAGGAAACTTTTTTAAATAGTTTCCTTCTAAGTTATGGTGTGGTTTTCATGGTTTCCTTTGACAACTGGGTTTCTGCCATAAAGGATTTTCATTCAAAAGAGCTTCCTTTCATTGTTCCAAGGGATTACTTTTTTGACCTTAACCTGCCCTTAAGGCGGGCCTATTCAGTAATAGGGCCAAGGCGCGCAGGGAAAACCTTCGAATTGTTCCAGATAATCAAATCCTTAAAGGACCAAGGCTTAATGAAGCAGTGCATTTATGCAAATTTTGAAAAACCCGGGTTTGAGTTCCTTTCAGCCAAAGACCTTGAGGAAATGATGAATGCTTTTTATTTCCTTTACCCTGAAAACAAAAACAAGCAGGCATGGCTTTTTTTGGACGAAATACAGAACGTCAATGGATGGGAACTGTTCGTTAGGGAACAACTGGATGAAGGGCTCAAGGTATTCATTTCCGGTTCATCCTCCAGAATGCTCAGCAGCGAGGTAGCCACCAGCATGCGCGGCAGAACCCTGCCAAAAACAATTTTTCCTTTTTCCTTCAAGGAATACCTCAGGGCAAAAGGGATTTCCCTGCAAAAAGGCCTGTCATCATCGGAAAAAGCATTAGTGCTAAACCATTTTTCCGACTACTTCAATTACGGCGGTTACCCTGAAGCAGTAATTTATCCCGCCGAAAGGGAAAACATTTTAACGGAAATAGGGAAAACCGTTGTCCTAAGGGATGTGGTGGAGAGAAAAAAAATAAAAAACCCAGAAGCACTTAACAGGCTGGTTGAAGGGCTTTTTCACTCAAAAGAATTTTCAGTCAATAAGTTTTACAAGCATTTGAAATACCTCGGCGTAAAGACAAGCAAGGATTCCCTTTACGCATACCTGGGCTATTTAAACGAGGCTTTTTTCGCCTTTACCCTGAAAAAATTTTCCTTTTCCTTAAAGAAATCAGAGCAATCAACGCCCAAAATTTACTTCATTGACAACGGCCTGCTTAGAATACGCGGAATTCACGACAAGGGAAGGCTTCTGGAAAACGCAGTATTCATTGAACTCCTGCGGCGCGGAAAAGAACTCGCCTATTACAGGACAGATTCAGGCACCCTTGAAACCGATTTCATTGTAAAAAAAGACAACCATGTAACAGAAATAATCCAGGCATGCTACGATTTAAGCGAACCAGAAACAAAAAAAAGAGAACTAAAAGCACTGCTCAACGCAGGCAAAGAATTCAACTGCAAAAAACTCTCAATAATCACATTCGACTACACAGCCGAAGAAACACACAAATTCGAAAAAACCAAATTTAAAATAAAATTCATTCCCCTCTGGAAATGGCTATTGGAAAACAAAAAGGCATAAATAGGGGAAAGCACGTACGTGTTTAGCTCTGTAGGCTCGCGAGCATTTGTTTGTATGGGTTGAGTCCTCTTTGTTCCCATGTCGCTATCAAGCTGCTGAGTATGTCGTGGTTGCGGGTTCCTTTTACATTTCTCAGGCACCCGTAGATTTTGCGTTGAACCACGGCTTCACGCAACGCCCGTTCCGCGCGGTTGTTTGTGGGTTCGATTTCTGGGCGTAAAATGAATGTGAACCAGTGGTTGTCGCCATTGCGGATTTTTTCAACGAATTTTTCAAGCGGAGCACTGAAGTTCAGCACATAATGCGAAGGGAATAACCCGCTTGCTTCCTGAAGCCACTACAAAACGCCAAAAAGCCAAATTATTAACTCTTTCCCGTTAATAGTTAACTTTATATATGTGTTAAGCTGCAATTAGTATATGGATTCCCGCAAACTAGCTTTAGTTTTAGGCGTGGCGCTTTTGGCTTTTGTTTTTCTGGATTCCAGCGCCTCAGCAACACCATATTATGTTATGGGCTCCGCGACTTACGTGAGGGGCGCAGCAGACTATTATGCTCCAACTGTAAATGTTTACTCAAGCCCGTATTATTACCCTTCTTACGGCTATGGAATGGGCTACATCAGCTATCCTTATCGCGGTGACACCTATTGGAAGTTCGACCCATACGCAGGCTTATACCCTATGAGGCCGGCAAACGTGTACATGCCTTATTATCCGTCCCCTTCAATGGGCTCAGGCTATGTCATGGCTGCATATTACTACAATTAAGGCAGCCTTGGATTAAAGGGATAAAAAAGCAAAAAAAGGTTTTAAGGAATGAACAAAATAATTTTTGCCCTGGCTTTTTTCTTTGTGATTTTTTTAGCCTCGGCTGTTTGCGCTTCAAGCAACTGGTATTTGGGAATCAGTTCGCACGGCGCAACAATAGAGGTATTCAAGGGCAATGCCTGGCTTTCGTTTGGAACGCCTTACGACTATTACTATAACGACTGGTATTTCTTCCAGCAGCCATGGCGCTATAATTACGCAGGAAACTGGGTGAACTATGATTCGGGGTGGTACAATTTTGGCGCTGACTGGTTTTACAGCCCCTACTCCTACAACTATTATTCGCCGAGCTATTACTATCATTCAGGGGGCTGGAATTATTCGCCTTACTGGTATTCTGACCCTGGAATAACGCTTTACTACAACAAGTATTACCCTTACTACGACCCGGTAATTGTTCCGCAGTCGCCTTACTATTACGGCGGCGGAGTATCATACAACCCTGAAAAGCTTGCAGGCTGCTCGGAGATAAGCCTTTCCGCGGAAAACGCTTTCATCAATGCGGGAACAACTGAAAACGTTGAGCTGAAAATTCAGAACAATTCAACGCAAGATTTTAAGGTTTCCTCAATTGACGCGTACATCCCTTCATTTGATGTGGAAAAAAGCGGGCTTGACTACGGCTCAACTGTTAAGGCAAAAACAACCGCAAAAGTTTCACTTGATTTAAGCGCCTCACAGGCATCGGAAACCCAGAACTTCAACGCAAAATTCAAGGTTTCAGGAAGCTTTTCCGACGGATTGACTTACTGCAGCTACTCAGATATAGGAGTTAAGGAATTCAATGTGCAGGTAAACGAAGCAAGCAAAGCCGCTAAAACGCAAAGTGCGGGGACAACTTTTTCAGCAAGCCAGCCAAGCGCTTACGCAATTGTTTCTCCATCAACCGCTTCCACTGCAAGCAACACATGGCAAAGCGTGGAACCGGATGCGCCGAGCAACGGAATACAGCAGGCCGAGCCACAGCAGGAAACCGCTTTCTTCCAAAGCAACTGCAATGGCCTGGCAATCGCAACAGAAGGAATCTCGGTTGAATCAGGGGGAATTGCCAAAAAGAATTTTTTGCTTAAAAATTTCGGCGCGGAAAAATTCTACATTGATTCCGTTGAAGTGAATGGCAGTTCCGGCAAATTCGGCGTTGCGCCGTCCTATTCGCCTTCATTTGTTTTCGCGGGCTCGGAATCGCTGATAGGCGTGGCGGTTTCAGCGGAAAGCGTTGAAAGTGACGCTGTTGGAAGCGCAACAGTAAAGGTCAAAGGGCATTACGCTGGCGGGGTTTACTGCGAGGCGGGTCCCGAGGAGTTTTATGTTTTTGTTGAGGCTGTAAAAAAGCCGGCTTGCCCTAATGTTTCCATTAAAACACCCGCAACAGTTGAGGCTGTAGGAACAGCAGCCGCGTTTTCATTCACAGCGGAAAATTCAGCTGACAGGCAGGCAATTGTTTCATTGAGCGGAAAAAATTTGGATGTTGAAAACAATTCATTTGCAATTGCGCCGAACACGGTTGCCGAAAGGGCTGTGCTTGCGGAAAACCTTTCCGCAGAAGCGGGATGGGTTATCTTCTCAATCTCGGTTCCTGGCAGTGGATGCGAATATCTCCAAAAAACCACAAAAATACTTGGCGAAAAAAAAGCAGAAGCGCAGGGGGAAGGCCCAGGATTGGTGGAAGGAATTGAGCTTGTAAGCTTCACTGAAAGAGCGGACATGAATAACTCTGCGCTGATTGAGGTTGTTTTGAAAAACAATTCAGCGGAAAACGCAAATGTTTCGCTTGGCATTAAGGGTTTGCCTGAAGGGTTTTATGTTAGGGGCATTGAAAGCGTGCTGCCTTCAGGGGCAAGCCGCTCTTTTTTCATTGAAGTGAAAACAAACAATGCGCAGAAAGGCCTTTCAACAGGAATACTTGAAGTGGTTTCAGGGGAGCGCGTTTTTGAAAGGGGCGTGCAATTCAATGTGCTTGGCGGGATAAGCATTGAAGAGCCGGAGGAAGGCACAGGGGAAACCGCTGACCAGAACACGATAATCGTTCCACTGCAGAAAATTGCGGCAAGCGCTTTTGCGGTTCTTTCAAATAATTCGCTTGCATTAGGAGTTCTTGTCTTGGCTATACTTGTTATTGCACTGCTCTATGTTAACGCAAAAGAAACAGAAAAAGACATGAAGAACGCGGAGAAATGGCGCGGCAGCAATAAGGAATAAATACTGCTTTAAACTATTTATTGGCATGCGGCCGCCAAGGAAAAAACGCCAACAAACAAAAATTCCCAGAAAGAGGCTGACTGAAGAGCAACGCACAGTATTACACCGCTCCATTGCAAAAGTGAAAAAGGGAAAGCCACTTACCACTGAAGAAAGGAATATATACAATAGGTTCCGTGCATGGCATAATAAGCATACAAAATAATGGTAAGCGCAAAGGCCTCTGCTTTTTTTAAAAAAAACCGAATCGTAAAGTATTTAAAGCTGAACTGCGTTATTAGATAAATCAAAATGCGCGGAAAAAAGGTTTTTTTGGTTTTATTCTTTACAGCATTGCTTTTGGCAATTGCCTCTGCTGACACTTACCGCATTACAATAACGCCTCAAGCCGCAGTGCCTGACATAACCCCGCCAGTGATTTCCAGCGTGGCTTCCTCTTCAGTTGACCGCAATTCAGCGGTTATTACCTGGGCCACAAACGAGTCCTCTGATTCAAACGTGCTTTACGGCAAAACAAGCGCAAACAAGAACCAAAGCAAATACTCTTTAACCATGGTTTTATCGCATTCAGTTTCCCTTACTTTGCTGGATGCAAACACCACTTATTATTATGCGGTCAAAAGCTGCGATGCAAACCATAACTGTGCCACTTCAAGCGAAAGCACGTTTAAGACAACAAGCTGTTCAGTCGGGCGCATTCTCTGCGGCAGCACATGCGTATTGCCTGCATGCAATGTGAACAGCGACTGCCCAAGCGACAACAACAGCACGACAACAGAGGTATGCAACAATCCAGGAACTTGCACAGCGTCCTGCGCGTCAGTGCCGCTACAGGCATGCCCTTCGGGAACAGCAATCAGCGCGCCATGCAGGTGCGGAAGCACAATAATAAGCAGCGGATTGTGCTGCAGCGGCACCCCAAAAATTCCCTGCACAAATGCCTCGGAATGCAATGACAATGATGTTTGCACAAACGACTCCTGCCTTAACCCGGGAACATGCAGTGCGGCTTGCACTAATGCAACGGTTCCAAACTGCGTTCCACCACCAGTGTGCGGGGATGGAACATGCAGTGGAGGCGAAACTTGCTCTTCCTGTTCCAATGACTGCGGGGGATGCCCTGCAACACAGGTTTGCGGTGACGGAAGCTGCAGCGGAACAGAGGACTGCTCTTCATGCTCTAGCGACTGCGGCTCCTGCGGAACAGGGCCTGGCGGTTCGCCCGGTTCAAGCACTGGAACAGTTGCGCGTTGCGGCAACGGCTTGTGTGAAAGGGGCGGAGGAGAGAACACGCTTAACTGCCTTATTGACTGCGGAAACCAGAATGTTTTGGCGCAAATGGACAGCGACAATGACGGAAGCACTGCTGACAAGGACTGCGATGACAAGAATCCCGCTGTAAAGGAATGCACTGGCTGCATGATCTGCAAAAAGAATGCCTGTGTTGAAACCGCTGCATGCGGAAATATTTCTTTGGATGACTCTGATGGGGACGGCTTGACCAATGCAAGGGAAGCCGAACTAGGCACAAATCCCAATGAAATTGACTCAGACAAGGACACTGTTAGCGACGGACAGGAAGGCCAGGACGGAACAGACCCCTTGGATGAAACAAGCAACCTTGTGAGGGTGCATGCTTTTGGAATAATAGATGTTAATGCAGTGCAGCAAATAACTTTGTCACACCCGAAAACAGGGAACGTGCGCGGATTTTACGTTGACATAATTTCGCCGAGCGGAAGGATTTTCCATTTGCAGGCGGAGGATGACACTATAAGCTTTACGGTTAGCGAGCCGGGAAAATACATTGTGAAAGCATACAAGGAAGGGTTAAAGGATGAGACAACTTTCACTGTTAAAAAAGAAGGCGAAGTTGTGTTGCCTGGTTTGCCAGGGCAGCCGCAGACAATAGCGCCTTGGTGGCTGTTTGTCTTGCCGGTTATTTCAGCGGCGGTAAGCGCAGCGATTCTTTACGGCTATCTGGTCAGAAGGAAAAGGCTTGCGGGACAGGGATAAAAGCGGTTTCGCTTATAACGTTTGGCTTGCGGAAACCATCCGGCACAAGCTTTAAATACCTTTTTGATGCAAATATCTTAAGTTTAAAGCAAACTGTATCTTTGGAGAGCCTCCAAGGATATAACTGCCGAAAAACAGCGTTTTCAACGAGTTTTTTGGTTTTTTAACCCCCTATGCAGGGCAGGTATTTGCTTTGATGCATTATACTTGGCTTTGCCTTTTTGCTTTATAACCGCAATGAAAGGATTGGTTTAAGGAATGACGAAGCGTTCAAGGCCCAGATCCGGCTCAATGGGTGTATACCCTAGAGTCAGGGCCAAGAAAATTGTTGCCACTTTTAGCACTTATCCGGCTGTTGACGGCGAGGTCAAGCCATTGAATTTTTTCGGCTACAAGGCAGGAATGGTTCACGCAATGGCCTTGGATGATCACCAGAAAGCGGTTTCATTCGGCCAGCAGATTGTGGTGCCGTGCACTGTGATTGAATGCCCACCATTAAAGGTTTTCGGGGTAAGGGCATACAAGAAAACCCATTATGGCCTGGAGGCCGCGGGAGACGTGCTTGCTGAAAAGGTTGAAAAGCATTTCAAAAAAAGGGTTAAGAATTTTTTGCAGAAGTCCAAGAAAAACAAGGAAAAGAAAAAAGAGGAAGGAAAAAAATTCGCTGATTTGGAGAAAGAAAAAGAAGCGATTTCCGAGATAAGATTGCTTGTGCACGCGCAGCCATACCTTACAACGATAGGGAAAAAGTCGCCTGAGGCAATTGAACTCAAGCTGAACGGCAGCGTTGAGCAGCAGCTTGTGTTTGCAAAGCAGAAGCTTGGGGGAGAAATTTCATTAAAGGATGTTTTCAAGGAAAAGCAGTTTGTGGACGTGAAAGCCGTAAACAAGGGAAAGGGCTTTCAGGGAGTGATTAAGAGGTTTGGCGTGAAACAGCACAGGCCGAAAGCGAAAAAAAGAAGGATTGTCGGAAGCATTGGGCCTTGGAACCCGAGCACAGTGATGTACACTGTTGCAAGGGCAGGCCAGATGGGATTCCATTCAAGAACCGAATACAATAAGAGGGTTATTGCAATAGGGAATGATGCTGAAGGCATTAATCCCGGAGCGGGTTTCAGGAATTACGGCCTGGTGAAAAACGAGTTCTTGGTTTTGGCTGGCTCGCTTCCAGGTCCCGCGAAAAGGATTATCGCGTTAAGGGAGCCGATAAGGCCTGTTCCGTTGGAAAGGTTTAACGTGAAGGATATTTCATTCGCAATAGGTGCAAGGAAAAAAGGCGCGGAAGCAAAACCGGTTGCAGAGGAAGAGGAAAAAATCGCCACAAAAGTTGAAATAAAGAAAGAGGAGAAAAAGGGGCATAAAAGCGTTGAAGAGGAAATAGCTGCAGCGGCGAAAGGCGCGGAAAAAAAGGAAAAGAAGAAAGAGTGAATGGGAAAACGTGAAGTTTATGGCATTGAAAGCGGTTGTGCATTCCCTGGATGGAAAGGAATTGAAGGAGATAAGCCTGCCGGAGGCATTTGAAGCGGAGATAGATGAAGCGCTCATCAAGAGAGCCGTGCTTTCAATTCAGAGCGCGAGGGTGCAGAGGAAAGGCGCAAGCCATGCAGCGGGAAGGGATTACGCGATATTCTTCTCTGCGCTGAGGTCAAAGCCAAGCATGTACCGCGTAATAAACACCGAGCATGCAAGGCTGCCTAGGCTGAAAAACAGGCGCTATCCCCTGAGCGGAAGGGTTGCCGGGGTTTCGCATGCAGTTAAGGGAACAAGGGCGCACCCCCTGAAGCCGGAAAAGAATCCAGCGGAAAAAATAAACAAAAAAGAGAAAAAAAAGGCAACTGCTTCAGCGATTGCGGCAACTGCAAAGCCCGAGCTTGTGAAGAAAAGGGGGCATTTGTTTGCAAAGGACACAAGGCTTCCGTTGGTTGTGGAGGACAAATTCGAGGAATTGAAGAAGACAAGGGAAGTCGTGCACGCGCTTGAAAAGCTTAACTTGTTTGAAGACGTGGAGAAAGTGAAAAAGAAGAAGAAAAAGGTGCGCGCGGGAAAGGGAAAAAAGCGCGGAAGAAAATACAAGGGCGGCAAAAGTGTTTTGATTGTAACGGGAAAAAACGCCTCTGTTTTCAATGCCGCGAGAAACCTGCCTGGAGTGGAGATAGTCGAGGCAAGGAATCTGAACGCGGAACTTTTGGCGCCGGGAGCGGTTCCTGGAAGGCTAACGCTTTGGACAGAGAGCGCATTGAAGTTTTTGGGAAAGTGAATGTAAATGGCTGCGAAAAAAGAAGGGAAAAAGAAGGAACACGAGGGCAAGGGAAAGCCCGCGCAGAAAAAGGAAAAAAAGGCGGAGAAAAAAACAGCCACTGCAAAAAAAGAGGAAGCGAAAAAGGTTGCGATTGAGAAAAAGGAGATTGTGGAGAAAGTGAAGGAGGAAGCGAAAAAGATTTCCATTGAAGAGCAGCTTAATGCGCTTGAAATTTTAAAGTACCCCTTGATTTCGGAGAAAGCGGTTAACATGATTGAATCCGAGAACAAGCTTTGCTTTATAGTTGACCAGCGGGCTTCAAAGGCGGATGTAAAGAAAGCCGTTGAAGGGCTTTACGCTGTAAAGGTTGACAGGGTTAACATTATTCACGACATGAGGGCGAGAAAAAAGGCCTTGGTGAAAATAAACAAGGCATTCAAGGCGCAGGATGTTGCTACAAAACTTGGTGTATTGTAAATGGCAAAGAGAATAAAGTCCCAGAGGGCTGGAAAGGGAAGCCCGACGTTCATGGCGACAAAGAACGGAGTAGCGGACATCAAGTACATTACGGTTGGAGAAAAGCAGAGGGACGGAGTGTTAAAGGGAGAGGTAATTGACTTGGTTAACGACCCCGGAAGGACAAGTGTTCTCGCAAAAATAGTGTTCGAGGACGGAAGAGAGGAGTTTGTGATTGCTGCAGAGGGATTAGGTGTCGGCGACAGGATAGCGTACGGCAGGAAAGCAGGCCTTGCCATTGGAAATGTTTTGCCTTTAGGTGAATTGGTTGAAGGAGCACCTGTGTTCAACATAGAGAAAGAAATGGGTGATGGGGGAAGGATTGCCCGCGCCTCGGGGCTTTATGCTTTGATTATGGCAAAGGACAAGGCAGGGGTAAGCGTTAAATTGCCTTCCGGCAAAATAATTGTTCTGCCGCACGAGTCCAGGGCGACTGTTGGATGCTGCGCCGCCGGGGGAAGGCCTGAAAAGCCCTTGCTTAAGGCCGGAAGCAACTGGCATAAGTTTCACGCGCGCGGCCACAAGTATCCGGGAGTACGCGGCGTTGCACAGAACCCATTGTCGCATCCATTTGGCGGTTACCAGCATCATCCTGGAAAGTCAAAGAGCACTTCAAGGCACGCTCCGCCCGGAAGAAAAGTGGGAGCGATTGCATCAAAGAGGACTGGAAGGAGAAAAAAGAATTAAAGGTGAATGAATGGCAAAACAGTTTACTTTCCGCGGAAAAACAATCGAGGAACTCAATGCGTTAAGCATAGAGGAGTTCTCAAAGCTCGTCACGTCAAGGGCGAGAAGGACGCTTAAGAGAAAGGACTTCAAAAAGTTCCTGAAGAAAATCGAGAAGGCAAGGCAGGCAAAGGCAGGCGGAAAGGATGTCAAGCCAGTGAAAACGCACAGGCGCGACACAATTGTTGTTCCTGCAATGGTGGGATTGAAGGTCGGCATTCACGCCGGAAAGGAATTCCAGACAGTTGAAATCACTGAGAAAATGCTTGGGCATTTTTTGGGGGAATTTGCGCTTACAAGGAAAAGATTGTTGCACGGAAAAGCCGGAATAGGCGCCACAAGGTCAAGCACTGCGCTTGTGTCGGCAAGAGGATAAAGAAAAAAACAGTGAACAAAATGGTGAAGAAAAATTACCAGATAGAGATTCCGAACGAGAAAAAGATAGCGAAAGCAGTTGCCAAGAATGCGCATGCCTCGCTGAAGTATTCAACGGAGCTCGTGAGGGAATTGAAGGGGCAAAGGCTTGACAGGTCCATGGAATTCCTGCAGAGGATAATGGAGAAAAAAGAGCATTTGCCTTTAAGGAGATACAAGAAAAAGGTGCCGCACAGGAAAGGCGAAACAAAAAGCTTCACGAAAACAGGCCGCTATCCGGTCAAGACCGCGGGGATTTTTTCAAGCCTTTTGGAGTCTGTTAAGTCAAACGCGGATTACAAGGGCCTGGACGCGGAGAATTTGCTGATAACGCACATGTTTGTTTCCCAGGGATTTGGAAGGATTGGATACCAGCCGCAGGGAAGGATTTCGGGAAAGGCAAGGAGAAAAAAGGCGGTTCACTTGGAAGTTGTTGTGACAGAGGCGAAATAATTTTGTTTATGGGTGAAAGAAATGATTGAAAAGATTTTCATTGAGCAGGGAGTTAAAAGAGTGGAATTGGAGGAGTTCTTGAAGAAAGAGCTTGACCGAGCCGGCTTCACAAAGTCGGAGATACAGAAGACTCCGCTTGTAACGCGCATTATAGTCAATGTCACAAGGCCCGGGCTTGCGATTGGGAAAAGCGGCGCAAACATAAGGCAGTTGACTGAGATAATCCATTCAAGGTTTGGAATTGAAAACCCGCAGCTTGAAATAAAGGAGATAACAAAGCCGGAGCTTGACGCAGCCGCAATGGTTAACAGGCTCAAGGCGCTTATTGAGCGAGGGCATTCATGGAGAAGCATTGCATACAGGGTGGTAAATGACATTTCGATGGCTGGAGCGCAGGGCGTTGAATTGGTTGTTTCCGGAAAGCTCACGGGAAAAGGCGGAAGGAAGAAAAGGGTCAGGATAGCGCAGGGATACATGAAGAAAGTCGGCGACCAGGCTTCGCTTGTTGATTATGCAAAGACAACGGCATATCCAAAGCCGGGTGCGATTGGGATAAAGCTAAAGCTTGTCAGGCCGGAAACAATTTTCCCGGACAAGGTTAATATTATTGAAATCATCAGGGCGAAAAAGGCAGCTGACTTCAAGGCAGCCAAGGCGCAGGAAGATAAAAAAGAGGAAGGCGCGGAGGCGGCCGAAGAAGGGAAAACCGAAGTGAAGGCAGCGGAAAAAAAAGAAGAGAAAGACGGAAAAAAGGACGCAGAGAAAAAGCACGAGGGAAAAAAAGAAGAAAAGCCCGCGGAAAAAAAACACGTTGAGAAGGCGGAGCACGAAAAGAAAGCCGAAGACAAAAAGCACGGGAAAAAAGAAGAGAAAGCCGAAAAAAAGAACGGGAAAGAAAAAGGAAAGGGCAAGGAAAAGTAATGCAAAAAAAAGTGAGTGATTGTTTATGGCTGCGGTGAAGAAAAAGGATTTGAGGGAAATGCCGAAAGCGGAACTAGAGGAAAAGCTTGCGGAGATAAGCATGGAGCTTGCAAAGGAAAGGGCAATGCTTGCCTCGGGAACAAGGCCTGAAAAGCCCGCGAAAATAAAGCAGTTAAGGAAAGGCATTGCAAGGATTAAGACTTTCCTGCACCAGAAAAAAATGGGTGAAGGAAATAAAAAGGATAAAGCAAAGGAGTGACCAAGGGAATGAAGGATATCTGTGAGAAATGCGGCCTGCCAAAAAACATCTGTGTCTGCGAGGAAATCGAAAAGGAAACGCAGAAAATCAGGATTAGGACGCTTTCAAGGAGATTCGGGAAAATCGTCACAATCGTAAGTGGCCTTACGGACAAGGAGCAGGCAAAAGAGCTCGAGAAGACGCTGAAAAGAAAGCTTGCGTGCGGCGGAACATTAAAGGGAAGCGAAATAGTATTGCAGGGCGAACACAGGAAAAAAGTCAACGAAATATTGCTAAAGGAAGGGTTCAAACAGGAGTTGATTGAAGCATAAAAAATTTTGGTAACTTGTGAAGTGGTTTTTATGGCTGTGAAAGGAAAAGGATATGAAATCAATGCGCGGAATTTGCTTGCGCATGAATTGATTGGCCTGCAGGCAGAGGTAATCGAAAGCACCGACAGGGGAAGAAAGGGAATCAAAGGCCGGGTTGTTGATGAGACAATGAACGTGCTTGTTGTTGAAACCGTGAAAGGGGAGAAAAAGGTTCCGAAAAAAGAGGCAGGGTTTGTTTTTGACCTTGAAGGGGAAAAGGCGTTTGTAGAGGGCGCATTGCTTTTGGCAAGGCCGGAGGACAGGGTCAAGGTTTTTGTGAAAAAATTCAAAAAGGCATTTTGAGGTCGGAAAAAATTTGAGGTTGTAAAAATGGCGAAAGATGAAAATAAGGGAAACGCGGTAAAATGCAGTGACGTGAAATGCGCGCTGCACGGAAGCCTTAAAGTGAGGGGAAACCTTTTCACGGGAAAGGTCGTGAGCGCAAAGGCGGAAAAGACAGTTGTAGTTGAGAGGGAGATAATGCACTTTGTGCACAAATACGAGAGGTATAAGAAGACGGTTTCAAGGATTGCGGCTTACAACCCAAAATGCATTGATGCAAAGGAAAACGACATAGTTAAAATCGGGGAGACAAGAAGGCTAAGCAAGACAAAGAGCTTTGTAGTGCTTGAAAAAATCGGCCACGCAAAGGACATAAGAAGGGAAGAGGCATTCTTTGGCGGAAGCAAAGGCGAAAAAGAATCAGCAGAAGAGGCCGTGGAAGAAAAGGAAAGCGAAAGGGAAGTTGATGAAAAATGAAGGCGATTAATGCGACTCCAACGCAAGGGTTGATGCAGAAAAGCAGGCTTTTGTGCGCTGACAACAGCGGTGCAAAGGAAGTGGAAATAATCAGCGTTATCGGCTATCATGCGAGGAAAAGGCAGAGCCAGATGGCGGGCATTGCATCGATGGTTAATGTCGTGGTAAAGAAAGGAAAGCCGGAGATAAGGAAGAAAGTTGAAAGGGCGGTTGTGGTTCGAGTGAGAATGCCTTACAGGAGAAGTGACGGGACAAGGGTTTGCTTTGAGGATAATGCAGCAGTAATAGTGGATGAGAAAGGCATTCCAAAGGCATCTGAAGTGAAAGGCGTTGTTGCAAGAGAAGTAGGGGAGAGGTGGCCGAAAGTGGCCGGGCTTGCTTCCGCGGTTGTTTGAGGTTGAAGATTTATGAATATTGAAAGCGCTAAACCGAAAAAGCAGAGGAAATTCAAGGCAATGCTGCCGCTTCACCTTAAAAGAAAGCAGCTCAGCAGCCATTTAAGCAAGGAGTTAAGGAAGGGAATTGGAAGGAGAGCTGTTGAGGCAAGGAAAGGCGACAAGGCAAAGGTTTTGCGCGGTGACTTCAGGGGAAAAGAGGGAAAAATTGTAAGGGTTGACGTTGCAAGGCAGAAGTTATTCATTGAAAAGCTTGTGAGGAAAAAGGCTGACGGCACGGAAAAGCTTGTTCCATTTAACGCATCGAATCTTTTGCTTGTTGAACTCGAAAGAAGCGATGACAGAAGATTCAGGGAAAGGAAAGGCACGGGCAAAATGAATGGCAAAAAGGAAAAAGAAGCAGGCGAAGTTAAAGCTGGAAAAAAAGAAGAAAAAACTGAAGGGAAGAAATAGGAGTTGTAGGGTATGGCTAAGAAAGGTGAAGGGAAAAGCCAGAAAAGGCTGAGCGCGCAGAAGGCAATGTTTTTGCCTAGAAAAGGAAAGGTTTGGGCGATAAAGGGAAGGCCGGGGCCGCACAGCAGCCAGGCATCAGTGCCATTGGGTTTTGTTTTAAGGGATTTGCTTGGAATCGCGAAGACTTTAAAGGAAGCGAAAAAAATCCTTTTAAGCGGCGCAGTGCATGTAAATGGAGTTGTTAGAACCGAGTACAGGCTTCCAGTGGGAATTTTTGACCTCATTGAATTGCCTGGGGTGAAAAAAGTTTACAGGGCAGTCATTGACTCAAAGCAAAGGATTGCGGTAAGGGTTTTGGATGCAAAAGCCGAGAAGGCAAGGATCTGCAAGGTCACGGGAAAAAAGACCGCGAAAAAAGGAATGGTGCAATTGACCTTCAATGATGGCACGGTTTTGCTTGAAAAGAAAACAAAGCTGAAATGCATGGATTCCGCGAAATTAAGCGTGCCTGAAAAAAAGATTTTGGCAGAACTTGCGTTAAGCGAGGGAAGCCTTGCCTATCTTTTGACTGGAAAATCCGCGGGAGCTGTCGCAAGAATCAAAAAGATTTTCGAGGCCACGATGAGAAAGCCGAGAGTAGTCGAGCTTGAGCAGGGAAAAAATGTTTTCCAGACAAACGCGGAAAACGTGCTTGTGGTCGGAGAAAAAAAATTGGAGATTGACTTGGGAATAGAGGAAGAAAAAAATAAAAGGGAATGAAAGAACATGGGCGAAAGCAACAACCACATGAGGGAAATAGAGATTGAAAAGGTCACGGTAAACATGGGTGTTGGCCAGACAGGGCAGGAACTCGACAAGGCATGCACTATCCTTGAGAACATCACGGGAATGAAGCCATTGAGGACTTCATGCAAGGTCAGGATTCCGACCTGGGGTATAAGGGAAGGCCTGCTTATCGGCGCGAAGGTTACCTTGCGCGGAAAAAAAGCCGAGGAATTCCTTAAAAAGGCATTGAATGCAAAGGACAATTCGGTTAAGGGGAAAAGCTTTGACCAGAAAGGAAACTTTGGCTTTGGGGTAAAGGAGCATATTGACATGCCGGGAGTAAAATACGACCCAAAGTTAGGCATAAGGGGCTTGGATGTGCTTGTTACGCTTAAAAGGCACGGGGGATACAGGCTTAGAAGGAGAAAAATCGGCAAGAAAAGCATTGGTTCAAGGCACTCATTGAAAAAAGCCGAGGCAATGGAGTTTGTGAAAAAAAAATTTGGGGTTGAAGTGAAATGAGCGAAAAAGGAAAACTTGGCTTTGGAAAAACGCAGTCCGCGGGAAAAAAGTGCAGGAGATGCAAGAACAGGCGCGGGCTTATCTCAAAGTATGGAATGAAGCTTTGCAGGCGCTGCTTCAAGGACGTTGCCTTGCAGATGGGTTTCAAGAAATTCGATTAGTGAGATTAATGAAAGATTTAGGAAAAATATATAGAGGAAGGGAATCGGGAGGAACCTGGAACTGAAGGGAAACCTAGGTTTCCCTGCGGTTCGGATGGGGTTCAAAAAATTTGACTGAATTTGGAGTTTGTGGAGAGTGAATGAGAATGACATTGGTTGACCCGATTGCTGACGCGCTAGTCAACATAAAGAACCACGAGAATGCCTCGAAAAAACTATGCATTGTCAGGCCTGCGGCAAAGCTTTTGGGCGAAATACTGCGCGTCATGCAGGAGCAGGGCTACATCAGCACCTACGAGTTCGTTGATGATGGAAGGGAGGGCCTTTACAAGATAAACCTTATGGGAAAAATAAACGAGTGCAAGGCAATCAAGCCCCGGTACGCAGTCAGGAAAAACGAGTTTGAAAGATACGAGAAAAGGTATCTTCCCGCAAAAGACGTGGGCTCGTTGATTGTGAGCACCCCCCGCGGGGTTATGACGCACAATGGCGCAAAGGAAAAGGAAATCGGCGGAAGGCTGATAGCTTACATTTACTGAATGAAAAAAATTGATGGAAAAGTGGGATTATGGAAGACTTTGAAAGGAAAATCAGCTTGCCGGAAGGATTTGAGGCTTCGGCTGAGGGAAGCAAGATGACTGTCGGCTTCAAGGGAAAACAACTGGTTAAGGACTTCCACGCGCAATCGCTTTCATTCGATGTAAAGGGAAAAGAAATAGTGGTTTCAATCGCGAACGGAAAGGCAAAGAAAAGGGATTTGGCTGTGTTGAACGCAGTAAATTCCGAGATAAACAACATGCTTGCAGGGTTGTCAAAGGGATTCGAGTACAAGTTAGAGGTCGTGTACGCGCACTTCCCGATGAACATCAGTGTCAAGGAAAAAGTTGTGGAAATAAGCAATCTCTGCGGAAGCAAGATGGTCAGAAGGGCGGCAATTGTCGGTGAAACAAAGGTAGAGATAAAGGGAAAAGAGATATTTGTCAGGGGCGCGGACAAGGAAGCCGCAGGGCAGACAGCGGCAAACATAGAGCAGGCAACAAGGCTGTCGGGAAAAGACGTAAGGGTATTCAACGACGGCATTTACATTGTTTCAAAGCCGCATGTTTCAATTGAAGAGCGTGAAAAGAAATGACTGAAAAAAAATCTGTGAAGAAAGCGGAAAAGCCGAAGGCAAAGAATGCCGTGAAAAAAGAAGAGAAAAAGGCGGCTGTGGAAAAAGTGCACGAAAAAAAAGAGCACAATGAAGCCGCAAAGCAAGTTGAGGAAAAAAAAGAGGCTGCAAAAGAGTCTTTGGGAAAAGGAAAAGATGCAAAGGAAGCAAAGGGAAAAAAGGCGAAGAAAGAAAAGCCGTCAAAGCCCAAGGCAAAAGGCAGGGGCAAAGGGCTTTCGGAAGAGGTTAAAAAGCTGAGGAAACAAATCGCCAGAAAAAAACTGCCTTCATTCAGGGGCAGGTTCGGCGAAAGGGGAAGGACAAGGAAGATAAGCAGGGAGAAATTCATGAAGTGGAGGAAGCCGCGCGGCATTGACATTAAGTTCAAGCAAGAGGACGGCGCGCTTCCAAGGACTGGTTACAAGGCCCCGAGAGAGATAAGGTTTTTGCATCCCTCGGGTTTCAGGGAAGCCCTTGTTTCAAATGCAATGCAGCTTGAAATGTTTGAAAAGAATGTGGTTGCAAGGATTGCGGGAACAGTTGGAGAAAAGAAGAGAAGGGAAATTGTGAAGAAAGCCAAGGAATTGGGTGTGAGGCTGCTTAATTGATTTGCGCTTTGAAAAGGTGTGAAAGATGATATTGGATAAAATCAGGGAAATTTCCGCAGGGCTGCTGAAAATAGGCAAAAGCAAGGTCTGGTTTGACTCAGAAAAGCTTGACCAGATAAAGGAAGCCATGACTAAAGAGGATGTCAGGGGCCTTATAGCGGAAAAAGCGATAGGGAAGAAAAAGCCCTCACAGCACAGCAGGGGAAGGGCAAGGGTCCTGCACCAGAAAAAGAAAAAGGGAAGAAAAAGGGGCTACGGCAAAAGAAAAGGCCTTCAAAGCGCGAGGGAGAAAACAAAGGAGAAATGGATGCTGCTCTCAAGGGCTTTGAGGAAAAAGCTCAAGGAAATGAAGGGCAAAAAGGAAAAATTGAAGGTGGATTACAGGAAGCTTTATAATTTAAGCAAGGGCGGCTACTTTAAGGGAAAAAAATACCTTGAGGCTTACGCGCTTGGAAAAGAAACCAAGGAGAAAAAATAGCAAAGGAAAGGAATGAATTGTTATGACACATAAAACAACCTACACTATGCCCTTCAGAAGGAGAAGAGGGGAGAAAACAAATTACAAGAAAAGGCTTGCATTGCTCAAGTCAGGCAAGCCAAGGCTTGTTGTCAGGAAAACTAACGCGAATTTTCTCGCGCAGATAGTGAAGTTCATGCCAAAGGGAGATGAAACAGTCGCATCAGCGAATTCAAGCGAACTGAAAAAATTCGGCTGGAACAGCCATAAGGGAAATTTGCCCACCGCATACCTCGTTGGGTTTGCATGCGCACTCAAGGCAAAGAAAAAGGAAGTGAAAGAAGCAGTGCTTGACATAGGGCTTTATACGCCGGTGCACGGCTCAAGGGTTTTCGCGGCGCTCAAGGGCGCGGTTGACGCGGGCATGCAAATAGCGCTTGACGAAAAGGTTTTCCCGAAAGAGGAAAGGCTCAAAGGAAAGCACATAAGCGAAAAAATCGCGCAGGAATTCGAAAAGGCAAAAAAAGAGATTGAGTTAAAGATAGGTGAAGCGAAATGAGTGAAAAAGAAAGCGCAAAAAAGAAGGAAGAAAAAGTGAAGACTGTGGAAGAAGAGGAAGCCGTTGAGGCGGTAGTGGAAGCCGTGGAACTGCCTGAAGCAGTTGCGGACGATGAAGAAATCGGAGAAAGGTTTGAGAGCCTTGACAAAAGAGACGAAAGGATGAGGGCACTCGATAAATGGGTTCCGCGGACAGAGTTGGGGAGAAAAGTCAAGGACAAGGAGATAAGCTCCCTTGAAGAGGTGTTCCAGAAAAATTACAAGATAATGGAGCCGCAGATAGTCGACTCTCTTTTGGGCGATGTACATGAAAAAATGATTGGCTTTACCAAGACCACAAGGGTTATTGCAGCTGGAAGGCAGTTTTCGTTCCGGGCAGCGGTTATTGTAGGGGATGGAAAGAGCTATGTCGGCGTTGGAACAGGAAAGGACCGCGAGAGATGGCCTGCAATAAGGAAAGCGGGAAAAAACGCAAAACTGCACTTGATTAAGGTAAGGAAAGGCTGCGGAAGCTGGGAGTGCACGTGCGGAACCTCGCATTCAGTGCCGTTCAAAGTTGAGGGAAGTTCCAGTTCAGTCAGGGTAATACTTTACCCTGCGCCAAAGGGAACAGGCCTTGTGATAGGCGACAAGGTAAAGGATGTTTTAAGGTTTGTCGGAATACGGGATGTCTGGAGCGACACAAGGGGCAGCACGGATACAACACTTGACTTTGTGCAGGCGACAATCAATGCTTTAAGCAAGACAACCTCGATGAAGGTTTCAAATGACATCGAGGCAAAAACAAAGGGAAATGAAAGGGGAGAATACTAATGTTTGCAGTGATTAGAATCAGGGGCAGCGTTGACTTGAATTCCGAGAAAAAGAAAACCCTCGAATTTCTCAGGCTTGACAGGGTAAACCATTTGGTGCTTGTGCCGCAGACAGCGAGCATAAAGGGAATGGTGAAAAAAGTCGAGGACACAGTAACCTTTGGGGAAATAAACGATGAAACCATTGGAAAGCTGATTGAGAAAAGGGGAAGAATGCAGGGAGACAAGATTTTCGGGACAGCGGGCTTGAAGAAGGCAGCTGGCAAGGCAAAGGACTTCAAGGAATTGGGCCTGGCATTGCTGCAGGGAAGGGTTTCACTTAAAGAACTGGGTTTGAAGCCAGTGTTCAGGCTCAGGCCGCCGAGAAAAGGCTTTGAAAGAAAGGGAATAAAGAGAAACTTTTCAATCGGGGGCGCAGCAGGTTACAGGGGAACGGAAATAAACAAATTAATCGAGAAAATGATTTAATGGAAAAATGCGTTTGGTGAAAAAAATGACTGTAAGGAAGAGAAGAAAAGTAAACAAGATGCGCGGAAAAAGGCTGCATGGCGCCGGGGACACCAAGAACAGGCGCGGCTCTGGCTGCAGGGGCGGGGTAGGACGCGCGGGCAACCACAAGCACAAATTCACCAAATACTACATGGAATTCGGGACAAAAATAACTCTGAAGGCAAAGCAAAAAGGCAAGGCAATCAACCTCGATGATTTGCAGAAAAACCTCGCGAAATGGATTGGCGAAAAAAAGGTTGAAAAGGCCTCGGGAACAATTGAGTTCGACGGAAAGAAAGTTGGCATTGCAAAAATCCTTTCAAGGGGAAGCATCAGCGAAAAAATTTCATTCAAAAACGTTTCATTCAGCGAAAATGCAAGGCAAAAAGTGCTCGCTGCGGGCGGAAAAATCGAGGGCACGGCAAAAGAAGAAGGATTTGGCGAGGAAGACGATGACTTTGAGGCAGCCGGGGAAAACGAAGAGGGAAAAGCGGAGAAGTGAAAATTGAATGGGTTTCCTTGAATGGTTTGAACCGATTTACAGGCTTTTGCCCGAAGTAAAAAGCCCTGAAGTAAAGCCGACCCTGAAAAAAAGGCTGATGTGGACAGCACTTGCGCTTGTAATTTTTTACATAATGGGAAACATCCAGGTTATTGGGATAACCGCTTCATCTGCAGGGCAGCTTGAGCAACTGCAGGTAATACTTGCATCCGAAATAGGAACACTGATTACGGTTGGAATTGGCCCAATTGTTTTGGCTTCAATTATTCTGCAGCTTTTGATTGGAGGCGGCCTGATTGACGCGGACTTGACTGACCCGAAAACAAAGGCAAGGTTCACTTCAATGCAGAAACTCATGGCCATAGTGCTCTGCTTTTTTGAGTCAGCAATTTACGTCTTAAGCGGATTCATTGCCCCTGACCCGGGAATGCTTCTGTTTGTCGTATTACAGATTTCCTTGGGCGCAATATTATTGATTTACCTTGATGAAGTTGTTTCAAAGTACGGCATTGGTTCAGGCATTGGATTGTTCATTGCGGCAAACGTCGCGGGAAGCGTGTTCTGGAGGGTTTTCGCTCCGCCAATCGCTTTACAGGGCCAGCTCGCGGGCGGAATTTTAAGCCAGTTCATTGACTCTGTCGCAAGCGGAAGCATTAACCTGATAATATTGCTGCCGTTGCTTTTCACGTTAATTGTTTTTGTCGTGGTAACATTCGCGGAAGGAATGCATGTGAACATTCCGCTCACGATGGGCCCTCGCGGAGTGGGCGGAAGGTTTCCCGTCAAATTCCTTTACGTTTCAAACATTCCAGTCATACTTGCAGCAGCGCTATTCGCTAATTTGCGGCTGTGGGCAGAGTTCACTAAAACCGTGCCAGTATTGGGGTATGTGTTAAATGGAGTTGCTACAATTGTTGTCGCGCCTTACGGCCTGATTGAAAAAATGCTTTTACAGGGAGTTTCATTTGACGTTTTCGGGCAAATGCTTGACAGCATATTGAAATTACAGATAATAGGGCTTGGAGGCGAAATAATACACGCGATCCTCTACATAATTATTTTGACTGTGCTTTGTGTTGTTTTCGGAAAATTCTGGGTTGACATGGGCGGACAGGGCACTGAAGCCGTGAGCAACCAATTGCAGAAAGCGGGAATGAGCATCCCAGGTTTCAGGAAGGACCCGCGCATTATAAGGAAAGTGCTTGAAAGGTACATTCCCCCTGTAACTGTTTTGGGCTCGATTTTCGTGGGGTTGCTTGCTGGCTTTGCGGACTTGACAGGCGCGCTTGGCTCAGGCACAGGCATACTGCTAACGGTTGGAATTGTTTACAGGCTTTACGAGGACCTTGCAAAAGAGCAGGTTGCGGAAATGTACCCAATGCTTGGAAGGTTTTTCACTTGAACGAGGAAGGGGAATTGATTGGAATAAGGGAAATTTTTAATGAAAGGGGCATGGGTTTAATAATGAATGGCAGCAAAAATAATTATACGCAAATAACGCCATTTTGCTTCAAATCCCCCGTTAAATGGCTTAAAAAGGTGGTTTGCTGATGGTTATTTTCTCCCCAATCATAGACATTGCATTGGTTGCCTTTGGCTTGGCATTGGTTTCAATGGTCCTGCAGGTGAAGCTTTTCAAGAAAAGGGAGAAGGCATTAATTCAGAAAAAAATCAAGGAAATACAGAAAAAAATAAGCGAGCTCACAAAAAAAGGCGGGGACAAAAAGGAAATTGACAGGCTGCAGGAGGAAATGTTAAAGCTGTTGAACGAGCAGATGAAGGACATGCCAAAGCAGATGATTGTCTCAATGATAATCTTCCTTCCCCCATTTTACTTCATCCGCGAAATTTACGGAAACAGCATTCACATGCTGCATCCTTTCGGCCTTGACATACCCCTTTTTGGAACAACAATGGGCTGGTTTGAGGTGTACATAATTTGCTCGCTTATCTCGAGCCTTGTGCTGAATGCAATTGTTGACGCTTACGAGAAAAATAAAGTAAAAAATGAAAACGGAAACAAAATTGTTAAGGGATAATTGATGCCGAGAAGAAGCCAAAGGTCAAAGAGCAAAAAGTTCAGGAAGACTCCTGGGGGAAAAACAAAGACGCATTACTTTAAGGGCAAGGGAAGCAAGCACGAGTGCGCTTCATGCGGAAAGCAATTGCACGGAGTGCCGCATTCAAGGAAAAACTTTGAGGTAAGGAACCTTTCGAAAAGCCAGAGAAGGCCAAGCGCATTGTTCGGCGGCGTGCTCTGCGGAAAATGCAGGCGCATTGTTGTAGAGGAAACCGCAAAAGTAAAGCACGGATTGAAGGAAGCGGGGGATGTTTCGCTTTCGTTGAAAAAATTCGTGGAACAGGCAATGAAAAAAGTTGATTAAGGGAATGTTTATGGCTGGAGCAATAGAGATTGGAAGCATTTGCGTTAAGACCACTGGCAGAAGCGCGGGAAAAACCGCTGTAGTGGTTGACTTTGACAAGGAAGGCTTTGCGGTTATTGACGGCACTGCGCTGAAAAGAAAAAAATGCAATATAAGGCATTTATTGCCCACTGGAAAAAAAGTTGAGATAAAAAAAGGCGCCTCGCACGAAGAAGTGGTTAAAAAATTAAAGGGGTAATTGGTTTTTATGGCTGAAGAAAAACAGGAAAAGAAAGGCGCACAGCAGAAAGACGGGGGCCAGCGCCAGCACAAGCAGCCTTACTCAAAAGACCTGAGGCTCAGGGCAAGGGACACAGAAGACAAGGATGTTAGGTACATTGTCAGAATTGCGGGAAAGGACCTTGACGGAAGCCTTCCGGTTTACCATGCGGTTCAGTCAATTAAGGGAATAGGCCAGAGAATGGGAAAAATAATCGCATTTGCGTTTGAAAAGGAATCAGGCATTGGCTCTGAAACTCCTTTGGGAAAAATTCCCGAAGACAAGGACAAGGCATTGGAGGAAATAGTTCTGCATCCCGAGAAATTCGGGGCGCCTTCATGGACACTTAACAAGCGCAGGGACTTTGAAACAGGCTTGGACTGGCACCCTGTAATGAACGACTGGGATTTTGGAATAAGAAAAGACGTGCAGAGAATGGCGGAGACAAAATCTTACAAGGGATTAAGGCACATGTGGGGCCAGCCAGTGAGAGGGCAAAGGACAAAGAGCACGCACAGGGGCAAAGGCCCTGTTGTAGGGGTAATGAAGAAAGACGCAGGCAAGCCAGGCGCCGCGGCAGCACCCGGGGCAAAAGGCGAAAAGGAAAAAAAGAAATAAAAAAAGGAGCTAAGATGAAATAAAAATCTGCGGAGGAAGGGGGTCAGGAAGACCCTGAAACTGGGGGGAAACCCTAGGTTTCCCGCGGTTTGGAAGGAAAAGAAAAAGTGATGATTTATGGGCGACCCGAAAAAAACCTCAAGGCAGTATGAAAGGCCGAAAAAAAGATGGCAGAAGCAGAGGATAGAGAGCGAGAAGAAGATACTTGAAATCTACGGCCTGAAAAACAAAAGGGAATTAAGGAGAGCCGAGACAATTTTAAGGAAGAAAAGGCAGAGCGCAAGAAAGCTCCTTGCATTGCCTTTGGAGAAAAGGGAGAAAAAGGAACGCGAACTCGTTGAAAGCCTGATTAGAATGGGGCTGTTCAAGGCAAAGGCAACAGCCGACGACATCTTAAGCCTTTCAATTGAGGAACTTCTTGAGAGAAGGCTGCAGACAATCATCTGGAGAAAAAACCTGGCAAAGACAGTCAAGCAGGCAAGGCAGTTCATCGCCCATGGGCACATTGCGGTTAACGGAGTAAAGACAACAAGCCCGAGCTACATTGTAAGGCACGGCGAAGAGGCAAAAATAGCCTATTACAAGAGGCCGATAATGCTTGAACCCCCAAAAAAAGACTCAAAGGAAAAAATGAAGAAAGCATTCGAGGAAGCAGCGCCCGCAGCAATTGAAGCCGCAGAGGAAGCAAAGGCAGGGGCAGTTGAAGCCGCGGCTGAAAAGAAAGAAACTCCTGTGGAGGCAAAGCAATGAGCGACAAAATAAAGCGCGGAATAATCCACATTTACGCATCGCACAACAACACAATTATTTTGCTTACAGACCCCACTGGAGCGGAAACGATTGCAAAGTGCTCCGGGGGCATGGTTGTAAAGGCACAGCACAAAGAGGGCTCCCCTTATGCTGCAATGAAGGTAGCGGAAATCGTGGCGGAAAAGGCAAGGGAAAAAGGGATAACTAATGTCAAGATAAGGGTCAGGGCACAGGGAGGCATCAAGCCCCGTTCACCAGGCCAGGGCGCCGAGGCCGCAATTGTTTCGCTTACAAGGCACGGAATGATGATAGAGGACATTGAAAATGTCACGCCTTTGCCTCACGACGGCTGCAGGAGAAAAAAAAGGAACAGGAGCAAAAAAACTTAATTGCAAATAAAAATGCATGAAAATTATTTGAAGGTGAAATGAAAATGGAAGTAAAAGTTGTTTCGGATAAGGGCGCAATGCTGAAGTTCTCGGTTAAGGGAACTGATTCCGCGTTCGCGAACGCGTTGAGGAGAACTGTAATGAACAACGTGCCGGTTTTCGCGATAGAGGATGTCTCGTTTTACGAGAACAGCGGCGTGGTATTCGATGAAATGCTTGCGCACAGGCTTGCACTGCTGCCAATCAAAATGGATTTAAAGCACTACAAGGAAGGCGAAAGCGTCACAATGATGCTTGAAAAGGAAGGCCCTGGAATGGTGTACAGCAAGGACGTGAAAAGCACTGACCCCAAAATAGAGGTCATAGACAAAAGGATTCCCCTCACAAAGCTCAAAAAAGGGCAGAAGCTAAAGATTGAAATGAAGGCAGTGGCTGGAGTGGGAAAAGAGCACGCCAAATGGCAGCCCGCAATAATCGCTTACGAACAGCACGGCGAGGACGCATTCACTTTCATGATGGAAAGCCACGGCAACCTCGACAACGGGGAAACAGTGAAGGCGGCAGTTGAAAGGTTAAGGGAGAAAACCGCGGAATTCAAGAAAGCATTAAAAGACATCTGAGGTGGAAGATAGTTAGGCAATGCAGGGGTACCGAAGCGGCTAAACGGGCGGGACTTAAGATGCTTGCAGGAAAAATTGCAATTGTTTTTTTTAAGCAGAAAAGCGGAGGAAATCCCGTGGCTTAGTGCCTTCAGCGGTTCGAATCCGCTCCCCTGCAAAAAAAAACCATTAAAAGGAAAAATGAAAAAAAGTGAAATGAAATGAAGAGAACAGGCCCCACCAAGAAAAGCATGAGAGAGCTTGTCGTTGCCTTTGAAAAAAAAGGCAAAAAGGAAAAGCAGGCAATCTGGCTAAGGGTATCGAAAATGGTTAACGCGCCCAGAAGGAAAAGGGCAGAGGTAAGCCTCTGGCGCATTGAAGGCCTGGCGAAAAAAGCAAAGGGAAAAACGCTTGTGGTTGCGGGAAAGGTAATAGGCTCGGGCGCGCTCGGCGAAAAAATGAGCATCGCGGCGCTTGAATTCAGTTCCGGGGCAAAAAAAGCAATTGAAGATGCAAAGGGAAAGACCATTGACTTGGCGCAGTATGTCACTGAAAAAGTGAATGCCGCGGAATTAAAGTTAGTGAAATGAGAAAAAGGTTTTGATGCTTATGGACGGAGAAGTAATTGATGGCACGAATGCCGTGCTTGGAAGGCTTTCATCGATTGTGGCATCAAAGGCGCTTAAGGGAGAAAAGGTCCTGATAGTGAATGCGGAAAAAATAGTGGTTAGCGGGAAAAAGGAGATTCACTTTGCGGATTTCCAGCACAAGATTGACCTGAAGTCAAAGGGAAACCCGAGGAAAGGCCCGAAGTATTCGAGGACTCCGCATAAAATGGTTAAGAAAACAATTGAGGGAATGATGCCCAACAGCAGGAGAGGCGAAAAAGCGATAAAAAACGTAAGGGTATTCATCGGCGTGCCGGAAGAGCTCAAGGGAAAGGAAAACGAAATAAAAAAGCTGCCGGGAACGGAAAGGAAGTTCAAGGCAAAATACATTACGATTGGCGAGTTAAGCGAACACTTTGGAATGAAATGGTGAAAATATGCCGAAAAAGAAAAGAAAATCAAAGGCAAAGGGAATCCATGTAAAGGCAAAGAAAAAGGAGGCCGTTGCAAGGGCGACAATAAAGGCCGGAAAAGGCATCGTGAAAGTAAACCACCTGGCAATTGACGCGATTACCCCGCACTACGTGCATGAACTTATTAAGGAACCAATTTACATTGCAGGGGACTTGTGCAACGGAGTTGACATAATTGTTGAGGTAAGGGGCGGGGGATTCATGGGCCAGGCGATTGCAGCAAGGGGCGCAATTGCAAAGGCACTGGTTGAATTCACGGGTGACGAAAAACTCCGCAAAACTTTTATGAATTATGACAGGCTATTGCTTGTGGATGACGCGAGAAGAGTGGAATCCAAGAAGCCGCTTGGTCCAAAGGCAAGGGCAAAGAAGCAGAAAAGCAAAAGATGACGAAAGGGTTTTTTTAGGGGTGAAAGGAAAATGATTGTTCCAATAAGGTGTTTTTCATGTGGAAAAGTCCTGGCACAGGACTACGAGGAATACGTGAAAAGGACCTCTGAAAAAAAGGAGACACCGGAAAAAGTGCTCGACGAACTGGGCATTAAAAGGTATTGCTGCAGGCGCACGATTTTCTCGCACGTCGACTTAATCGACGAGATAATGAAGTACAACGTTTAACGGTTTAACAGACGGTGAAAAAAAATGGCTGAAAAATCCAAGGCATTAATTGAAGGGGACAGGTATCTGCAGAGCGGAATACACATCGGCACAAGGTTCAAGAGCGGGGAAATGCGAAGATTCATTTACCGCGTAAGAAAGGACGGATTGAATGTATTCGACATCTCAACCGTTGATGAAAAAATAGCTGTTGCGGCAAAATTCATTGCACAGTTCCCAAATGAAAGGATTGCGGTTGTGGCTAGAAAGCTTTACGCTTCAACCCCTGTGAAATCATTCGCTGACGCCATCGGCGCAAAGGCATTCACTGCAAGGTTTGTGCCCGGCACTTTCACCAACCCCACTTCAAAAATATTCTTCGAGCCAAGGGTTGTAATTGTAACCGAATCAGAGCCGGATTCACAGGCAATAGAGGAGGCAACACGCATTAAGGTGCCGGTTGTCGCGCTATGCAGCACAAACAACTCAACAAAAAACGTGGACATAGTTGTCCCGATGAACAACAAGGGAAGGAAAAGCCTTGCACTGGCCTACTGGCTGCTTGCAACGGAAATACTCAAGGCAAAAGGCGAAATCAAGGCGGATACTGATTTTCCAAAAACTCCGGAAGACTTTGAATACAAGCTGAAAGAAGGCGACATACAGGAAGGCGAGGACTCAGGCTATGATGAAAGAGGCCGCGGAAGAAGAAGCGGATTCAAAGGCAAAATGACCGGAAGGCCAGGCCTAAAGAGGGGCAAGCCTGAAAGCGGAAGAACTAACACCAGAAGAAAGAGAGACTAATGGCTCAAGCAACCCGTGAAGCTGCTGTCGCAGGGCAGTTTTATCCCCGCGACAGGGAATTACTAAAAAAGCAGATTTCTGATTTTATTTCAAAAGCAAAAAAGTCCGGGCAAAAAGAAAAAAGCAGCGCAGTTATAGCGCCGCATGCAGGGCTTATTTATTCGGGGCAGACAGCGGCTTATTCATTCAATGCCCTACAAGCTGCGGAAACATTTCTCATTGTTTCGCCGAACCACACAGGCGTGGGGGAAAGAATAAGCGTTTTTCCCGCGGGAAAATGGGAAATGCCCTTGGGCGAAATTGAAATTGATTGGAAGCTAAGCGAAAAAATCTGCTTGGAATTGGGAATTGAACCTGATGAAAGCGCGCACATAGGCGAGCACTCGATTGAAGTGCAGCTTCCGTTTCTCCAATTCGTTTACGGAAACAAATTTAGGCTCGTTGCAATAACCATCGCGGAGAACAGGCTGCGGGAACTGAAAAAACTCGGGGAGGCGATTGCCAATGCATGCAAGGGCGAAAGCGTTTCCCTAATTGCCTCAAGCGATTTCAGCCACTTCATTCCGCTTAAAGCCGCAAAAAAAAGGGATTCGGAGGCAATTGGCTTCATTGAAAGGATTGACTTGGACGGATTCCACAAAACGGTTTTGGAAAAGTATTACAGCATCTGCGGCTTTGCCCCGATAACCGCGCTGATGCATTGCTGCAAAATAAACGGGTTCAAGGGCGCTGAACTTTTGCGCTATGACTCCAGCGCAACTGAGAGCGGCGATGAGGGAAGCGTTGTCGGTTACGCGGCAATCAAATTTTTAAAGTAAAAGCCGCTTATTTATTCGGCGGATACGATTGAATGCAACCGAACTCCTGTGGAAATTCAAGGCATCACTGCTGCTTTTATTTCTCATTCTCTTAAGCTATGTTTTGCTTTCAAAGGGCGCTTTCTTCATTCCACTTGAATCGCTTTTGGCGGTTTCATTCAACGCGCAGATGCCCCTGAATATTTTTTTCTACGAATTCATTCACACAGGCGTTTTCCACCTATCCGCAAACCTATTGTCGCTTCTCTTTTTCGCGCTTATTTTGGAGGCAGCGCTTTCCTCGCTTGATGTGGTGCTCGTGTTTCTTTTCTCCGGAACGCTTGCGGCAATTGTTTTTTCCTCGCTTAACCCTGCAACTGCAATGATTGGCGCGAGCGCGGGAATAAGCGGATTGTTTGGCGCTGCGTTTTCATTGAAGCCCTTGAAAACGCTTATTGCGACGGCTGCGGCTTTGGCTCTTCTTTACTTTGCGGTTGCGCCCGCGCTTTCATTTGCAATCGGGGAATTTGAAGCAAACTCAACGCAAAAGATTTCAGCGCTTGAACTGGATTTGAACAGGGCACGGGAACAGGGTGACCTGAACAAGGCTGCAGTGATTTCCAAAAAGCTAACTGAATCAAAAAAAGAGATTGAAAAATTCGGCGAGGGAAAAGAATTCGAAATCAAGACAAGCACTGATTTCTTTGTGCACGGCTATGCCGCCGCGTTCGGCTTCCTTTACGTTTTCTTATTCAGGAGAAAAAAGTTCTCGGAAGCAATGAAGGGGATAAGAGAGAAAAGAATTGCAGTTCAGGGAAAGATTTTTGGAAAAAAATAAGATTGGCTTAAAACAGCAGCCTGCTAAGTATTTATTTTTTAATGTCTGCCTCTCCTTATCCATTTTTCAGCGGAAGTTGTAATGTCCATGATTCACTTTCTTTGGTTCCTAGGTGATTCGCTTATTTTTTAGTTAATCATCTGTTTTTAGGGCGTCTTTAGTCAGCTATCCTCCTACGCGGTTTGTCTTTTAATTTGCGGCCTTTTCGGACAACTCCTCTTCTAGTTGCAGTCACGCGGTCGCCAGGATTTAACCCATACCTAATTCCAAGGTCATCAGCCTTTGCATCTATGCCCCCCATTAAATTTGCAGCCCCTACTTCGCGGCCAGCTATCAGTGTTTGGGCTTTTGAGTATTTCCTTCTTTCTTTTCCTTCAGACAATACCTGCTGCCTTGAGAGATCTCTTCTCCCGAGATCTATGCCTGAAAGTCTTAAAACTTGGGCCGGGTATTCCCCGCCGCTACGTATAAGCCTACCTCTAAACGTGCTGACCCTATTACGTTTACGTTTTATTCTTTGCCTCATTTTTGGTATTATTGCTCCAACCAATATAATCCATCCCCTTTTTTTGTTCAAACCACATTCAATCACAATTTTTTTCCCTGTTTCCAGGAGTCGTCAAAGTGCTTTTGCAAGGCGTTAGCCATTGCCTTGTTGTCAGGCCAGATTGTGAAATGGTATTCCGGCTGGTCTTTTGAGAAATCGCTTAACGCCATTACAACTTTTTTTCCGTCAATTATGTAAGCGTGCATTCCATGGTCAAAGTCCTTTACTGTTGCGCCGTGCTCTGAGAAATCCTTTGCGAGCCTGGCGCTTTCACCCGCGATTTTTCCAATGAGCTTTATTTCGATTTTTTTTGCCTTGGCATTCTTAATGTGGTCCTTGAGTAAGTGCTGTTCTTTGGAGAAATGCGTGAAGCCGGAAACAGATTCCTTTGCGGAATCAATTTCCTGGCCTAAAATGCGGGTGAAATCACTTTTGTCCTTTACCTTCATTACCTTTTCAATTGCTTCCTTTTGGCCTTCGCCGCTGAAGCTTCCCCTCAAATCCTTGGCTTTTTCCTCCAATTCCTTTAAACTGGCTTTTTTTTCGGATATAAGTGAATCAAAAACCCTTCCAACTTCAACAGAGCGGTATTTCTTTGGCCTGCCGTAAATTTCAATGATCAGGCCTTTCTTTGTAAGGCGCTCCAATACATCGTAAACCCTTGTCTTTGGAACCTGTGCAATGCGGCTGATTTCAGGGGCCTCGGCTTCCCTTAACTTGAACAAAGCGTTAAGGCTCTTTGCCTCGTATTCAGTCAAGCCAAGGTTTTCAAGAAAACCGTGAACCTCTGCTTCCGCCATCAAAACCGCCTCAACACATAAATATGGTAAAAAACATCAAATTATACTAAAGATAATGTCATAATTACTATATATAGTTTACTGCTTTCAGTTAAAAGGTGTCAGATGGATATTTCTGCATTTGACACACACCCTTCACACAACATTTTAATGAAAAGGTAGTGCAAAGGTAATGAAATATTTAAATACTGTTTGTTGCAGTTTATTCTTATGATTGTGGTCTGGACAAGGCATTCAAGGGAACGGTTCTTTGAGCGCCTGCTGATTTACGGTATAAACCTTGGAGAGGTTGAACAAAACATAATCGCGCAAAAAGTAAGGGAAAAGCAGGACGATAGAACTGTTAAAACAGTCTTCAAGGTTCTTGATTATTATTTTACTGTGATAAAAGAGGAAACAAAAAAATATGCAAACGTTGTAAGCATCTGGGAGGCAAACGAAAAGGAGGTTGATTTATGGAGAAAAAAGTAGATTGTGTCTTTTGCGGCGGCGAAACAGAGGTTAAATGCGAAACCATTGAATTGCTTGGCGGGAAGGTAACCCTGAAAGAACAGCCGTATTATTCTTGCAGGAAGTGTAAAAAGGAGTTTGTTTCAAGCGAACAAATGAGGGAAACGGAGAAACAGTTAAACTCTTTTTCAATAACACGGCAAATTGTTTCAACTGGAAGGAGCCTTGCGGTAACGATTCCCGCTGACCTCGCGGAATTCTATAACCTGAAAAAAGGCGAAAAAGTGCAGCTCATCCCTGAAAGCAGGCATTTGCTAAAATTAAAAATGCATTAATTGCCTGCCCGGCAATACCGTATTATTCCTTTCGCAGCCCTAACTTTAAGGAAAAAGGTGTTATTCTTGGAGGAAAAGGTAAGGCAGCACGCACACCGTTACGCGGTAAAAAATGCGTTCCTGCACTCTGGAAAAGCCGATTTGGGCGCGGTAGTGGGAAAAGTAATCGCATTAGAGAAAGGATTGGACTTCAAAAAGGCAATGCCAATCATAAAAGAAGAGGTAGACAAAGTAAACGCAATGGGCCTTGAAGAAATAAAGGCAGCATACGAAAAATTTGAAGGCTCCTATGAATTAAAGCCCAAAGAAAAAGTGCCCGGCCTAGAGCCACTTGAATGGGCTGAAAAAGGGGAAAAAGCCATTACGCGTTTTGCGCCAAACCCAAACGGCCCCTTTCATTTGGGCAATGCGCGTGCGGCAATCCTTTCACACGAATACGCACGCAAATATAATGGGCGCTTTTATCTTCGATTTGATGACACTGACCCCAAAGTGAAAAAGCCGATTGCAAACGCAAAAGAAGTGTTTTTGCATGACTTGCAGTGGCTTGGATGCAAAGTGGACGAGGTTTTCTTTGCCTCAGACAGGCTTGAAATTTACTACGAGCACATGAAAAAACTAATTGAATTGGGCGGCGCATATGTATGCAGCTGTGAATCGCAAAAATGGCGTGAAATGACCAAGGAAAAAAAAGCCTGCCCGCACCGGGAAGTGGAGCCGAAAGAGCAGAAAAAACTGTTTGAGCAAATGCTTTCACATCAGCTAAAAGAAGGGCAGGCGGTTTTAAGGGTGAAAACTGAGTTGGACCACGCAGACCCAAGCATTCGCGACTGGTGGGCAGCAAAAATTGTTGATGAAGTCAATCATCCAAACAAAAACGCGCAGGGAAAACACGTTTGGCCCAGCTATAATTTCGCTTCCGCTGTTGACGACCACTTGCTTGGCACAACGCTTATTCTCCGCGGGCAAGAGCACGCGCAAAACCAGACAAAACAGGAGTTTTTGTACACCTACTTTGGATGGGTTTACCCCCATGCAATGCATTTCGGAAGAGTCAAATTAGAGGGAATGGTTTTAAGCACTTCAAAAATAGCGAAAGGAATAGAGGAAGGCCTTTACACTGGCTGGGATGACCCAAGGCTTGGCACGATAAAGGCTTTGAGGCGAAGGGGCTTTGACCCCCGCGCACTGAAAGAGGCAATCATTGAAATCGGCGCAAAGCCAAATGATGCGACAATTGAAATGTCCAAGCTAAGCGACCTGGACAAAAAGTTCATTGAAAGCGAAAGCAGGCGCGCTGCATTCTTTGAAGAGCCGGTTAAACTTGACGTGATTTACGCACAGGAATCGGAAGTGGAAAAAGACGGAGTGCAGTTCTCCCTTGCCCCAGGCACACAAACATTCCTTGTGCCAAAAAAAGAACTGGAGCCATTAAAGGAGGGAAGCGTTATCCGCTTAAGGCAGGCTTACAACGTGCTTTTAAGGAAAAAAGACGAGTTCACTGCAATCGGGGAATGGGCCGGTGCTGCAAAAAAAGACAAAAACATAATCAACTGGGTACTTAATCCAATGGACGTGGAAGTGCTTGACGCGAAAAACCAGAAGGTTTTAGGCGTGACAGAGGAATTCAATGCAAAAAAAGGCGACAGGCTTTGCTTTGACAAATTCGGCTATGTTATAGTTGAAGAGGCAAAAAACGGGAAAATTAACTGCATTTTCACGCACAAATAAAATGCCTCGCCAAAAAAGCGCTTCTTTAATGCATAAATAGGCCTTTGAACATTTTTCAGGCACATAAAAAGCCAATCGCCTTTTAAACTGTTTATTGCCAATGAACATATGTTCAGTCTTAATGAACAGTGAGTTTTATGCGAATGCTGCAAACCTTAATTGATTCGGATGCGAAGACAAGGCTTTTGGAAAAGCTTTTTGAGAGGCCGGGCGTATCTTTATCCGTGTCAGAACTTGGAAGGATTGCTGGCTTGTCTAAGGCATCTGTCTCAAATATAGTTTCTGAATGGGAAAAATCCGGATTGGCGCTCTCGGCACACGAGGGCAGGAACAAGATGGTTTGCATTAACTGCAAGTTTTACCTGCTCCCTGAACTGAAAAGGATTTTCGAGAAAACTAAGGATTTTCAAAAGCCGTTAGTGGAGGAGCTAAGGAAAATGCCGAGCCTAAAAAACAAGGAAGTGAAAGCGGTAATAATGTTTGGCTCTAGGGCAGGAAAAGACTTCACACATTACTCGGATTTTGATGTGCTTGTCGTGGTGGAAAACAGCAACAGCAATTTGTCTGAAAGAATCATGGAAGAATCAGTAAAAGTGTCTGAAATAACAGGCATTCGTTTTTCACCAGTGATAATGGGCACAAAGGACTTCAATGACAGATGGAAAGAAAAAGACAAGTTCATACAAAACATACTTAAGGAAGGCAGGGCACTCAAAGGAGGGAAATGGATTGGGAACATTCAAGCATCACGCTGACCTTGCAAGCGAACGCTTCCAAGTGGCGGAAGAACAATTTGATGAAGAAAATTACCACACAGCAGCGCACCTTTACATTAACTCTGCAATAAATTACCATAACGCATTATGCCAGAAATTCCTAAAACAAATACCCTCACACAAACCGCATTCTGACACGAGTTACTTTAATGAACTCAGAAAGCCATTGGGCCCAGAATTCCAAAAATACACAGCCGCCTATCAATTCCTCATAGGATACAAGAGCCAGGCAGACTATGGAACAGAGCTCTCATTTGAAATTGCAAAGCAAATAAAGAGGAGGGCAAGGACAATTAAAGAAATAGCAGAAGCCCTGCTGTAAAACAATTATTTTTTAGGGCAAACAACCATGAGTATAGGGGAAAATACAGTTAAAAGACCTGCCGCAAATGTTTATAATTTATTGGCTGCACAAAATTGTTGTGATTATATGCAGGTCCAAATTTCAAAAAAACTCGACAAAAAAATAAGGCAGGCATCAAAAACATTGGGCTTTGAAGAAAAAAAAATAGTTGAACGGGCAATTTTGTTTTATCTTTCGGCAGTGAAAAGCCAGCTTGAACTGAAAAGAGAATTCATTGAATGGGATTTGTTAAGTGACGAGGCACTCGGGTTATTTGAAAAGGGCTTGAAATGAATAAAGGCGAAATCTGGAATGTTGAAATTCCAGCCTCAAATGGCCACGAGCAAAGCGGTTTAAGGCCTGCTTTGGTTTTATCCGAAGGGGAAGCGGGAATAGCAATTATCGCACCTTTTACAGCCAATCTCCAAGCCATGAGATACAATTATACAGTAAGCGTAGGCCCTTCAAAATCAAACGGCTTAACCATTGATTCAGTTGCACTCGTATTTCAGTTGCGCGCAATTGACTCTAAAAGGCTGAAAAACAGGATAGGCAAACTTGAAGAAAAACCATTAAGGGAAATTGAAGCACTGATTAAACGGCTGCTGAAAATTTAGCGGCAAAAAGTGCAGTGCATTTTCACGCACAAGTAAGGGTTCCTGATCAGGATGAGCACTGCAGCAAGAATCGCAAAAAACACTTTTTTCCTTGCATCAGGGCAGATTGCCTGGCTGTTTCTCTCCCTGCTCCTTTTAGCGGTTGCAGGCAGGCAGCTGGGTGTTGATGATTTCGGAAAATACGCCTTTGCATTCTCCTTTGCCGCAATATTCCTTGCATTCACTGAAATGGGCTTCGGGCAATTGATTGTGAGGGATGTCGCAAGGGAAAAAAGCCTAACGGAAAAATACCTTGGAAACATTTTTTCAGCAAAGCTATTGCTTGGCTTAGCGGCTTTCGCGCTTGCCGCATTGCTCGTGAATCTTTTGGGTTACCCTGCTGACACGAAAACCGCGGTCTACCTCTTAAGCGCCTACACCGTGCTTTCCTCTCTCGCGGGGCTTGCGAAAAACGTTTTCCGCGCACACGAAAAAATGAAATACGAAAGCGCGATAACTGTTTCAGCCAAAACCCTCAATGTTGCGCTGGGTGTTGCAGCGCTTTTTTTGGGCTATGGGCTCATAGGGCTTTGCCTTGCATTCCTTTTATCAGGGGCATTTGAATTCATTGCCTCATTTTTTTTGCTGTCATGGAAAATCTCGCGCTTCAGGCCTGAAATTGATTTCGTTTTCTGGCGCAGGATTTTTTCAGATGCCGCTGCATTCGTTGCAATCGCGTTCATTGCCTCGCTTTACGGAAGCGCAAACCAGTTGCTCCTGTCATTCTTTAACGGCGACACCGCAACAGGAATATTCGGCGCAGCATTCAAGCTCATTGAAGGATTTGAAATGCTGCCCTGGCTTTTCATTGCAGCAGTGTTTCCCGCGCTTTCGCTTTTCTTTTCCTCTTCCAGGGAACTGCTGCAGAAAACCTATTCAAAGGCATTCAAGCTGCTGTTCATGATAGGGCTTCCCTTTGCGGTAGGGGTTACTTTAACCTCTGATAAAATAATCTCCCTTGTATTCGGAACAGAATTCATTGGCGCAGCCACAGTTCTCACTATTCTTGCATGGGCTTCGCTTTTGAAAACCCTTAACTCGCTTGACGTATCCCTGCTTTTTGCTGCAAACCAGCAGAAAAAAGTGCTTGGTTTTGCAGCTGCAAGCGCATTAATTGCATTGGCAGTGCAGCTTGCATTCATCAAGGAAAGCTTTTTCGGCGCTGCAGGGGCGCTTATTGCCGCAGTGTTTTTCGGCTTCACTGCAAACCACTTAAATGCGCGAAAAATCTGCCGCACCGGGGAAAATGCTTTCATCCTAAAATCATGCATTGCCGCAATTGCAATGGCCTTGTTTCTCCTCTTTTTTGCATGGATTGAAGTGATTGCATTGATTGTTTTTGCGGCAGCGATTTACTTTGCGGCATTGCTTTTGCTGAAGGGAATTTCAACGGAAGAAATTGGGATGGCAAGGAAAGCAATTGGCTTGAACTAATCAGTGCCTGAATCGCCAGTTGAATAATTCCCGCCGACTATCCTTACAGCGAACTCGCTTAACGAATAAATAGTGTAACCATTGTCTTTTTCCTTGCAAATCAAGGGCTTTGTAACGCCTTTTCTCTCCATGTACTCTTTTTTTGCGTTAAGGCATAAAAGCGACAATTGTTTTCCCACTGTTCCAATTGAACTGCCTGTCCTGACCGATATTTCGGTTAAACTCATTGGGCTTTCGCTTAAAAGTGAAACAATGGAGCGCTGCAATGGGGTAAGGCGCTCCATTACATTGGTTTCATCCTGTGGCGCGGTTTCCTCTGCTGTTGTTGTGGCCTGTGGTGCCTCAATAACCGCTTTTTCGCCTAAATCCTTTTTCACTTCATCCAGCATTATTTCTTCATCCGCTGAATGGAATTCATGCAGTTTTATTATGGTTTTCTTGCAGTTCAATAAAAAATTCCTTGGATTGCCCTTTGAGTTTTCCGCAAAATAGTCAACCGTCTGTTCATGCAGGGGATTTGTGCCGTTAAGCCTTTTGCCTAAAATTTCCTTTAATTCCTCTTTTGTAAGGCGCCTTAGCATTAGGTCTTCGGCTAACCTGTTTCCAAAACAGCTTGAAACCGCTGCATTGTTTTTTTCAGTCAAGGAAATGATAATTGAATGGACTTCATCAGCGTCATACAAGCCCTTTAAGTAATTGCATTGGCTTGCCAAAAGCAAATGCGCTTCGTCTACAAGCAAAACCTTTTTGTTTTTGCCTAAAACACGGATTCTCTGCAAAAACCTGACTAAAGCGTTTTTTTTGGAGAAAATCTTCGGCACCTTGTTGAAACCGTCAAAAGCGGAAAAATAATGCGCGTCAAAGCCCTTTAATCCGTTTATTTTTTTATCCATTAACTTTAGCAAAGAAGTCTTGCCTAAACCCTGCTCGCCTTTTAACTGTATTACGTTGCCTGAAAGCAAATGATTTGAAATAGTTTTCTCTTCGCTTTCCCTTCCAATCAAATCAATTGAAGGCTTTACAGATAAAGGGTCTGCGTTATAGCCGTATCGTTCAAACCATGTTTCAAATCCTATAAAACCACCCTGTGAAAAAATTTATTTCCTGACTAAAACCATTAACTGATTAACTAAACACCAGACTTATTTTTAAACCAAACAATTTTTAAGCAAATAACTGCAGCCAGATGCAAAAAAGTTCCCGTGAAAGTGTAAGATTTTTTGAAAAACACGCTAAAAGAGCAGTTTTAACCTGACTACTCTGCCTAAACCTTGACTAACCTTTAACGTTTATAAAACCGAACAGCGCTTATTGGTTAAGAGATAAAAAAATTTCAATTAAACATAGTTACCGTGGTCTTCGACCACAAAAAGACGAGGTGGGAAAAAAATGAGCAAAACAACAACTAAACCAATTAACTCAACTTCAACAAGGCGATTAATCCCACTCACAATACTCATTTTCTGCCTAGCCATCGGAATATTCGCTGGAACGGCGAGCGCTGCGCACAATAATAGTGCAACTATTTCCCCAGTATGGTCCACGCCAGGGGAAATTGAAGATTACACAGTAACCATTTGTAATGTGATAGGCGGTAATGATTCGATTGATGAAGTAAGACTTTACCAGGCAACAGGGTATACAATACAAGATCCCCCAAATCAAAAAGATGGGTGGTATCTGTCACCATACCAGCCGACCAAGCATTATTATCTATATACTGCAGAGAGTGCCGATAATTATATTGCTGCAGGAGAATGTACTGATTTTACATTTTCAGCAAAAACTCCAGAAAACGAAGCTGCCTGCAATTTGGCATGGAAATTTGAAACAAGAGATATAACCAATGTGTGGAAAGAGGTAAATGCTTTTACAAGCGTTGATGGGCGAGCTCCAACCATAACAAAAAATGTAATAGGACCACAACTAATGAACGGAGAAGGATGCCCTAATGGGCCAGGTGATGGAGAGGAATGCTGGGTACAGGATCACGAGACAACTATAACTGTTTCAGTTGAAGATACCCTCATTGAAGGCGGTTGTAACCCTCCAAGTGGAGTGGACTACTGCGATTTTACAATCACACTTGACGGTGTGCCAAATGACAGTTGGCGCATTGATGCAGAACAGGGAGCTGTTTATGACGAAATCGTATTCGAAGAAGATTCAGTTCATGTTCTAGGCATAACTTGCTATGATGTTGCGGGAAATGATGTTACAGATACAGAAACATTCAGAGTAGACTCAACGCCGCCTGAAACCGATAAGACATTCAACGGCCCGCAGAAAATTGACGAGAAAGGCGTTGAATGGATTGACGGCGTAACAACGGTTACATTAACTTCAGATGACCCCGAAGCGGAAACGACTCCTGAAGGCGTTGACTGCAGCATTGGTGTTGACAAGACATGGTATGCAAATGAGCTTGCGGATGGCGAGAGCGCTTGCTTTAACCCAAACAATGCCGAGTATTGCCACGCAGTATTAAGAAATCCTTACGATGCGGAAGGGGCAAAGGAATGCATTGATGATGCACAAGTTTATTGTGAAGAAAACTGGGATGAAGACTGGGACAGCTGGGCAGCCTGCGTTGAGGACCTCGCACACAATAACTGTGACGTTGATTCAAGATGGCATCTCTACGACGGAAACCCAATTCCAAAAGACGAGGAATCCTGCCATATACTCCAGTACTTCAGTATAGATGAATTAGGCAACACAGAAGACATGCAGACAAACTGCTTCTTCGTTGACAAGACGCCGCCTGCAATTAGCAAGGATGTTGGCGATAACAAGGTTCCTCTTTGCAGTTTAGATGACGAGGGAACAGTAATAGTTGATGAATCAGAGATGAATAAAATCAAAGGAGAATTTGGACTAACAGTGACTAAAGAAGACATAGGGGACAGCATCAAATGGACTTTCGACTTTGATGAAGAAGATATTTCAGGGCATACTTCAACTGGTGCGCAAGTAATTATTGCCAACGACTCAGTGCCTTTGTTCACTTTGGGCTGGAGTCCGGGTGAAAGCACAAGCGCGCCTGTTTACAAGCCTTACAGCGGAGGCTGGGGTGCAGCAACAACTGTTTTGCCTGCTGGAATGAGTGTTTCAGGAAACTATAATGAAACCTATTACGAAATAGTCATTCCAAAAGACGCTTTAGGCGGATGCCCGTATTATTGGGCAATAAATGGCGAAGCAACCGCGCCTCAGGCTTTGGGAACATCTAGTTCAGTCCAAGAAAACTACCCTGCAAACTGGGGAAGATGGACTGCAACAAATGCAGCTCAAGGCGGAAACGCGGACAATTGGTGGGTTACAACTAAAACACCAATTACATTGAATTGTGAAGACGTTGGACCTCATCCAAGCGGCGACGTAACAATTTACTGGAAGTGGAGGTTTGACGGCGGCGCATGGAATGAAGGAAGCTACCAAGGCGAAAGCTATGACCTATACTTTAACGAAGAATCAGTTCACGACTTGGAGTTCTGGTGCCAGGATGCAGTGCAGAAAGAATCAGAGCACGACACAGAGACATTCAGGGTTGACGACACACCGCCAGAAATTGACAAATCAATGCTCGGAGAAGAAGAGGTTGATTACCTCGGCGACTGCCCACCGCAAGACGAAGAAGACATATGCTTTGTCGCGGATAACGGCAGGGGCGGAGTGCACATTGATGTTTCAGACCCAGACCCAACTACAATGGGCTGCAATGTTGACAACAGCACCTGTAACTACGAGCTGTGGTGGCAGACAACCCTGGCTAACTGCCAGGAATATGTTGGCCCAGACCACTTATACAATGATGGAACAGGCGAATGCTTTGTGGAAGGAGGCCAATTCGGAGAGGACGGAACAGACATTCTCTTCACACAGGACTCAACCCACAGGCTTGTAGTCAACTGTGAGGACGCATTGGGCAATGAAATGAACACAGACACAGAGTACTTTAAAGTTGACTCAACGCCTCCGGTTACAACAAAGACTTACGGTGAACCAGCATACCCAGAGAACATCAATGAACCGGGACCATACCCGCACTGGATCACAAGCGATACACCGATAACGCTGGAAGCGACAGACAACAAGGTTGGAGTTGACAAGACATTCTGGAGATACGCAGTTGTTGACAACCAATGGTGTGAGACAGAGGCAAGCGGTTGCTCAACTTATGACGGAGAGCTTCCTGACTTTACAGAATATACTGGAACCGTCACACTTCCGGAAGAGTCATGCCACTTGATTGAATTCTACAGCAAAGACTTGCTCGGAAACACAGAGAAAGCAAACAGGCAGTGCGTGTTCGTGGATAACAGCGCACCGGAAGTAGATAAGAACGTCGGTGAAAACAAGGTTGCCTGCGAGGAAGGCGAGGTATGCGATTACTACATCAACCAGAACACGCCGATAAGCTTGTCCTGCGAGGATGTGCTCCCACACCCGGTTGGAAATGTTTCACTGTGGTACCATTACAGGTATGCAAAGACCTGCGATGACCTTGGAACTGCAACTTGGTCTGAATTGGTTGACACTGAGGGAGAACCCATTTACTTCACAGAGGACTCATGCCACGAGTTAGAGTACTACTGCGAGGACGCATTGGGCAACACATCAGACACTTTCAGCGAAATAGACATTGTTGACACACAGCCACCTGAAATCACAAGTTCAATTGACGGCCCAAGCATTGTAATCGGTGAAAAGACATACATTGACACGGTTACAAAGATTCACATTGAAGCAACAGATCCAGATCCGCACCCAGTTGACAATGTGAAGTGCGAATGGTCTTACATCTTGGATGACGGCCAGAGTATCTTCGGGGGAGACGATCAGGCACCTCCTTTGGATATAACTTTCCCTGAGGAATCAAAGCACAAACTGCACGTCAAGTGCTGGGATGCATTGAAGAACAAAAGCGAACTGGTTGAAACATACTACGCTGACCACACGCCTCCGACAACTACAAAGACTTACGGAGACCCATTCTTCCAAGGCGAAGGAAGCGAGTGGATTAACAGCACTACACCCATAACTTTAACAGTTGACGATACAGGCATACACAAAACAGGAATTAAGGAAACAGATTACAGGGTAACGCTCGTTGACGACAGCTACTGCAGGCCGCCGGTGCAATGCATTGGTGACTGCATTGAAAGCGTCGTTTTGCCAAGCTGCGAGAATGCAGAAGGCTCATACGCCTGGCAAACCTATGAAGGGGAGCCATTCACAATAGGTGAGGAGTCATGCCACCTAATAGAGTACTACTCTGTGGATAACGTTGACAAGACAGAGAAAACAAAGAAACAGTGTGTCTTTGTTGACAACCAGCCACCCACTCCAGTAAAAACAGTCGGTGACCCCAACAGCGTGTGGACTCCTGGAAAGAATGGGGATGTTGAATCCTATTTCTACCCAGAGGAGACGGCTCACTGTTGGGATGGAACAGATCAAAACATTGACTGCTGGAAAGTCACATTGATGACTCCAATTAAATTGGAATGCAATGACCCACAGCCACACCCAGTTGATAATGCAAAAGTTTGCTTCCAACTTGGTTTGGACGGGCAGGATGCAACGGAAAAATACTGCTCGCCGCGTAAATACAATGGGGAGATGGAAGACGGCTACTGCTGTGTTGGAAGTGAAATAGATCCATTCTATTTCAAAGAGGAGTCAGAGCACAACCTGAAGTACTACTGCGAGGATGCATTAGGCAACAGCAATAAGTTGGATGTGGATGAGGAGAAATTCAAGGTAGAAGGACAGCCATTCGAGATAAAGCTCTACAAGAAATGGAATCTCATCTCAGTGCCATTCGTATTGCTGGACAGCAATGTTCAGGAAGTATTCAAAGGGCTTGACAAAAACATAGAATCCGTCTGGTCATATGATGGAACAACAGGCGAATGGTCTGTCTACAGACCAGGAGTGCCAAGCAACTTGACAGAGATAAAACCAGGCTGGGGCTACTGGGTGAACGCATATAACAAGGTAAAGGTGCTCATTGGAGGAGCACTATTCTCGCCTGCTACAGTGCCACCGAGCAAGCCACTAGCGCAGGGCTGGAACCTCATTGGAACCTACGGTCTTAACTGGCAGGAATACCCAGACATGGATGACACAAAGTTGATTTGCGGTGTTCCATTCGGAAAAGTCTTCGGAACCAATGTCTACTGCGGTCTGAACTCACTTGTTGGATCCATACAGGAAGGGCCAAGGTGGGCTTCCCTTGTAGGCTATGTTAGATGCAGCGACTACGATACGCAAGGCCAGTGGACTACAATGAATGCCTGCATTAACAACTTCAACAAGTTGTATGCGGGAAGGGGTTACTGGATATACATGCGCATGAGTGACATCTACGCTCCGGCCACAACCTGCATCTGGAACGAAGACAATATCTGCATTGACAACAATCCAAAATGGTTTTAAATGAAAAAACGGGATAATGCATTTATCCCGTTCCTCCTTTCTTTTTTCTTTTCCTGAAGAAAAGGATATATTTAAATAAATTGGCTAGGGAGAATATTTAGGTCAAATTAACCTTTTAACTGAATTAGGGGATTAAATGAAGGTTGGGCAAATTTTTGGATTAATTGTTTCAATCCTATTTGTTTTTGCAATATCCAATTCAGTTTTAGCAGCGCCAGGGATCCCACACCAGTTTTTCGGCAATGTTACGATTAGTGGGCAGCCCGCGCCTAATGGAACAGTTATTGTTGCAAAGGGCGCCGGATACGAAAATGACACCACAACCACTTTGAATGGAACGTATGGTTATTCCCCTGTTTTTTTTGTGCATAACCCGAATGACAATAGGTCAGGAAAATTAATTGAGTTCTATATTGGCGACACTAAGGTTGGCGAGGCAACATTCGTAAAGGGGGGCTGCAACCTTTGTGGAGAAAATTGCGCCCTAGAAGCCTGTGTACCTTTAAATTTTGACGCTCCTTCAAGCGGCCCGATTTGCGGTGACACAAGCTGTAATGGAGCAGAGAACTGTTCCACTTGCCCGCAGGACTGCGGAACATGCCCTCCTGCAGAGCCACCTCCAGTGATTAGCGGAGGCGGTGGCGGAGGGGGCGGCGGTGGAGGCGGAGGCGGAACAGCCACGCCGATTTTCGCGGTTGACAAGAACACTGCAATCATTGGCGAGACAGTCACTGTTACGGTTAAGTGCCTTTGGACTTACGGCTGCGTTTTAAACATTGACGGAAACCAGGTTCAGCAGTTCATTAACAGCATTGGATTGAAAAAATACGAGGCAAAATTTGATTCACCCGGAACAAAAGTCATTGAATTCCACAGGAAGGGAATGGGTGACACGCTTTTGGGAAATAAAAGCATTGTGATTTTGTCAGCGGAACAGGCACAGGCAATAGAGGATGGAAATGCAGTTGAAGAAGTTGTAAACATTCCAATAGACGACTGCGAGGGCGTTGTATGCCAGGACGATAATCCTTGCACTGCGGATTTTTGCGCGAACGCTGACTGCAAGTACGTTGCATTGGATGATGGAGTAGGATGCCAGTTAAACGGAGCGCAGGGAACATGCACTGCAGGGGAATGCGTTGTAGAGGAAGCGCCTGAAGGAAACTTGCCTTCAGCCACGGGTTTGTTCGGTTTGCCGGGAATGAGCGGTGGAATCATTTTGGGGTTAATTGTTTTGCTTGCAATTGATTTAATCGCTTTTTTTGTTGTCAGAAAAAACAGGTTAAACGCGGGAAAAGGCGCAAAATAAAGTGCCACGATTGCACCCTATTTTTTGCTTTAAAAATTGGCTAATTATTAGTGCGCGACAAAAGCACATAAGATAACGCTGAATAAGCCTAAATATAATGCATATTGGATATGGCATTTAATGCGCATTATTTATATGCTTTATTGTGCATCAATTTTATGGTGGTTTTATGAATGTTGACCTTGGAGTGCCGTACGAGGCAATAATGAAAAAGGCAATTGAAAAAGGATATGCGGGAAACCAGACGGAAGTGGTCAGGCAGGCTTTGCTCAATTATGAGAGGGTGCTTGAGGAAGAAGAAAAAGAACTTGTTGCCAAGGCGGTTAAAATAGAAATGGGCGAGGTAAAAGCAGGCAACATTAAAACCAAGCCCTTTGGCGAAATCAAGAAAAAGTTCAAGTGGTAAAATGGAAATACGGATTCTTGAAACCGCCGAAAAAGAACTTGAAAAAATATCCAACCCGTTAAACAAACAATTCGGAAAACACATTGAAAAAATTGCCTCAAAAGAAACCAACAAACACCTGAAACTAGGTTTGCCTTACTTTACCGAAAACGTCACAAAACAAGCGAGAATTATCTATTACATTGAAGAAGAAACCATTTACATTCTGCATTGCTTTGCAACCCACAAAGAATATGAGAGATGGTACAAATCATTCAAGTAACAGCCACAAAAGACAAGCTTGTGTTTAAAAAAAACTTTTTGGAAGATAGGATAGGGATTCGTTTGGCTAAAAGGAAAAGCTTTTTTGGCGCAATTAAAGGCATTGGGGCCTTCAAAGAAAAAGACAGATTGGATTGCAGAAGCGGTTAAAGTTGTGTGATTTTTATGGAGAAAATTTTGCCTTATAATTGCAGGTGCGGCGGAAAACTGAAGAAAAGCACCTGCAACGTGGAGTTTTTTGGAATAGATTTTGGCGCAAGGGAATGCGAGGTCTGCACTAAATGCAATTCCGAATACCTTGACGACAAGGTAATGGAAGAAATAGAAAACGAAGTCAAGGAAAAAAAGCTTTTTGCATTGGAGAGAAAAATTACTGTTACAAAGTCAGGGAATTCACTGGTTGTAAGGATTCCGCCGGAAATAGCCAAATTCAGCAAGCTTCATTATCAAAGCATTTTAAGGCTTGTTCCATTGACTGATAAAAGAATTGAGCTTGAAGTAATAGGCTGAAATTACCGGGAAAAACAAGCCTTTTTAAACTATTTCCTAGGGAATTCCTTAGTAAGCCAAAAACAGCTATTTTAGCGCATTTTGGTTTTTTTACCGATGACATACCCGGCCGTTTTGGCCGAGTTCGGGTTGGAGGTGAAAAAAAGTATGGCATCGTACATAAAGTTCAGCATAACTGACGAGTTAAAGGAAAAGCAAACGCATTTGCTTGACAAAATCAAAAAGCAGGGAAAAATTAAGGTCGGAAGCAACGAGGTTACAAAGGCAATTGAGCGCGGAAACGCAAAGCTGGTTGTCATTGCGGAAGATGTTTCCCCGCCTGAAATAGTAATGCATTTGCCCTTGATTTGCGAGGAGAAAAACGTTCCCTATTCTTTCGGCTACTCAAAAAAGGAGTTAGGGGAAAAGGCAGGAATCAACACTGGCACTTCAGCGATTGTTGTAATCAATGAAGGCGAATCCAAAAAGGAGCTTGAGGACCTGGCAAAAAAAATCCAGAGCCTTAAAAAGTGAGAGCGTGATGTGGAATGGATAGGGCAACGCCAGCGGAAATAGTGGAAATAGTCCAGCGGACAGGGGTTTACGGGGAAATAACCCAGGTGCTTTGCAGGATACTTGACGGCCCGGAGAAAGGAAGGGTGAAAAGGAGAAACGTTAAGGGAAACGTAAAGAAAGGCGACTTAATAATGCTGTTAAGCACTGAAAGGGAAGCAAAAGAAATAAAGGCAAGGTGAATTTATGGCTAGGTGTTCTTTCTGCGGAAACGAAATGGTCAAGGGCACGGGCCTATTGTACGTGCTTAAAGAGGGAAACTTTTACTGGTTTTGCTCAACAAAGTGCAGGAAAAACCAGTTGAAGTTAAGGAGAAACCCGCGCAAGGTTAAGTGGACTTCAATGCATTTGCAGCAGAAAAACGCGTTGAAGGGCTCAAAGGAAAAGGAAGGCAAAAAAGAGAAAAGAAAAAAGAAAAAGAAGAGGAGGTAAGCTGAATGCAGCGCACTCTTGTAATAGTCAAGCCAGACGGAGTCAACCGTGGCCTGATAGGCGACATAACAGGCATTTTTGAAAGAAAGGGCCTCAAAATAGTCGCAATGAAAATGGAGAAACTGAAACAGTCACAGCTTGAAAAGCATTACTCGCAGCATTCAAGCAAGCCGTTCTTCAAGCAGTTGGTCGGATTCATGTCCTCGATTCCCTCAGTGTTATTGGTGCTGGAGGGAAAGGAAGCGGTAAAGGTTGTGAGGAAAATGGTCGGCGCAACAAACGGAAGGGAAGCAGAGCCGAACACAATCAGGGGGCTTTACTCCATGAGCACGCAGTCAAACCTGATTCACGCATCCGAATCAAAGGAAATGGCTGACAAGGAAATCACGTTATTCTTTTCGGACAAAGAGCTGCACGAATACCAGAAAATGGATTGCTTCTGGATTTACTCTCCGGAAGAGCTCAACGAAAAAAAATGAGGTAAAGATTTAGGAAAAATGCATAGAGGAGAGGGGTCAGGATTAACATAAAACTGGGGGAGAACATTAGGTTCTCCCGCGGTTTTGAAAAAGTGAAAGGTGAAAAAAGTAATGAAGGTTTTGGTGAAAAAACTCGGCGCGGAAGTCAAAGACCTGAAATTTGCGCATGAGGGAGACGCGGGCGTTGACCTTTACGCAAACGAAACCGTGGAATTGAAGCCAATGGAGAAAATGCTTGTTTGCACGGGAATAAAAATCGCTTTGCCAAAGGGATTTGAGGCGCAGGTACGGCCGAAAAGCGGCCTGGCAGCGGAACACGGAATAACTGTTCTCAATACTCCCGGAACAATTGATGCTGGTTACAGGGGGGAAGTGAAAGTGATTCTCATAAACCTCGGGGGCAAGGCATACACTGTTGAGAAAGGGAAGAAAATCGCTCAAATGGTTTTCAACAAAATCGAGGAACCGGAAATAGTTGAAGTGGAAGAGCTTGATGAAACCAGCAGGGGAGAAGGCGGTTTTGGGTCCACGGGACTGCATTAGGCAAGAGATGGTTTTTATGACTCTGAGAACTCCGATAATTACCGTGATGGGGCATGTGGATAGCGGAAAAACGAAATTTTTGGACAGTATACGCGGCACAAGCATTGCGGAAAAAGAGGCAGGGGGAATAACGCAGCACATTGGCGCGACAGAGGTGCCGTTGCATGTGATAACCAAAAGCGCGGGAACGCTGATGGAAAAATACAAGTTCAATGTTTCGCTTCCAGGGCTTTTGTTCATTGATACGCCGGGGCATGCGGCTTTCACGAATTTGAGAAAGCGCGGCGGAAGCATTGCGGATTTGGCGGTTGTTGTTATTGACATTAACAAGGGGTTTGAAGAGCAAACCATTGAAGCGCTTGAGATTCTGAAAAGCTATAAGACGCCGTTCATTGTCGCTGCAAACAAGGTTGACATGATTCACGGATGGCACGTGACAAAGGGAAGCATTACCGAGGGCCTTGCGGTTCAGGCTGAAAAAATATTGCAGGAGCTTGACGAAAAAATTTACGTGCTTGTCGGAAAACTGCACGAAAAAGGGTTTCAAAGCGAAAGGTTTGACCGAGTAAAGGATTTCACAAAGGAAATTCCGATTGTGCCGATAAGCGCAAAGCAGGTTGAGGGAATTCCTGAAATCTTAATGTTTTTGGCTGGCTTAAGCCAGAGGTTCATGGAGAAAAAGCTGGCTGTGCACGTGAAGGGCCCTGGAAAGGGAAGCATTCTAGAGGTAAAGGAAGAAAAAGGTTTGGGAAAAACGATTGACGTTATTTTGTATGATGGAACTATTCGCGTGGGCGATGAAATTGTTTTGGCGGGAATGAATGGTGTGATTAAGACAAAGATCCGCGCATTGCTTGAGCCAAAGCCATTGACTGAGACAACTGCTTCTGGGGAAAAATTCAAGCCTGTTCAGGAAGTTCATGCGGCGGCTGGATTAAAGATTGCCGCGCCAGGGCTTGACGAGGCCTTGCCCGGCTCTCCGTTAAGGGTTGTTGTTTCAGGGGAAGAGGAAAAAGAGGTAATTGACGAAGTCCAGAGGATAAAAATTCATTCCGATGCAGTCGGGGTTCTGGTGAAAACAGATGCCTTGGGTTCACTGGAGGCAATTGAAAAGCTGTTGACGGGAAAAGGCATCAAGCTAAGGAAAGCCGACATTGGCGAGGTTTCAAGGAGAGACGTGATGGAGGCTGAAACCGTAAAGGAAAAAGATCCCTTGAATGGAGTGATTTTTGCATTCAATGCAAAGGTGAACGAGGCCGCAAAAAGCGAGGCTGAAAAAAGGGGGGTAAAAATTTTTGAGGAAAGGGTCATTTACAGGCTTATAGAAAATTACGAGGAATGGTGCGGAAAGGAAAAAGAGGAAATCAAGAGAAAGGCATTCGAGCACTTGACCACGCCGAGCAAAATTCTTTTAATGACAGGGCATGTTTTCCGCAACAGCAAGCCCGCAATATCAGGGGTCAAGGTCCAGCTTGGAAGGATTAGGAAGGGAATGGATTTGATGAGGGAAGGTGAAGTTGTCGGAAGCATTGAATCAATCCAGTCAGAGAACAAGTCACTGGATGAGGCAAAACAGGGGGAAGAGGTCGCGGTCTCCATCAGCGGCGCGGTTTTCGGCAGGAACATATTTGAAGGGGAAGAGCTTTACTCGTTCATTACGCCAAACCAATTGAAGGAACTGGAAAGGCTCAGGGATTCTTTGAGCCCGGGGGAACAGAAATTGCTTGAGGAAATAAAGGAAATGGAGCTCAATGCAAAGGCAAGGGCGTGAGTGTTATGGTAAAAAATTTCATTGAAAAAAAATGTTTTTGTTGGAGGGATTGAAAGTGAAACTGGTTATTTCTGACCCGAAAAGCGGGAAGGCTTTCTCGAAAAACGTGGAGGACTCAGCGATTTTCATCGGGAAAAAAATAGGCGAAGAGATTTCATTGGACAGCATTGGCCTGGGAGGATACACCGCCAAAATATCGGGTGGTTCGGACAAGGATGGCTTTCCGATGAGAATGGATTTAAGCGGCGCCGCAAGGAGGAAGATTTTCATTGTGTCAGACAAAAGAAGCGGCACAAAAATCAGGATTTCAAAAAGAGGAAACACGGCGGGAAAGGAAACAAGCCAGCTGAACCTTGTGGTATCAAAGCACGGCTCAACGCCTTTCCAGGAATTAATGCCGAAAGAAAAAGTTGAGGTTAAACAGGAATCAGTCAAGGAACAGATGATAAAGGAAAGCCACGAGGCGGCTGCGAAAATGAGCGCTGAAGAGGCAAGAAAATTCATAAAGGGAAAGGCAAAGGCGTAAAAAAATGAGAAAGAGGAATTGATGCATGGCTGGAAAAAGTGAAGCTACTCAGTCTGAGATAAACATTGGCCTCACAGGGCATGTTGACCACGGCAAAACCTCAATTGCTCAAACCCTTACAGGCAAATGGACTGACACGCACTCTGAGGAAATAAAGAAAGGCATTTCAATAAGGCTTGGGTATGCGGATGCGTCGTTCTACAAGTGCGATGAATGCAAGGGAGCGGAGGCTTACACGAATTCAGAGAAATGCCCTTCCTGTGGAAAAAAGGCAAAGCTCTTGAGAAAAGTCAGCTTTGTTGATGCACCAGGGCATGAAACGCTTATGGCGACAATGCTGAGCGGAGCCGCGCTTATGAACGGAGCAATTCTTGTCATTGCCGCAAACGAGCCCTGCCCGCAGCCGAGGACAGCGGAGCATTTGATGGCATTGAATATCGTTGGAGTGAAAAACATTGTTGTCGTGCAGAACAAAATAGACTTGGTTGACAAGGCGCAGGCATTGAAGAACCACGCGGAAATAAAGGGCTTCCTCAAGGAATACGGCTTTGAGAACGCCGTGATAATTCCTGTTGCAGCGAACTTCGGCGTGAACAGGGATTTGTTGATTGCTGCGATTGAGAAAAGCATTCCCTCGCCAAAGCACTCTGTTGAAAAGGGCCTGAAAATGTACATTGTCAGGAGCTTTGACGTCAACAAGCCGGGAATAAAGCCCGAGGAACTGAAAGGCGGGGTTGTTGGCGGAAGCATTGTGCACGGAGAGATAAAAAAAGGGCAGGAAATAGAGCTTTCCCCCGGCATTGATGGAAAAAAAATAGGCACAACCATTACCGAGATAAGCGTCTCTGCTGGAAAGCTGGAGAACGCGCATCAAGGCGGCCTGATTGGCGTGCAGACAAAGCTCGACCCCTTTCTGACGAAAAGCGACCAGATGAGGGGGCAGATAGTCGGAGAGCCGGGAAAATTGCCTGAGCCGACGAAAAGCCTGAAAATGGAGATATCGCCGCTGAAAAGGCTTATCGGCGTGACACCATCCGAAATAAAGGTTAATGACGTGGTTGTCCTTGCATTGGGCACAATGACCGCGGTTGGAACTATTGTGAGGAAGCTTGCGGGAAAAGAATTCGAGGTATTGCTGAAAAATTTTGTTGTTGCGGAAAAAGGGCAGAATGTCGCGTTAAGCATTCGCGACGGCTCGCGCTGGAGGCTGGCGGCTTATGGAGTCGTCAGGTGAAAAAAAGGCCAGGGGCGTGGCGCTTGACGCGAACATGCTTTTGGCGGTAGAGCAGTTCAGGGTTGATTTGAAAGAGGGGTTGAAGAATATTTTCGGCGGAAAAATAGAGGTTGTTGTTCCAACGCAAGTCATGGAAGAACTTGAAAGGCTGGGTGGAAAGGAAAAAAAGCTGCAGAGGGCTGCAAGTGTTGCGGAAAAGGTTTTGAAGCAATTGAATGCAGTGGAAAAAAAAGTGGATGCGCGGAATGCGGATGAAGCGCTTCTTTTGCTTTCGGAAAAAGGTTACATTGTTGCGACAAATGACTGGGAATTGAAGAAAAAAATCATGAAGAAAGGCGGCAAAGTGCTGCATTTGAGGCAGAAAAAGCGCTTGGAGTTCGCGTAACGAAATGCTGTTAAATTGATGCGGAATGTTGCGTTTTTTAAGTTATTGGTGAAAAAAATCTGAAAAGGAGTTGAAATAAAACATGTACGCGGTTTGCAGTGTAAGGGACACGGTAAGGGTTCCGCCAAGCGATTTGGGCGGAAGCCTCAGGAAAGCCATGCTTAAGCTGACGAGGCAGACTTACGAGGGATTAATGGATGAGGACATAGGGGTTGTTGTAACGGTTTTAGAGGTTGAAAACATCGGCGAGGGAAGGGTTATTCCCGGAGACGGCGCGGTTTATGTTCCCGCTGACATAAAAATGCTTGTATACAAGCCGGAAATGCATGAAGTCGTTGAAGGGTTTGTGACCGAGATAACGGAGTTTGGCGCTTTCCTGAGGACAGGGCCTGTTGAAGGCTTGATTCACGTGAGCCAGGTCATGGATGACTACATCAATTACGATGCGAAAAACAAGGTTCTCACGGGAAAACAGCACAAGAAAAAGCTTGGGGTTGGAGACGACGTGTTTGCAAAGGTTGTGAGCATTTCATTTAAGGGAAACATTTCGAATTCAAAAATAGGCTTGACCATGAGGCAGGAAGGATTGGGAAAAGCGGATTGGAAAAAAATTGACGACAAGGCGGTAAAAATAAAGGAACGTGAAATAAAAAGCGAAAAAAAGCCGGAAAAAAAAGATAAAAGCGAGGGAAAGAAATGAATAAGGGAAAGGCTTGCAGGCAATGCAGGCGTGTAATAGAGGAAGGCGACAAGTGCCCGGTATGCGGGGGAAGCGCTTTCACAACCTTCTGGAGGGGCTATGTTGTAATCATTGACTCGGAAAAGTCCGAGATAGCGCAGAAAATGGGTATAACCACGCAGGGAAGGTTTGCGTTAAGGCTTAGCAGGTAAAAAGGAAAAGGAGAGGAGAGATTGAAGCTGAACATATATTCAAGGGAAAAGAACCCTTTGCTTGAAAGGGAGGAAATAAGCTTTGGCGTTGAAAGCGCAAGCGTAACCCCTTCAAGGAAAGATGTCAGGGCGAAAATCGCGGCGCTTGTGAACGCGAAAGAGGAAACCGTTGTCATTGAACAGTTAAGGCAGCGCTTTGGCGAAAAAAAAACCGAGGGAACCGCAAGGGTTTACGCGTCTGTTGAAAAAATGAACAAAATAGAGCCCAAGCACCTTGTTGAAAGGAATTTCGGCGGCGGAAAAAAAGGGAAAAAGGAAGGCGAAGCAGAAGAAGCGCCAAAGGAAGATAAAAAAGCCGAAAAATGAAAAACAGTTTAAGATGAAGGAAAAATATATGCAGGAGGGGAATCAGGAAATACCTAAAACTGAAGGGGAACCTGGGTTCCCCTGCGGTTTGGAAGGAGTGATTTGAATGGCTGACAAGGGCGGAAAGGCAAAGGGAAAGAAAAAAAAATCAGATTACTACAAAATCAGCGGGGAAAAAGCCGAGAGAAAAAACAAGGCCTGCCCTAAGTGCGGCGCAGGGGTTTTTCTCGCAGCGCACAAGGACAGGGTTGCATGCGGCAAATGCGGTTACACTGAATGGCATCAGGGCGCAAAATAAATGTCCTTGGAATTTTTTCTCCAGAACATAATTTTTGACGCCTCATTGGCTGCGGCGGCTGTCTTATTCTACCTGTTCAACAAAAAAAAGCCAGTGAAAGAGCTTTTTCTTGAAAAGCCGAAAAGCATGAGGCGCGAGCTGAAGAACACGCTTGTGCTTACCGGCGCGCTCGTGCTGGCTTCAATTGCAATAGGGCTGCTTCTATACCCCTTTGGGCTGAATGATTCGGCTAAGGCAATTGAAAAAATAGCAGAGGTAAAGGAAATGGGTTTGTTTTTCCTAATCTACCTGTTCACTGTAAGGGTTGCGGTGGAAGAGGTTTTTTTCCGCGGCCTGCTCACGAGAAAAACAGGCGTAATAATCTCCTCTATTATTTTTGGCTTGAGCCATTTCGCTTACGGCTCGGCAATTGAATTGATTGGGGCAACTGCTTTGGGAGCGATTCTGGCAATTGCATTCAATAAAAACAGGTCAATTTATTCAAACATCCTTGCGCACTCGGCATATAATTTTATTACTCTGGCAATGGCTGGATTGATATGAATGGAAAAATAAGCAAAGCCGTTGAATCGCTGCGGAAAGGCGGGGTAATAGTTTACCCCACTGAAACAAGCTATGGGCTTGGGGCAAGCATTGAATGCATTGGAGCAATAAGGCGCATTAAAAAAATCAAGGGAAGGGATGGAAGGAAGCCTATTTCAATAATTGTTTCCAGCGCAAAAATGGCGGAAAAATACTGTGTACTGGGAAATGATGCAAAAAAATTAATGCGTGAATTCATGCCAGGGCCTTTAACGCTTGTTGTGGATAAAAAGAAAACCGTGACAAAGGAATTAACGCGGGAAAAAACGATTGCATTCAGGGTTTCCTCAAACAGGACAGCGAATGCGATTGTGAAAGCGCTTGGAGTTCCGATAACTGCGACGAGCGCAAACAAAAGCGGGGACAAGCCGATTTATTTGGGAAAAAAAGCTGAAAAGGAATTTGCGGGAAAAGTTGATTTTGTGCTTAATGCGGGAAACCTGCGGAGACGAAAAGTTTCAACGGTTTTTTCAGTAATGGAAAAAAAAATTCTTAGAAAGGGAAAAATTAGCGAGAAGGAAATTCTGAGGGTGCTTAAGTAATTGTTTAGGATTTGAATCAGAAATTATAACCACTCCCAATAGAGAATTTTTTCTTAGGACTCTGATTTTTCGGCTTAAACCTTTGCACGCCTGATTTCTACTTTTAGTGCAAAGGATTTAATGCCTCCAAAATCAGCAGAGACGTCCACGAAAAAATTCATTCTTTATGGAGGTGGTTCAATGGTTAAAATTCAACTCCCATCAAGGGGGAAAAGAAGGTTGGCTGAACAACTGGTTAGAATAGATCCAGAGAATTTAACCGATAAGGAACGTTGGATTCTGCAAGGGGCGATTTCTGATGCATTCCCGCATCGGAAACGCACTCCCGAAAGAGCTATAAAGAGAAAAAAGAGGAATTTATTATGAACCCGATTATAACACTAAACGGACTGCTTAGAGCTTATTTGTACAACAAATGGAAAAGTCCAAAAATCGAATTGATTATTTATAATGCAAAATTTGCTCAAGTGACTGAAAAATTAAATGAAACTTTTTGTGCTATAATTGAATTTGGGAATGACCCCATATTGATAAAAAAAGCTCCATTTGGAAATAGGTTTTATTCACAAGTAAAAAATCAAACTTCCGTTCTTTCTATTGCAAAGTTAATCAGTTTAGAAGAAAAAAATATAATAAGAGAATTGGTAAAAGAAAATGGAGGCTATTACACAAAGAATGTAGAAGTGCAAATAAATCCTAGCGAATGGAACATGCAATTTCATGACTTTTTTACTGAAAGTCCTGAAGAACAACAATTGGTAAAAGAATTAGCGGAAAACTTCAAAATGCAGAATATTACTGCAAATTCAAAAAAAGCCAAAAAATATGGCAACGGGGACATTCTTTTAACCTATCAGCAAAAGGAAGTTCCCATTGAGATTACAATACACCCTCCAAGTTATAGACAAAAAGAAATCAAAAAAGGGATTAATGCTCCACACGGCCAAAAATGGGGAAAAGTGACCTCCAGAATTCTTCCAATGTTTATTTTTTCTGTAAACAATAAAAGCCCTTCCTTCATAATAATACATAACGATTGGAAAAAATATTCTCACACACAAAAACTTAAAGAACAGATTAAAAAATCAAAATGTTTTTTAATTTATACAAATTTCCAAAAAGATTGGGAAAAATGTGTAAGAGCAGAAATTGAAAGATTCTTAGGTGATGAACTTTGTTATGTCTAGGAATTGAAAGCACCGCACACAGCTATGCCGTTGGAATAGTTGATGAAAAATGTAGCATATTAGCTAACGAAAAACATGCTGTTATAACTGAAGAAGGGGGATTGATTCCAAGGGAGCTTGCAGAACACCACTTAAAATATGCAAAACCAGTGATTGAAAATGCCCTCAAAAAAGCAAGGGTGCAGCTAAAAGATATTGATTTGATCGCCTTCTCTCAGGGACCAGGAATCGGCAGCGCACTGACGGTTGGAGCGGTTGCAGCCAGAGCATTGTCTTTGGCGCACGGCATTCCATTGATTGGGGTAAACCACTGCGTGGCACACATTGAAATCGGGAGAAAGCTCACAGGGGCAAAAAACCCTTTGGTTGTTTATGTCAGCGGCGCCAACTCGCAAATCATTGGATTTGAAAGCGGAAAGTACCGCGTGTATGGTGAAACGCTTGACATTGGCCTGGGAAACCTGCTGGACAATTTTGGAAGGGCAATGGGCTTGGGTTTTCCCGCGGGGCCAAAGCTTGATGAAATGTATTTCAATGCAAAAAAACTTGTTGAATTGCCTTACAGTGTCAAGGGAATGGACTTGGTTTTCAGCGGGCTCTTGACCGCGGCAGAGCAGAAAATCGGCAAAGCGAATGAAACGGATTTGGCTTACTCGTTAATGCATACAGCGCTTGCAATGGTTTCAGAGGTCAGTGAAAGGGCTCTGGCGCACACTGAAAAAAAAGAACTTCTATTGGTTGGCGGGGTTGCTGCTTCTAGGGCTTTAAGGGAAATGCTGCAGGAAATGTGCAAAGGCCAAAAGGCAAAGTTTTTTGTTCCGCCATTCGGCGTGTGTATCGATAATGGTTTGATGATTGCATGGCAGGGGCTGCTGGAGCACGTGCACGGGAAAAGAATGGCGCTGGAGGAAACTGAAATCAACCAGCGTTTCCGCACAGACCAAGTTCAAGTGAACTGGATGAAATGATTTTTTTTCAGAAGTTCTGGCTGATTATTTTTTCCGCTTCAGTGAATGGAATGTTGAATGCATCTGAAACTCCTTTATAGGTCACTTTTCCGCGGAACATGTTCAGGCCTTTCATTAGCGCGGGGTTTTCCTTTAAAGCGTTTTTTATTCCCTTGTTTGCGAGTTCCAGGACATAGGGAAGCGTTGCGTTCGTGATTGCGATTGTTGAGGTACGCGGGTATGCGCCGGGCATGTTTGCAACGCAGTAATGCACTACTCCGTCAACCTCGTAGACTGGCTTTGAATGCGAAGTGGCTTTGGATGTTTCAATGCATCCCCCCTGGTCTATGGCAACGTCAACAATCACAGAGCCTTTTTTCATCTGAGAGACAAGCTCCTTGGAGACAAGCTTTGGCGCTTTTGCCCCGGTTACAAGCACCCCTCCAATCAAGGCATCGCATTCCTTTGCGAGCTTTTCAACTGATTCCTTTGAGGATTTTTCAATTGAAACATTAGGCAGTTCCTGTTTGAGCTGCTGTATTTTTTCGTCGTTTATTTCAAGCAGGGAAACATTTGCACCCATTGCAGCCGCTATTTTTGCAGCGTTCTGGCCGACAATTCCGCCGCCTAAAACCAAAAATTTTGCAGGGTCAACGCCTTTCACGCCAGTTGCAAGGATGCCCCTTCCCCCCAAAGGCTTTGCAAGATAGTTTGCCGCAACGATTGCGCTCATTTTTCCCGCGACCTCACTCATTGGAGCAAGAAGAGGCAAGGAGCGGTCAGGCAGTTCAACGGTTTCATAGGCAATGCATGTTGCGTTTGATTCAATCATTGCGTTTGTCAGTTGCTCTCCTGAAGCGAAGTGAAAGTAAGTGAAAATAGTGCTTTTCTCGTTGAAGAAATTGTATTCCTGGTGCAATGGCTCCTTTATTTTCAAAACCAGTTCAGCTGTTTTCGCGATTTCGTGCGGCGAGGAAATTATTTCCGCGCCTGAGTTCTTGTATTCCTCGTCGGAAAACCCAGAGCCCAAGCCAGCGTTTTTTTCCACCAAAACCTTGTGCCCTGCCGCAACGAGTTTCCCGGTGCCGTTCGGCGTCAACGCAACCCTGTTTTCATTCTCCTTTATTTCCTTCAAGCAACCAACAATCATTTTATCCCTCCATTTCAATGCTTTTCTTTTTTTTAACCTCATTTAAAAGAACCTTCATTGCCGCGGCTCCCGCGGCAACCGCGCTCCAGTCGTTTTTCGCGGCATCAAAGAATTCGCCTGCAGCTGAAAGGCGCGCGTGAACAGAAAAATTCTGCCTTTTTCCTTCCTTGCCTTTCTCGTGCTCTTTAATGTGCACGTGAAGGCGCAGTTCGTTGGGAAAAATTTTCTTAAGCTTTTCAAATGCAACAGTGCATTCGTTCATTAACTGCTCTTTTTCAAAGCCGTCATTCACCTTGCTAATGCCGTCAAATTCCAGAAGCTGCTTTTCTTCAAAAGATTTCGCCAGAAAAAACCACCTTAAAAGATTAGGTGAGTTTTGGTTAAAAAGTTAATGGATTGGGGTATACAATGAATGGCTGCAAATGAAGTTAAACCTGCAGCGGGCGCACTTATTGGCGTGCGGCGAGGGATTGAATTCCGTTTCACCCCTGAACAACGAGTGAAAGCGGTTGACTGCTGAAAGGGTTTGCTCCCTTAATTCCTCGGAGAATTCCGTGAAAAGAATGGTTTCAAGTGAGCGGGAATCCCTTACACTCAGGAATACATTGGAGGGTTTGGGGAATATTTCCTGAAAGCACAGGGCATAGGCACCCAATTGCATTAGGTCTGCATTGGAGGCAGTGCTTTTTGTCTTGTCGTCAATGATTATTGCGCGGTCCTGGAAAATTTTGAGCTCGTCAATGCGGCCGTTTAAAAAAAACCTGAAGGATTTCACGCTTAACTCCCTAACAGAAATCGGTTCAGCGGAACCCAAAACTATTTTTTCTACATAACTGTGCAGCGGCTCGCGCAGTTCTTCCGCTCCGCTTTTGAACTCCTGGAACAATTTCGCATGCTGCCTTGCGCCCGCAACCAACGCCAAGGAGAAAGGCGCCTTTATTTTTTTCACCTGCGCCAAAAAAAGCGAGTGCTCGCAGTAAAGCATCTGCTGCAGCCAGCTTACCGGTAAAAATTCCCTTTCAACCAATCCGAACATCAAAGAGATTTACGCGAGCAGGGTTAAAAAAGAAAAGGGATAGTGGGTTTCCGGTGCGGAAAACAAAAAAGAACACACATATATACAAGAAAGCACTAAATTATTGGCAATGAAAAAAGCAATTTTGCTCGGGGTTCTGCTGTTATCGCTGTTTTCCCTTAGCGTTCATGCAAGCGAATGCGATAGCCCTAAACCAAACTGGTTTTTCTGCCACGATTTTGAAGCTTCTGATTCAGGGAATTTCGCAAAGTACTGGGATGATTTCGGGGACTTGGTTACAGCAAACAGGGAGATAGCCCTTAGAAACGAGAACGTACCCAGCCTTGAAGGCACAAAGAGCGTAAGGTTTCTGATAAAGAACGAAACAGGAAGCGCAATTTCCGCTGTCGGAGCAGGGTTCAAAAAATTCTTTGGCACGGCATACAGCCAAGTGGGCTATGACACTGTTTACTACCGCTTCTACTTCCGCCTCAACGAGCAATGGAGCCATGGCTGGGGCATGCACTGGCTGAGCTTAAGCGGCTGCAACGTAAACAGCAATGTATGGGGCTGCATGGGAACAGCAGGCCTTAAGCCTGATGGAACCAACTGGTTTTCAGTTGGCACAGACCTTTGGACAAACTGGGAAAGCATTCCCGCACCAGGCGAAATTGTTACATATTCTTATCACATGGACCTAACCCCTGATGGCCATGGCGATTACTTTGGGGAGAACATGACCCCGCACCCGGGAATTTCACCTGAAAGGGGAAAATGGCATGTCATCGAGATGATGGGAAAATCAAACACCCCGGGATTGTATGATGGCGAACAAAAAATCTGGTTTGACGGCAAGCTAGTCGGAAATTATTCAGGCATTAGATGGCGCTCAACAAACGACGTTAAAATTACATACGCGGGCTTCTACATCTACATCCACAACCCCCCCGCAAATTCACTGAACTACATTGACAACGACAACGTGGTTTTCAGCACCTCCTATATAGGCCCCGCAAAATGCGTTGACAGTGTTTCAATTGAAGCCCCGTGCTATTGTGGTGGAACGCCTTCTCCAACCAATTCATCCAATATTTATGCAAGCGGAGTCTGCCTTGGCAATGTTTGGTATGAATCCAATGCACAATGCACTGTAAACGGCCAGACAAGAAGCTGCTCAACAGGGAAGAACGGAATCTGTGCAACAGGAACACAAACATGCTCAGGGGGAAACTGGGGCACGTGCATTCAAAACCTGCAGGCAGGAAACGAAGTGTGCGATGATGCAGGCAATTTGGACGAGGACTGCGATGGCCTGAGTAACTGTGATGACACAGGCTGTTCCACTAATCCAGCCTGCCAGTCTGCGGAGGAGACTTATTACATTTTCGGTGGCGCAACCGATAATTACTGGCCTGGCGCCTATCCTGATTCAAGCGACAGCATCACAAGAACCACTAACAACCCTGCCGCTGGAACCCATAACCTGCAGTTCCCTTCAACTGGCGCGTGGATGAATGTAAATATTTATGGAGTTTCAATTCCGACAGCTGACTTGGACTGGGCAAATTCTTATCTGGAATTCAAAATTTCCACCTCCGCGCCTGTTGGCTATATGGAAGCGCATTTGGGTTCCAGCAGCGGCGCCTATCCCTACAAAACTTTCACAACAACAGGAACTGGTTATGACACAATACGGATTAACCTAACTGATTTTGCCGCGACAAAAGCCGCATTTGGCAGTTCAATCGCGGGCTTCTTCATCGGCGGAGGCTGGCCAGCTTCAACTGTTTACATTGACGAAATCAAAATCGTTTCACCCGGAACAAGCCCACAGCCGTGCACGGAAAACTGGAGCTGCACTACATGGAGCAGCTGTGTGAACAACCAACAGACACGCACCTGCACGGATTTGGCCGGATGCGGCACCACGGCAAACAAGCCGATTGAAACGCAAACATGCACAACCTGCACGGAGCAATGGAGCTGCACGCAATGGAGCGCATGCAGCAACGGTTCACAATCACGCACTTGCTCTGATCCAAACCCTTCAACAACAAATTGCCCCGCGCTTCCAAAACCAATGGAAACTCAGAGTTGCACTGTCGGGCAGGTTTGTGAAACAACGGCCGAACACTGCAAATACGCGAGCAACCGCACGGATTCAGGAACCGGCAGCTTCAGCGACCCCTGGAACATTTCCCAGGCGTTCACAAATGCTTCTGCGGGAGACCTTGTTTATTTCAGGGGCGGGGAATATGATGTAAGCGCCGGCACACCACAGATAACCACCTCCGGTACTTCGGATGCCTGGATAACCTTCAAGGCATATCCTGAGGAAAATCCACACCTCGACGCAAAATATATGGGGAAATGCCCGATTGAATTATATCAGGTCAGAAATATCATTATTGATGGCTTCGAGATTTCAGGGATAGGTGAAGGTCCCTCAGGCGAAACCTGTGGCGGAGGCATCTATCTAAAAGGTTCTGCAGATTTGAAGGGGGAAAATATTACTATAAGGAACAACGATTTGCACGGGCTGGAACTATGCACCATAGGGACAATATGCACCAACAGGGGGCTGATAAAAACCTATGAATACAATAACGTGATTATTGAGAACAACACCATTCATGACATAACTTCCGGAACTTATGGCGGGAACAATACTGCAGGAATTTACATCATGTCAGGGGGATTATTTGGCCGGCCATATGACGGGATAAATATGATAATCAGGAATAACCACATATACAACATGTTCGGCCAGGTGCTTTGCATAAAGCACAAGTACCCAAACCACGGCCCCTACTTAATTGAAGGCAATACACTTCATGACTGTGCCACAGCTTTTTATACAAGCGGTCTGGATGAGGCGATATTCCGGAATAATTTGATTTATAATGTTACTCTTGGAATAGATGACGCTGGTTACCAAGTCGGTTCCTGGAACTACACTGCTGAGCCTTTTGAAATTACAAATAATACTTTCTACAGCATATATGTTGCGGCATTGATATTCAGGGACAACGATATCACTCCGAGAATAATTGAAAAAAATATTTTTGTTGACTCAAGCGGCAGCGGTGGAGCAGACAATTCGGCGGATATTTCCATAAGGGAGCCAGTATCCTATGTTGGAATTGAAAGTAATGCCAATTGTGTCTGGTATCCTGGCTCGCAATATCATGTGAGATACCATAACCCCTATAGCTGTTCAGGAGGATGCCTTAGTTTTGAAGGGGCGCAACTGAGCCCTTATTTTTATGATTTGGATTCAGTCAAGCTCAGTGATTCCCAGGCCGCGGGCCTTTTCGTGAACCCCCCCGCAGGCGATTTCCATCTCAACAACCCTTCGCTGTGCCCTGGAATAGGCGCATATGCAAATGCACTGCAGTGCACGGTAAATGTTGCGACGCCCTGCACGATTTTCCTCGCTGGCGGGACAATAAGCGCCTGCTCACAGCAGAGCCTGATTTACCAGTATGATGCAACAGCAACAGTAAACAACACTGTAAACGGCCTGCAGGCGAATAAATCGCATGACATAAAAATTGAGAACATCACGCAGGGAACGGAGCAGAACATTTCAGCAACCACCAACTCAAACGGAGTGCTGCAATTCAATTCATGAAGAAAGGCTATTTTTTCTTCCTGATTCTTTTCTCCAGTTTTTTTATGACTGGCTCTGACTGTATTTTTGAGCGGAATTCCTGCGTGAAGCGCATCACGTAAAAAATCGCGGCAACCCATACAGCGAAAATAATGTAGCTCCATGGCGCTTCGGGAATGCTCTGGAGGAATGCCTGCGGCGCAATTGAAGGGTCAACAAGGCCGTGCTGCTGTAAAGCCACAACTATTTTGATTAAAGTGTCTGTGTCGCGAAGTAGATACACAGCGAAAGCGAACATGAATGTGAGAATCAAAAGCAGCTGTATCACTTCAATGGCAATGAAACGCGGGTCGCTTTTTGCCTTAAGCCATTTCTCGCGCGCCTTGTCCTCTATTGCTTTGCCCGCAAGCTTGCCTACTTCCTTTGCGCGGCGAAGCCTTTCCCTAACCTTTGGCATAACAGTAAAAGAAGAGACAAAGTGGTATAAAAAGCTTCTTTCAGCGCCCCGTGGTTTTGCCCAGATATGCTTTCCTTTTCTTTTCAGGAAACTTTTCAATCGCATAACGGAGCATTGTTCGCGGCATTTTCACAGCGTGCTTTTTCAGGAATCGTTCTTCCGCAGCCAAAGCCCTTTTGCCTATTTCGCGAAGCATCCAGCCAACTGCCTTGTGGATTAAGTCATGCTTGTCTTCAAGCAGCAGCTCTGCGATTGAAAGCGATTCATCAAAGCGCTTTTCCCTTATGAACGAAAAAGTTGAAAGCACTGCAATGCGTTTCTCCCACAAATTTTTTGACTTTGCCAAGCGGAAAAGAACTGCTTTTTCTTTTTTGCTTTTTTCCAGCAAAAAATTCCCAGGAATGTTAGGCGCGGAAAGGTCAACCAAATCCCAGTTGTTCACGCGCTTTGCATTTTCAAGGTAAAAGTTAAAGATTTCTTTTTTTTCGTTTTCATCAGCTTTTTTGAATTTGCTTACAAGGATGAAGAGCGCGGTGAGCCTGTGCTCGTGCACTTTGCTTGAAAGCAGCGACTGAATTTCTTCAAGAGAAAGGTTCGGGTATTTTTTCGCAAACTTTCTCTGCTCCGGCACCATCACGCCAAGAAAGACATCGCCTTCGCCGTACTCTCCTTTTCCGGTTTTAAAGAAACGGGAAAGGAGTTTTGCCTTTCCAGGCACTGCGGCTGACTGCAAATCGGATTTTAACTGGATTAATTTGCTTGGCATAACTATCTTCGCTTAAAAAATTCAGATTTTTCGGTAAACCTTTTTTCTATGTGCGACGGTAATGGCAGTTATCTTCTTTTGAATGAAATTAATCTGGCAAATGATCCGATATTTGCCAACACGCAACTTGAATAAATCGTGGCCAGTGAGCCTTTCAAAAAAAAGTTGCGGCTGTTCTGCAGCCAATATTAATTTTTTCTTTATCCGTTCAACATCAATGTTTTCAAATTTTTTTAGCTCGGAAGAAAAGCCTTTGGTGACAAGAAGCTCGAACAATCAGATTCCCCATTTCTTCTCTGCTTCTTTCAATGGAAGGACCCTCCCCGCCTTGATGTCTTCAAGGGATCTTTCTATCTGCCTTATTTCATCATCGCTTAAGGGCTCATCGTCTTCAGCCATATTCACAAGCCTTTCAATTACCTCTGAATAGCTCTCCCTTTCAAAAGTCTTAATTTTGTCAAGCTTGTTTTTAAGGGAAGAATCAATTCTAACAGTTGTCGCAACAGCCAATTCAATCACTAAATATACTTAAGTATACAGAAGTATATAAATATATGCTGAGGAGCTCACTCTTCGGTTTTTATCCCGAACTCTTCGTCAATGTCTTTCGCGGCTTTTTTCATTTTCTGGAATATGCGTTCAATGTCTTCCTCTATTTCTGAAACTGTCCGGAAAATGCTCCTGCTTCGGCTTTCATAAACGCGCCCGTGCCTTACGATTAAACCTGAGCGCATTAAGTTGTTCAAGTGGTTGATTATTGAGCCGCGGCTCATGCCGACTCTCTGCGACAAAGCGGTTGAAGTTGGGGGCTTTCCTTTTTCTGTTCCGTCAACGATTACCCTGAAAACAGCTGCAGCGGTTTTGCCGCGAACCTTGCCGCCTGAATCGACAGGCTTATGCTCTTCAATACCCTGCAGTCTTGGCTCGAAAAAGCCGAAAGTCTGGCAAATCCAGTTCAATTCGTCATCACGGCTGGAAGAAAAAGGCCTTTCAACCTGCCGGATGACTATTTTAAAGGCACCTCTGCGCTGAATTTGTCCAGCCATAAGAGAAAAGGGCACGGAAAGCTTTAAATACATTTTGATTAAAAAGTTGTTTAATTGATTAAAAAAATTAGTCAAAAACGTGGTTTTGTGGATAAAACGCCTAAAAATGATGAAAAGAAAGGGGAACCCCCAGGCAAGGGGCTTGAGGCAAGGCTTGAGGCTGCATTAAAAGAAAAAGAGGAATTAAAGGATTTGGCGCAAAGAATTCAGGCAAACTTTGAGAACTACTGCAAGCGCGTTGAAAAAGAAAACATTGAGTTCAAAAAGTTTTCCGCTGCAGGGGTTGTGAAGGATTTGCTTCCATTCATTGACTCGGTTGACAGCGCAATTGAGGCAATGAAAAAAGCGCAGGAAAAAGAAATTGAAACAGGGAAGGTTGTTGCCGGAATTGAACTGCTCAAAAAGCAGCTGATTGAGATTTTGAAAAAAGAGGGCTTGGAGGAAATCAAAGCGAAAGGCACAAAGTTTGACCCTCACTTGATGGAAGCGCTGATGCACGAAAGCATTGAAGGAAAAAAAGACGAGGAAGTTTTGGAGGAAATGCAGAAAGGCTATCTTTTCCATGGAAAGGTTTTAAGGCCCGTGAAAGTTAAGGTTAATTTAATTAAAAAAAACGGAGAAAAAAATTAATTTTAAAAACGGAGTGTGGTATTGAATGGCAAAGACAATAGGCGTGGATCTCGGCACATCTAATAGCGCTGCCGCAATTTTAGAGGGCGGAAAGCCCAAAATAATTCCAAGCGCGGAAGGCGCTTCACTTTACGGAAAGGCATTTCCAAGCGTGGTTGCTTTCACGAAAGACGGGCAGTTATTGGTTGGGGAGCCCGCGAAAAGGCAGGCAGTTACAAACCCTGAGGGGACAATCACTGCAGCGAAAAGAAAAATGGGAACAAATTTCAAGTACGCGATTGGCGGAAAAGAGTACACGCCACAGCAAATCAGCGCGTTTATTTTGCAGAAAATAAAAAGGGACGCGGAAGAATTTTTAGGGGAAAAAGTGGAGAAAGCGGTTATCACTGTTCCCGCTTATTTTGATGACAACCAAAGGCAGGCAACAAAAGACGCTGGGCAGATTGCGGGCCTTGAAGTCATAAGGCTTGTCAACGAGCCGACAGCCGCATCGCTTGCATACGGCTTGGACAAGAAAGGAAAAGACCACAAAATCTTGGTTTTTGACTTCGGCGGCGGAACATTGGATGTAACCATAATGGAGTTCGGCGGAGGGGTCTTTGAGGTTAAAAGCACGAGTGGAGACACGCAGTTGGGCGGAACAGACATGGACAAATTGCTTTCCGATTACATTGTTGCGGAATTCAAAAAAGAACAGTCAGTTGATTTAACCAAGGACAGGATGGCAATGCAGAGGCTTGCGGAGGCAGCGGAGAAGGCAAAAATAGAGTTAAGCACTGTGATGGAGACAGACATCAATCTGCCTTATGTTACCGCGGATTCAAACGGCCCAAAGCACCTTGCAATGAAAATAACGCGCTCAAAACTGGAGCAGCTGGTTGAGCCAATCATTAAAAAATGCGAGAAGCCGATAGCGCAGTCGCTTGCAGACGCAAAGCTCACCGCCGGAGAGATTGACAAAATCATTTTAGTCGGAGGCCCAACTAGAATGCCTGTCGTGCAAAAATTTGTGGAAAAAGTCGTTGGAACAAAAGTTGAGAGAGGCGTTGACCCAATGGAGTGCGTTGCAGTGGGCGCGGCAATACAGGCAGGCGTGCTTAGCGGCGAGGTAAAGGATGTTTTGCTGCTTGATGTTACGCCGCTCAGCCTTGGAATTGAAACCCTTGGCGGAGTGCTGACAAAACTGATTGAAAGGAACACGACTATTCCCACAAAAAAATCGCAGATTTTTACAACCGCGGCTGACAGCCAGACAGCTGTTGACATTCACATTCTGCAGGGAGAAAGGCCAATGGCAAACGACAACAGGGAACTGGGAAGGTTTCAGTTGGTTGGAATTCCTCCCGCGCCGCGCGGTGTTCCGCAGGTTGAGGTTTCGTTTGACATTGACGCGAACGGAATAGTGAATGTGACAGCGCTTGACAAGGCAACGAATAAAAGCCAGAGCATCAAAATAGTTGCCTCACAGAAATTAAGCGACACGGAAATAGAGAGCATGAGAAAGGCAGCGGAAGCGCACGCGGAAGAGGACAAGAAGAAAAAAGACGAAATTGAGGCAATCAACCAGGCTGATGCGGTTACTTACAGCACTGATAAAATGCTCGAGGAATTCAAGGGAAAAGTTGAACAGGGAAAACTTGACAGCGTGAAAAAAGCCAACGATGAATTGAAGGAATTGCTTGGAAAAGAGCCAAAGGACGCGGGCAGCATAAAGGCAAAAATGGATGAACTGAACAAGTTGCTGCAGGCAATCGGCTCGGAAATGTATGGAAAAGCACAGCAAGGGCAACAGCAGCAAGGCGAAAGCAACAGCGGCGCAGGCAGTGGCAGCGAAGAGCACAAGGGAAAGCACGGGAAAGGAAAAGTCGTTGACGCTGACTTCAAAGTGGAAGACGAGGGCAAGAAATAAAAGCAAAAACCAAGCATTTAAATACATTTTCGTATCAAATAGTTATTAGTTGATAACTATTTTAGTGGTTTTATGCAAGAACAGGTTCAGCTGAGGAGATTGGAACATTCGCCTACACTTAATACGGTAATCATGGTGGAAGACACTTTGAAGGCAATGAATGAAAGCATTATCAGTGTCGCTAATCTTAAGAGAAAGCTGCCAAGGCAGGTAAACCACAACACCCTAAGGACAATTCTTGAATACCTTTTGGAAAGCAATAAAATTGCGGTTAGCCTTAAGGGAATAACCTGGATTCACAACCCTAACCCTAATTTGAGAAAGGCAATTGCAACGGGTCTTGAATTATGAAGAATGTTAGGGCGATTTTTTCCCCTGAAGCTGAAGAGGTTTTCAGATACCTGAACCGCGAAGCTGCAAATTCAAAAACTGAGAGAACAATCCTTAACGCAGTAAAAAGCAAAATAGGCCTGATTAAAGCAAACATCCATTACGGCGACCCAATCGGCAAGGACTTAATCCCAAAGGAATACAAAGAAAAATACGGCATAAACAACCTATTTAGGGTTGAGCTGCCGAATTATTGGAGGATGCTCTATTCACTCACAAATGATGAAAACAAAATTGAAATAATTGCTTTCATTCTTGACTTGATTAACCACGACCAATACAACAAAAAATTCGGCTACAAAAAGAAATGAGTTTTTAACAACAATTAAAAAAACAATTCAGCAGGTTTTATCTTATGCCAAAACACGACTACTATGAAATCCTTGGCTTGGCGAAAGGCGCTTCCCCCGAAGAAGTAAAGCGCGCCTACAAGGATTTGGCGAAAAAGTTTCATCCTGACGTGAACAGGGAAGCTGGCGCTGAAGACAAATTCAAGGAAGTTCTTGAGGCTTACACTGTTTTAAGCGACCCGCAAAAACGCCAGCAGTACGACCAATTTGGCTTTGAAGGCCAGCACTTCGGCGGAGCAGGGGGCTTTGATTTCTCTGATTTGTTTCGCGGAGGCGGAATGCCTTTCGAGGACTTATTCGAAGGAATGGGTTTCGGCGGAACAATTTTTGAAAACCTTTTCGGCGGGGAAAGGCAGAGGCGCGGGCCTGTGCGCGGAAGCGACTTAAGGTATGACTTGGAGCTTAACTTTGAAGAAGCTGTTTTCGGAACGGAAAAAGAAATTGATGTTCCGCACATTGGAGTTTGCGATGAATGCAATGGTTCTGGTGCTGCTGAGAAGGCAAGCATTGTAACCTGCCTGCAATGCGGTGGAAGGGGAGTTGTCGAGAGGGCACAGCGCACGCCATTCGGTGTTTTCTCCACGCGAACGACTTGCGGAAAATGCAGGGGAAGCGGAAAAGTAATAAAGAACCCGTGCAAAAAATGCGCTGGCAACGGAAGAGTGCGCGCGAGAAAAAAAATCAATGTCAAAATTCCGGCAGGAATTGACTCGGGATTCAATTTAAGGTTAAAGGGAATAGGCAATGCTGACGGTGAAAGCGAAACTCCAGGCGACCTTTACGTTGTTGTTTTTGTTAAGCCGAGCACGCGGTTCAGAAGGGATGGTGCTGACTTGTTTGAAACTGTTTTTGTTGGCTTTGCTGACGCAGCGCTTGGCGCTGAAGCGGAAGTGCCGACGCTTAGGGGAAAGGCAAAGCTAAAGGTGCCCGCGGGAACGCAGACAAGCACTGTGTTCAGGATGAAAGGATTGGGCGTGAAAGAATTCGGCGGCAGGACAGGGGATTTATTTGTCAAGGTAAAGGTTAAGGTGCCGGAGAAATTAAGCAGGAAAGAAAAAGAACTGATTGAAAAGCTAAGGGAAGAAGACGCTGGAAAAAAAGGAAAAGCAGGGTTCTTTAATTTCGGTTGACGGCAGCATAACGCTTTAAATCGGTTTTTAAAGCTAATTTCTGAAAAGTATTTAGTCGTTTAAAGGGTGTTTTTTTGGTTAAGGATATAGGCATGAAGCTTGACACTTCAAAGCCACAGCATAGCTCTGAGGCCGTGAAGACCGAGAAGAAATGGCAGGAGCACTGGAACAAGGAAAAGGTTTATTCTTTTGACGCAAACTCGAAGGGGCCTGTTTATTCTTTGGATACGCCTCCGCCGACTGTTTCTGGAAGAATGCATTTAGGTCACGCTTTCTCTTACACTCAGGCGGATTTCATTGCGCGCTACAAGCGAATGAAAGGATTCAATGTGTTTTATCCGTTCGGATTGGATGACAATGGCCTGGCAACCATTTTACTTGTGGAGAAAAGCCTTGGGATTCAGTCAAAGAATTTTTCACGCGAAGAATTCATTAAAATCTGCTTAAAGGAAACGCAGAAAGCAGAACAGCTGCTATACGATGATTTTGGCTCTTTGGGATTAAGCGTTGACTGGGCTCTTGTGTACCGCACTATTGACGACTGGTGCAGGAAAACCTCGCAGCGCTCTTTCATTGAATTGTTCAAAAAGGGAAGAGCCTATCAAAGGGAGGCGCCGACAATGTGGTGCCCGAAATGCGAGGTAAGCATAGCGCAGGCCGAATTGGAGGATTTGGAGGAGGACTCGGTTTTTGCTTTCATCAAATTTGACGTGGTCGGGGGCGGAGAGATAACGATTGCAACGACAAGGCCTGAGCTCATGCATGCATGCATTGCGATTCACGTGCACCCTGACGACAAAAGATACAAGAAGTTCATTGGAAAGGAAGCTAAAATCCCTTTCACGGAGCGAACTGTTAAAATTTACGCGAACAAGGACGTTGACAAGGAGTTTGGAACAGGCGCGGTTTACCACTGCACTTACGGTGATTTGGATGACGTTGAATGGATTCTGGAATACAATTTGCCTGCAATTGAAATACTTGGAAGGGACGGAAGATTCAATGAAAAGGCAGGCGCGCTCAAGGGAATGAAGGCAAAGGAAGCGAGAAAAAAAATAATTGAAGAGCTGAAGAATTCCGGAAATCTGGTGAAAGTGGAGCCAATCAAGCACACTGTTAACGCGCATGAGAGATGCAAGACGCCAATAGAGATTTTAACCGTAAAGCAGTGGTTCATAAAATACCTTGACCTGAAAAAAGAATTGGTTGAACGCGCGAATGAAATTGGGTGGCACCCAAAGCACATGAAGGTGCGCTATGACAACTGGGTTAACGGACTGAAATGGGATTGGAGCATTTCAAGGCAAAGGCATTTCGGCGTCCCCTTTCCATTATGGTACTGCAAAAAATGCGGTGAAGTAAAGGCCGCGGAGGACAAACAGCTGCCGGTTGACCCTATTGCTGCAAAGCCTTTAACCCAATGCCACTGCGGAAGCAGGGAGTTTGAAGCGGAAAGGGATGTAATGGACACATGGGCGACAAGCTCGCTTACGCCGCAGATTGTATCCAAGTGGAAGCAGGATGAAAAGTTTTTCGGAAGGCTTTTTCCAATGGGCCTGAGGCCGCAGGCGCACGACATCATAAACCTTTGGGCGTTTTACACGATTGCAAAAGGATTATTGCATGAAAACAAAATGCCGTGGAAAAACATAATGATTTCAGGGCACGCATTGGATCCAAAGGGAAGAAAAATGAGCAAATCATTGGGGAACGCAGTGGACCCGATTGCAACGATTGAAAAATACAGCGCGGACATTCTGCGCTATTGGAGCGGCGCTTCAACGCTTGGGGAAGATTTGCCTTTCCAGGAAAAAGAGCTTGTCGCGGGGCAGAAATTTATCACAAAACTGAACAATGCCGCGAGGTTTGTTTCATTGCAGGCGAAGGGAATTGATTTGGAGAAAGTGAAGGAATCAGAGCTCAAATTCAGGGCGCCGGACAAATGGGTGCTTTCGCGCCTGAATTCAGTTAAAAAAGAGGCAACGGAAGCGCTGGAAAAATACGAGTTCTCAAAGGCATTGAACCCCGTGAGGAATTTTTTCTGGCTGGAGTTCGCGGATTATTACCTTGAGGAAGTAAAGTGGCGCGTGTACGACGAGAAAAACGAGAGCTGCAAAGCAGCGAAGTTTGTTTTGGCGAAAGTTCTGCTTGACGTGCTCAAATTGCTTGCGCCGTTTTTGCCGCACATAACAGAAGAGATATATAATTCACCAATGAAGCAGTTCGCTTCCAAAAAAAGCATTCACTTGGAGCAATGGCCTGAAGCCGAGGAGAAATGGATTGACTCTGCTGCAGAGGAAAAAGGCGCAATGCTTAACGAAGTTGTTGCAGCGCTCAGGAAGTGGAAGACTGAGAAAGGGTTTGCGCTGAACAAGGAGTTAATGGAAGTGCAGTTGTTTGCGGAAAAAGGAAAGGAAAAGGCACTGGAAGAAATAGCGGAAGACGCAGCGAAAACAATGAACGTGAAAGAATTGAAGGTCAGCGCGGGAAAGGCGCCAAAGGAAGCGATTGATGTGGGAACTGGAGTTAAGGCGCTTGTTTCAGGCTGATTGGTTTGCGTGAAAAAACAGGTTTAAATACTTCCAATGCGTTAATTTTTAGTTGGTTGAGATGGAAAAAGGCGTACTTGCATTGGCTGTACTGGTTTTTGCAGCAGTTTTGCTGGCTGGCTGCCTTTCAGGAAACTTTTCAAAGGAAGCGGATAAACTGAATCTCATTGACGCAAAGTACGGGGTTGACGCTGAAAACATGACTCCCGCTTCAATTGTGCAACTGGATGCATTTGAGGGGGAGCTGATTGAATTGAAGGCAAAAGAGGAAGGCAACTGGCTTTCGGCTGACGCAAAAGCCCTGGCCGAGCTGATAAGCATAAGGCTTGAACTCACCGCAATGCAGAGAAAATTTTTGGAAGCACAAAAAATTACCTCAAAAATCAGCGTGCGCTCGCCTGACTGCACTGAAGGGGGCCTGGTTGAACGGGCAAAGAATGCATTGGATTCCGCTGCCTCAAGCGCAAGCCTTGCCCTTGAGAAAAAAAATATTTTCGCTCAAAACCATTCGGGCATTGCCGCAGAGGCACTGGCAAAATTCGAGGGGCTGGATGAATTGGCGCAGGGAATCAATGAAAGCGTTTCAGACACCGAGGCACAGCTTGACGGCTTATGCGGATAAATTGCGGGAAAGGCGTTTTCTTGAAGCTGTTGAAAAAAGGCGCGGAAGCAGAGCTGTACTTAACCGAGTTCCTTGAACGAAAGGCATTGCTGAAAAAAAGGGCGCCGAAAAAATACCGCAACCAATTGCTGGATGAAAAAATTCGGCGTGAAAGAACCGCCATTGAATGCTCGCTGCTGCACAAGGCAAAGGAAGCGGGGGTGAGGACCCCGGTTATTTACTCCGTTGACCGAAAGGAATGCGCAATCACAATGGAGTTCATTGAAGGAAAGCAGGTGAAAAAAATTCTGAATGAAAAGAACCTGCGGATTTGCAGGGAAATCGGCGAAAACATTGCGCGGATGCATTCAGCGGGAATAATCCACGGGGATTTGACCACAAGCAACATCCTTCTGCACGGGAAGGCGCTGGTGTTTGTTGACTTTGGCCTGGCATTCAATTCAGGGAAAACAGAGGACAAGGCAATGGATTTGCTTGTATTCCGGAAGACCTTTGAGGCAACGCATTTTAATCTCGCGAAAGGATGGGGGAAAGTTGTGGAAGGCTATTTGGCGGAAGAGTCCGGGGGAAGGGACGCAGTGAAGCGCATTGCGGAAATAGAGGCAAGGGCAAGGTATCACTGAGGAAAAATTTGCATTTAACGGGGTTTTTTAAACCTTTCCGGGGAAAGAATAGGTAATAATTTTCGGGCGTTAAGGCCTGTTTTGGCTCTTTCATTTCGCTAGAGTGGAAGGGCAAAAGAGTGTTTTTTGGTTTTTTTAAGTTTGAAGAAAGTGGTTTTTTTGGCGAAAAAAGAAGAGGCAAAGGATTCAGCGGCAAAGAAAAAGCATGGCCATCCGGCCGAAAAAAAGGCAGCGAAAAAGGCGATTGACTGGGTTGAATTCAAGCCAAAGGAAATAGAAGAGCTTGTCGTGAACCTTGCAAACCAGGGGCACAATTCAAGCGAAATTGGAATGATTTTAAGGGACCAGTACGGCGTGCCAAATGTTAAGGACTTGACTGGAAAAAAAATAGAGGCAATTTTAGCTGAAAACAATTTGCTTGCGGATATCCCGAGGGAACTGTTGAATTTAATCAGGCAGTCCGTAAACCTTTGGAACCACCTGAACAAGAACAAAAAGGATTTTTCCGCGAAACGAGGCTACCAGCTGACTGTAAGCAAAATCAGGCGCCTGGCGGCATACTACCAGGAAAGGGGAAAGCTTGACGCAAAATGGAGATACACCCCTGAACAGGCAGCGCTAATGGTGAAGTAGTGAAAGGTGAATCGTTTTGAAAGTTGAATGGAGAATGAACTTGGATGGAAAGGGGTATTCGGGTAAAACCGATGGGGAGTTAAAGGAGTTTTTGGGAGAACTTAACGCAATCATTGACGGAAAGAAGTGAAGATTATGCCTGCAATTGAAACAGTTGAGAAGGAAAAGGAAAAGCAGAGGAAGCCATCGCAGCGAAGGACCGTTGACAAATGGAAGAAAAAATTGTGGTTCACAATTTTCGCGCCAGAGGAATTCGAAAGGATAGAGCTTGCTGAAACTGTTGCGGAAAAGCCCGAGAATGTAATGGGAAGGACAATCAGGCTAAGCGTTAGGGAGATCGCGAACCAGGCAAAGAAATCGCATATCTCAGTGATATTCAAGGTAGCGGAAGTTACTGGAAACAAGGCATCAACTGAAGCCATAGGCCATGAAATAAAGGAAGGCTACATGCGAAGGCTGATTAGGAGAAGGGGAAGCAAAATAGAGGCAACCCAGACAGTTACATTAAAAGACGGGAAAAGGGCAAAGGTGAAAACTGTTGTATTGGCTGCAAGAAAGGCAACAGGCCCGCAGGAAACCGCCGTGAGGAAGATGCTGGAGGAAGAGGTTGCAGGGCACTGCGCGAAAATAGAGTCAAAGAAAATAGTTGAAGAACTGGTCTTTGGAAACCTTCCCCTGAAAATATTCAATTCAATAAAGAAAATTGTGCCGATTAAAAGGGTTGAAATAGTCAGATCATCAATTGAAAAGAGCAAATGACAATGGCATATGCATTGGAAATAGCAGTACTGGTTTTAACGCTTGCATTTTTTTCAATCGCAGCATACAAAAAAAAAGCCCTTGACTTCAAAGGAGTCATAGCAGGCAATGTTGTTGGCATAATTGTTTTCTTCCAGGGCGGCATAGCGGATTTCCTTGTCCTGGTGGCGTTATTTTCAATGGCGGTTATTGCAACCGAGTTCTCAAGAAGAAAAGTAAGCGTAAAGCACGAGAAAAGGACAACAAGCAATATTTTGGGGAATTCCGGCGCGGCGCTGATAGCTGTTTTCTTCCTGAACCCGATTGCCTTTTTTGGCGCGGCTTCAACAGCTTTGGCTGACACGCTTTCATCGGAAATAGGCCTGCTTTCAAAAACAAAGCCAAAGCTAATTACCTCTTTCAGGGAAGTCGAGCACGGCACAAACGGGGGAGTAACAGTTTTGGGAACCCAGGCCTCGCTGGTTGGCGCAGCAGTAATTGCAGTGCTTTTCCTTTTTTTCCAGGGCAGCGCAACAGGCGCACTAATTGTTTTCGCTGCGGGAATGATCGGCTCCTTTGCAGACAGTGTTCTGGGGGCGACAATCGAGGAAAAAGGCATTCTATCCAATGCAGGAGTGAATTTTTTTGCCTGCCTTTTAGGCGCGCTTATTGCCTTCTCGCTTAACTCAGTTTTACTCTAGGCGCATATAATAAATCTTTTTCTCCAAAGAATTAGAAAGAGCGCTATATTTTGGGGAATTGGAAATGGCTTTGGAGTTCTGGGCTGGAATCGCATTATACATTGCGCCAATGTACATTGCTAATTCAAGCGCAATGATTTTTGGCGGCAGGACACCACTTGACTTGAACAGGAAATGGGTTGACGGAAAGCCCATTTTTGGCTCGGGAAAAACATTCAAGGGAACAGCAATCGGAGTGATAAGCGGGACAATAGTCGCATTCCTCATTAACGCGGCAATTCCCGAAATAACCTCACTCTTAACGCCAGAATATGTTGTACTTGGATTCCTTTTGTCTTTTGGCGCGGTTGCAGGGGACATAGTTGCAAGCTTTTTCAAGCGCAGAAACAACATCAAACAGGGAACACCAGTGCTTTTTTTGGACCAACTGGACTTTGTTTTCGGCGCCGCGGTTTTTGCCGGAGTGATTTACCTTCCCTCGCTTTACGAGTTTCTAATAATAGGCATTGCGACAATGGTCGTGCACAGGGTTAGCAATTTCGTCGCGTTCAAGCTTAGGATAAAAAAAGTGCCCTGGTGACAAGGTTTGGCGAATGAAAAATGGCGTATTATTGGTTTGCCTAACCTTGGCAGGGGATAGGTGAATAAATGGATTCTGAAAAAAAAGCAATGCTTTCATTCCTCGCAAAGTTCTTCATAATCTACGGCGTTCTCCAGGGGTTAATTCTTTTCCTTGACCTTTCATTCATCCAAACGGCTTTGGCTGGGTTAAGCGCGGCAATGGTTTCCGCGCAAGCCAACGGCGTTTTCGTGAGGATAAACAGCGGCGCGTTTGAGGTAACGGCTTCCTGCACTGGCTTGGTTTCCGCATCCATTCTTGCAGCAATAATTTTTTCACTGAAAAAGCCTGAAATGAAAAAAAAGTTTTTGTTTTTCATTGCCGGCGCGGTTGCATTGTTTTTGGTTAACATTGCAAGGCTTTACCTAGTGCTTTCAATCGGCAAAGCATTTGGGATTAACGCAGCTGAAACCGCGCACGTGCTCAGCTGGTTTGCAATGAGCGCGGCAATAATCGCGCTATGGTATTACGGAACAAAAAAATTAATCGGAATAAAAGAATTCGGGGAATTGATTTGAAATGATTGGCAGAAAAAGAAAAAGTGAGGTCATTTAACTTCTTTTTTTGCTAATTGTTCTTTTTGCTTTTGCTGCCCGATTAAGTAGCGCAGGACTTCCGCGAAGCCCGGCCTTGTGATGAACACTCCAACCAATACCCCAAGGATTGTTGTGAAAGCAAAGCCAACCAGTTTGGTTAAGCCAAAGGATTGGCCGAACAAAAGAATTGGAAGAGTGGCTGCGATTGCGGTTGAAGCCGAGGCAAAGACAATGAAGAACGCGCGTTTCACGCGGTTAACCAGGGAGCCTGATTCATACTCTTCGCCTTTGATTAGCTCGTCCGTTACAACGATTTGGTCGTCAACACCTGTTCCAACGGCTGCAAGGATTCCGGCAATGGATGCGAGGTCAAGCTGCCATTTGACAAGCGCGGCAATCGCAATTACTATTACAATTTCGCTTATGTCAGTTGCAAGGATTGGAATTGTAATCCTTAGGTTTCGGTAGCGGATGAAAAGCACTAAAGCCACTATGAGCAGTGCCGCCAGGCCCATAAACAATGTGTTCTGCAGGAACTCTGCTCCAAGCAAGGGGGAAATGCTTTCCTTTGAAATTGACTCAACTGGAATCGGCAAATAACCGGATTCAAGCAAAATAGTCAAAGAGCTGAGCCTGTCAAGCGCTTCCTGCTGGCTTGAAGCGCTTCCCGTGATTGCAAGGTCTGAGAAGACTTTTGCATTAGATATGTCCGCAACATAGGGCTCCATGTTTGTGACGTCCTCGCGCAAAGAAATTATTTGCCTTGCACCCGAAGCAGTCCAGATCCAGGGAATTCCCGCGGAAGGCTCAACTTCCTTTAGCCTGAAGCCCAAAACGTTAAGGTCGCTTTTAACTGAATCCGCGAAACCCGGGGAAATTATTGCAGTGTGGTTTGATGAGACAAGCTCTTTGAGCTCTTCGCTTTGCTCTTCCGAGATTCCGTTTGAGGAAATTATAAAGTAAGGCTGGTTTATGTTCAAAAGCAGCTCGTTTATTTCCGTGCCGGATGAAATGTCTTCGGTGAGGTTTCCATTCAATAAAAGCTGTTCGTCGGCGCTGAACTGTTCTTCGGAGAAAAGGAAGACTGATTGTTCGGGCCTGTCAATGAAGAAGTAAGTTTTGTCGCAGTCGTAAACATTGCCTTGCTGGGGGTCATAGGAAACAATTGTGCATTTGTGGAAAATCATGCGGCTGAATCGCTGCGCCGCATCTGATTTGAGAATGAAAGGCAAATCCCACCTGAACAAGGTGTCGCTTTCCTTTCTTAAGCCGTAGCCGCGCGCAGGGTCCTTTAGTATTGCCGCAATTTCGTCGCCGTTGAATAAAACGTTTCCATCAATGGTTGCCTCGAATTTTCCCTGTTTTTTGATTATTGTTTCAATGCGCTCCACTTCTTTTGGGTCGGTTTCAGCGACTTGCGCCAGGATAATGTCCTCTCCTGCGCTAGTGACCTTTGTGTCCTTCAAGCCGAATGAGTTGATTCTCTGCTCCAGGATTGTGCTGAAAGTCATTAATTGCGCTGCATCAGCTGGCTTTTCCGCAAGGTGAATCTGGAAAAGCGTTCCACCCTGAAAGTCAATGCCCAACTGGACTCCGTAAGCAGCGATGATTATCGCTGCCGCGATGACAGCGCAAACCCAGAGCACGACACGCCAGTTGCGCAAAAGCTCCCTCATTTTTTCACCTTTTTCTGCTTTGAATCAGCATACCATAAAAGCATTGGCGCGTTCAGGAACCAGGTGGAAATGACGTCGCCGAACAAGCCGAACAAAATCACTGCGGCTATTTCAAAAACAACCATCATTTGCGCGAAATATGAAAGCACAAGCATTACTGATATCGCGGCAATCGTTGTTCCGGTCATGGTCAGGCCGGTTGCCATTGAATTGTAGGCGCGGTCAGCCGCGGTTGCCTCCTTTCTCTTTAGGACACGCGTTGTGAGAAGAATGTCAGTGTCAATGCTGTAACCGACAAGCATTAAGAGCGCAGGAATAGTTACGAGTGAAATGTTTATGCCAAACAAAGCCATTCCGCCTAAGCCCATTAAAACATCAAAAACAGCTGCGGCAATTATTGCAAGCGAGGGAATGAATTCGCGGAAGTAAATGAATATTACTATTACGAGCAGCACAACTGAAATGAGCGCGAGCTTCAAGCCGTTGCCCACAAAGCTTTCGCTTAATGCAGGGCCGACTTCCCTTTGCTGGAAGCGCGTGTTGGCGCCCAGGCCAAGGCCATTGGTTATTGCATCCTCAAGGGAATTCTTGAATGCCTCCCTTGCCTTGTCAATTGAAGAATCAGCCAATTCAAGGAGGTCTGGAAGGCTTAAGCCTTCGCCTGAAGGAACCTGTGTGAACACAGACATTGCCTGCAGGGATTGCATTGCAAGCGATTGCGCCTGCTCAGGGTTTGAGTCTTCAAGAGAGTGCGCCTGGCTTAAAAGGCCCTCGGCTTTTTTGAAGTCCTCGTCATAAGCGAACTGGATTGTGGCGCCAAAGCCCCCTGTTGGAGAGGAAATAGTTGAAATCTGCAGGTCCTTTAGCTTGAATTTCTGGGTTAAAACCCCCTGAAGCTGGGGGGCAGTAATTGGCGTGTCAGCGCGGACAATTATCTGGTTGCCGCCCTTCAAGTCAATTCCCTGGGGAATTCCAGGATAAACGAATGCCAGAAAAGCCAAAACAAGGTATAAAACCAGGGGAATGACCATCATTTTCCTGTAATCGCCCTTGTATAAATTGGAGAAATTCATTTTTCTTACACCAGCTTAAGACAAAGTTAGCACATAAAGAATAATAGTCTATAGTAGTTATTTTTCTTGGCTAAAATTTAAAAAACAGCGCATTTGCGCATAAAGCCGAACTTTCTTATTTTCTTATTTTCAGAAAAGCTTATTAATGCAAAGGAAGCCAATTGTTATGGGGGTGCTTTAAGTGGATAGCGTTGAATTAACCAAAATGAGTTCAAGGGGGCAGGTCGTGATACCCCAAAATATAAGGGAAAAAATGGGCCTTAAGGAAGGCGAGGCATTCGCGGCTGTTGCAAGCGGCAACACATTAATGCTGAGGAGGATAAAGACTCCTTCAAAAGAGGACATTTTGAAAGAACTCGAAAGGCTTGCAGTGAAAGGCGAGGCAAGGGCAAAAAAACTCGGATTAAAGGAAAAGGACGTTGACAGGATTATCCATGAGGCAAGGGGAACCAAGTAATGATTAGGGCCTTGCTTGACACAAACATCCTTGTTTCAGCGGGATAAAAATAGTAAACGCAAGGCAGTTTTTGGATTTGTTTAAATGAAGGGGAAATGAAAATGCGGCTATCCTATGTTCCAAGGGCAGATGACATAATAGGCGTTGCCTTCCGAAAGGCAAACAAGGAAGGCGGGCAGGTAAAAAAAATAAAGGACCGCGATAAGAGAAAAAAAACCATTGAGGCAAACAAGATAAAGATTGCGGAGAAATACCTTGGCGCGGAACTGAAAAAAATAGTGAAGGAAACGCCAAGCATTGAAGAACTTCATCCTTTTTACCGCGAACTGATGGCTTCGGCTGTAAGCCTGGATGAATACAAAAAATCACTGGGGCAATTGCAGAAAATCCCGAAGCTATTGTCAAGGGTGCGCTCGGAGTCAATGAGGCAGATTTTTTCCTCAAGGGATTCGGAAAAAGCCTTTGCCGCGAGAAAAAAGTTTTTTGCGCGCGCTGCATCGCTGGTTGAAAGCGCGGATAAAAGCCTCTCGCTACTTAGAAGGGTTTCAATTGAATCAAAAAAGTTTCCCAAAATAAATTTCGCTTTGCCGACAATTGCATTGGCCGGGTTTCCAAATGCAGGAAAAACCACTATTCTGAAACGCCTGACTGGCTCTGAGCCGGAAATAGCGCCTTACCCTTTCACCACAAAAGAAGTTAAGTTAGGGCACTTTGAGTTCCGTTATCAAAAAATTCAGGTGATTGACACGCCTGGGTTGCTTGACAGGCCGCAGAAAAACTTAGTTGAAAAAAAAGCCTTGAGCGCGTTAAAGCATTTGGCACAACTCGTTGTGTTTATTTTTGACCCGACAAAAAGCTGCGGTTTCACGGTTGAAGAGCAATTCAAGCTATTGGAAGAGCTCAAAGGGGAACTGGGCGGGATTCCGTTCATCACGGTTGTGAACAAGGCAGACATGGCTAACGAGGGGGAAATAGGGGAAGTCAGCGCAAAAATAAGCGAATTCATTTTAAGCGGCGAAGGAACCAGCGAAAAAGAATTAAAGGAAAAAATCTGCGAAAACCTCAAGGAAAGGAAGCTGATTGAATAGGTTGAAGAAGGTTAATTTAAATAGTGGAAAGCGCTAATTATTAGCGATGAAAAAAGCAATTCTGTTTGTGTTCCTTTTCCTCCTTGCAGGGCTGGTTTGTGCATCCGCGCCGCTTCCCCTAAAACTGGATTTCGGTTCAGCTTCCTCGCCCGTAATGGCTGGTTACACTCGCTTCACTGCAACGGCTTACAGTGCTGCAACCGGCTATGGCTGGGAGAACACTTCAGGCGTGTACGCTGACACAAGGTCTTCTGGGAATGAATTGGAAATCGACATGCACCAGATAGATGCTGAAAAAAGGTTTTTTGTGGATGTTCCCAACGGAACATACGCGGTTACTTTTCATTTCTATGACGCGGTTTTCGGGCAGAACGGAATCAACCTTGATGTTGAAGGAACAAGCGCGATAAGCAATTTAAGCGTTCCAAGCGCAACACACATAACAAGAACAAGCCAAACAAATGTAACGGACGGACAGTTAACGATAAGAATTTACAGCAGCACAGGAGGGGGAATGATATTAAACGGATTGGAGGTTACAAGCACAGGAAGCACTTGCATTGAAAACTGGAACTGCACGACATGGAGCAGCTGCGTTGACGGAACGCAGACAAGAACCTGCACTGATTCAGCTGGATGCGGAACAACCGTTTACAAGCCCGCCGAAATACAAAGCTGTTCCACGCCAGGGCAAGGCGTTATTTTTGAGGACGATTTCGAGGGATGGCATGACCAGACAGGTTCAGGAGACAATGTAATCTGCAATCCAAGCAACAGCATAACTGCATGCAGGCCTGGTGGAAGCGAGTGGTGTGGTTTGTCTAATTGGAGCGGTTATGGGTTGCCGGATAGCCAGGTCATTAATAATGGAGGAAGATTAAACAGCAATTCTTTCGTGGGCAATTATGAGTCAAGGGCTGAACCTTCAGCCCAGCTTACTGGATTTCTGCCAGACACGAATAAGGATGAGTTGTACTTTAGATGGTACACAAAGTATGACCCAACATGGGAATGGTGGCCTAATCAAATTGAGCAGAAGCTGGCCCGAATAAGATGGACGCCTGCAGGATCAGCATGCCATATATGTGACCCATATGATATCATTCCTAAATGGAAATGGGGAAGAATGGTTTATGCAATATTTCCCGTTCAAGGAGTTACGCCAAGCATATATTCTGATCCTGAGGTTACCTGGCATGATTATGGCCCAGGGAATTGGATTTTGATTGAAAATTACATTAAACTTAACACAGTGGGACAAAATGATGGCATACTAACCTCGTGGATTAACGGAAAAAAAGTCCTTCACAGCGAAACAGTTTTCCTCAGGTCATCCGATACGCATATCAACAGCATCAACATTGGAGATAATATAGTTTACACAAAAAACCAAGGCGACCCAAGTGTTCCCTGGTATCCCCTGGAAGAAAAACAAATATGGTGGGACGATTTCGCCATAAGCACAAACTACCTCGGCCCAGAACCCTGCCCGAATGCAACAGAAATCACGCCAGAAAACGTTGGAACATGCTACTGCGGAAGCGCTTCAGCTTCACCAGAATGCTCTGCACCAAATCCATCAGCTTGCACTGGTATAGTTGACTCGGGTTACTGCTGCAACAATTCATGGCAAACAACAAGCTGCACACCCGCAATACAATGCACAGTCAACATTGCAAACCCATGCACAATCTCTTTGGCAGGCGGAACAATCAATTCGTGCTCACAACAAAACCTCATCTACCAATACAATGCAACAACAACAGTGAACAACACAGTCAATGGGCTGCAGGCAAGCAAGGCATACGACATCAAAATAGAGAACACGACAACAGGCATAACACAGAACAAAACCGCGAACACAAATTCCTCAGGCGTGCTGCAATTCAATTCATGAAGCAAAATAACCGCTTTTTCGTGTTACAAATATGGTTTTCTAACAACCCATACTATTTAAAAATATGACCGTTGTAATAACCATATATGAAGATAAGCGAGATTAACCCCTGGTGGAAGACTTCTGCAATTGACAATGAATTCCTGCAATTGCCTAGAAGGGGGTTGTTTGATGAACTAATCCCCTATATTGGGGAAAGGCAGATAATTGCCATTAACGGCCTGAGGAGAATGGGAAAAACAGTGCTCATGCACCATCTAATCGATTTTTTGCTGAAAAAGCAGAAACCGGAAAGCATCATTTACTATAACTTTGACTTGCTTGACGACAAACTGGAAAACATTCTCTCCGCTTACCAGGACATGGTTGGAATTGATTTCAAGAAGGAAAAAATATTCGTTTTCCTGGATGAAATCCAAAAGCATGGAAACTGGGAGAACGAGTTGAAAGTATTATATGACAATTTTAAGAACATGAAATTCATAATAACCGGCTCAAGCAGCCTGTTCATTGAAAAAAAATCAAAGGAAAGCCTGGGGGGCAGGGTTTTTTCCTTTGCATTGAATCCGTTAACGTTCAAAGAATACCTTAGGCTGGCAAAAACAGGCATAGGAGAAAAGCCAGCATTATATGAAAAAGAAATTAAAACCGCGCTACGGCATTACGTGAGAATCGGGGGCTTCCCAGAACTGATGAACACAACCGATGAAACAAAAATAAACCGCTACATCAAGGAACTGGTCATAGACAGAATCATCTACATCGACATTCCAAAGGCATTTGAAATAGACGAGCCTGAGTTGCTGGCAAGAATCCTCTCCATTATT
>JAZDDZ010000055.1:0-14248 GCA_043809245.1 Candidatus Iainarchaeum sp.
AAATCACCAACGCAGCAAGCGAAGCATTCAACAACAAAATCGGTCTACTGAAAAGACGAGCATACGGTTACAAGGACTTGGAATACTTCAAACTCAAAATCATAAACTCATGCTGGAGGTCCTAAATATGCAGAAGAGCCCTATTTTTATTATCGTGTCACACACGCGGTCCAAAAAATATCTGTCGTGTGTGACTATTATTACGGTTCCTTTAAAGTCACGGACATAGTTTTCCAAAATATCAAGCCGCTTAAAATCCAGGTGATTTGTTGGCTCGTCAAGCAGCAATAAATCCGCATCAGAAGATAAAACCCTGACAATGGCAATAACTGCGCGCTGTCCGGTGGAAAGCGATCCAATTGTCTGGTCCAGCCAGGCTTCTTGGACCTCAAAGGTTCGCAAAATTGATTTAATTTTTGTTGAACCGGGTGTTTGCTGTTGAGCCATTTTTGCCTGCAGTTCAACGTAGCGGTCTGTTAGTTTGGTTAATTGCGCGTTATTGTTTTGATAAGTTGCTTGGTCTGAAAGTTTTTTTTCAATTGCATGCGATTCTTTTTCAAACTGGTTTGGATTATGCGTCGTAGCGCTTTCCTCAATGATTTGGCGCACAGTTTTGTGCGGGTCCAAATCAACGTGTTGTGAAAAATAGGCTGCTTTGCCAGTGAATTCAATCTCACCCGTGTAATCCGCTTGGCCCAAAATTGCTTTGAGAAAAGTTGTTTTTCCCACGCCGTTTCTGCCAATGAGCCCGACTTTGGAGCCGTCTGCGATTCCCACACTTTCATCAAGAAATAGTTCTTTTTTGCCAATGGAAATAGAAATTTTTTTTATTGAAAGAGGCATATTAAAATATCATTTATGCAATTCATTTAAAACATGAAAATGCGGTTTGGTTTAATGCATTAAAATTAATGGTTTGGCGAGGGCACATTTTTATTTCTTTTGCTCTTTTCTCTGTAAGGTGTAAAAAATGGTCTGCTATGCTATCCCCTTATCTTTGTCTGTAATCCTTTTCGCGCTTAGAAAGCGCGCCATCAAGGACAGCAGCGAGCTGCATTGGCTTAACCTGATGCTTAGCGGCGGCGCGGTAATGCTTGTAATAGACCATTTCTGGAACGGCGAGCTATTCCTTATAGGGGAAAACCTTTTCTCAGACTTATTGCTTGGCGTGCTCATGACAGCAGGGGTTTTCGTGTTCTGGGGAATCATGATTGCGGCGGGAAAAGCAAAGGCACCGGCACCGGTGAAAGCAAAGGCTTGAATTTCTTTGTTGCGGCTCATTTCCTTGAATAAACAGTGAAGTGCTGCTCCGGCAAAAAATCAAATTCCTTTTCAAGCGAATAGCCTGCCTGCTTCATTTCCTGCATAATTATCTTTTTCTTTACGCTGTGGCCGAACAAGCCATGGAAAGAAAAAAGGCCACGGGGTTTGTGCTCTATTACCGCTATTCTGCCATTGGATTTAAGGAAATTCCCCAGCTGCCTGAAATACTTTGCCCTTTCAGAGATGTGGTGTGTTGCATTTCGGATGAAAATCAGGTCAAGCAATTTTTCTGGAAGCCCCAATTTATTCTTTTCCGAGAGGACTATTGAAAGGTTCTTCAACCCTTTGCCTTCAGCGCTTTTTTTGATGAAATCCAAAAAGCTTTGGTTCACATCAACCGCGAAAACCTTTCCTTTTAAGCCGACTATTTCTGCGAACCTCAAAGAAAAATATCCTCCGCCAGAACCAATGTCCGCAATGCTCTGCCCTTCCTTGAGGCCAAGCGCCTCAATTACCTTGTCAGGCTTGCTTTTCGGGCTTGCAGCCATTTCATTGAACATTTCCACCCGGGAGTTACTCATTTGCCCCTCTCCCAAACCGCCTTCCGTGCCTTCCCCTGTGCCTTCCCACGAATTTAAAGCTGCCTCCTTCGATTCTCAGCGCCTTTCCGTTCACTATTGCGTCAACGATTTTTTTTCGCGCAGAGGAAAGCAGGCGGTGGAAGGTGGGCTGGGATATGCCCATCTTTGAAGCGGCCTCTTCCTGTTCAAGGCCCTCCAAGTCATTCCACCTTACCGCCTCAAACTCTTCAACCGCAAGAATGCTTTCTTCCAGGTCAACCATTCTCACTCCCGCTGGCTTGAAGTAAGTTACACGCGGTTCCATTAGGACTTTCCTGAAAAGCCTTGGCCTTGGCATTTTTTTGCACTATTCCCCGAGCTCCTTCAGCTCTTTCTCTATATCCTCTTTTTCCGCTTTCAGTATTTTAACCCTTTCCTCTTTGGAAAGCTCCAAAGGCATTCCCCTGAAGCCATATCCAAAGCCCCTTCCGCGGCCGCGCCTTAAAGCACGGCCTCTTCCGCATGAGCCAAAACCCCTTCCGGTAAAAGCACCGGCTCCCATAGGGCCGGTTCCATCATTTCCAGGCATAATAAATTCACCTCCTTTAATTCAGTCATTTGCAGGAACCCTTCTTCCTGCCTGTTTTTCGGCCCTTTCCATCAGGGCCTGTTCCGTCTTTATTGGGCATTTCCAAAGCCTCCTTTTTGAATTAATATTCAAAACCATATAATGAATAGGTATTCATAATGTTTAAAAACCTTATGTCGGGAGAAAACAGTTCAAAAACCACGTGAGCAGGCGTACTGCTTCCCGCACGCAAAAGCATCCGGCTTTAACCCTTGTTTTTGTATTGAATCAGAATTCCGCTGACGATTATAACAAGTGCCGCAATTGAGATGATTGAAATAGCCTCGTTGTTAAGAAGATATGTCCAGGCCAATGCCAGGAACGGGACGGCATATACCCCATTAGCCATCCTGTGCGTGTGCCCGAGCTCAAGTGCCTTGAACCAGAATACAAATGCCAAGGAGTTCGCAAATCCACCCAAAAAAATTACTGCAGCTATTGTTTCAATTTTTGCTGGCAAAACAATTCCTCCAAGAAGATAAACCGCAACTATAACTGGAATCATTGACGAAAGATAGTAAACCAACATGCTTGTGTAGCTCTCGAAATGCACTTTTTTTCCAAGCACAGAGAAAAGGCCGTAACAAACCGCGGCAGCGGCAGCAAGCATATAACCAAAAGTGTACTCGTTTGCAAAAGCCGCCAGATCCCCTTGGGTGAAGATCAATAATGCCCCAAAGAAACTGAGCAATATTGCAGTTATTGTTTTAAGATTGAATTTTTCTTTAAGCAGGAGGATGGAAAAAATTACGACAAAAATAGGCCACAAGTAATTGATTATATTTGCCTGCCCTGCAGGGGCAAGCGTAAAGCTTTCATACAAAAATACATAGTATAAAAAGAGCCCTAAAACCCCCATGAAGAACATTTTAACATAATCGGATTTTTTGTATTCTAAGAAATGGTGCAATTTTTTTTGGATCAGAACAGCAAAAGAGAGGGAAATTAGCCCAACCAGATTTGCATAAAGAAGCAGCTGAAAATCATTTAGCTCGCCCAACGCAATCTTTGCAGCAGCAGGAGTGCCAGACCATAAAATAATAGTCAGCAAAAGATAGGCATAAGCCAATTTACTGTCCGACATAATTATCTTATTGAATTGAATCATTTATTAACGTGCACCACTTTCGCCGGCGGAAAGCCGTTGAAGTAGCTCGCAGAAGCCATTGTGTACGCGCCAATGTTTTCAGCGTAAACCAAGTCATGCAACTCTAAATCAGGCAGCTCTGCCTGCTGCGTGATTGTGTCAAAGGCGTCACAAGTCGGGCCAAAAACCGCGCTAATGTGCTTTTCGCCTTCCTTGAATGCGTGAATGGGGTAAATGCAGTGGTCGAATACCTGCCCTGAAAAAGTGTGGTATACTCCGTCGTTGATGTAATAACACGGCTTGCCGTCGCGGTTTGCCAAACCGATTACTTTTGCGACAAGCGTGCATGCGTTTGCGGCAATGAACCTTCCGGGCTCTGCGAGAATCTCCATATCCTTGGGAAAAATCCTCCCTATTTCTGAATTAAGTTTTTTCGCAAGCGTGCGGAAAGACTTCACCTTTGAATTATATTTTACCGGGAAGCCTCCGCCGATGTCCAAAATCTTTATCCTCTGCCCTGCCCTTGTTTCAGCCTCTTTTATTATGTTCGCGGAAAGCTGCAGCGCCTGGACATAGTTTTCGAAATTAGTGCACTGGCTGCCAACGTGAAAGCTTAAGCCCTCAACAACAGCGCCTGAATCAAATGCCTCAACTATCAAATCAACTGCTTCACCCGGGTCTGCGCCGAACTTGGAGCTTAATTCAACCATCGAACCGGTGTTTGGCACGCGAATCCTTAACACAAGGCCTGCGTGCGGCGCAAACTGCCTTATTTTTTTCAGCTCTGCTGTGTTGTCAAACGTAACCAATGGCTTGAATTTGTCCAATGCCTGCAGAGTTTCAATCGGCTTAATCGTGTTCGCGTAAATTATTTTGTCCCAGATAAAGTCCTGCCTTTCCCTGTCAGGCAAATCCTTTATGTTCTCGTATACAAGCATGAATTCAGGCATTGAGGCAACGTCAAAGCTTGCGCCTTCCTTGTACAGTGTCCTAACAATCTCAGGGTCTGAATTGGCTTTCACCGCATAGTATGCCTGCACTTTCGGCAGGTTCTCTTTGAATTCGCGGTAATTCCGCCTTATCTTTTCATGGTCGATTACAAAAATCGGCGTTCCATTTTGCCTTGCAAGTTCCTGTAAAAGAAATTTCTCTTTTTCATCAATGTGCGGAACTCCATTAACCCTGACTTTTTTTTCCTCTTTCTGCCCTGCCTGCTCCATAACAATCATCCCCAAATTTTTCACGGTGTGAAAAGAAAGTTTTTGAACTGCCACACGTCCTTTTTGTCGGGCTTGCTCGCGGGATTTTCCTTGAAGTAAACCTTCCTGTTTCCAAGCGGAGTCCAGTCGCTTGGCTTTGAAACAAACTCCCCCAAATATGGTTTTGAAATTTTTAAAACAAATTCATGCGGCAAATCATCCGGCAGGCAAAAGCCTTTCCTTGGGTTTTCAATTGCCCACATCGCGGCGGCAATAACGCTGATTGCAACCTGAATCGTTGTCGCATTCTGCCCGGGCGCAAGTTTTCGCGATTCTTCAATCGTTAAAATGCTTCCAGCCCACCAGGAATTGAATTCATGCCCCATCAAAAGCGCGCCTAAAATGTCAGCTCCGGAAGTGATTTCCTTGTCGTCCAGAATCCTGAGCTTTGGCTGCATTTCGTAATTCCTGCACCTGAGTTCATGCAGGGAGCTGATGGTTTCATCACAGGGCATGTAAGCGTAATGGACAGTGGGCCTGTAAATTGCCTTGCCGTTTTTCCACACAGTCCAGCTGTCCGATAAGCCAAAGGCTTCTCCGTGCCTTATAACCATGCCCACAATCTCGTAGTCAGGCACCCAGGAGTGCACCCAGGTGTTTATTCCCATTTGCGCCAAAAAAATCTGGTTCTTCGGGCCCACAGGCGGATGATAAGCTAATGCGGGAAACTCTTTTTCATGCGTTCCCCAGCCCATTTCCGCTGGCGCTGTTCCCTCTTCCCTTAACCCTTCAATGCTCCATGTGCCGACAAATTCATTCACTTCTTTGGGCTTGTTGGTTATCTGCGTGTCCCTCTCCGAGCAATGAATCACTTTAATGCCCAAATGCATTGCAAGCTCGCCGAACTTCTCCTCTTTGATGAGTTTCTCCAAAAGCGAGGGGTTTTTTGCCTTTTTTTCCTTAATCAGTTTTCTTGCGATGTCAATTGCGCCCTGTTTTGCGAAGTGGGAGATTAAGCCGGGGTTTGCGCCGTGGTCAACAACAAAAGTTGTCGCGTTCTTCCAGTTTTTGCATAGCTCGCGCATCTTCATTTGCCTGAAGTAAAGCGATTTCTCGTAAGGTGAGGCATTGAACACGCCTTCCTTTGGGTCCCATTGTTCAACGGAAGTGTTAACGTAAAGCACTTCATTGTCATGGCACCACTGCACTATGTCCCAGCACGCAATGTTCCAAGCCAAGTCAATGCATAATCCGCCTTTTTCAAGGTGCTGTGAAAGAATATCCGCCAAATTTTCCCGCGAAACCATTTGCTTGTGGTATTTTACGCCCTTTGAAATCCAGTGATTCAGTTCCTTGCTTTTGTCAGCAAAATCTATTACCGTAACGTTCTCAAACGGAACCTTTATGTGCTTGAACAGCAATGGCAGCGCGCACTTTGAGACAGCGCCATAGCCAATCATCAGGATTTTTTTATTGAAAGTATGCACCCCTAAACCCCACGCAAAGAAATAAATTGAAAATTTTTATATATGAATATGTTTGGCGCCGGGGAAAGCCTTTGTAAAAGTTCAGCAACTTAACAGCAAAAGTATGAATGAAGTGTTTTTCTCGGCTTTAAGGGAGTGCACTGCGTTTTTCTCCATGTGAATGAATGTGCCAGGCAGCATTGGAATGCTTTTGCCGCCTAAATTAAATGTCCCTTTTCCTTCAAGCACGAAGACAAATCCTTCTTTGGTAGAAGTGTGCTCAGATATGCCTGTGCCCCTGGCCAAACAGAAGAGAGTGACATCTTTGCCCTCTGTTTTTGGGAGTTTTTTGCTGAGCACTCCGCCTTTTGAATACTCGATGATTTTTTTCAGTTCTTCCCATTTCCCCGCCATTTCAATTGCCTCAAAATAATATAATACTGGTTAATTTGTTTATAAAGATTATTACTGATTAAAGCCCTCAACATGTAAAAAAAAGGCATCAAGCTTTAGAAGGAAAACCATTAAATACCACTTAATTCATTATTTTGTTTAATGAAAACAGGAATTGCGCTTTTTGCGTTTCTGGTTTGCGCACTGGTTCTTTTCAGCGGCTGCCCTGAGCCACCGAAACCTTTGGATGCGCTTCCGCCGGATTTCAAGATTGCTTATGGAACAGGCGCAATGCATTTGGAGTGGGGCAGATACGAGTTCGCGGTGGATGCGGAAGGAAAGGCTTATTTTACAAAAGAACAGGGAATGTTCCTGGGCAAAACAAACGAATTCACTGTTTCAAAAGAAGAGCTGCTCGCGATTTACAATTCCGCGATTGAAAACGGTTTCTTTTCCCTGAACGCGGAATACAGCGACCCTTCAATCATGGATGGCGGGTGGTCGAGGATTGACATTACGGCAAACGGCGGCGAAAAAAAAGTGACCTTGTCGAACACAGCAAACAATGCCTTTGATGCAGTTGAGAAAAAAATAAACGAAGTTATTTCTGCAAAACTCGGCGAGGGCGCTTATAGCTTTATTGACTTAATGGACGAGTGCCCTGCAAAAATTGCCGAATGCGAGGCAATGGAATGCGGCGGAAAAGCCGAATGCGACCTTTTTAACGCAGAATGCGATGAGTGGAAAGAATTCTGCAAAAAAGTTTTTATATAAGTTTGTCCTTAGTTTTACCATGATGAAGGCATTTCTTGCTGTTCTTATTTTGACGGCATTGTTTTTCAGCGGTTGCCCCATAGACGACCGCCAGATTCTCTACAAGGAAATTCCAAACGCTTTCGTTTCAAAGGAATGTGAATCGGTTAAGGATGATGCGTGCGCTCTTTTTGCCTGCACTATTGAGAGCTGCTGGTGCGATGATGGAAGTTTCCCCAGCCCTGTGCTCAAAGAGGGAAGCGGAATAATCGCGGATGACTCGGGCGCTGTTTCAGCAGCGGAAGCATATGTGCAGGCAAGCGGCTCCGATTACTCTGATGTAAGAAACGCCGCAAAAATCAGCGAAGTTTTCTGGAATGTTTTTGCTTTCAATGCCTCGGGCGATGAAAAGGTTTTCACTGTTGCGGTTGACGGCACAATAATTGCAACGGTTTGCGGTGTGTGAAATAATTTGTTTTCAGGCGCCGACGAGAATTTTTATTGAAACCATGAACGCTATTCCCGCGAGGAAGAAGGCAAAGGAGCCAAAGTATTTTTTGAAGCTTTTTTCCTTGTGCAGCTGGGGTATTAGGTCACTTGCGCCAATGTAAATGAATCCCCCCGCTGCAAAAGGCAGTAGCAGCGGGACTATTCCCGTGCCGCCGATAAAGAAAAAGCCGAGTATTCCGCCTAAAATGCTTGCCATCTGCGCGACAAAATTATAGAAAAGCGCTTTTTTCCTTTCCATTCCCCCGAAAACCATTACCCCGAAATCGCCGAGCTCCTGCGGAAGCTCATGGCCGATTATTATCAGCGTGGTTACTATTCCAAAGCCGCTGTTTACCAGAAAACTTGCGGCAATGACTAACCCGTCAATGAAGTTATGCATTGCGTCGCCGAAAAGAATCATGTAAGAGAAAGCATGCACGTCGCATTTGCCTTCATGGCAGTGATGCCAGTAGAGAAATCTTTCAAGCAGAAAGAAAACAATGAATCCAACGAAAAGATAAGCGAATGCCTCCATTACAGGCAGCTGCTCAAGCGATTCCGCGAGCAAGTGAAAGAATGCTCCGCTCAAGAGTGCTCCTGCGGAAAAGCCGACAAGCGCAAGAAGGATGCTTTCAAGCTTTTCCTTTGAAATGAATAAGGAGAATGCGCCGACAAATGCCACAAGGCTGTTTGCAATAGTTGCGGCCAGAATCCATAAAAGTGCATCCATTCAAATTACCCGAAATTGATTACCCTGTGAGCTGGATGAAGCTCATCTTTATTTCAAGGCCCTCTGCCGCCTTTCCTTTCACAAATGTAGCGGTTAAGGGGTTTTTGTCCGCGGTTGAAACATTCATTGAGCCGTATAATTCGCCGTAATGGTGCTTGAAGTTGCCTGAGGCGCGAAGAATCTGCTGGTTTTTCAAAACCTTTGACTCATACCTGCTTCCGTTCATGTAATTCACTGTTGCCTCGCGCAGAATGCCGTTCATGTCCTCTACCTTTGCCTGCTCTATTTCGTGCTCTGCCATTGCCTTTTTAATGGAGTCAAGGACTATGTCGCCTTCATCCAATACAAGCCTTAACACTTTTTTTTCGCCTTTTTTCTTGAACAACTGCGCATCAATGTACGGCATCAAAAATCACCCCAAAATGGAAGATTAATGAATATTGCATCAAATAATTTAAATAGCGTGTTCCAAGGCGGATTAAACATAATTATTTCAGTATCTTCCCTGTTTCCGCGCACCAGAGGTACAAGTCCAGTTCCGCCAGATTCATTCCAGCTTTGGCAGCGACTTTTTCCAGCACTTTTTCAATCTCCAGATATTGTTTTCGTGAAAGCGCCTTGCTTTTCGGCTTTTCAATCAGGCCATGCTCCGCTAGGATGTCTGCAATGTGGAAGTCAATTATTGCCAAATTCTTGAAGCCAATGTTGCGCAGAAAATGGCTTGCCTCTTTATAGCCCAAGCCTTTCACGTTTTCCGCTAACCAGTGCCTTGCCTCTGCCTCTGAAGAAAAAGACTTGATTGTATCCTTCAATGAAGCCGCGTGCTTTCTTGCTTCTGAGATATACTTTGCCCTTGTATTGGGATAGCGGTAGCCCAGTTGCTTCAATTTTTTTGCAAGCTTTTTTTCTGAAAGGGAAAAAAAACCGTCACCCAGCGCTTCCTGAATCTTTATTGCCCTTTCCGCGTTAAAGTTCGCGGTCAAAAGGCAGAAACACAACTCATTGAACAATTCCTTGCTTTCCTTCTTGCCCAAACCGCTGAATTCATCCATTCGCGCGCAGACAAGCTTTCCCTCAGAGCCTTTCTTCAAGGCATTGACGCATAAAAGAAGCTTTTTCATATCAAATAACATTTACCCCAAAAGGATTAAATGCATTAATCAGATTTGGCATCAGCCGACTATCTTCGCCTTGTAAGTCTTGAACACTTCCAGGCCCAAAATCTGCTCTTTTGTCACCTTTGAGAAATCGCAGTCAACCGCAAACTGGTCCGGGGAAATGTATTTCACTCCTTTGACCCCTTCAAGCTTTTTCAATTCATCCACAATAAGCGCCGCATGGCCCGAACAGGGAATTTCAACCTGCAAAGTGATTATTGAGCTTGCCTCAGGCTGCGATTGAACTCCCGCTGTTGCGCCAAGCGATGCTGCAGCGGTTACATTGCTGCCGAAAGAGCCGGTGTCAAAGTTTGCAGTCAAGGGAAAAACGAACAGGAAAAGGAAAAGGTTCACGCCGATTGTTGTTCCGTACATCAAGGAAAGGTACTGCTTTTTCCTTTTCACGCCGTTCCAGGAAAGAATTCCGTTTTTCCTGAGGTAAAGGGCAGCTGAAACAGTCGCGAAAACGAATGAAAGCGCGATAAGGAAGTGGAAGAAAAACGGGTTCAAAAGCAAGGGCTTGAAGAATTCCACTGCAACAGTCACGCCGAGAATTGACGCGGCAATGAATGCAATGCAGCCAATGTGCGGCATCAAACCGTAAATTAGCCCCTCCTTCAGGGAAAGCTTTGCTTTTTCTTCGGGCACTCTTCCACGCTCACTAAAAAAGAAACATTTGCTTTACAGTATGTGTAAAGCATTACATTTAAATATGGATATGTGTTAGGCGCTTGCCTTGCTTTGGCGTGAAAGAGCTGAACGGCTTCCTTCAGCGGCGAAGCTGGCTTTCCCACGGTTTCTCAACCCAGGATTGCAAACACGAATAAGAGATAGTAAAGAGATATTGCAAGCATTATTGTTCCTGCCGCCAGGTTTATTTTTCTCTTGTGCTTTGCCATGAAGTCAAGCAATGCGTTGCCTGAAGCCGCTGAAACAACTGAAAGCAAGAGCAAGGGCGCGCCTATGCCCAGACCGAAGAAAAGAAAGTTAAGAATGTTTTCTATGGGGCTTGCGATGAGGACTGACCTTGCGAGTAGCGCGGCAATGAAAGCAGGATTGCAGGGAAGCACTATTGCACCGAAAAAAAAGCCGAAAATAAGCGCGCTAGACAAAGGGTTTTTGACAATCGGGGCATTGATTTTTGGGAACAGCCTTCCAAAATCAACGTTTAATATCAACAGAACGCTTATAGCGGCAAGAACAAAAAATGCAGCCGGAGAAATTATGCCAATCACATTTGTAAGCGAAACCTGCAGGACCGTTGAAAAAAGCAAGCCAAACAACAGCATGAAAAAAATAACCCCTGAAACAACTACAAGCCCGAGAAAAGGAATGTGTTTGCCGCCAGGTTTTTCACCACCCATACGCCCTGCTAGGAACGCGAGAAAACCAGGGTAAACAGGAAGCACGCATAACGCGCCAAGGGGCGTGAGCAAGCCGAGAATGAAAGCAGTTGCGATTCCCGCAAAGTCAATCATGTCAGCACCCGGCCTCTATTTCGTTTTTCAGGTCCTCAGCGGTTTTAACCCCGTTTCTGAGGAATCTCGCAGACTGGTCTTCGCACACCAGAATTACAGGCGCGCTCGGCGCGTTAACCACTGTCAATCCAAACTCGCTTATGAGCGCCTGGGTCATTTCAGCCGGTGAAACAGCATAATGCCAGCCAAAGCCATTTCTTGCAATGTGTTCCCTGACTCTTGCAGTGTCTTCATTGGGGTCAGTGTCAACCGATACTGCAACAAAGGAATCCCCTTCGGAGTCCTTGAGTTTTTTAATCTCTTTCTGTTGTTCAAGGCACACAGGGCACCACACCGCAAAGCTTTCCAGCACAACTGCTTTTCCCGTGAAATCTGAAACCTTAAAACTGTTTCCCGTGCCAATATCGGTTAGTGAAATGCTTTTCCATCCGGCAGTTTCAGAGGAAGGCAAAGAGTTTGCAACTGTTCCCTGATTGGCATCAGCGTCAGATAAAGCAGAGGGCTGCGCGGAAGGCGTTGTATCAACCGATGAAATGCAGCCTGCAAGCAACAAAAAAGCCAAAAAAAATGCCGCAAAAACAAATTTTTCCATTCAAATCACCGAAAAAAATTTTTCGCAGCACCTATTTCAGCAGCTTCTCCAGCCTTTCGCCTGCTTCCTTCCAGTTTGCAACGCTCCAGAAGCATTCAATGAATTTTCCGCGGTCGTTTTTGTAGTCAAGGTAGTAGGCGTGCTCGAAAACGTCCAGCACCAAGAGAATCTTGAATGAAGGATAAACATTTGTGTTGTGCTTTTCTATCTGCATTATAATTGGCCTGTTTGTTTTCATGCAGTAACTTAGCGCAGCCCAGCCGGAGCCCTCGGCGCTTGCAGCCGCCTTCGTGAATTCGCTTTTGAACCTTTCAAAGGAACCGAATTCCTTGCTGATTTCTTCCGCTAATTTGCCTTCAGGTGTTCCGCCTCCGCCTTTTCCCGCGGGAGCCATGTTCTCCCAGAAAAGAGAGTGAAGAATGTGCCCGCCGATTTGGAAGGAAAGGTCTTTGAGAGTTGCCTTCATGTCCAAGTCAGCGCCTTCTTGCCTTGCCTTGTCAAGTTTTTCAAGAATTGCATTCGCGCCCTTCACATAGGCTGCGTGGTGTTTTTCATAGTGAATCTGCAATTGCTGTTCGGAAATGAACGGCGCAAGGCCAGCGTAATTGTAAGGCAGTTTCGGCTGCGAGTAAAATTTTTTTTCATCCATGAACAAACCCCCTTATTTTTTCAGCTCTTCAACTTCTTCTTTTCCGTGAGCCAGCTCTTTTTCCTGTTCCTTGTCAAGTTCAAGCAAAAGCGCCTGGAATTCGCCCACATGGGTTTTCTCTTCCTTCGCTATGTCCACCAGAACCTTTTTTATGTTCTCATTTTCAGCCATTGCCGCCAGCTGCTCGTAAAGGCTCACAGCATCAAGCTCCGCGATTATTCCAACCCTTAGAATCTCCTTGTCTATCTGGCCCTTGCTCAGGTTCTCCAACTTTTGGGGAATTTGTGACATCATTTCATACCACCTCTAGTAAAAGTATGGCGGGTTAAGTTTAAAATTTTGGCTGCGGAAAACAATCAGATCCACACGAATGTCGCGAAAACAGCAAGCAAAAGAGACGCAAGTAAGGAAAGAAGCAAACCTGATTTCGCCATCTGCAATACATTCACGTAGCCCGTGGAGTAAGCGATTGCATTTGGCGGAGTTCCCATCGGAGCAGTGAAATCAAGAGAGACGCCAACTGCAACAATCACTATGAGCACCTCGGGGCGAACGCCTATAATCGGCGCCAAAGGAATCATTAGCGGAATCATTATTGCTGCGCTCGCTGTATTGCTTGCAAACATTGTGAGCAAAACACTGAAAACCGAGATAACGAATATGACTAAGAACAACGGCTGCCCTATGACAATGCCCTGAATCAGCGAGGCTACAAAAGAGTCAAAGCCGCTTTGGTGGAAGGCATAACCCAAAGCGATTCCGCTTCCAATCAAGGAAAGAATTCCCCAGTCAACCCTGCCGAAATCCTTTTCATCAACCAGCTTCAAAAGATATAGGAGGATTATGGGAACGATTGCGACAACGCTGTTCACCAGGCCGAACTGCTCCCCGAAAATCCATAAAAGAATTGTGACAAAAAAAATCCCCAAAACTTTTTCCTGGTTTCCATTCAATTTCATGTCCCTTAACTCAACGTCCACTTTATCTATCTCTGGCTTGAAGAGATAGCGCACCACAACCCAAATCACCAAGAGAAAAACGACAACGAATGGAAGGCCGTAAAGCATCCAGTCAGTGAAGCCGAATGAAACTCCCATTTCGTTTATGTATTTTGCTGCAAGCGGGTTTGGAGTGGAGCCAACCAATGTCCCCAAACCACCTATTGTTGCAGCGTATGCAACGCATAAAATGAATGCCCTTGCAAAATTTGATTTTCCAGGGTCAAGCTTGTTCTTCCTTATGATGTAAAGCGCAATTGGAATCATCACCGCCGCACTTGCGGTGTTTGAAACCCAGAAGGAAAGAAAAGCAGTCAAAGCCATGAAGCCGAGTATAAGCCATTTTGGGTCATGCCCGAAATGCCTTGCCGCGCGCAAAGCAATCAATTCATCCAACTCAAATTTCTGCAGCGCCAACGCGAGCATGAAACCGCCAAGCAAAAGCATTACAACCGGGTCAAAGTAGTTGGGGAAAATCTGCGCGGGAGTGAAGCCGCCTAAAACAATTAACAGGAAGGCAATCATCAGGCCTGTAACGTGAAGCTCTATTACCTCTGAAAACCAGTAAACGACTGCGAGAACGGTTATTCCGAAAACGATTTTCGCCTGAGGGGGAATAGGCAAATCAAGCGAGTAAGCCAGAAAGCCAAGTATAGGGCCGAGCACTATAGCGAATGATTTATATATTTGAACATTCCTATATAGTATCATGCGTTATGACTTAGCTCGCGGGGAAGAGTTTCTGCCGGATTATTCTCTTGCCGAGTTGAAACAAATGGCTTCGGCAGAGAAAGAACGGCAACCGC